>NZ_BAABKB010000047.1:0-182026 GCF_039543605.1 Streptomyces siamensis | reverse complement strand
CTGCGGAATCGGTGCCAGTCTTCAAGGGGACCTCATCGGTCAGAAGGACCCGAGGCATCCGCTCCGCACTGCATTAGAGGGTGGGCGTCAAGAAGCTCCTCGATCCGGGCGGCGAGGAGCAACAAAGGGGCGAAAATCCGCCTCGGCGTCGACCGTCGCGGCTGCCTCTGTCGATCGGCCGAGCTTCTGGCGGTCGACCGTCGGGCCTGCCCACAGGGCGAGGAACCGGTTCGCGGCGATGCCGTGTCCGTGTTCCGCACCATGTGGGCAGGTGACGGTCCTGCCGGGGTAGGCGTCGTCAGGAGGCCGCGGGGAACGCGTCCACGCCGGTCAGGTCGGCCGAGAGCCGCCACAGGCGTGCCGCGGCCTCACGGTCGATCGCGTACGCCGCCACGCCCGGGCCGAGGCCCTCCACACCGCTGCTCTGGCTCACAGGCCTGATGTCCGCGACGTCGGTGTCCTCGCAGTAGACGCCGCCGGTGTTGGCGAGCTGCGGGGAGGTGGCGGCCCACACCTGGGTCGACGCGCCCTGCTCGGGCGTCTTGAAGTCGGTCGCCAGCATGTTGCCCTGCTCGTCGACCCAGCCGAAGGCGACCATCTCCTTTTGGGGCAGATGGCGCTGCAGGTCGGTCATGATGTTGCCGGGGTGGACCGCGAACGCCCGCACGCCGGAGTCCTTGCCGAGCGCGTCGAGCTGTACGGCGAAGAGGATGTTCGCCGTCTTCGCCTGCCCGTACGCCTGCCACTTGTCGTAGCCGCGCTCCCACTGGACGTCGTCCCAGCGGATGTCCGAGAGCTGGTGCCCCAGCGAAGAGGTCGATACGACACGCGCGCCGCCTTGTGCGAGCGCGGGCCAGAGGTGGTTGACGAGGGCGTAGTGGCCGAGGTGGTTGGTCGCGAACTGCGCCTCCCAGCCCGGACCCACGCGGGTCTCGGGGCAGGCCATGATGCCGGCGTTGTTGATGAGCAGGTCGATGGCGCGATCGGAGGCGAGGAAGCGCTCCGCGAAGGCGCGGACGCTGTCGAGGTCGGAGAGATCGAGTTCGTCGACCTCCACGTCGTCCAGATCCGCGATCGCGGCCTGGGCGGCCTCGGGCCGCCGCGCGGGGACGACGACATGGGCTCCGGCCGCGACCAGCGCGCGGGTCGTCGCCAGTCCGATGCCGGAGTAGCCGCCGGTGACGACCGCGAGCTTTCCGGTGAGGTCGATACCGTTCAGGACTTCGGCGGCGGTGCTGCCGAACCCGAAGCCCGAGCCGATCTCGTGCTGTTGCGTTGTCATAATCCGTTCCTGGGGTGTGACTGCGAAGCCTGTCGTTTCCCCCCGGGGTGGGCATCACGCCGGTTTGATCGTCATCCTGTACTGGTACTTGGAGAGGTCCAGTAGCCCTACGTCTTCCGCCGTCCTCGCCCACCGTCATGTCCATCTGGAGATGACCAAGCAGGCTGTCGACGGTCTTGTTGTCGTTCAACTCGACCGTGAAGTCATGTTCGTCGAGCATGACTTCGACCTTCTCCACGCCGTGCTTTTTCTCACTAGTACATGTATGCGCCATTGTCGACGGTGAGAACGCGGCCCGTGACCGCTCGGCTCATGTCGCTGGAGAGATACAGAATGGCGTTCGCCTGGTCGATCGGCTGCGTCGGCGCCAGCTTCGTGTTCGAGTAGGTGGCGGCGTACTCGAGCATGGTCGAACCGCCCGGCAGCTCGCCGGCGGCCCAGGCCTGCATCATCGGCGTGTCGGTTTCCCCGGGAGCGACCGCGTTGCAGCGAATGCCGGTGCCCGCGAAGCGGAGCGCGATGTTCTTGGTCATCGTGTTCACCGCGCCCTTGGTCGAGGTGTAGGCGACACCGCACACCGGCAACGAGCCGTTGACCGACGTCACGTTGACGATCACGCCTTCGTCGCGCGGGATGAAGTGCTGGACCGCCTCGCGACAGAAGCGGAACACGCCGAAGTAGTTGATCTGGACCACTTCTTCGAAGTGCTCATCGGTCGTTTCCTCGATCGCGTACATGTCGCCGTAACCGGCGTTGTTCACGAGGATGTCGACCTGGCCGAACGCCTCGATCGCCTTGCCGAAGACAGCGCTCGGGGCGGCGGGGTCGGCGGAGTCGGCCACGACACCGATGGCGGTGTGGCCGGCTTCGGTGATCGCGCCCACGACGTCGTCGATGCCGGCCTGGTTGCGCGCCGTGATGACGACGTTGGCGCCTTCGGCGGCGAAGAGTTCCGCCGTCGCTCGTCCGATGCCCTTGCTGGCGCCGGTGATGACAGCCGTCTTGCCCGCGAGGAGTTGCGTCATGGCCAGTCTCCGATGAAAGGGTTGGTGCGGGGGGTGCCGTTCAAGGGCCTCGAAGCCGGGTGGGGTCTTTCCACTCGTGTTTCGGCCCCTGAACGGGCTTGTGTGCCTGTGTGATCAGTTGCTGCGGGTGCGAGGGCCGCGGTAGTGCTCTTCCGTGACCTTCTGCAGCCAGGTGCTCTCCGGGCGGTCGACCGTGGACCGAGGCTTGATGGCCTTCTGCGCGGCGGAGGCTTTTTGTGCCATGTCGTGCTCTCCATGGGTTCGAATCATGCAGAGCGAGCACCCTTTCCGGGGTCGGCCGCGCTCTTTGGGGGCTGGTGGCTGGACAACGCCCCCCTCGGACTTTCCATCCGAAGAATGGACGCTCTGTCTTTCCGACAGCCGCACGCACAATCCTCACGCCGACTTTGGAGCAAGAAAAGGGGAGGGTCTTTTCATGGGAGAGAATCATCCTGGGAAGAAACTCTCCCCCCTTCGCGCGGGAACGGCGATGCGAGACTGACTTCATGAGCCCTGACGCGCATCTGAACGAGCTGGGCGAGTTCCTCAAGGCCCGCCGGGCCGAACTCGGCCCCCGCACCGTCGGCCTTCCCGACCCGCCACGGCGGCGCCGCGTCGGTGGCCTGCGTCGCGAAGAGGTGGCTCAGCTCACCGCGATCTCCACCGACTATTACACCCGGCTGGAGCAGGGCCGCCTCCAGCCGTCCACAGCGGTTCTGATCGCTCTGGCACAGGCCCTGCACCTCGACGACGACCAGCGCACCTACGTCTTCGGTCTCGCCGGGAAGCAGACCCCGCGCCCGCGCAATCGCGCCCGGCAGAAGGTCCAGCCGCAGCTCCAGCGACTGCTGGACGACCTCAGTGCCACACCCGCCATCGTCCTCGGACGGCGCGGGGACATCATCGCCTGGAACCAGCTTGCGGCCGCCCTCATCACGGACTTCGCGACGATCTCCGAGAAGCACCGCAACTTCCTCCGGATCCTGATGACCGACCCGGCCATGCGCACGTTGTACGCCGACTGGGAGAACGTCGCACGTACGGCCGTCGCCCAGTTGCGCATGGAGGCCGCCAAGTATCCCGACGATCCCCGCCTCACCGCGCTCGTCGGCGAACTGTCCGTCCTCGACCCCCACTTCCGCCAGTGGTGGGCCGCCCACCGCGTGGCCACCCGCGCCGTCGGATCCAAGAAGCTCAACCACCCCGCCGTCGGTGAACTGTCCCTCGACTGGGACACGCTCACGGCCAGCACCGACCCGGAGCAGCAGCTCGTCATCTGGACCGCCGCCGTCGGCACCCCCACCCACGAACGGCTGCGTACCCTCGCTTCCTGGGCTACCGACCATCAACTTGACGTTCCGTCAGAAGACTGAGCCCATCAACGGCTCCTGCTGCTCGCAGGTGGCGAAGCAGGCGCAGGACATGTCGGCAGCCTTTCGTGAAGGCCGTCAGTCAGCCGGCAGAACTGGAACCTGAGAGGTGGGGCAGGTCAATCCGTCACCCAAACCTGCAGCGGACTTGGTCTCGAGGAAAACGCGGGACCGCACCCGGTGGGCGATCTGACGGACAGCCGCCGGACCCTTGTCGATGGGCTTCGCGAGCCATCGGGACGGATCATGTCGCGCCGGTTCTGGCAGGGCGTCAGGTTTCGGAGGTGGCGTGCAGAGAGCGTGTCAGATTCTTGTGGACGTGCGAGAGGGCGGTGGCGGTCGCGATGAGGATGATGTCGAGGACGGCGAGGGAGGCGAGCGCGGGCAGCCAGATCGCAGCGATGCCGGCCGCCAGGCAGGCGGCGCAGGCGAGAAGTCGTTCGGTCCAGGCTCCATGGGTGGTGGTGCGGAAGAACCAGGCGGTGGCGGCGAGATAGAGCGCTGGAGCGCCGAAAAGGAGGAAGGCAAGGGCGAGGGAGCCGTGGCCGAGAGGGTGGACGATGGCGAGTTCGCTGCCGACAGCGAGGGCAACCAGGGCGGCCAGTACGGCGTAGGCGCTGTTCGTGCCCATCCGGACTGACCGCAAGGGATCGGTGGTGGTGGCGACGGCAGTGGTGAAGGCGTCCTCGGCACCGCCGAAGTAGACCGCCCACAGGCAGACCGGGGCGGTGAACGCGCCGATGGCCGCGAGCACACTGGACACGTCGACAGGGGTGTCGGCCATGGCGGTGCCTGTGGTGAGGACGGTTTCACCGAGGATGATGATGAAGAACAGCCGGAGGCGTTCGATCATGTGATCGGAGTCGAAGGGGAGTTCCTGGCTGCTGAGGGCGCGGCCGGGCAGCGGGTGGGCCAGCCAGGTGCCGGTCAGGTCGATCAAGGCGGCAACGGCCCACCACCACAGGCGGGGCCCGGAGCCCGCGATGGCTCCGACGATCCACAGCGGGGCGGAGGCCAAGATCCAGATCAGGGTGCGGCGGAAGTGCTCACGCAGCGTGTCGGTTCGGCCGGCCACGGCGGTCACGGCACAGACGAAGAACAGGATCAGCAGCAGCGCTACGACGAAGACCCAGGCCCGTTCCCCGAAGGCGCGGGGAATCGCGGAGTTCATGAACAACCCCAGGCCCATGACGATGACCACCATCCATCGGGTGACGTCACGGTGGACGTCGAGCAGCGTGGCCACGTAGCTGGTGTAGACCCAGGTGCCGAAGACGGCGACCAGCAGCACGGCGGTCTCCGCGGCGCCCCGCCAAGTGAGGTGTTCCAGGAGGTGGTGGGAGAGCTGGGAGACCGCGAAGACGAAGACGAGGTCGTAGAACAACTCCACCGGGGACACTTCCCGGCGCACTCTCAGCGACTCGGGCATGCTCATCTCCGGCTCTCCTGTGCCTGTGGCGACGTTCCGGCCGGCGCGTCGGGTGTTGTCCACGGGGCGTCGCGCCCTGTCGGGCCGCGGACGCGGCGGCATGGTGCGGCAGGCGGCCGCACTACGTGACCGGCCGCCTGCAGTGTAATCGGGGAGATTCGTCACTCCTGGTCAACGGGCTTGGCGGTGAGCGTTCCGGCAAGCACCGTGTGGAAGCGGCAACGCCTTGGACGGCTGGTCGAATCCGGCGCGAGGGGTGATGGTCACGTGGGCGGACGCCCGCGGCCGACGAGTCGTGTGCGACCCCCGCCGGATGCGCGCGCGGCGGGGACGGACCGCAGGTGTCTCCGGGCCGCCCGCAGGCGCGGACGACGGCCGGGGCGCCGCGCACGCCCGATCCGCCGGTGCCCGAGCGGCGCCCCGGTATCGCGACCGGTCGTCCCGGAGCAGGAGGGCCGCGGGAACCGTCGGGGCGGCCGCCGGGTGGACGGCCGCCGGTTCAGCGGTACAGCGCGGGCCGGGCGATCAGCTCGACCTCCGTCCGGCGGCCCTCCGCCTGGGCACGCACCCCCGCCTCGCAGACGGCGGCCGCCGCGTAGCCGTCCCAGCTGCTGGGTCCGGTGACCTCGCCGCGCAGAGTGGCGTCGACCCAGGCCTGCACCTCACGGTCGTACGCGTCCACGAAGCGCTCCACGAAGTCGGGGGCGATGGAACCGCCCCACCGTCCGGCCGTGTTGACGAGCATTCCGTGGGCCTCGCCGATGCGTGCCGTGCCGTTCTCGCAGACCGCCTCGGCCTGCACCTGGTAGCCGAAGCGGCAGTTCGCGTAGATCTCCACGTCGACCAGGACGCCCCCGTCCGTCTCGAACACGACGAACTGCGGGTCGGACAGGCCCTCGGGCGCGTTGCCCGAGGGCCTCGGCTTCATCACGGTGATCGCGGTGATCTCCTGGTCCAGCAGCCAGCGGGCGACGTCCATCTCGTGCACGACGGAGTCGTTGATGAGCATCTGCTCGGTGAAGTACGGCAGGACGTCGGCGTTGCGGTGCCGGTTGTGCAGCATCAGCGGCCGGCCCAGCTCACCGCTGTCCAGCAGTGCCTTGAGCCTCAGGTACTCGGCGTCGTAGCGCCGCATGAACCCGACCTGGACCCGCCGGTGGCCGAGCCGCTGTTCGGCCTCCATGACCCGCAGCGCCGACGCCGCGTCAGGGGTGAGCGGCTTCTCGCACAGCACCGGCAGGTCGTGTTCGAAGGCGGTGAGGAGTGCCGCCTCGTGCGCGGGTCCGGGGGACGCGACGATCACGGCGTCGACGTCGTCCGCGGCCAGCGCGGCGGCCGGGTCCGTGTACGCGGTGCATCCGGCGATGCCGGCGGCGAGCTGCTTGGCCCGCTCGGCGTCGATGTCCACGACGGCGCTCACCCGCGCCCCGCTGGTCACCTCGGAGATGCGGCGCACATGGTCGGCGCCCATCCGGCCGGTGCCGATGACGGCGACCCCGAGGGTTGCGTGCTGGGTCATGGTGGTCGGTGGTCCCTTCGGGTGGTCAGGCGCCGCAGGAGCGGAGGAACGCGCGGGTGCGGACGGCGATGGGCAGCGGCTTGTCCGGCTCGCAGGGGTACATGTCCTGCTCGACGATGGCGAACAGGTCGACGCCCAGTCGCTGGGCGGCGGCCAGCACCGGCTCCAGATCCGGTACGCCCGTGGGGGGTTCGCACATCACACCGCGCTGCACGGCGGGACCGAACGGCATCTCGTTCTCGACGACGTCGGCGAGGACGGTGGGGTCCACCTGCTTGAGGTGGAGGTAGCCGATGCGTTCGCCGTAGGTCTCGATGAGCTTGACGCTGTCGCCGCCGCAGTAGGCGTAGTGCCCGGTGTCCAGGCACAGGTTGACGAGGTCGGAGTCGGTGGAGTCGAGGAAGCGTTCGACGTGGTCCTCGGTGTCGATGTGGGTGTCCGCGTGCGGGTGGACCACGATGTCGAGGCCGTACGTCTCCTTGACCTCGTGACCGAGCCGTTCCATGCCCTTGGTCAGATGGGCCCACTGCTCGGCGGTCAGCTCCCGCGGTTCGAGGAGCTCGGCGGTCTTGTCGTCGCGCCAGAAGGAGGGGATGACGACCAGGTGCCGGCCGCCCACGGCGCGGGTGAGCGCGGCGACCTGGCCGACGTGCTCCCAGGTGGCGTCCCACACGGCCGGCCCGTGGTGCAGGGAGGTGAAGACCGTCCCGGCCGACACCCGCAGGTCGCGGGCGGCCACCTCGTCGGCGAGCCGGGCCGGGTCGGTCGGCAGATAGCCGTACGGGCCGAGCTCGATCCAGGAGTAGCCCGCCTCGGCGACCTCGTCCAGGAAGCGTTCCCAGGGCACCTGGTGCGGGTCGTCGCGGAACCAGACGCCCCAGGAGTCCGGGGCCGAGCCGACCCGGATGCGGTCCAGGGCTTGGGTCATGTCAGGAGGTCCCTTCCTCGGTGGCCGGTACGGGGGCGGTGGCCTGGAGGTCCTCGGCTTCCGGGAGCCCCTCGACGTCGACGCCGCGTACCTGCGCCAGTTCGTGCTTGAGCGCGGCGAGTTCGGCGCCGCCCGCCATGTGGTTGGTGAGCTCCTCCAGGCCCACCTCGTCGCGGTCCGCGCTGAGGTCCATGGTGCCGAGCCGAAGGACGCTGAAGTGGTCACCGACCATGTAGGCGTGGTGCGGGTTGTGGGTGATGAAGATGACGCCGAGTCCGCGGTCGCGGGCGGCGGCGATGTACTTGAGGACGACGCCGGACTGCTTGACGCCGAGCGCCGCGGTCGGTTCGTCGAGGATGAGGACGCGGGCGCCGAAGTAGACGGCGCGGGCGATGGCCACGGACTGGCGCTGGCCGCCGGACAGCGTGCCGATGGGTTGGTCCAGGTCGTCCAGGACGATGCCCATGTTGCGCAGTTCCTGGTCGGCGGTCCGCTTCATCCGCGCGATGTCCAGGCGTCGTACCGGCCAGGGGCCGCGGGTCATCTCGGAGCCCAGGAAGAAGTTCCGCCAGACCGGCATCAGCGGGACGGTGGCGAGGTCCTGGTAGACGGTGGCGATGCCGGCGTCGAGGGCCTCGCGCGGGCTGCCGAAGCGGACCGGCCGCCCGTCGACGAGGAACTCGCCCTCGGTGTGCTGGTGCAGCCCGGAGATGATCTTGATGAGGGTGGACTTGCCGGCGCCGTTGTCGCCGAGGACGCAGGTGACCTGGCCCGGGCGGACGGTGAGGGAGACGCCGTGCAGGGCGCGGATGTTGCCGTACGACTTGCCGGCGGCGCGGAGTTCGACGATCGGGGTGGTGCCGTCGTCGGCCGGGGTGTCCTGGAGTACGGCGCCGGAGGGGCCGGAACCTTTGATGGTCATGGGTCGGTTCACCTCCGGGTCGCCGTGCGGCGGACCCACAGATTGATGAGCGTGGCGCCGAGCAGCATCACGCCGAGGAAGGCCTTGAACCAGTCGGGGTTCCAACCGGCGTAGACGATGCCCTGGTTCACCATGCCGAACATGAAGGCGCCGAAGACCGGGCCGATCGCGGAGCCGTAGCCGCCGGTGAGCAGGCAGCCGCCGATCACGGCGGCGGCGATATAGATCAGCTCCTGGCCGACGCCCTCGCCCGACTGCACGGTGTTGAAGGAGAACAGCTGGTGCATGCCCACGAACCAGGCGCCGAAGCCCACGGTCATGAACAGCGTGATCTTGGTGAAGGTAACCGGTACGCCGACCGCGCGGGCGCTCTCCTGGTTGCCGCCGACCGCGAAGATCCAGTTGCCGTACTTGGTGCGGAGCAGCACCCAGGTGGCGAGCGCGGCGAAGACCAGCCACCACACGATGGTGATCTTCACCTGGACGCCGCCGACGTCGAAGGACGAGGCGAAGATCTTCCGCGCCTGGCCGAAGCCGTCCATGTTGCTGATGTCGTCGGTGGCCACGTTGCCGGTCACCAGTTTGGTGATCGCGAGGTTCACGCCTTGCAGGATCAGGAAGGTGCCGAGGGTGACGAGGAAGCTCGGCAGCCCGGTGCGGACCATCATCCAGCCGTTGAACGCGCCGACCGCCAGTGACACCACGAGGGCGGTGATCACGCCGGCCCAGACGTTCATGGTCAGTTGGTAGCTGAGCATGCTCGCGGTGAGCGCCGAGGTGATCACGGCGACGCCGGACGACAGGTCGAACTCGCCGCCGATCATCAGCAGGGCCACCGGCAGGGCCATGATGCCGATCGTCGACGACTGGTAGAGCACGGTCGCCATCGAGCTGCCGGAGCGGACCGACGGCGCCGCCGCGAGGAAGAAGACGAACACGGCGACCGCACCGAGGAAGACACCGACCTCGGGGCGGGCGAGCAGTCTGAGCGCCAGGGGGCGTTGCGCCGTCCGCCCGTCGGTCTCCTTGGGGCCGGGGGCCGGCGGTGTGGTCACCGCCGGCTCAGCCTGTTGGGCCATGCTCATCACCGGGTGCCCTTCGAGGCGAACTTGGCGACGGCGTCGACGTTGCTCTTGTCGACGAAGGCCGGGCCGGTCAGGGTCGGCTGCTCACCGCCGCCGCTGTAGTTGCCGTTGTTCTTGTAGAGCCAGAGGGAGTCGACCGCCAGATAGCCCTGGAGGTAGGGCTGCTGGTCCACGGCGAACTGGATGGTGCCCTTGCCGATGGCCGTGGTCAGGTCCTTGTTGAGGTCGAAGGTGGCGATCTTCGCCTTGCTGCCGGCGTCGCCCACCGACTGCACGGCGGTCAGCGCGAAGGGGGCGCCGAGGGCGACGACGTAGTCGATGGCCTTGTCCTGCTTGAGCTTCGCGGTGATCGTCGACTTCACGGACGGCATGTCGGTTCCGTTGACGTAGAGCGTCTCCGTCGTGCCGCTGAACGTCTTCTTCACGCCGTCGCAGCGTTGGGTCAGACCGATGTTGCCCTGCTCCTGGATCACGCAGACGGCCTTCTTGGCGCCTTCCGCGTTGAGTTTGTTGCCGAGCGCCTCGCCCGCCACCGTCTCGTCCTGGCCGAAGAACGACATCAGGCCCAGCTTCTTCCAGTCGCTGACACCGGAGTTGAGCCCGACCACGGGTATGCCCGCCGACTTCGCCTTGCCCACGACGTCCTTCATGGCGTCCGGCTTGGCGAGGGTGATGGCGATGCCGTCGACCTTCTGGTCGATCGCGTTCTGGACGAAGTTGGCCTGGGTGCCCGCGTTCGGGTCCGCGGAGTAGACGAGCTTGATGTTGTCCTTGGCGGCCGCGGCCTCCGCACCCTTGCGGACGATGTCCCAGAACGTGTCGCCGGGGGCCTGGTGCGTGACCAGCGCGACCGTCATCCGGGGCGTGTTGGCCTTGCCGGCCGACCCGTCGGCGCTGCTCTCCTCCGCCTTCTTGCCGCCCGAGCTGCTGGAGCAGCCGGCGACCAGGAGGGCGGATGCCGCCGCCACCGCTACGAGCGGGGCGATTCTGCGTGAACGGGTGTGAAACGTGCGGTCCATCTTTCCAGCACCTCACTGTGCGACGGGGAAAGGGAAGGGGACGGCGCGGGGCGCAAGACCCAGCGGGGCCCGGACCGGGGGTCCGGGTCGTGTGGTGGTGCCGCGGCTGCTTCGTTGGGACGGGATACAAGTCCCTGTTGCACCCGCCTGTCAATACTTTGTTAAGACATCATTTCAGGAGCAGGTCCGAATGTCCGTACATACTCTTGACACAGGGGAACGAAGGGTCCTACACCTAAGAGGCATCGGGCGCCCCGTCGGCCCGCATCCCACGCATCAGGAGCGTCACGCATGCCTGAGTCCGTTGATTCCTTCGACCTCATCACCATGGGACGCATAGGCGTCGATCTCTACCCCCTGCAGACGGGGGTTCCACTCGCACAGGTCGAGTCCTTCGGGAAGTTCCTCGGCGGCTCCGCGTCCAACGTCGCGGTCGCCGCCGCACGACTCGGCCGGAGCACCGCGGTGATCACCCGCACCGGTCAGGACCCCTTCGGCGGCTACCTCCACCAGGCGCTCAAGGAGTTCGGCGTCGACGACCGCTGGGTCACACCGGTGGACGCCTACCCCACGCCGGTCACGTTCTGCGAGATCTTCCCGCCCGACGACTTCCCGCTGTACTTCTACCGGCAGCCCAAGGCACCGGACCTGGAGATCCGCACCGACGAACTGGACTTCTTCGCCATTCGCGCGGCACGCGTCTTCTGGATCACCGGCACCGGCCTGAGCGAGGAGCCCAGCCGCTCGGCCACGCTCGCTGCGCTGAAGGCGCGCGACAGGTCGGGGATCACCGTCTTCGACCTCGACTGGCGCCCCATGTTCTGGAAGGACCCCGACTCCGCGCGCCCGTACTACGCCGAGGCCCTGCGCCACGCCACCGTGGCCGTCGGCAATCTCGACGAGTGCGAGATCGCCACCGGCGTCCGCGAACCGCGAGCCTGCGCCCAGGCGTTGCTCGACGCGGGCGTCGAACTCGCCGTCGTCAAACAGGGTCCGGACGGAGTTCTCGCCGTCCACCGCGACGGCACCGTCGCAGAGGTCCCGCCCGTCCCCGTCGAGGTCGTCAACGGCCTCGGCGCGGGAGACGCGTTCGGCGGCTCGCTCTGCCACGGCCTGCTGGCCGGACTGCCGTTGGAGAAGACCATCCGCTACGCCAACGCGGCCGGCGCGATCGTCGCGTCGCGGCTCGCCTGCTCCTCCGCCATGCCCACCGAGTCCGAGGTCGAGGACCTTCTCGCGCGCGGCTGACCGAGGCCACCCCCGAACGGAGCCCGACTTGAGTATCAGCATCCCCGACCTCGTCACGGTGCGTGCCCGGCACCCGGAGGCCATCGCCGAGGCGGCCGCCCGCCGTGTCCGTCGCCCGCTCGTCGGCGACAGCGGCCGGCTGATGATCGTCGCCGCCGACCACCCCGCCCGCGGCGCGCTCGGCGTCGGCGGTCACCGGCTCGCCATGGCGAACCGCGCGGACCTCCTCGAACGCCTCTGCGTCGCCCTGTCACGGCCCGGTGTGGACGGGGTGCTCGGCACCGCCGACATCCTCGAGGACCTGCTGCTCCTGGGCGTCCTGGACGGAAAGGTGGTGATGGGCTCCATGAACCGCGGCGGGCTCGCCGGGGCGTCCTTCGAGATGGACGACCGCTTCACCGGCCACCGCGCCGCGGATATCGAACGGCTCCGCTTCGACGCCGGCAAGCTCCTGCTGCGTATCGACCACGAGGACCCCGGATCACTGGAGACCCTGGAGAGCACCGCCCGCGCCGTCGACGACATGGCGGCCCGCCGACTCCCTCTGTTCGTCGAGCCGTTCGTCTCGCGCCGGGTGGACGGCACGGTCCGCAACGACCTCGGTGCCGAGGCCGTCACCCGTTCCATCGCCATCGCCTCGGGGCTCGGCGGCACCTCCGCCTACACCTGGCTCAAACTCCCCGTCACCGCCGACCCCGACGACATGGCCCAGGTGCTGGAGACGTCCACCCTGCCCGCGGTGCTGCTCGGCGGCGACGTGGCCGGGGACCAGGAAGGCGCCTACGAGAGATGGCGCAAGGCCCTGCGGCTGCCCACCGTCCAGGGCATGGTCGTCGGACGGTCGCTGCTGTATCCCGCCGAAGGCAGCGTGGAGAGCGCGGTGGACACCGCGGTCGGGCTGCTCTGAACCTCCTTGCGTGAGCCTCCCGTCGGCCCTGCGCGCCGGCCGCTCGCGTGAACTCCGCGCAGGAACAACCCGTTTGATGCCCTGCGCACGAGCCACTCGCCCGGTCCCGTGGACGAGCCACTCGCCCGGTCCGAAGGACGAGTCACAGGCCCGGTCCCGTGGGCGAGACGCCGGCCCGAGCCCCCGCCAGAACCCCGTGCCCGAGCCACCACCCGAGCCCCCGTGCCCGAGCCCCCGCCCCAACCCCTTTGCAGGAGACGCCCGATGACCACCGCGCACCATCTCCCCGCGGGCAAGGCCGCGACCGGCGCCTACGCCGTGGACGTGAACCCCGAGTCGGCGGGCTGGGGCCACTCGAGTCTGCGCGTACTGGAACTGCCGCCCGGCGGCACGCACGGCCTCGACACCGGCGACAGCGAATGGATCGTGCTTCCGCTGTCCGGCGGGTGCACCGTCTCCGTCGACGGCGAGACGTTCTCCTTGACCGGCCGGGCCGATGTCTTCAGCGGCGTCACCGACTTCGCGTACGTGCCTCGCGACGCCGACGTCGCGATCGTCTCCGAGGACGGCGGACGGTTCGCGCTCACCGGAGCCCGCTGCACCCGCAGGCTGCCCGCGCGCTACGGCCCGGCCTCGAACGTGCCGGTCGAACTGCGCGGCAGCGGCACCTGCTCCCGGCAGGTCAACAACTTCGCCGCCGCGGCCCCCGCCGGAGCCGGCCCGGAGTACGGATTCGAGTGCGACAGCCTCATCGCCGTCGAGGTGATCACCCCCGGCGGCAACTGGTCCTCCTTCCCTCCGCACAAGCACGACGAGCACCGGCCGGGCATCGAGTCCGAACTGGAGGAGATCTACTACTTCGAGTTCGCCGGCCATCGGGGCACGCCGGGCCTCGGCTACCACCGCGTCTCGCCCTCGGGAGACGGACGCGGCACGGACGTGCTCGCCGAGGTCCGCGACGGGGACGTCGTCCTCGTCCCCGACGGCTGGCACGGACCGTCCATGGCCGTGCCGGGCCACCACATGTACTACCTGAACGTCATGGCGGGACCCGGCACCGAGCGCGCCTGGCTGATCTGCGACCACCCCGACCACGCCTGGATCCGCGACACCTGGCCCGAGCAGCCCGTAGATCCCCGACTGCCCCTCTACACCGCCCCCGAGAGGTCCCGATGAGCCCCACCACGCGCCGCCTGACGACCGCCCAGGCCCTGGTGCGCTTCCTGTCCGTCCAGTACAGCGAGCGCGACGGCGTACGCCACCGGCTGATCGCCGGCACCTGGGGCATCTTCGGACACGGCAACGTGGCCGGCATCGGCCAGGCCCTCCTGGAGGCCGGCGAGGACGCCATGCCCTTCCACCAGGGGCGCAACGAACAGGCCATGGTGCACGCGGCCGTCGCCCACGCCCGCCAGCTCAACCGCCTCTCCGCGCAGGCCGTCACCACCTCCATCGGCCCCGGCGCCACCAACCTCGTCACCGGCGCGGCCCTCGCGACGATCAACCGGCTGCCCGTACTGCTCCTGCCGGGCGACTACTTCGCCACCCGCTCCGCCGATCCACTGCTCCAGCAGCTGGAGCACCCCGTCGAGGCCGACGTCTCCGTCAACGACACACTGCGCCCGGTCTCCCGCTACTTCGACCGGATCACGCGCCCGGAGGCACTGATCCCGTCCGCGCTGAGCGCCATGCGGGTCCTGACCGACCCCGTCGAGACCGGCGCCGTCACGCTCGCGCTGCCCCAGGACGTACAAGCGGAGGCCTACGACTGGCCCGAGGCGTTCTTCGCGGAACGCGTGTGGCCGGTACGCCGTCCCGCGCCCGACCCGGTCGAACTCGCCGAGGCCGTACGGGCGATCCGCGCCGCCCGGCGCCCCCTCCTCGTCGCGGGCGGGGGAGTGCACCACAGCGAGGCCGAGGACGCCCTCCGGGCGTTCACCGACGCCACCGGAGTCCCGGTCGCCTCCACCCAGGCCGGCAAGGGATCGCTCCGCCACGACCACCCCGCCGACCTCGGCGGCATCGGCCACACCGGCACCGCCGTGTGCGACGCCGTCGCGCGCACCGCCGACCTGGTCATCGGCGTCGGCACCCGCTACAGCGACTTCACCACCGCGTCCCGGACGCTCTTCCAAAATCCGGCCGTCCGCTTCGTCAACCTCAACATCACCGGCCTCGACGCGCACAAGCTCGCCGCCCGGCCTCTGGTGGCCGACGCGCGCACCGGCCTGGAGGCGCTGACCGCGGCCCTCGCCGCGCACCGCGTCGACCCCGCCTACGAGGCCGAGTACCGCGAGGGCAAACGCCGTTGGGAGGAGATCGTCGAGGCCGCGTTCCGCGCGCCGGACGAGCACGCGGTCCCGACCCAGACACAGGTCCTCGGCGTCCTGGACTCCGTCGTCGGTGACGACGACGTCATCGTCAACGCGGCCGGATCACTGCCCGGAGACCTCCACAAACTGTGGCGGGCCCGCGGCCCGCGCCAGTACCACCTGGAGTACGGCTACTCCTGCATGGGCTACGAGATCCCGGCCGCCGTCGGAGTCCAGCAGGCAGCGCCGGACGCCCCGGTCTGGGCACTGGTCGGTGACGGCACGTACCTGATGATGCCCACCGAGATCGTCACCGCCGTCCAGGAGCACCTGCCCGTCAACCTGGTGCTGATCCAGAACCACGGCTACGCCTCCATCGGAGGCCTGTCCGAGGAGACCGGCGGCGAACGCTTCGGAACCGCCTACCGCTACCGCGCCCCCGACGGCACCTTCACCGGCGACCCGCTCCCGGTGGACCTCGCCGCCAACGCCGCCAGCCTCGGCATGGACGTGCTCCGCGCCAAGACCGTGGGCGAACTCCGCCACGCCCTCGCCGAAGCGCGCGGATCGCAGCGGCCGACCTGCGTGTACGTCGAGACCGACCCGACGCCCACCGCCCCGGCGGCCGAGGCCTGGTGGGACGTGCCCGTCGCGGAGGTCGCCGCCCGCGAACCCGCCGTGCGCGCCCGTGAACGCTACGACCGTCGGGTCGCCGACCGTCGGCACCACCTCTGAACTCCCCGCCGCCCGAGGGCCCCGCACCGGGGGCCCGGTGGCTCGACCGTCAGGAGGACACGATGCCAAGGGGGCGAACCCGGCAGGCCGCCGGATCCCCGCGGGCGACGACCGCCGTCCCGCCCGCGGACCTCGACTTCACGCTCGACCGGAACAGTCCCGTGCCGCTCTACTACCAGCTCGCACGGCAGTTGGAGGCAGGTATCCAGCGGGGCACACCGGCCGCCGGAAGCCTGCTCGGGAACGAGGTCGAACTCGCGGGACGCCTCGGCCTGTCCCGCCCCACCGTCCGCCAGGCCATCCAGACCCTGGTCGACAAGGGACTCCTGGTCCGCCGCCGCGGCGTGGGCACGCAGGTCGTGCACAGCCAGGTGAAGCGCCCGCTGGAACTCACCAGCCTCTACGACGACCTGGAGAACGCGGGCCAGCTCCCCACGACCCTCGTCCTGCACAACGCGGTCGAGCCGGCGGACGGCGAGGTCGCCGCCGCCCTCGGCATCGCGGAGGGCGGCGGAGTCCACCGTCTGGAACGACTGCGCCTCACCCACGGCCGGCCCGTGGCCGTCCTGTGCAACCACATCCCCGAGGGACTCCTGGACCTCGACACCGCCCGGCTGGAGTCGACCGGGCTGTACCGCATGATGCGTGCCGCCGGCATCACCCTGCACAGCGCACGCCAGTCGGTCGGCGCCCGCTCGGCCGGCGCCGGCGAAGCGGAACGCCTGGACGAACCTGCGGGCGCGGCCCTGCTCACCATGCGGCGCACCGCGTACGACGACACGGGCCGCGCGGTCGAGTACGGCACCCACATCTACCGTGCCTCGGGGTACGCCTTCGAGTTCCAGCTGCTCGTGCGGCCCTGAGCACGGAACGCGGGGAGACACCGGAGGAGGTGGCAGGCGGCCGGGAGGCCGGCGCGCGTGGTGCGCGCCGTCGGTCCGGCACCGGACACGGCGACGCCGTACGCGCGGGGGTCGCGGAGCCGGGCTCACACGCCCTTGCGGGCGGCCTCGCGGCGCTGTCGCTTGCCCAGCGGCGCCTGGGACAGGTCCTCGGCCTGCGACCTGAGGTTCTTGTAGCCGTAACCGCGTTCGCCGAGCCAGGCCCTCGCGGCTTCCTCGGCGCGTTCGGTCGCCTCCAGGATGTCCTCCTCGGCGTCCCCCGAATCGAGGAAGCGGAAGGTGAAGGCGGGGCGTGCGGCGATGTCGTAGCTGAGGTGACCCTCGGGGGTGAACGCCGCGCGCAGGACGTCGTGCTCGGCGGCCCGGGCAAGGAGCTCGGCCCGCTGGTCGGCGCCGAGCCCGTCGAAGACACCGCGAACAGTGATGCGGAAGGTGCGCGTACTCATGACCCGACCCTAATCACCGCGGCCGTCGTCGTTCCAACGGGTTTTCGCGGGTGAGAGGTGCCCGCACCTGTCGGGGCCCTCGTCGGGCGGCACGGCCACCCTCACACCCCCACCTCGCAGGTCCGCTGCCCGCGTCGCCCCGGGCGAAGCCCCGCGTCGCGCCGCGCAGGACTCCGGTCATGCGAGGCTCACCCAGGAACCCCGCTCGGCGGAGCGTGCCATCGCGTCGAGCATCTCCGCGCTGTGCACCGCGTCGTCGAGCGTCGCCCCGTGCGGAGTGCCGTCCTCGATGGACCGCAGGAAGTGGTGCGCCTCGATGACCTTGAGGTCGTCGTAGCCCATGCTGTTGGCCGCGCCCGGCTGGAAGGCGGCGTACTCGCCGTGTCCGGGGCCCACGTACACCGTGCTGACCGGCTGGTCCTGGTAGGCCGTGCCCCGGCTGACCGCGAGCTCGCCCATGCGGCGGAAGTCCCAGAACACCGCGCCCCGGGTGCCGTGCACCTCGAAGCCGTAGTTGTTCTGCTCGCCCACCGAGACCCGGCACGCCTCCAGCACGCCCCGGGCGCCGGAGGCGAAGCGCAGCAGGCAGTTGACGTAGTCCTCGTTCTCCACGGTGCCGAACTCGCCGCCCGTCGCCCGTGCGTGGCCGGCCGTGGCACCCGCCGGACGTGCCCGTCGCGGCAGGAAGACCGCGGTGTCCGCGGTGAGCGCCTCGATCTCGCCGAGCAGGTGCCGGGCCAGGTCCACGCCGTGCGAGGCCAGGTCGCCCAGGACGCCGCTGCCGCCGCACTCCCTCTCGTAGCGCCAGGTCAGCGCCCCCTCCGGGTGTGCGGCGTAGTCGCTGAGGAGCCGGATGCGGACATGGGTGACGGTGCCGATCTCGCCGGAGGAGATCAGTTCGCGGGCGGCGGCGACGGCGGGCGCGTTGCGGTAGTTGAAGCCGACGGTGCCCTGCACCCCGGCCTTGGCCGCGGCCTGCGACACCGCGCGGGCGTCCGCGGCGGTGAGCCCCACCGGCTTCTCGATCCAGATGTGCTTGCCGGCCTCGGCCATGGCCACACCGATCTCGCGGTGCAGGAAGTTCGGTGCGGCGATGCTCACCGCCTCGACGCGTGGGTCGGCGGCGACGGTACGCCAGTCGCGGGTGCCCGTGGCGAAGCCGTACCGCGCGACCGCCTCCTCGGCGCGGCCCGGCACCTCGTCCGCCACGGCGACCAGCTCGGGCCGCAGCGTGAGCCCGGGGAAATGGTGCGGCACACGTGCGTAGGCCTGGGTGTGCACCCGTCCCATCCAGCCGAACCCCACGACCGCAACGCCGAGTGTACGCACCATGACTGCCCCTTTTTGGACCGGTCCAAGACTGCCTCGAGCTCACACTGGGCTCCATCAGTGCACGTGTCAACCCTCCTGCCACCCTTTGACAAGCTCGCCACCGCTGTGGAACGGTCCAGACCATGAGAGCGCCGACGATCCGTGACGTCGCCGAGCGGGCCGGGGTGTCGAAGTCGCTGGTCTCCCTCGTGCTGCGTGGCTCCGACCAGGTCCGCGAGGAGAAGCGGCAGGTCGTGCTGGCCGCCGTCGAGGAACTCGGCTACCGCACCAACGCCGCGGCCCGCAGCCTCAGCGAGCGCCGCACCCGCACCGTCGGCGTGCTGCTCAACGACATGCGCAACCCCTGGTTCGTCGAACTGCTCGACGGCCTGAACTCCCGGCTGCACGACTCCGGTCTGCACACGCTCCTCGCCGACGGCCATCTCAGCCGGCGCCTCGGCGAGGACCTCACCCGCACGTTCATGGACCTGCGCGTCGACGGTCTGATCGCCGTCGGCACCCTCCCGCCCTCCGAGGCGCTGCGGGCCGCGGCGGCGCGGGTCCCCACGGTGGTGGCCGGTGCACGGGAACCCGAACTGCCCGGCGTGGACATCGTCGCCAACGACGACGAGCGCGGCGCCCGGCTCGCCACCGAGCACCTCCTCGCCCTCGGACACCACCGCGTCGCCCACATCGCGGGGGAGGGGACCGTCGGTGAACTGCGCCGCCGCAGCTTCGAGACCGTCATGCGCGAGCACGGGCTCGGCCGGGAGGCGGTCGTGGAGCAGGGCGACCTGACGGAGGAGGGCGGCTACCGGGCCATGGTCCGGCTGCTCGCGGCACGCGAACGGCCCACCGCCGTCTTCGCGTTCAACGACATGGCCTGCGTCGGCGCACTCTCGGCCGCCGAGGAGCTCGGCCTCCAGGTGCCCCGCGACCTCTCCCTCGTCGGCTACGACAACACCTACCTCGCGCGCCTGCGCCACCTGTGGCTCACCACCGTGGACAACGCCGGCCACGACGTCGGCCGCCGCGCAGCGCAGCGCCTGCTCGACCGGATCGCCGATCCCGCCCGCCCCGCGTCGCTCGTCCTCGCCGACCCCGTTCTCGAAGTCCGGGGCACGACCACGCGGGTCAGTCGCTCTTGAGCTCGTCGAGCCGGACGGGTCCCCGGACGGAGACCGACCGGATCGCCGCCAGGGCGATGGCGAGGGCGGCGCGCGCGTCCTCGCCGGTGACCGCCTGGGTGCCCCCGCGGCGGACGCAGTCGGTGAAGTCGGCGATCTCCGCCACGTACGCGTCGTGGAAGAGGTCCTGGTCGTAGTCGACGCACTCGGCGGTGACGCCCCGCGGGCCGTAGCCGGTCAGGTGAGTGCGGCGCATGTCGCCCATGGTGAGCATGCCGGCCGAACCGAAGACCTCACCGCGCACGTCGTAGCCGTACACCGCCTGGAAACTGGCCTCGGCGGTGGCGAGGGCGCCGTTGTCGAAGCGGATGGTGACAAGGGCGGTGTCGAGCAGACCACCTTCCTTGAAGTCGGGGCGCACCAGCGCGTCCGCCAGTGCGAAGACCTCGACCGCCTCGGCCCCCGGGTTGAGATGACGCAGGGTGTCGAAGTCGTGGATGAGGGTCTCCAGGAAGATCGTCCACGGCGGGACGAGCGCCGGATCGGCGAGCTTCGGATCACGGGTGAGCGAGCGGAGCAGCTGCGGGGTGCCGATGCCGCCCTCCACGATCCTGTCGTGGGCGGCACGGAAGCCCTTGTCGTAGCGGCGGTTGAAGCCGACCTGGAGAGGAACGCCCGCCTCGCGGGCCGCGGCCGTCGCCCGGTCGGCCTCGGCGAGTGTGACGGCCATCGGTTTCTCGCAGTAGACGGCCTTGCCAGCGCGGGCCGCCGCCACGACCAGATCGGCGTGCGTGCGCGCCGGAGTGGCCAGCACCACCGCCTCGATCCGCGGGTCGGCGAGCAGCTCCGCGATCTCGGTGTACGTCGTCGTACAGCCGAGCCGGTCGCCCAGGCGTCGGGCGGCGCCGGGCGCCGGGTCGGCGACCGCGGCGAGGCGGACGCCGGGCAGCCGGTGGGCGAGGGTCTCGGCATGGAAGGCGCCCATCCGGCCGGCGCCGACCAGGCCGACGGCGAGGGGTTGTTGCGTGGTCATACGGCTTCTCCGTACGTCGGTTGGCGATTCGGTGATTCAGCGACTCGACGATTCGGCAATTCGGCGATTCGGCGACTCGGGCGCCGGCGCCGTCAGGGTGTGAACGCGGTCCGGAAGCGCTCCAGCGCGAGGTCGCTGTCCTCGGAGGCCCAGGCCTCCAGGGCGACCGTGCCGTCGTACCCGAGGTCCGTCAGGGCGGCCGCGACGGCCGGGTAGTTGATCTCCCCGGTTCCGGGTTCGTGGCGGCCCGGTACGTCCGCCACCTGGATCTCCCCGATCAGGCCCAGGCCGTGGGCGCGGCGGACCAGCTCGATCAGATTCCCCTCGCCGATCTGCGCGTGGTAGAGATCCAGGTTCATCCGCAGTCCCGGCCGGTCCACGGCCGCCACCAGGGCCAGCGTGTCGGAGGCCTTCGCGAACGGCACACCGGGGTGGTCCACGGCGGTGTTGAGGTTCTCCAGCGTGAAGACCACCCCGGAGCGCTCGCCCAGGTCCGCGACCCGGCTCAGCGTGCGCTGGGCGGCGATCCACATCGGACCGGTGGCCTCGCCGGTCACCGCGGTCACCGGCAGGCCCTCGCCGTCGAGACCGGTGCCGTGCAGATTGAGCCGGGGGCAGCCGAGGCGCTCCGCGACCCGCACCGACTCCGCGGCGGTGCGCAGCAGTTCGTCCGCGCCGTCCGGATCCGTCAGACTTCCGCGGACGTAGCCGGTCATGGAGGAGAAGGCCGCCCCGCTCCGCTCCAGGGCGGTCAGATCGTGCCGCGTCCAGTCCCAGATCTCGACCTGGAAACCGGCGTCGTGGATGCGTCGCGCCCGCTCGGGGACGGGGAGGTCCCCGAAGACCATCTCGGCACAGACCGCCAGCGTGTACACCGTGCATCGCCTGCTTTCCGGCTCTCGCATTTGCTAGAACGTTCCAGTCCCGGAGCAGCAGTACGCCAGCGGTCGAGCGCCTTGTCAAGGTGTCGCGGGCGCGGTGGACTAGAACGTTGCAGTACTTCCGACCAGTGCGTTCGGCGCTGGTCTACGATCTCGTCGGGAAGTCGTGCCGAACGGGAAGTCGTGCCGAACGGGAAGCCATGCCGAACAGGGAGGGCAGCCGTGTCTCCGAGCTCCTCGGGTCCGGGCGGGAAGCGGCCCACCCTCGCCGACGTCGCGGAACGGGCGGGGGTGTCCGTCGCCCTGGTCTCCATCGTGATGCGCGGGACCAAGGGTGCCGGTGCCGCCACCCGCGAGCGCGTGCTCGCGGCGGCGCGGGAGATCGGCTACCGGCCCGACGCGCGCGCCCGCCTGCTGCGCAGCAGCCGTTCGCGCCTGCTCGGCGTGCAGTTCGGCCTCCAGGAGCCCTTCCACGCCGACCTGGTCGAGGGTCTGTACGCCGCCGCCGAGCCGGCCGGCTACCAGCTCGCGCTCAGTGCCGTCACCCCGAGCCGCGGCGAACAGCAGGCGGTGGAGGCTCTGTTGGCGGACCGCTGCGAGGCGCTGATCCTGCTCGGACCACGGGCCCCCACCGCCCGGCTGGCTGAACTCGCCGCCCAGGTCCCGGTCGTGTCCGTGGCCCGGCGGCTGCGCCCGCCCCCCGCCGGGGTGGACGTCGTGCGTACCGCGGACGACGAAGGTGCCCGCCGGGCCGTCGACCACCTCGTCGCACTCGGCCACCGCGACGTCGCGCACATCGACGGCGGCCGGGCACCGGGCGCCGCCGAACGGCGCCGCGGCTACCGCACCGCCATGAACCGGCACGGCCTCGGCGACCGGGCCCGGGTCCTGCCGGGCGGCCCGACCGAGGAGGACGGCGCCGCCGCGGCCCGCGCCCTGCTCGACGCGGACTCCCGCCCCACCGCGGTCCTGGCCTTCAACGACCGCTGCGCCACCGGTGTCCTCGACATCTTCCTGCGCGCCCACGTCTCGGTGCCCGGTGACATCTCCGTCGTGGGCTTCGACGACAGCCGTCTGTCACGCCTCGCGCACATCGACCTCACCACCGTCGGCCAGGACATCTCCCGGCTCGCGGGGGAGGCGGTCGGCCGGGCCCTGGCGCGTCTGGAGGGAGATGCGGCCTCCGGTGGCGGGGCGTCGGAGGGAGCGGGCCCGTGGGAGGGGTCCGGGTCGGGGGAGGAGACCGTCATCGCCCCGCGCCTGGTGGTGCGCGGCACCACGGCCGCCCCGACGGGTGGCTGAACGGTCTCCGAGGCCGAACGGTCTCCGAGGCTGGACGGCGCCCTGCCGCGTGGCTAGTGTGATCAGCGAATAGTCAATTTGTTGAGTATGGGTATGAGGATGAGGTGGGCGTGATGGATTCCTTCCGCAAGGCCGTGGAGGCCGGTGACCTCGCCGCGGTCGAGGACATGCTGGCCGACGACGTCGTCTTCCACAGCCCCGTCGCCTTCAAGCCCTACCCCGGGAAGGCGATCACCGCTGCCATCCTCCGCGGTGTCACACGCGTCTTCACCGACTTCCACTACGTCCGCGAGATCGGCGGCGCGGACGGCCGCGACCACGCGCTCGTCTTCGAGGCGAAGGTCGGCGACAAGAAGATCACCGGCTGCGACTTCCTCCACTTCGACGAGGACGGGAAGATCGACGACTTCATGGTCATGGTCCGCCCGCTGTCCGCCGCCCAGGCGCTCTCCGAGGCGATGGGAGCCCAGTTCGACCGGATCGCTCAGGAGGCGGCCGGCGCGTGACGTCGGGCGGCCCCCCGGCGCGCACCGTGCGCACGAGGACCGCGTTCCGGAGGCGGTGGACGGGTTTGACGCGAAGGCGCGCGGCTACCCGCGCGTCGTGACATCGACGACTTCCCGGCAGGAGCTCATCCGGTTCCTCGAGGACCGCTTCGCCTGCGCCCAGGCGTGCACCGAGTGCGCCAGGGTCTGTGCGCTGCGCGCGAGCCTCATGGATCCGGACGGGCCCAAGGAACAGGACCTCGTACGCCGCAAGGGCATCCAGTGCACGGAAGTGTGCGACGCGACCTGCCTGGTGCTGTCCGAAGGGGTGCACCGGGACGAGGCCGCCGTCCGCTCCCAGGTGGAATGGTGCCGCGACGTCTGTCTGGAGGGCGCCGACGTCTTCGACGAGTACGACGGTGCGCAGGACGCGGCGAAGGAGTGCCGTGCCTGCGCGCAGGCGTGCTCGGACTTTCTCGCGATCCTGGGCTGAGCGCGGCCCGGGCCGTCCGGCGCCGAGCGCGCCGTCCGGGCAGGTCGGCGCCGAGCGCCGTGGCGGCCGTTCTGGGCCGAGCACCCTCCGGAGCCGCCGGCCTGCCCGCCCGGGCGCGGGTGGGAGCGGCACGGCGGGACGGGACGGGAACTTCCGGGCCGGGAACGGCGCTCCGACGGACGACCGTAACTTCGTGGGACGACCGTAATCCGACGGGCTGCCGGAACTCCGTGGGGCGACCGGAACTCCGACGGGCTGCCGGAACTCCGTGGGGCGACCGGAACTCCGTGGGGCGAACGGAGGTCCGGCCGGCGGCGCGCTCCGGCCGTCACCTCAGCCCGGCTCCACCAGCGGCCGCCCCGCGCGGACGTTCCAGCGCCCCGATCGCCCGCTGAACTCCGTGGCGGTCAGGGGCGGTACGTCGACGCGCCAGAAGGCCGCGTCCGGCGCCCCCAGAACCCGCACCAGCGCGCCCCGTACGACCTCCGGTTCGACCACGGCGACCGTCCGGCCCGACACGTGCGCGGTGCCGTCCAGCCAGCCGGCCACCCGGTCGCAGAACGCCCGTACCGACTCGCCGCCGTGCGGCGCGGCTCCGGGGTCGGCCAGCCAGCCCGCCACCGCCTCGGGCTCCTCGGCGCTCACCTCCGCCAGCGTCGCACCGCGCCAGCGGCCCACGTCGAGCCCGGCCAACTCCGGTGCGTCCGGCACGCCTTCGAGGCCGAGCGCGTCGGCGGTCGCACGGCAGCGCACGACGGGGGAGACCCACTGCCGCTCCGCGGCCGGCAGTCGTCCCGCGGCCGCCCGCGCGAGCCGCAGTCCGGACGCGTCGAGCGGACGTCCGTCGTCGAAGCGGGCCTCGCGCAGCGCGGTGCCGATCGCGGCTGAGATCAAGATCACTCGACTTGTCATGTCCTCACTCTCATGGGTTTCGTGGTGTCCGCCGACCCGAAAAGCCTTACGGGGCAAGGGAATCCGCGGCACACCCGGTCCGTGGGGCGCGCCCCGTGCTCCCTCGTGCGCCCTTGGCCGGAACCCGCCGACGCGGTACCGTCGCGTCGAAATCGACGACGGCTCGGCGGAAGCCCGGTGGAAATCCGGCACGGTCGCGCCACTGTAAGCCCAGCACGAACCCCCCACTCCAGGGGCGGTGAGGGCGGGGCAAGTCAGACCCGCGGCTGTCGTCCAGTGCACCACCGAAATGGGACGCGAGTTCCCCAGGAGGTTCTGCCCCATGGCGCAGTCCGTCGCTCAGCCGACCGCCACACCCACCGCGGTACCCGCCAAGCTGCCGATCGGCGCGATCGCCCCCTGGGCGGTCTTCTTCGGCATCCTGATGCTGGTCCTGCTCTACTTCGTCGGCGCCGAACAGGGCGCCACCGCAGTCGTGTCCGGCGAGAACGTCCACGAGTGGGTCCACGACGCCCGCCACCTGCTCGGCTTCCCGTGCCACTGACGGACACGGGACGTACGAGCCGATGAATTCCTCAATCGTAAGAAACCTGTTGGTGCGTGGCATGCTCGCGGGACTCGCCGCGGGCCTGCTCGCCCTGGTCGTCGCCTACTTCCTGGGCGAGCCGCGCGTCGACTCGGCGATCGGCTACGAAGAGGCGCACTCCCACGCGCACGAGCACGGCGTGGAAGCGGTGTCCCGGACGATGCAGTCCACCGGCGGCCTGGCCACCGGCGTCCTCGTCTACGGGGTCGCGTTCGGTGGTATCGCCGCTCTCGCGTACTGCTTCGCGCTCGGCAGGATCGGCCGCTTCGGGCCGCGGGCGAGCGCGCTGCTGCTGTCGGTGGCGGGCCTGCTCGCGGTCTATGTCGTGCCGTTCCTGAAGTACCCGGCCAACCCGCCGTCGGTCGGCGATCCCGACACCATCGGGAAGCGCACGACCCTGTACTTCCTGATGATGGTGCTCAGCGTGCTGCTGGCCGTCGCGACCGTGATCCTGGGCAAGCGCCTCGCGCCGCGCCTCGGCAATTGGAACGCGACGATCGCGGCGGGCGCGTTCTTCGTCCTCACGATCGGTCTCGCCTACGCCTTCCTGCCGGCCGTGAACGAGGTTCCGAAGGACTTCTCGGGCACCCTGCTCTGGCAGTTCCGGCTCGCGGCCCTCGCCATCCAGCTGACCCTGTGGACCGCCTTCGGGCTCGTCTTCGGGTTCCTGGCCGAACGGGTACTGGCGCCGAAGCCGGCCGCCGGAGACCGGCAGGAGGTCACCGCGGGGGCGACTCCCGTGGCCCACTGAGCGGTGACGGAAGGGCGGCCCCGGTCCTCGACCGGGGCCGCCCTCCTGCGTGCACCGGACGTCAGGCCGGCCGGATCAGCAGCTCGAAGCCGTCCAGCAGCGCCGTGAGGCCGACGTCGAGGTCCACGTCTCGCGCCGGCCCGGGGGGAAGAGTGGCGGTGGTCGCCGAAGGGGCCCACGGGAAATCCCTCTGACGCGTCATCGGCATTCCCAAGTTCTGCAACACGTTCTACTCTGTGCGCCGACCAGCCGGGAGAACCAGCTCGGGCACCGGGCAACAGGAGGCGCCGTGCATCTCGAATACACGCCGGAGCAGCAGCGTCTGCGCACCGAACTGCGTGACTATTTCGCCCAGTTGGTGCCCGACAACGCCTACGCCCGGTACGCCGACCCCGCCTCGCAGAAGCGCTTCTACCGCGAGACCGTCCGACGTCTGGGCGCGGACGGCTGGCTCGGCGTCGGATGGCCGAAGGAGTACGGCGGGCGCGGGCTGACCCCCATGGAACAGTTCATCTTCTTCGACGAGGCGGCCCAGGCGGGCGTGCCCCTGCCCCTGATGGCCCTGAACACCGTCGGACCGACGATCATGCAGTTCGGGACGGAGGAGCAGAAGTCCCACTTCCTGCCCAGGATCCTCTCCGGCGAGATCGACTTCGCGATCGGCTACAGCGAGCCCGACGCCGGCACCGACCTCGCCGCGCTGAAGACGAAGGCGGTCCGTGACGGCGAAGGTGATTACGTCGTGAACGGGCAGAAGATCTGGACGACGAACGGCGACACCGCCGACTGGGTCTGGCTCGCCGTCCGCACCGACCCCGACGCCCCGCCGCACAAGGGCATCACCATGCTCCTGGTGCCGACCTCCGACCCCGGCTACTCGTGCACGCTGATCAACACACTCGCCTCGCACGACACCACCGCCAGCTACTACGAGAACATCCGGGTCCCCGTCACCCGTCGGGTCGGCGAGGAGAACAAGGGGTGGCGGCTGATCACCAACCAGCTCAACCACGAACGCGTGACGCTCGCCGCGCACGGCACCATGGCGATCCGGGCCCTGCACGACGTTCAGCGCTGGGCCATGGAGACCAAGCTCACCGACGGCCGCCGCGTGGCCGACCTCCCGTGGGTGCGCCGCCGGCTCGCGCAGACCCACACCCGGCTCGACGCCATGAAACTGCTCAACTGGAAGATGGTGAACGCCGTCCAGGAGGGCACCCTCACCCCGCAGGACGCCTCCGCGGTCAAGGTGTACGGCTCCGAGGCGCGCCGCGACGCATACGCCTGGCTGATGGAGATCGTCGCCGCGCCCGGGGTGCTCAAGGAGGGCTCCGCGGGGGCCGTCCTGCACGGCGAGCTCGAACGCGGCTACCGCTCCGCGGTGATCTTCACCTTCGGCGGCGGCAACAACGAGATCCAGCGCGAGATCATCTCGTGGATCGGACTGGGGATGCCCCGGGTCCGGCGTTAGCCTGACACGGTGGAGAGCACGTTCCCGGGCGACCCGGGACTCTTCGGTCCCGGCTCCGTGACCTGGCAGATGCACGGCGACCCGATGATGTGGGTCGCCGGCATCCGCGCGCTGTACCTCCAGGCCCTGCACCCACGCGTCGTGCGCGGGGTGACGCAGAACTCCGACTTCCGGCGCGACGCCTGGGGCCGGCTGATGCGCACCGCGAACTTCGTCGGCACGACGACGTACGGCACGGGTGAGGCCGCCGAGAAGGCGGGGGCGAGGGTGCGAAAGATTCACAGCATGCTCACGACGACCGACCCCGGCACGGGGGAGCGCCACCCGGTCGACGAACCCGGACTGCTGTTGTGGGTGCACTGCGCCGAGATCGACTCCTACCTCCACGTGCTGCGGCGCTCCGGCTTCCGGCTGACGGACGAGCAGGCCGACCGGTACGTCGCCGAACACCTGGTCAGCGCGCGACTGGTCGGGCTCGACCCCGCGGACGTACCGGCGAGCCGGGCCGAGCTGGCCGCCTACTTCGACAAGATGCTTCCGGAGCTCGCGGCGGGGCCCGAGGCCCAGGAGGTGGACGCCTTCCTGCGGCGTCCGCCCGTCCACCCGCTGTTGCTCCCGGCGCGCGCCGTGCTCTGGCGGCGCGTGGCACGGCTGGCGTACGCCTCTCTGCCGCCGTACGCCCACGAGTTGTACGGCAGGCCCGTACCGCCGCCCGCCTCGGTGACCCGGCACCTGCGCGTCACGGGCACCGCCCTGCGCTGTGTTCCCGCACGTCTGCGCTGGCAACTCCCGCCCAAACACATTCTGCGCGCCATGTCACGGCTCGGCCCCGGCTCGCGCCCCGCACCATACAAAGTCGGCAGATAGCTCGCCATACTGGACGGGCCGGGGGAGGGCGCGGGCTGAGCAGTGACGGGGGCGATCACACGAGATGGCGGACTCCAGGCTGATCCAGGGCCGGTACCGGCTGCTCGATCTGATAGGGCGCGGCGGCATGGGCGAGGTGTGGCGTGCGCGCGACGAGTCGTTGGGTCGACAGGTCGCCGTCAAGTGCCTCAAGCCGCTGGGACCGCACCACGACCAGTCCTTCACGCGTGTCCTGCGTGAGAGGTTCCGCCGCGAGGCCCGCGTCGCCGCGGCCCTCCAGCACCGTGGTGTGACCGTGGTCCACGACTTCGGCGAGTCCGACGGAGTGCTGTACCTGGTGATGGAACTGCTGGACGGGCGCAACCTCAGCCAGCTCCTGGAGGACAACAAGCACCATCCGCTGGCGGTCGCCGACGTGGTGGACGTCGCCGACCAGGTGGCCGCCGCGCTGGCCTACACCCATCAGCAGGGCATCGTGCACCGCGACCTGAAGCCCGCGAACATCATGCGTCTTGCCGACGGCACCGTGAAGATCTGCGACTTCGGCATAGCCCGCCTCGGCCACGACATCGGCTTCACCTCCCGGTTGACCGGCACCGGCATCGCCATGGGCACGCCGCACTACATGTCGCCGGAGCAGATCAGCGGCTCCCATGTCGACCAGCGCAGCGACCTGTACTCGTTCGGGTGCGTGCTCTACGAGATCGCCACCGGGGCACCGCCGTTCGACCTCGACGACGCGTGGGCGGTCCTCGTCGGCCACCGCGACACACCGCCCGAGCCGCCGCGCAGCCATCGCGCCGAACTGCCCGAGTACGTCGAGCGGATCATCCTGGACCTGCTCGCCAAGCAGCCCGAGGAGCGCCCGCAGGACGCCCGCGAGCTGGCCCGCCGCATCGGTGCGGGCCGCGCCACCCCGATGTACGTGCCGACGGTGGTCACCCCGGCGGTCACGGGCCGCCGTGCGGTGGCGCCCTCGACACAGACGCGCCCCGAACAGCCGCCGTCCCGCGAACCCCGGCTCCCGTCCTGGACCCATGGCATGACCACCGGCCACAAGGCCGCTGGACCCGGGCTGCGCAGCACCCCGCCGGACGCGTCGGCCGGCCTCACCGGAGACTGGATCGCCCGGCCCTCGGCGGCCGTGACGGCCCGGCCCGCGGCCCCCGAACGCCCCGCCCCGTCAACGGAGTTGATCACCACACTGGCGGGGCGGCACAACGCCGGGCTGAGCCTCGGGAGGCTCGGCCGGTGGACCGAGGCGGGCGAGGTGCACCGTGCCGTCGCCGCCGAACGCGAGCACGCTCTTGGACCCGACCATCCCGACACGCTCGCCAGCCGCTACGAGGTCGGTTTCACGCTGAGCCGCACCGGGCGCCCCGCCGACGCGCTGCGCGAGTACGCGCACGTTGCTGAGGCCAGGGAGCGGGTGCTGGGGCCCGATCACCCCGACACCCTCGCTGCGCGCCAGGAAATGGCGTACGTGCTCGGCCAGTTGGGCCGTCACTTCGAGGCGCACCAGACCTACACCTCGGTGCTCGCCGCCCGCGAGCGGGCCATGGGTGCCGACCACCCCGACACGCTGCGCTGCCGCCACAACCTCGCGTTCAACCTGAGCAGGCTCGGACGGCTGGAGGACTCGTACCGCATGGCGAGCGAGGTCGCCGCCGCCCGGGCCCGCGTCCTCGGCCCCACCCACCCCGACACCCTCGTCACCCGGTACGAGGTCGCCTACGCCCTCGGGCAGTTGGGGCACTGGCCCGAAGCGCTCCGCGCCTACCAGGAAGTGGCCGACGCGCGTGCCCAGGCGCTGGGGCCCGACCACCCCGACACGTTCGCCGCCCGCTACGAGGTCGGCATCAGCCTCGGCAGGCTCGGGCGCAGCGCGCAGGCCCTGACGCTCTACCGCGACCTGATCGACGACCGCGTCCGCGTGCAGGGACCGACGCACCCCGAGACCCTGCGCGCCCGGCACGGCCTGGGGGTGAACCTGGGCCGCATGGGCCGCTGGGAGGAGGCGCTCGCGGAGTCCCGTGACGTGTGCGCGATCCGCGAACGCGTCCTCGGCTCCGACCACCCGGACACCCTCGTCAGCCGCAGGGAGGTCGCCGTCGGCCTGGGCTGGCTCGGCCGCTGGGCCGACGCCCTCACCGAGTACCGCGCCGTCGCCGCCGCCCGCGAACGGGTCCTCGGCCCCGACCACCCCGACACCCTCGGCAGCCGCAACGACGAGGCGCACTGCCTGGAGCAGCTGGGACACGGCCAGGAGGCCGTCGAGCTGTACCGCAGGGTGGCGGCGTTACGACAGCAGCGGGCGTCCGGCGGCCACTGAACGGGGAGTCACGGCCACCGGTCACCGGCCACCGGTCACCGCACTCCGCCGGCGACGGGGCAGCGGGTCGGGAGCGCCGGTCACCCCACCCGGTGGCGGCCGGGCGGAGTGTCGCGCACGTCCGGCATCGCGCTCCGGTGGCGACCGGGCCGGGTGTCGGCATCGCGCTCCGGAGACGACCGGGCCGGGTGTCGCCACCGCGCTCCGGAGGCGGTCGGGCCGCGTGTCGGGAGCGCCGGGCACCGTACCCCGGCGGCGGCCGGGCGTCTTGTCGGGGCCGCCGAGCGCCGGCCGCCCGCCCTCCGCTGAACGGCGAGTCAGCACCGCCCCCGCCCGCTCGGGCGCCCGCCGCTTGCCGCGCACCCCTGGCCGACGTAGATCATCACGTGCTACGAAGAACCATGCCTGCACACGAGGGATACGACGCCGTGATCGTCGGCGGTGGCCACAACGGACTGGTCGCCGCCGCCTACCTGGCCCGGGCCGGACGGTCCGTGCTGGTTCTGGAACGTCTGGGGAACACCGGCGGCGCGGCCGTCTCGACCCGTCCGTTCGCCGGAGTCGACGCGCGCCTTTCGCGCTATTCGTACCTGGTCAGCCTGCTGCCCCGGAAGATCGTCCGGGACCTCGGCCTCGACTTCCGGGTCCGCGGGCGCACCATCTCCTCCTACACGCCCGTGGAGCGTGACGGGCGGCCCACCGGGCTGCTCGTCGGCGGCGGCGAGCGGCGCACCCGCGAGGCGTTCGCGCGGCTGACCGGCTCCGACCGCGAGTACGAGGCGTGGCAGCGCTTCTACGGCATGACCGGCCGCGTCGCCGAGCGGGTGTTCCCTACGCTCACCGAACCCCTGCCCACGCGCGAGGAACTGCGGTCCCGCGTCGACGACGAGGACGCCTGGCGGATGCTCTTCGAGGAGCCGGTCGGCGCCGCGGTGGAGGAGTACTTCGCCGACGACCTGGTCCGCGGTGTCGTCCTCACCGACGCGCTGATCGGGACGTTCGCGGACGCCCACGACTCCTCGCTGCGGCAGAACCGCTGCTTCCTCTACCACGTGATCGGCGGCGGCACCGGGGCCTGGGACGTGCCGGTCGGCGGCATGGGGGCGCTGACCGACGCGATCGCCGGCGCGGCCCGCAACGCCGGCGCCACGATCGCCACCGGTCACGAGGCGATCCGCGTCGCGACGGACGGCACGTCCGCCGAGGTCACCTACCGGACCGCCGACGGCGAGGGCGTCGTCGCGGCCCGGCACGTCCTCGTCAACGCGTCGCCGCAGGAGCTCGCCCACCTCACCGGCGACGAGCCGCCCACCCCGGCCGAGGGCGCCCAGCTCAAGGTGAACATGCTGCTCAAGCGGCTGCCCCGGCTGCGTGACAGCGCCGTCGACCCGCGCGAGGCGTTCTCCGGGACCTTCCACATCGCCGAGGGGTACCAGCAGTTGGCGGCCGCCCACGCGCAGGCCGCTTCCGGAGAGCTGCCCGCCGCGCCGCCCTCAGAGATCTACTGCCACTCGCTCACCGACCCGAGCATCCTCGGCCAGGACCTCGTCGACCAGGGCTACCAGACCCTCACCCTGTTCGGCCTGCACACTCCGGCCCGGCTCTTCGAACGGGACAACGACGCGGTGCGGGACGAGCTGCTGAAGTCGACGCTGGCGCAGCTGGACGCCCATCTCGCGGAGCCGCTGGCCGACTGCCTGGCCACCGACGCCGACGGCCGTCCGTGCATCGAGGCGAAGACCCCGCTCGACCTGGAGCGCGACCTGCGGCTGCCGGGCGGCAACATCTTCCACCGCGACCTCGCCTTCCCGTACGCGCAGGAGGGCACGGGCCGCTGGGGCGTCGAGACCCGGCACGCCAACGTGCTGCTGTGCGGTGCGGGGGCGGTGCGCGGCGGCGGGGTGAGCGGGGTGCCCGGACACAACGCGGCGATGGCCGTGCTGGAGGAGGCCGGCCGGCAGAGCTGAGCGTCGGGACGGCGGTGCCGGCCGGTCGCTCCCACGACCGCTCCGGCCCGGCACGCCCACGAGCGCGTCGGCCGGAACGCTCCCGGGAACGTTCCGGCCGGGCGCTGCCACGACCGTTCCGGCCGGGCGCTGCCACGACCGTTCCGGCCGGGCGCTGCCACGACCGTTCCGGCCGGGCGCTGCCACGACCGTCCCGGCCAGGCCGGTGCGGGCGCGTCCCACCCGGCCGGCCGGCACAGCCGTCACCCGTGAGCTGTCAGTCCCGGGACGCCACCCAGCCGACCGCCTCGATCCGGGCGGCGTCCGCCGGGCGTGCCTCGTCGAAGAAGACACGGTCGCCGCTCTCGACCCGCTGGCCGTCGACGTACGCGCCGCGTCCGACGTACAGGCGGTCGGTCGCGTACCGCCAGCGCAGCGTGAGCCGTGGCGTCTGCGGCAGCGGGGCGACGAGCCGGTGCCACACCCGCCCGGACCAGCCGGTGGCCGTACCGGCCGGATGCTCCTGAGGCTCCTTACCGGGCGCCGCCGTGGTGAACGGCACCGGCTGCCAGGTGGCTCCGTCGTCGGTCGAGGACTCCAGGAAGAGGAGGTCCGACTGCGGTTCGGTGTCCCACCACAGGGCGCAGTGCAGGCGGGCGGGGCCCGCTGCGGTGTCGAGCGGGGGCAGGGCCAGTGTGGCCGTCGTGGCGTTCGCCGTACCGGAGAACCAGGATGTACGCCCGCGCGCGGGGCGGACCGGCACGGCCCGTGCCAGGTTGGTCGCGGCGGCGACCCGGGGAGCGGAACCGGATCGCCAGGTGCGCACCGGGTGCACGGAGTTGCCGAGGACGACGAGGAAGGAGTCGGTCGTCGGGTCGAGGACGATCGAGGTGCCGGTGAAGCCGGTGTGGCCCGCCGTGCGCGGGGTGGCCATCGCGCCCATGTACCAGTGCTGGTAGAGCTCGAAGCCGAGGCCGTGCTCGTCGCCGGGGAAGGCCGTGTTGAAGTCCGTGAACATCAGGTCGACGGTCTCCTGCCGCAGGATGCGGGCCTTGCCGTACGCGCCGCCGTTCAGCAGTGTCCGGCCGAGGACCGCGAGGTCCCAGGCGCAGGAGAACACACCCGCGTGCCCCGCCACTCCGCCGAGGGAGTAGGCGTTCTCGTCGTGCACCTCGCCCCACACGAGGCCGCGGTTCAGCCCCGACCAGGGAAGCCGTGCGTCCTCGGTGGCGGCGATCCGCGGCTTCCAGGAGGCGGGCGGGTTGTAGCGGGTGCGGCTCATGCCCAGCGGCGCGGTGATCTCGTCGTGCAGGAGCACGTCGAGGGCGCGGCCGGTGATCTTCTCCAGGACCAGCTGGAGCGAGATCAGGTTCAGGTCGGAGTAGAGGTAGACGGTGCCGGGCGCGTTGAGGGGCTTCTCGTCCCAGATGAGCTTGAGTTTTCCCTCGCGCGTCGGCGCGTTGTAGAGCGGGATCCAGGCGCGGAATCCGGAGGTGTGCGTGAGGAGCTGACGGATGGTCACGTCCTGCTTGCCGCCGCCCGCGAACTCGGGGAGATACGAGGCGACGGTCGCCTCCAGCTCCAGCGCGCCGCGCTCCATCTGCTGCACCGCGAGGATGGAGGTGAACAGTTTCGACACGGAGGCGAGGTCGTAGACGGTGTCCTCGGCGGCCGGGATCTGCTGGTCCGGCGGGAACTCCACGCCGGTGTCCGTCTTGTCGTCGTACGCCGAGTAGCGCACGGCCATGCCGATCGGCCTGTGCAGGGCCACGGTCGAGCCGCGTCCGGCGAGGAGCACCGCGCCGGCGTACCAGGGGTGTCGGGGCGAGGGCGCGAGGAACGCCTCGGCGTCCGTGACCAGTTGATCCAGATGGTCGCCGAGCAGGCCCGCCTCCCGGGCGCTGCCGTGGCGCAGCGTCGTGCGATGCCCCTTCCCCTGTGCGGCCACCGCAGGGCCTGCGGGGAGCGGGGCGAGGGCCAGCGCCCCGCCCACGGCCAGTACGGCGCGGCCCCATTGACGACGGGTCAGCCCGCCGTCCGCTCTTTCCTCAGCGCCTTCGGTCATCGAGCTGCCTCCCGCGTCGCCTGAAAGTATCTTTCCGGACCCAGTGTGCGGAGTGAAACTTTCCTGTCAGACGTGCTCGTGTCAACCCTCGCGGAGAGGCGTGAAGAAATCTGACGGAGCATCAGAAAAGGCCTTCCCTCGTCCGGAGGACTGCGGCATCCTGCGCCCATGCAGACGGAGCTGAGCAAGAGACTGGGAGTCGAGCACGCCATCTTCGGCTTCACGCCGTTTCCCGCCGTCGCCGCGGCCATCAGCCGCGCGGGCGGATTCGGGGTGCTCGGCGCGGTCCGCTACACCGCACCGGACGAACTCGCCCGCGACCTCGACTGGATCGAGGCGCACGTCGGAGGCATGCCCTACGGCCTCGACGTGGTCATGCCCGCGAAGAAGGTGGAAGGCGTCACCGAGGCCGAGGTCGAGGCGATGATCCCCGAAAGCCATCGCCAGTACGTCGAGGACACCCTCGCCAAATACGGCGTGCCCGAGCTCGCGGAGGGCGAGGCGTCCGGATGGCGCATCACCGGCTGGATGGAGCAGGTCGCCCGCGGCCAGCTCGACGTCGCCTTCGACTACCCGATCAAACTCCTCGCCAACGCGCTGGGTTCACCGCCCGCCGACGTCGTCGAGCGCGCCCATGACCGCTCGGTCCTGGTCGCGGCCCTGGCGGGCAGCGCCCGCCACGCCCGCAAGCACGCCGACGCGGGCATCGACATCGTCGTGGCGCAGGGCTACGAGGCCGGCGGGCACACCGGGGAGATCGCCTCGATGGTGCTGACGCCCGAAGTCGTGGACGCCGTAGATCCGTTGCCCGTCCTGGCCGCGGGCGGGATAGGCAGCGGACAGCAGGTCGCCGCGGCGCTCAGCCTGGGGGCCCAGGGCGTATGGCTCGGCTCGCTGTGGCTGACCGTCACCGAGGCCGAGATGCACTCGCGTGCCGTCACCCGCAAACTGCTGGCGGCCGGGTCCGGCGACACCGTCCGCTCCCGCGCGCTGACCGGCAAACCGGCCCGCCAGCTGCGTACCGAGTGGACCGACGCCTGGGACTCCCCGGACGGACCCGGGACGCTGCCCATGCCGCTCCAGGGGCTGCTGGTGGCCGAGGCGCTCTCGCGCATCCAGAAGTACGAGGTGGAGCCGCTGCTCGGCACACCGGTCGGACAGATCGTCGGCCGGATGAACAGCGAACGCAGCGTCCAGGCCGTGTTCGACGACCTGACGCGGGGTTTCGAGAGGGCCGTCGACCGCATCAACCGCATCGCGGGCAGGGAGGAGCGCGCGTGAACACACCGCCGAACGGATTCTGGGCCCAGGCCGCCGCCGACCCCGGGCGCACGGCGCTCGTCGCGCCGGACGGAGAAGAGTGGACGGCGGGGCGGCTGCACGACGAGGCCAACCGGCTCGTCCACGGACTGCGCGCCGCCGGCCTCGAACGCGGCGACGCCTTCGCGGTCGTCCTGCCCAACTGCGCCGAGTTCTTCGTCGCCTACCTCGCCGCGTCCCAGGCGGGCCTCTACCTCGTCCCCGTCAACCACCACCTGGTCGGCCCCGAGATCGCCTGGATCGTCTCCGACTCCGGTGCCAAGGTCCTCATCGCACACCAACGGTTCGGGGACGCCGCCCGGAGGGCCGCCGACGAGGCCGGGCTCCCGGCGTCGCACCGCTACGCCGTGGGCGCGGTCGAAGGCTTCCGGCCGTACACCGAACTCCTCGACGGGCAGCCCGTGTCACCGCCCGCCGACCGCACCCTCGGCTGGGTCATGAACTACACCTCGGGCACCACGGGACGCCCGCGCGGCATCCGGCGCCCGCTGCCCGGCAAACTCCCCGAGGAGTCGTACCTCGGCGGCTTCCTCGCCATCTTCGGCATCAAGCCGTTCGACGGAAACGTGCACCTGGTCTGCTCGCCGCTCTACCACACCGCGGTGCTCCAGTTCGCCGGCGCTTCCCTGCACATCGGGCACCGGCTGGCGCTGATGGACAAATGGACGCCCGAGGAGATGCTGCGCGTCATCGACGCCCAGCGGTGCACCCACACCCACACGGTCCCCACCCAGTTCCACCGGCTGCTGGCGCTGCCGCAGGAGGTGCGGGCGCGCTACGACGTGTCGTCGATGCGGCACGCGATCCACGGCGCCGCCCCGTGCCCCGACCACGTGAAACGGGCCATGATCGAGTGGTGGGGCCACAGTGTCGAGGAGTACTACGCGGCGAGCGAGGGCGGAGGCGCCTTCGCGACCGCCGAGGACTGGCTCAAGAAGCCCGGCACGGTCGGCAAGGCCTGGCCCATCAGCGAACTCGCCGTCTTCGACGACGACGGCAAGGAGCTGCCGCCGGGCGAACTCGGCACCGTGTACATGAAGATGAGCACCGGTGGATTCTCGTACCACAAGGACGAGGCCAAGACGAGGAAGAACCGCATCGGAGACTTCTTCACCGTCGGTGACCTCGGATATCTCGACGAGGACGGGTACCTCTTCCTCCGCGACCGCAAGATCGACATGATCATCTCGGGCGGGGTCAACATCTACCCGGCCGAGATCGAGTCCGCGCTGCTCACCCACCCCGCCGTAGCCGACGCGGCCGCCTTCGGCATCCCGCACGACGACTGGGGCGAGGAGGTGAAGGCCGTGGTGGAGCCCGCACCGGGCCATGAACCGGGCCCGGCGCTCGCCGCGGAGATCCTCGCCCACTGCGAGCAGCGGCTCGCCGGGTACAAGCGTCCCAAGAGCGTGGACTTCATCGAGGTCATGCCGCGTGATCCCAACGGAAAGCTGTACAAGCGGCGCCTGCGGGACCCCTACTGGGAGGGCCGCACCCGGGCAGTGTGACGCAGGTCACATTCGCGACCTGTCACGTGGAGACGCACTCGCCCGTCCTGATGCCGAAACGCCCCCGGGAGCTGCTCCCCGGACCGCCCGGGGGCCCGACATTCAGGAGATGAATTCCCATGCGCGTACTCGTCGCCGGAGCCACCGGAGTCATCGGACGGGCGCTCGTCCCGCTGCTCGCCTCGGTCGGACACGAGGTGGTGGCCCTCTCCCGCACCCCCGGCGAGGGCACCGTCGCCGCCGACGCCCTGGACCGCTCGTCGCTGCACAAGGCGGTGCGCGAGGCGGCCCCCGACGCGGTCGTGAACATGCTCACCGCCATCCCGGCCGCCATCGACCCGCGCCACCTCGCCCGCGACTTCGCCCTGACCAACCGGCTGCGCACCGAGGGCACCCGCAACCTGTACGAGGCCGCCCACGACGCGGGCGTCAAGAAGATCGTCGCCCAGGGCCTGGCCTACGCCTACGACCCGGCCGGACAGGGCGCCGCCGACGAGGACGCCCCCCTGTGGCAGCGCCCGCCGAAGCAGTTCGTCCCGGTCCTGGAGGCGCTCAAGGAGCTGGAGCTGCGCACCGCCGACGCGGGCGGCACGGTCCTGCGCTTCGGACACCTCTACGGGCCCGGCACCGTCTACGCCTCCGACGGGTCCTTCGTGCAGCAGGTCTCGGCCGGGAAGGTGCCGCTGGTCGGCGGCGGGAACTCGGTGTTCTCCTTCACCCACACCCACGACGCCGCCACCGCGGTGATCGCCGCACTCGACAAGCCCGCCAGCGGCCCGTTGAACATCGTCGACGACACCCCGGTGCCATTGCACGAGTGGCTGCCCGAGCTGGCCCGGATGCTCGGCGCCAAGGAGCCCAAGAAGGCACCCGCGGCACTCGCCCGGCTCGCCGTCGGCAGCTGGGGCGTGGCGTTCATGAACGGGCTGCGCGGCGCCGACAACGCGCGCGCCGTGCTCACCCTCGACTGGCGGCCGAGGTACGCCTCCTGGCGCGCCGGGTTCGCCGCCGAGTTGAATGGTGTGACGGCCGGGCGCTGATCGGCAGGGAGCCGGCCGTACGCCGAACCGCAGGAAAGGAATGAGGAGTTGGAGACTCCGGAGCAGGCGACCGAGCAGTTCGAGGCGTACCGCCCGCTGCTGCTCGGCCTCGCCTACCGGCTGCTCGGCAGCATGTGGGACGCCGAGGACGTCGTCCAGGACGCCTACCTCCGCTGGACCGGCACCGACCGGGCGGACGTCCGCGAACCACGGGCCTTCCTCATCACGGTCGTCACCCGCCTCGCCCTGGACCAATTGCGCTCGGCCCGCGTCACCCGCGAGGCGTACACCGGGCCCTGGCTCCCCGAGCCCGTCGCGACGGGAGCGCTCGGCCCGCTCGACACCGCCGAGCTGCGCGACACGGTGGCCTACGCGACCGTGCATCTGATGGAACGTCTGTCACCGCCGGAGCGCGCGGTGTTCGTCCTGCGGGAGGCCTTCGACCTGCCCTACGACGAGATCGCGCGCATCCTGGACACGACCGCCTCGAACTGCCGTCAGATGCACCACCGCGCGAGCCGACGGGTCACCTCGGGACGCGACAAGTTCGCCCTCGCCGAGGACGACCACGCCAAACTGCTGGCGAGCTTCCTGGAGGCCGCGCAGAGCGGTGACCTGAGCGGCCTGACCGATCTGCTGGCCGAGGACGTGATCGCCTGGAACGACGGCGGCGGCAAGGTCAGGGCGGCGCTGCGCCCGGTCGTGGGCCGCGACCACGTGGTCGCGTTCATCGCCGGACTGGTCGCCCGCTATCCGTTCGGCGAGGCACGTGTCGTCGACGCCAACGGCGCCCCCGCCCTCGCGCTCGCGGTCGACGGCATCGAACAGGTCGTCACCATTTCCGTGCAGGACGGACGCATCGACGGGGTCTACGCCGTCCTCAACCCCGAGAAGCTGGGCCACGTGGGCCGGTGAACCGGCGGTCCTGACGCACGGGGCCCCACCCGTGGAGGGTGGGGCCCCGTGCGAGGCGTCAGCGGCGCTCGCCGACCCGGACCACCCTGAGGCCCGGCGAGGACAGGATGTCCTTCTCGCAGAACCGCGACGTGACCCAGCGCTCACCCGAGAACAGCCGCGTCTGATCGCTGTAGTGCGGCGAGTTCGGGTTCGACGACTGCGAGTACGTCAGCAGCGTGCGCGCGACCGGGCAGCGGCTGCCGTCCCACCCGACGGCCTGGATGTACGACGACCCGGTGGTGACCTCGGTGTACCCACCGGCCGCCGGGTTCCACACCGGCTCGACCTTGTTCCACACCCCGAGCGACTCGGTGCCGCCCGGCACCGGGATGCGCTCGCCACCGCGCACGACGAACTGGTGCGCACCGAGCTTCTCGTCCGGAGAGATACCCGCCGCGCCCAACTCCGTCACAGTGTCCGCGAGAGCCGTGGCGAAGCCGGCCGCGCCGGTGTTCAGCGTGTTCGGGGTACGGACCGGATCCGCCGCCGAGAACGGCACCTTCCACAACTGCGCGGCCGGTACGGCGGCCGTCAGCTTCCGCCAGAACCGGTCGAAGAACAGCGCGCCGCGGCTGCCCGTGTCCATGGAGTGGTCCCATGCCGCGAGCACACCGCACGCCTCGGTCACGTCGACGGCCCTGCCGTCGCTGCCGGTCGCCGTGCCGCCCGGCAGCGCGGCACACGCGCGCGCCACGTCGTCCGCGGCCAGATCACCCGCCGGCACCCGGTTCGCGAACTGATGCGCCTGCAGATCCCGTACGGTCAGCCGGCCACGGCCCGCCATCGCCGCCACGTCCTCGACCGCGCCGCGCGTGCGCATCGACCGCTGCGTGCCGATCGTGCCGAAGACCCGCTCGTACCCGGTCACCGGCCGGTCCGCGTTGGCCAGCCAGGCGCTGTCGTTGGAGTTCTCCGCGTACGGCGCGTCCCGCAGCACCGGCATCTTCGCCGGTCCGAAGATCCCGGGCTGCACGGCGTCCGGGTCACTGCCCAGCGCGCAGTCCCCGCGCGAGCCGTCGAGGACCGCGACACCGGACGACGGATAGGTGACCTTGCCGAGCGGGGTCGAGCAGCGCTGCGCCAGGTCGTCGGTGATGCGGGGGATCACCTGGGACTGGGTGAACAGCGAGTGCCCGCCCGAGTCGGCGGCGATCGTGTTCACCCAGGGCAGCCCCTGGGTGCGCCGCAGAGCGGCGAGCACGCCGGCCGTGTCGCGGGCCTTGGCGAAGCCGAGCGCGGTGTCCGAGGCGCGGAGGTTGGCCGCGTTCGGGTCGCCCAGCGCGTACGCCGTGGTGGACGTCCAGGGCAGCGGCAGTTGGGAGCCGAGCGAGGTGACGACCGGGCCGTACCGCGTCCACCACTGGGTGCGCGTCACGGGCGCGCCGTCCTTCACGGCCACGGTGACACTCCGCCGTGTCATCCGCTCCGACGTGCCGTCCACCAGGTACGACGTCGGATCGGCCGGATCCAGCGTGAGCTGGTGGAGGTTGAGGGTGACGCCCGTCGCGACGGTGTGGCTCCACGCGACGCGGGCGGTGTGGCCGATGGATATCGTCGCCGAACCGAGCAGGGCCCCGCCCTGGACGTCCAGCCGCCCCGGGATGGTCTGCTGCATCTGCCAGAAGCGACGGCCGCCCTGCCAGGGGTAGTGCGGGTTGCCCAGCAGCAGGCCCCGGCCGTCGGCCGTCGTGGCACCGCTGAAGGCGACCGCGTTGGACCCCATGTCGGCGTTGTCGAAGAGCTCCCGGGCGGCCCGGGCGGTGGCCTGTGCGTTCGGGGTCCCGGTGGTCCCGGACGCGGACGCGCTGCCCGTCTCCTGCGGGGCGGCCGTGCCGGCGGGTGCCGTCGCGGGCGGCTGCGCGGCGGTGATGCCGTCGATGCCCCGGCCCTGGCCGCCCAGCACGGCCAGGGCGAAGCCCCGTGCGGCCACGTCCAGTTGTGTCACCGGGCGGACCCAGTCGGCGCCCCGGCACGCGGGATCGGTGACGCGGTTCTGAGCGAGCCAGGCGTTGTAGCCGGCCGCCCAGCCGCGCATCAGATCCTTGGCGTCCCGCCCGGGCCCCCGCGGCGCGGGTTCCGCGAGCAGCTTCTCCACCGTGCCCGCCTCCCGGACACCACGGAAGTACAGGTCGCTGGAGAGGTTCTTGGCCGCCGAGGACAGCGAACCGTCCGGCGCCGCGTCGGGACCGAAGTAGCGGGAGCGCTCCCCGCGCAGCGTCACGAAACCGTCGGCGAGGGTGCACACCTGGTCGGCGGCCTGCGCCCAGCCGGTGCCGAAGCCGAGGTTCGCGTAGTCCTTCGCGACGATGTGCGGGATGCCGTACTCGGTGTAGCGGATCACGGCCGACAGGCCGCCGTGCGAGGGATGTTCTTGACGGTCCTGCCGCTCGGCCGCGGCCGCGGGCAGCGTGGCCGAGGCGGTGAGCAGGGCGACGGCCGTGACCACGAACCGTCTCAGGCGGGTGCGCATCGTGCCTCCCAACATCATTGGCGGAAAGGGCGGTTGAGCGTACCAATGGGTATGTCGTCCGGAGAGGGGTTCCGTCGCGATCCCGCTGCGCGGGCCGCGCGCCGCCGGGCATCCGGACGAGACCCCGGCGCCTTCGTCTTGACCTCCCTCGTGCCGCGGACCGAGGATCATGTGTCATGACGCCAGGACAGGGCAGCACGGTTGACGGGGTGCTGCGCCGCAGCGCCCGGCGCACCCCGGCACGCACAGCGGTCGACTACCGCGAGCGCTCGTGGACGTACGCGGAACTCGACGACGCGGTCTCCCGTGCGGCGAGCGTGCTCCTCGGACAGGGGCTCACCCCCGGCGACCGGGTCGGCGCCTACGGACACAACTCCGACGCGTACCTGATCGGCTTCCTCGCCTGCGCCCGCGCCGGACTCGTGCACGTCCCGGTCAACCAGAACCTGACCGGCGACGACCTCGCCTACATCGTCGGGCAGTCCGGCAGCACCCTGGTCCTGGCCGACCCGGACCTCGCAAACCGGCTCCCCGACGGCGTGCGCACCCTGGCGCTGCGGGACGCCGACGACTCATTGCTCGCCCGGTTGGACTCGGCCGTCCCGTACGACGGCGACGAGCCGCGCGGCGACACGCTCGTGCAGCTGCTCTACACCTCGGGCACCACCGCCCTGCCCAAGGGCGCGATGATGACGCACCGCGCCCTGGTGCACGAGTACCTGAGCGCGATCACGGCCCTCGACCTGAGCGCGGGGGACCGGCCCGTGCACTCGCTGCCGCTCTACCACTCGGCGCAGATGCACGTCTTCCTGCTCCCGTACCTCGCGGTCGGCGCGTCGAACATCATCCTCGACGCGCCCGACGGCGACCGCCTCTTCGACCTGATCGAGGCCGGCCGCGCGGACAGCCTGTTCGCACCGCCCACCGTGTGGATCGGCCTGGCGAACCGGCCCGACTTCGCGACCCGCGACCTCGGCGGACTGCGCAAGGCGTACTACGGCGCGTCGATCATGCCGGTGCCCGTCCTGGAGCGGCTGCGCGAACGACTGCCGAAGCTGGCCTTCTACAACTGCTTCGGCCAGAGCGAGATCGGACCGCTGGCCACCGTCCTAGGCCCCGACGAGCACAAGGGGCGGCTGGACTCCTGCGGACGCACCGTGCTGTTCGTGGACGCGCGGGTGGTCGACGAGGACGGCAAGGACGTGCCGGACGGGACGCCGGGCGAAGTCGTCTACCGCTCACCGCAGTTGTGCGAGGGCTACTGGGACAAGCCGGAGGAGACCGCGGAGGCCTTCCGCGACGGCTGGTTCCATTCGGGGGACCTCGCCGTGCGCGACGCCGACGGCTACTTCACCGTCGTCGACCGGGTGAAGGACGTCATCAACTCCGGTGGCGTACTGGTCGCCTCACGGCAGGTCGAGGACGCGCTGTACACGCACGAGAAGGTCGCCGAGGTCGCCGTGATCGGGCTGCCCGACGAGCGCTGGATCGAGGCCGTCACCGCCGTGGTCGTCGCCCGCGGCGAGGTCACCGAATCCGAACTCCTCGCCCACGCACGCGAGAAGCTCGCCCACTTCAAGGCACCGAAGAGGGTCCTGTTCGTGGACGAGCTGCCGCGCAACGCCAGCGGGAAGATCCTCAAACGGGAGCTGCGGGACCGCTTCGGCGAGGACTAGGTCCTGTCAGGCGGTTCCCGCCCGCCCGGCGACGACTCCCGCCCGTCCGGCGACAATTCCCGCCTGCTCGGCGACGGATCGCACCCGCCCGGCGACGCCGTGAACCGCCGGACAGGCCTCAGCGGCCCGTGGCTCACGGCGTCCGGAGTTCCCGCAGGTCCATGATCCGCTTGATCTTGCCCACCGACCGTTCCAGCGACTCCGGTTCGACGATCTCGACCGAGACCGACACACCGATCCCGTCCTTCACCGCCGCCTTGATCGCCCGCGCCGCGGCGTCGCGGATCTCGGGGGTGGCGCCGGCGCGCGCCTCGGCCCGCACGGTGAGCGCGTCGAGGCGGCCCTCCCGGGTCAGCCGCAGCTGGAAGTGCGGCGCCACCCCCGGTGTGCGCAGCACGATCTCCTCGATCTGCGTGGGGAAGAGGTTGACCCCGCGGAGGATCACCATGTCGTCGCTGCGGCCGGTGATCTTCTCCATGCGCCGGAAGACCCGTGCCGTGCCGGGCAGCAGGCGCGTCAAGTCCCTTGTGCGGTAACGGATGACGGGCATGGCCTCCTTGGTGAGCGAGGTGAAGACCAGCTCGCCCTCCTCGCCGTCCGGGAGCACCTCACCGGTGATCGGGTCGACGACCTCCGGATAGAAGTGGTCCTCCCAGATGTGCAGCCCGTCCTTGGTGTCCACGCACTCCTGGGCGACCCCAGGGCCGATCACCTCCGACAGGCCGTAGATGTCGACCGCGTCGATCGCGAAGCGCTCCTCGATCTCGCGCCGCATCTCCTCGGTCCAGGGCTCCGCGCCGAAGATGCCCACGCGCAGCGAGGTGCCGCGCGGGTCGACGCCCTGCCGCTCGAACTCGTCGAGCAGCGTCAGCATGTAGGAGGGCGTCACCATGATGATCTCGGGCTTCAGGTCCTGGATGAGCTGGACCTGGCGTGCGGTCATGCCTCCGGAGGCGGGGATGACCGTGCAGCCGAGCCGTTCGGCGCCGTAGTGGGCGCCGAGGCCGCCGGTGAAGAGTCCGTAGCCGTAGGCGATGTGCGCCTTGTCGCCGGGCCGGCCGCCGGCCGCGCGGATGGAGCGGGCCACCATGTCGGCCCACATCGACAGGTCGTTCTCCGTGTAACCGACCACCGTCGGCCGTCCGGTCGTGCCGCTCGACGCGTGCAGCCGCCTGATCCGGTCCTGCGGGACGGCGAACATCCCGTACGGGTAGTTCGCGCGCAGGTCGGCCTTCGTGGTGAACGGGAAGCGCGCCAGGTCGGCGAGCGAACGGCAGTCGTCCGGGCGGACCCCCGCCTTGTCGAAGGACTCCCGGTAGAACGGCACGTTCTCGTACGCGTGCCGCAGCGACGCCCGCATCCGCTCCAGTTGGAGCGCCCGCAGCCCGTCCGCGTCCAGCTGCTCGCCCGCGTCCAGCAGGTCCTTCGGTCCCGTGGAATCCGCCATGGGGACTCCTCCCTCACCAACCGCATCATTCCGGGCGACCGATCATTCGGTCGATGTGTTCGGGATCAGTAATTCAGGCTCACCGGTGCTCGGACAAGGGGGTGGCCCGGATTTTCTCGCGCTCAGGGGCCCGCGCGGCCCGGCCGCCGCGCTCTGGTGGCGGCCGGGGTGCCGCGCGGCAGGTGGCTAGCGCACCAGGCAGGGGCGCTTCGGGTCGAACTGCCAGTCCGGGACGAGGTAGCGCATGCCGACGGCGTCGTCGCGGGCGCCCAGGGCCTTCTCCCGGTAGAGCTCGTGGGCCGCGAGCAGGCGGTCCATGTCGAGGCTGACGCCCAGGCCGGGGGCGTCGGGGACGGCGATCTCGCCGCCGGTGATGCGCGGCGGCTCGACGGTGAGCCGTTCCAGGCCCTCCTGCCAGATCCAGTGGGTGTCGAGCGCGTTGTACTCGCCCGGCGCCGCCGCCCCGCAGTGCGTGACCATGGCGAGCGAGATGTCGAAGTGGTTGTTCGAGTGGCAGCCCCAGGTCAGGCCCATGGCATTGCACAGCTGGGCCACCCGGACCGAGCCCTGCATGGTCCAGAAGTGCGGGTCGGCCAGCGGAATGGAGACGGACTGGAGGGCCAGGGCGTGCGTCAGCTGCCGCCAGTCGGTGGCGATCATGTTCGTCGCGGTCGGCAGTCCGGTGGCCCGGCGGAACTCGGCGAGGATCTCGCGCCCGGAGTAGCCGCCCTCGGCCCCGCAGGGGTCCTCCGCGTAGGCGAGCGTGCCGACCAGCGGAGCGCACAGCTCGACGGCCTCGCGCAGCGACCACGCGCCGTTGGGGTCCAGCGTGATCCGGGCCTCGGGGAAGCGGTCCTTGAGGGCCCGCACGGCCTTGACCTCCTCGGCGCCCTCCAGGACACCGCCCTTGAGCTTGAAGTCCCGGAAGCCGTACAGGTCGTACGCGGCCTCGGCCTGCCGGACGATCGCCCCGGGGGTGAGGGCCTCCTCGTGCCGGACCCGGTACCAGTCCACGTCGGAAGTGGGCTCGCGGACGTAGTCCAGATCGGTGCGGTCCGGGTCGCCGACGTAGAAGAGGTAGCCCAGGACCCGCACGGAGTCGCGCTGCTGCCCATCGCCGAGCAGCGCCGCGACCGGCACGTCCAGGTGCTGGCCCAGCAGGTCGAGCAGCGCCGACTCGACGGCGGTGACCGCGTGCACGGTGGTGCGCAGATCGAAGGTCTGGGTGCCGCGCCCGCCGGCGTCGCGGTCCGCGAAGCGGTTCCCGATCTCCCGCAGGACGCGCTTGTAGTCGCCCACCCCGGAACCGACGACGAGCGGCGCGGCATCGCGCAGCGTCCGTGTGATCTTCTCGCCGCCGGGCACCTCGCCGAGACCCGTACGGCCCTCGGAGTCCTTGAGGACGACCACGTTGCGGGTGAAGTAGGGGCCGTGGGCGCCCGACAGGTTCAGCTCCATGCAGTCCCGTCCGGCGACGGGATAGACGGAGAACTCGGTGACGGTCGGCTGCTGGCTCGTTCTCATCGGAATCCTTGCATACGGGGCGATACGGGCTGGGGGGTAATGAGGGAGAGGTCAGAGGCTGAGTACGTCCAGCGCCCACTCGACGGCCAGGACACCGCCGAGGCCGAGCACCGCGAGCACCGTCGTGTAGGTGGTCCGGACCTTGATCGCGTCGATGACGGACAGGTTGAAGTACTCCTTGAACAGCCAGAAGCCGGGATCGTTGACGTGGGAGAAGGCGATCGAGCCGCAGGAGACGGCGAGCACCATCATCTCCGGGTGCGTCCCGCTTCCGGCCAGCAGCGGCAGCACCACGCCGGAGGCCGTGACCACGGCGACCGTGGCCGAGCCGAGCGCGATGCGCAGGATGACGGCGATCAGCCAGGCGAGGACGATCGGCGAGATCGACCAGTGCGCGGTGGCGTCCTTGATGTAGTCGGATATCCCGCCTTCGACGAGCACGTTCTTGAAGGCGCCGCCCGCGCCGATGACCAGGAGGATCATCGCCATGGCCTTCGCGGCGGAGGTGCAGGAGGCGCTCACCTCGTCGAGACTGCGGCCGATCCGCGGTCCGAACGCCCACACGGCGAGGAGCAGGGTCAGCAGGAGGGCGATCGGCGCCGAGCCGACGAACGCGACGAAGTGCAGGAAGGGCGTCTGGGCGGAGGTCGCGAGGTCGGTCACCGCGGCACCGGCGATCAGGACGACGGGGAACAGGGCCACGGACAGCGACCAGCCGAGGCCGGGCATCTCCTGGTCGGTGAACTCACGCTCACTGACCAGGCCCTGCGGGATCGCCGGGTCCATCGCCCGGACGAACGGCAGGCGCGGCCAGACGAGCGAGACGAGGGCGCCGGCCGGTACGGCGATGAACAGGCCGTAGAACAGCGTCAGCCCGATCGACGCGTGGAAGGTGGAGGCCACGGCGGTGGGACCGGGGTGCGGCGGCAGGAAGCTGTGCATGGTGGACAGCGCGATGGACATCGGCAGCCCGACCCAGAGCAGCTTCGCCCCGGTGACCCTCACCAGCGTGAACGCGATCGGCACGATGATGATGAACGCGACCTCGTAGAACATGGTCACGCCGATCAGCATCGAGGTGACCACCATGGCCACCTGGACCCAGCGCGGGCCGAACGCGTCGAGAAGCCGGCCGGCGATGCGCTGTGCGGCACCGGAGTCACCCATGACGCGGCCGACCATGGCGCCGAGCCCGATGGTGAGCATCGTGTCGCCGATCTGGCCCCCGATGCCCTCCGACAGGACGTCGGGGATCTTCTCCAGCGGGATGCCGCGGACGACGCCGACACCGACGGCCACGAGGAGGAGGGCGGCGAAGCCGTTCAGTCGCAGCTTCGTCATCAGGAGCAGCAGAATCAGCACGCTGATTCCGACTACGAGCAGAGGCATGAAGTCAGTTCCCCTTTGAACTGTGGGTCGGGCTGCCGGGTACATCTGGGGGCGGCCCGGGTCCTGTCCGGGCCGCGCGGGGTCACCGGGCCGGTCGGCGCACCGCCTCGACGAGATGGAGACCGGCGTCGAGGATCCGCTCCAGCTCGGCGAGGTCGGCCGGGCCGGGGTCGGTGAGCGGCGCGCGCACGGCGCCGACCGGGAGGCCGCGCAGCCGGGCGGCGGCCTTGACGAGTGACACGGCGTATCCGGGCACGCGGTCGCGCAGTTCGACGAGCGGGATGTAGAAGTCGCGCAGCAGGTCGGTGAGGGTCGTCTCGTCGCCGTCCCGCAGAGCGGTGAAGAAGGCACTCGCGATCTCCGGCGCGAAGGCGTGCACCGCGGACGAGTAGGCGGGGACGCCGACGGTGGCGTACGCCCGGGCCTGGATCTCGGCGGTGGCCGCGCCGTTGAAGAAAAGGAAGCCGTCGGGGGCGGCGAGCGTCAGCCGCTGCAGCCGGTCGAGGTCGCAGTGCCCGTCCTTCAGGCCGATGACCGTCGGGATACCGGCGATCCGGCGCAGACCCTCGGGGGTGAAGGCGACCGGGCCGCGCTGGTACGCGATGAGCGGCAGCCGGGTGCCGGCGGCGATGCGGCGCAGCTGCTCGACCAGGCCGTCCTGCGGGGCTTCGACCAGGTAGTGCGGCAGGACGAGCGCGGCGTCCGCGCCCGCCTCCTCGGCGATCTTGGCGAACCGCCGTGCCTGGGCCCACCCGTAGCCGATGCCGGCGACGACGGGGAGCCGGCCGTCGGCGACCTCGACGGTGATCTCGATGACCGTGCGGTACTCGTCCTCGTCCAGCGCGCTGAACTCACCGGTCCCGCAGGCGGGGAACACCGCACCCGGTCCGGCGGCCAACTGGTCCGTCAGATAGGCCCGGTACGCCTCCGGGTCGAGGTCGCCGTCCTCCCGGAAGCTCGTAAGCGGGAAGGAGAGCACTCCGCCCGCCATGCCGTCCCGCAGTCGCTGCGCCACGGCTTCGGCCTCCACGCTGAACCCTGTCATCTCTCATCCTCATATGCAGATGGCGTCCATGTATGAGGATGGAGGCTAGGTTCGTGAACCACGAAGGTCAATGGGTGAGGCGACGCGGATTTACGATGGGGCCCATGCCGGAGAGCGCAGGGATCCGCGGGGTGAAGTCGGCGGCCCGCACGGTCGCGTTGCTGGAACTGCTGGCCGACCGGGGCGACCACCCCTCACGCCTGGACGAGTTGGCCGAGGAACTGGGCGTGCCGCGCAGCAGCATGTACCAGCTGCTCAGGACACTCGTCGACTGCGGCTGGGTGCGCACGGACACCACCGGATCCCTCTACGGCATCGGCATCCGGGCCCTGCTCACGGGCACCAGCTATCTCGACAGCGACCGCCGGGTGCGGATGGTCCGCCCCTACCTCGACGAGGCCTCGGACGCCCTCGGAGAAACCATCCACATGGCGCGGCTCGACGGCTCCGACGTCGTCTACCTCGCGACCCGCGAGTCCCATGAGTACGCGCGCACCATCAGCCGCGTCGGCCGGCGGATCCCCGCCCACGCCAACGCCCTCGGCAAGGCGCTCCTCGCCGAACGCCCCGACGACGCGCTCCCCTTGCCCACCGGACCGCTGGCGGCCCTCACCGAGAACACCCGCACGGACCGCACCGCGCTGCTCGCCGATCTCGCGGCGGTGCGCGAGCGCGGCCACTCCGTCGACCTGGAGGAGACCGTCCCCGGCATCGCGGGCTTCGGCTTCGCCCTGCGCTACGACACCCCGGCCGTCGACGCCATCAGCTGCTCCGTCCCCCTTGACCGGCTGACCGCGGACCACGAGGTCCTCGTCGTCTCCGTCATGGGGGAGATACGATCGAAGATCGAAGCACTGCTGCCGCCCGCTTCGGGGGCTCCGGACTGGCGGTGACCGGGCCGCGCCGCTCCTCGCCGAAGACGGTTCGCCCTGGCGTCTGTGCCGACAAGGGGCCATGAATGCATGGTGGTTGCTAGCCTGAAAGTGCGCCCGGAGGCCCCGGGCAGGGAGCGTTTCGGGGGGTCGATGAAGCCTCGTCTGGTGTTCGTCCACGGCATCGGCGGCTTACGGGACCCGGTCGCTGAACAGGACTCCTGGCTGTCCGCGTTGGCGGCAGGAGCCTGTGATGCAGGCCACGAGCGGTGGGCCCCGGAACTGAGGCACGGACGGGCGACGGACACTCGATTCGCTTACTACGGGAACCTGTTCCACCGCGATCAAAAGCAGGGGGACGACGGTGACGGAGCGGATGACGCTGATCTCGTCGGAGAGCTGCTCCTCGCGGCCGTCGACGAACGGCTGTCCGAGCCCACGACGGAAGACACGTGGCGCGTACTGCGCCGGGCCCGCGCTCAGCTCGCCCCCGAAGGGTCACCGCAGGGTCCAGGTGCCGCTGCCCGGCAGGTCCTGACAGCCGCCAACACGCTGCTCGGGCTGCCGGGTCTGAGTGCCTTCGGCCGATGGGCAAGTGCCGGCCTGATGGTCGGCCAGTTGCGGCAGGTCGCGCGCTATCTTCGGCGGGGTGAGGAGGACGAACGTGGACTGACCCTCGACAGCCGGATCCGTCGTTGCATCGAGCAGGCACTGGATTCCTCCGGTCCCACCATCGTCATCGCACACTCACTGGGCACGGTCGTGTCCATGGAGACGCTGCACGGGTACCGCGGCGACTTACGTCTCTTGATCACGCTGGGCTCGCCCATCGGGATGGGTGCGGCTGTACGTCCCCGGATGAGGCCGCAGCCTCTGCGGGTACCCGATTCCGTGGAGCGGTGGCTCAACTTCTGGGACCGGGACGACCTGGTCGCCGCACGACCGCGACTCGAGAATTCGCTGCTTCCCAGCGGCACGGGCGTTCTCCCGGTCACCATGCGGGTGGACTCGGACGGCATGTGGGTGCACCCGGCCACCAAGTACCTGGCCCACGCGGCTGTGGCGGGCCCGGTCGCCGAGGCGATCCAGAGAGCCACGACGGGATGACTGCACCGATCCGCCGACATGTCCTCGTCGTGGCGCCAAAGTGCGTGAACATGGGACCGCTTGACGATCTGGACGACGTGGCCAGGGCCCTGCACGGCGTACTCACCGACCGGCGGCGTGGCATGTGCGCCAAGGGTTCCGTGACCGAACCCTCGTTGCTGTACGGCCCCTCAGCAAGTCAGGCGGGGATCGAGGCGGCCGTCCGGGGCGCGGCAGAACGGGCCGGCCGAGAAGGCGCCGTCCTCGTTCTCGCACTCATCGGACACGGCAGCACGGCGGGCCAGAACTCCTCCCTCTATCTCATGGCAACCGACTCCCGCGCCGATGAGATAGCCACCGCTGTGAACGTCGGGGAACTGCTGAACCAGGTTCTGGAGACACCAGGGCTGCCGGGGGTCCTGGCCCTCGTCGACGCTTGTCACGCCGGCGGCGCTATACCCGATCTCAGGTCGGTCGACGGCGGTGTGCGTCAGGGCGCAGCGCGCTTGTCCATGCTCATGTCTGTAGGAGCCGCGCAGACGGCTTACAAGATGGCCTTCTCGCGGGCTGCCGTCCAAGTGCTGGATGAGGGTGTCTCCGGGGCGGGAGAGTTTCTCCACCCCCGAACGCTACTCGACGCCGTACGGAACCTCGCACCCGAACAGGACGCGCGGCGTGTGGAGTACGACGGCGTGCAGCCGGGCGGGCGGCTGTGGCTGTCCCGCAACGTGGCCCACCCCGCTCGGCCAGGTCCCCTACTCGGTCCCCTCGCAGGTGAGGCACTGGAACACGCACTTGTCCCCGTGGGCCCCGTCGCCGCGCTGCGGGCACCCGTGGCGGACGCCGAGGCTTTGGAGCGGCTGCGTACCGTATTGCGTGAAGAGACCATATCGGCGGGGACGGTCGAGTCAGCCTGGGCCCTTCGCGTCGTCGACGGGCTTCTGGACGGCCTGCGCACCATCGATTTGCTCTCCGCCTGGCCTGGGCGGCCTCTGACCTCGCAGCGGTTGCGGCGCGCGCTGTGGTCGGCCGCCGGACGCTGCACGGCGCGGTTGCCGGACTCATCCGGGAGTGAGCTCCTACGCGATGCCGTGGAGTATTTGCGCCTGCGGGCTCCCCGTGTCGAGGAACTCGACCGACCCGGGTCACGCACGGCACCTCTCGCCGCCTTTGTCGCCACGTTGGCTGCCGAGGACGACATTGCCGAAGCCGACCCGCGACTGATTGCGTGGGCACGCGACGTCGGCGCCGAAGTGGAGCTCGGCGATGCCTTCGAGGCCATGCGCAGGCGCGGCTCCGAGATGCGGTTGCGGCTGGTCGTGGTGATGCACTCCGCTGTCGCCGACGAGTGGCCCGAGACCCTTGAGGCATGGCTGCTCGACCGCGGCGAGAAATATGCGCAGGCGGAATTCGAGTGTCGGCCCGCCCGGGCTGATGTCGAGAAGTGTTTGGCCGGTGTGGTCAGGTGGGCGTCCTTGCAGGCCCAGAGAGTTGGAGTGAGGCTGCGCAGGGTCGAGATCGCCGCCTCCGCGTCGCTACTGCTGCGTTGGCGGCCGGAGGAGGCCTACTTCGGCGAGCGCCTGGGCGTCGCGCACGACGTGGTGCTGCGCTGGAGCGAACGGCTCTGTCCCCCCGACCACCTGTGGTGGATCAACGAGCGGGCCCGGGACAAGCTGGAAGTGATGAGCAAGTACGAGAGCGGTCGGGCTCCGGTGGACTGGCTGGGCGAGCATGAGACGAGTCAGGGCCAGGAAGCCCAACTGGGCGAGCGGCTCGGGAACGGCGTCTATGGCCGGGCCATCGCGCTGGAGCATCGCCCCCAGCGCCTCGTGCAAGTCATGGAGGTGCTGTTGGCCTACGCCCCGATCGTGTTCTGGCCGGAATCCGAAGGATGCCTGCCACGTGCGTTCCAGGACAGCCTGGACAAGTTCTGGCATTTGCTGCCCGCGGAGTTCAGTGAGGCCTATCGACGCCATTGGGGGCAGTGGACCCAGGCGGATATGGACGGCCGTGAGCACCTCGCGCGGTGGCGGACGGTGTGGCACGACACCGAATGGCTCGACTTTTGCGATTGGTTCGGGCAGTTCAACACCGCAAGGGGGAACTCCGCATGACCTGGCAGCCCTTCTATGTCGGGGACGGCACGCCACGTGATGTCGATCTGGGGGCGCCGCCTCCCTGGCGGAGCTTTCCCCGGCAGGCCCTGCACAAGCAGTTCCAGCCACCCCCTGGCCTGGTCCAGGCTGTCAACGCCGCGTTGATGCTGCGTCGTCCGCTCCTGGTCACCGGGCCCGCAGGATCGGGAAAGTCGACTGTGGTCGAACAGGTCGCCGCCGAGTTGAAACTCGGTGCCGTGCTGCGTTGGCACATCACCTCGCGAAGCATGCTGGCGGAGGCCCTGTACCGTTATGACGCGCTGGGGCGCATACACGCTCAACGGCTCGCGGGCTCCGGTGATGACGACATAGCGCCCTTCATCCAGCTGGGTCCGCTCGGAACGGCGCTGCTGCCCGTTGACCGTCCCCGCGCCCTCCTCATAGACGAGATCGACAAGAGCGACCTGGACCTGCCCAGTGACCTGCTCGACGTTTTGGAGCGTGGCGAGTTCGAGATTCCCGAACTCGCCCGTTACAACAGGGACGTCGTCGCAGTGCGTGAGTGGGACAGCGACACCCGCAGCGACGTCGCACGAGGGCGGATACAGTGCGCCCACTTCCCCTTCATCGTGATGACGAGCAATGGTGAACGAGATTTCCCGGCGGCTTTCCTGCGGCGATGTATCCGATTCACCATGCCTCGACCCACGGTCGAGGCTCTGCGCAGGGTGGTGGAGGCGCATCTTCGGATCGCTGCCGACGACCGCTCCGATCTGTTCGATCCGCTCATCGAGGCGTTCGTCGCCCGGGTCTCGGACGGCGAGAGCTTGGCGATCGATCAACTCTTGAACGCCGTTCATCTTTTGACCAGTGGTGATGTGCCGGCCGGAGGAGAGCGACAAGAGGTCTTGGATCTCGTCCTGCGTGAGTTGTCCCGTGCCTGATCGATCCGCCGGGGCCCAGGATTCGCTGGCACGGGCGGTGTCGGCGCTGAGCACAGCCCTTCCCGAGTGGGACGGGTCGGCCTTGGCCGACGTCCTGTGGCTCGCGTCCCGTATGGCGGGTGACGTGGCTGAGGACACGGTGGCGCCCGCCGAAGCGGAGCCTGACGAACAGCCACCTGTGGCGGCGCCGGAACGGAGTCCTGAGCAAGAGATCTTGCCTGCTGCGGTCGGCGAACGCGATCAACAGGACCGTCAGCCAAGGACGTGCGAGCAGATCCCGGACGATGTGGCCGAAGTGCCGCGTGTGGCCATCCCGTCACCCGAGCTCGGCGTGGCTCGGGCGCTACGCCCCTGGAAACGGCAGTGGTCTCGTGGCCGCCGGTCGGTGTGGGACGTTGACGCAACTGTGGAGGGATACGCCCGCAGCGGAGAATTGATTCCTGCCTTCGGTCCCGCGCCCGAACGCTGGTTTTCCCTGGTGCTGGTAGTGGATCGCTCTCCGGCAATGCGGATGTGGCGGGAGACGGTCACCCACCTCACCGCCACGCTGGACTGCCTCGGTGCGTTCCGAACCCTTCAGGTGCGCGAACTCGATTTCGGTGAAGAAGGCCCTGAACTGCACGACAGGCTTGGCCGGTTGACGGGCCCTGATCAGTTGCGGCCGTCCGATGGCCGACGACTGGTACTGGTGGTCTCGGACTGCGCCGCTCCGGGCTGGCGACAACCGGGAGTGTGGCAGCTGCTGCATGCGTGGTCGCGGTCCACGGCAGTGGCTCTTCTCAATCCGCTGCCGCAGAAACTGTGGCGCAGGACCGCACTCGATCTGCCCACGGTGCGCGTCTCGGCGGAAGCCCCGGGCAGCGCCAATGCGCATCTGGTCCTCGCCACGCCCGTTCCACTGCTCCCGGATGGTACGGACGGCAGGGTCGGCGACGGAGGGGACCAACGAGAGACATCGAGGATTGGGGGCGGGAGCAACTGGCAACCCCTCCCAGTGCTCTCCCTTTCACGCCGTGCGTTGGATCGCTGGTCGCGTGCGGTGATGAGGACGGATCCCGAAGGATGTGCCGCTGTCCTGGTTCCACGGACGGGCCGAATTCCGACGCCGCTCCGAACTCGATCCATCGCCCCGACCGTCAGCGGCTTCCTGCACACCGCCTCGCCGGCCGCGGCGCGCCTGGCGGTTCTGTGTTCCCCGTTCGACCGGCTCGGCACGCCGCTTCTGCAGCTCATCCGCCAGGGACTGGTGCCCGAGGCTGCGCCGCCGGATGTCGCCGAATTACTCGTCAGCGGCCTCCTGGCCGCGGAGCCGGGGGAGAACGGAGCATTCGAGCTGACCTTGCCGCACGGTGTACGGCGCGAGTTGAGGAGCGAGCTCACCGAGCACGATCTGTGGCAGCTCAACCGGGTATTGACGCACGCGCTGGCTTCCGAGGTCCGTCAGGGTGGGGACCTCTCGGCAGCGGTGCCGGCCTCGGAGCACCGGGCTCTTCTTCAGGCCGGGTCAGCACCGCTCGAACGGGCCGAGCGGCTCACGTTGGAGTTGCTCGGAATGTCTCGCGGCGACTCGACTCGCGAAGCAGACCGGGAGACCGCACCCGAAACGGACTACGCCCGGGGGCTTCCGACCTACGGGAGCCCCGGCGTCGACAACCGACCGTATTTCTATCTGAGTTATGCTCACACGCCCACCTGGGGAGATGGGGTCGGAGATCCGGATCACTGGGTGCACCAGTTGTTCAGCGACCTGTGCGATCACATCATGGCGCTCACGGATCTCCCGGCGGGAGCACCCGCCGGATTCATGGATCGAGAGTTGCGTTCCGGGGACGGATGGTCGGAGAAACTCAGTGAGAATCTGGCGACGTGCCGAGTATTCGTGCCGTTGTTCTCGCCCCGGTACTTCGCGAGCGAAAGTTGCGGTCGCGAGTGGTTCGCCTTCAACGAGCGAGTCGTCCGAGCCCGCAGCAGCGGCTCGCCAGGTCGGAGTGCGATCGTGCCGGCGCTCTGGACGCGTATGGACTACAGCCAACTCCCTGATTCTGTAAGGCATATCCACGTCGATCAGGCACAGTTCGGCGATCGGTACGCGGCCGACGGCATATACGGCTTGATCAAGCTGAACCGGCTGCGCGACGAGTACGAGGAGGCCGTTCTCGGGCTCGCCCAGCGAATCGTACGGGTCGCACACGAGTCTCCTTTGCCACCCGGACGGCCCCGCCCTTACGAGAGCACGCCGAGTGCCTTCAAACCGCGTGGCCACGGGCCGCGGAGTATCCATCTGACGGTAGCGGCCCCCAGCCGCGATCAGCTGCCCGTGGACCGCGACGTACGTCCGTACGGCGAGAGCGCTCATGACTGGAACCCCTATCACTCGGAGTCCGTCCGCCCGCTGCCCGCGCTCGCCGAGGAACTGATCCGCTCCATGGACTATCGGATCACGGTGTCGGCTTTCGACGACGAGGATGTCGAGGGGGGCGACAGCAAGTCGCCAGGTACCCCATGCATTGTGCTCATCGATCGTTGGGCGCTCACTGATGACGATCGGCGACGCCGACTCGTGGCCTTCGACTCAGGCGCCAGCCCATGGGTGGGCGCGGTCGCTCCCTGGAGCCGAGCGGACCGACAGAGCAACAGCGTGGAAGGTCGGCGGCTCGGGGTTGAGCTGTCGCGCACGATGCCCGGTGTCCTGGACCGCAGCCGACATGGCAGTGATCGCTCGGCCGTCACTGCCACGCCGACTCTGCAGTCCTTCATGGAACTGCTGCCTCATCTCGTCGCCCATCTCACCCGGCAGTACCTCATGCACGCGCAGGTCACACCTGCTCCGGGCCCGCCCTACCCGAGGCCGCGTCTGATGGGTCCGAGCTCACCCCGCTGGCCCGAGATGGGTCCGGAAGACCCGGAGCGGCTCTGACGAGGGCGCACCTACTGGTGGTCGATGTGCTGTCAGGGGGCCTCACCAGCCTTCGCGCCGGGACGCGAGCCGTACGCCGTCATGAAGCGGTCGCGGAAGGTGTCCATGCGCCACTCCGGGGCGTTCTTCGCCGGCTTGAGGCCGTCCGTCCAGCCCCAGTCGGATATCCGGTCCAGGACCTTGGGGTCGTGCGCGACGATGGTGACGGGCACGTCGCGGCTCGAACTGCCGGCCGTGACGGTGGGGACGGGCTGGTGGTCGCCGAGGAAGACCAGCACGGTGTTCTTGTCGCCGTACCGCTCCACGTACTCGATGAGGCTGTGCAGCGAGTACTCGATGGCGTTCCGGTACTCGGTGCGCACGCTCTCGGGGTTCTTCCAGACCTCCTTGGGGTCCTTGCCCTCCTTCTTGATCTGCTCGAAGACCGATCCGTCACCGAGGTCGTTCCAGTCGATCATGTGGGCGACCGGGGCCCAGGGGTTGTGGCTGGACGCCAGGATGATCTCCGCCATCATCGGCTTGCGGTCCTTCTTGCCGTGCTCCAGGCGCTCGAAGGCCTCCAGGCTGAACTGGTCCGGCACGGGCGTCCAGCTGAAGTACGGTCCCTGGTAGCCGAGATGCTCCGAGTCGTAGATGTGGTCGAGGCCGAAGAACTTGCCCTCGGGCCACGCGCGGCGGACGCCCGGCACGATGCCGACCGTGCGCCAGGCCCCGGACTTCTGGAAGTAGCTCGTCAGGGTGTGCCGGTCGCTGGTGGTCAGACTCCGGTAACGCTGCTGGTTCTTGATCCACAGACCGGACAGGAAGGTGGAGTGGGCGAGCCAGCTCCCGGCGCCGGTGACGGGCGAGCGGAGCCAGGCGCTGCGCGAGGCGAACCCGGCCGCCTTCAGCGACTTCGTCCCCTCGGACAGCACCGAGCCGACCTGGTCGGCCATCGCGGGGTCGTCGATCGCCGTGCGGCCGTAGCTCTCGATGAACGTGAACAGGACGTCCTTGCCCCGCAGTCCTGTCAGCAACTGGTCGGGCGGTGTGTCGGCGAAGGCGTCGACGGACGCCTGCTCGGCGAACACCTTCCCGTCGCGCAGGCCCGCCCGCACCTGGTGCACGCGGTTCTTCACCAGCTCCGCGTTGATCTGCGAGGCCACGGGTACGTCGGTGAACTGCACGCCGACCGTCACGCAGGTGATCCACGCGGTACCGAGGACGAGCACGGTGCGCGTGGCGACGGGGCGGTGACGGGCCATGAGATCGCTCAGCCGCACGACGGCGAGGGTCATGAGGGCGAGCAGGACGACGACGAGCGCGAGGACCGCGATCACGGCGACCACCTCGCCGGTCCTCCCGAAGGACTCCTTGACCCATTCGGCGGCGTCGTCGAACAGGATCCAGTCCAGGACGAGGTCGAAGGGCCTCGCCAGCACCGAGTAGAAGCCCATGTCGACGAACTTCAGGATGGTCACCAGGCCGAGGACCAGCCCGACCACGACCGCCGCGATCCGCCGGGGCCGGGGTGGCAGCACCAGCAGCAGACCGGCGAGCAGGACTCCCTCCACGGGGATCCGCAGGAAGGCGTCGGGCGCGAGGCGGTCGAGCTCGTTCGGCACGAGCAGGGCGAAGAGCACCAGGACCCCGGACAGGACCGAGGTGCCGACGGTCACGGCACGCGCCGCACGCGGGTACTTGAGCCGCCAGCCCCACCAGCCTCGCCGTCGTGACGGGCCGTCGGCCCGCGCGAGGGGGGTGTCGGCCTGCCCTGCGGAGGCGTCGGCCGCGGGCGCCTTCGGCTCCTCGTCGGGCGCCTCGGGCGCCTTGGGCTCCTCGTCGGTCGAGGTGTCCGGGTCCGGCTTCACCACGGTCGGTGCGTCGGTCGCCGCCTTCGTGTCCGGCTCCGTGTCCCGCTCCGGTGTCGAGTCGGCGTCCGGCCTCGTGTCCCGCGCCGTCTCCGCGTCCGCCTGCGTGTCCCGCTCCGAGGTGTCCTCTGTGTGCTTCTCGGTGGCGGCGCCCGCGTCTGTGCCCGCGTCCGCGTCCGAGCCGGAGGCCCCGTCCTCCTCCGCCCGCACCCCGGCGTCCGTGTCCGAGCCGGAAGTCCCGCCCGTGTCCGAGCCGTGAGACCCGCCCGTGTCCGCGTCGGACGCCCCGTCGCCGTCCGCGCGCGCCGCGACCTCCGTACCGGCGTCCGTATCCGGTTCCGGTTCCGTGTCCGGCCGTTGCGGCAGCTGACGAGTGCGCGTGGAGTGCGACACGCCGAAGGTCCTTCCATGCGAAGCCCGGCATCGACGCGGCAGACCGGGCTCGGGGCAGATCAGAGGCCGCGATCATGCGTACGTCCGGGGTTCACCTGGCGTTCAACCGGAAGGTCAATGCCGTGCAAAGACTGCGACGCGAGGTCAGCGGGCCGCCTCCACCGCGACCGACCGGGCCCAGCGGTAGTCCGCCTTGCCGCTGGGGGAGCGCTGGATGGTGTCCGCGAGCACGAGCTGCCGGGGGATCTTGTAGCCCGCCAGGCGGGTGCGGCAGTGCGTCTGGATGTCCTCCAGGGACGGCCGCGGCGCGCCCTCGCGGAGCTGGACGACGGCGGCCACGTGGTTGCCCCACGTCTCGTCGGGAACGCCGGCGACCAAGGCGTCGTACACGTCCGGATGCGACTTGAGCGCCTGCTCGACCTCCTCCGGATACACCTTCTCGCCGCCCGTGTTGATGCACTGCGAGCCGCGCCCGAGGACGGTGACGATGCCCTCTTCGTCGACCGTGGCCATGTCACCGAGCAGCACCCAGCGCTCGTCGCCCCGCTGGAAGAAGGTCTCGGCGGTCTTCTTGGGGTCGTTGTAGTAGCCGAGAGGCACATGGCCGCGCTGGGCGATGCGGCCCGGCTCGCCGACGGCGACCGGCTCGTGCGTGACCGGGTCCACTACCCGCGTACGGGAGTTGACCTGTACGCGGAAGCCGCGCTGAGGGCCCGAGTCCGCCGTGGCGGTGCCGTTGAAGCCGGATTCCGAGGAGCCGAAGTTGTTGAGCAGCATCACGTTCGGGACGAGCGCCTGGAACTGTTCGCGCACCGTGTCCGACATGATCGCGCCGGAGGAGGAGACGCTGAACAGGGCGGAGCAGTCGGTGTCCTTCATGGGCCCGCTCAGCGCGTCGACGAGGGGCCGCAGCATCGCGTCGCCGACCAGCGACATGCTCGTGACCCTCTCCTTCTCGACGGTCCGCAGGACCTCCTCGGGCACGTACTTGCGGTGGAGCACGACGCGCTGGCCGAAGTTGAAGCCGATGAACGCGGTGAGCGTCGACGTCCCGTGCATCAGCGGGGGAGTGGGGAAGAAGGTGATCCCCTCGCCTCCGGCCGCGACCCGCTCGGCGAGTTCCTCCGGCCTCTTGACCGGCTCGCCCGTCGGGGCGCCGCCGCCGAGCCCGGCGAAGAACAGGTCCTCCTGCCGCCACATCACGCCCTTGGGCATGCCGGTGGTGCCGCCGGTGTAGATGATGAACTGGTCGTCCGCCGAGCGCGCCGGGAAGCCCCGGCCGGGGGAGCCCGCGGCCTCGGCGTCCTCGAACGCCACCGCGTCGAGCGCGGCCGCCCCGGGCGCCGGGTCCCCCACGCGCACGAGGTGCCGCAGTGCCGGGGCGTGCGGCAGGGCGGCCGCCACCCGGTCGGTGAACTCCGCGTCGAAGACCAGGGCCGTCAGGTCGGCGTCCTGGTAGAGGTAGGCCAACTCCTCTTCCACGTAGCGGTAGTTGACGTTGACGGGGACGATCCGCGCCTTCAGGCAGCCGAGCACGGTCTGGATGTACTCGACGCCGTTGTAGAGGTGGAGGCCGAGATGCTCACCGGGGCGTACGCCGCTGTCGGCGAGGTGGTGGGCGATCCGGTTCGCCGCCTCGTCCAGCCGCGCGTAGGTCAGCCGGCGCTCCGCGCCCGTGCCCGGGTGGTCGACGTAGACGAGCGCCTCACGGTCCGGGACCACGTCGACGACCGACTCGAACAGGTCGGCAAGGTTGTACTCCACCGCTCCTCCTGACCCCGAACGTCCGTGGCTGCCCTCGGCTCGACGGTCATCAGAGCAAAGCCCGACCCAACTGTGAAGGGTCCCGGCGAAGAAATCTGACTGTCTGTCAGAAAACTCTTGTACTGACTCCTCGCCTCCTGCAACCTGTTCTCGTTCCTGAGACGGGAGGACGGCAATGGGTGGGACGGAACACCTCACCGTGCAGCGCGAAGGCGCCACACTGGTGCTCACGCTCAACAGGCCCGAGGCCAAGAACGCGCTCTCGCTGCCGATGCTGGTCGGCCTGTACGACGGCTGGCTCGAGGCCGACGCGGACGACGCGATCCGCTCGGTCGTGCTCACCGGCGCGGGCGGCGCCTTCTGCGCCGGAATGGACCTCAAGGCGCTGGCGGGCAGGGGGATGGAGGGCCAGGAGTACCGGGACCGGCTCAAGGCCGACCCCGATCTGCACTGGAAGGCGATGCTGCGTCACCACCGTCCCCGCAAGCCGGTGATCGCCGCCGTCGAAGGACACTGCGTCGCGGGCGGCACGGAGATCCTCCAGGGCACCGACATCCGCGTCGCGGGGGAGTCCGCGACCTTCGGCCTCTTCGAGGTCAGGCGCGGTCTGTTCCCGATCGGCGGCTCGACGGTCCGGCTGCAACGCCAGATCCCGCGCACGCACGCCCTGGAGATGCTGCTCACCGGCCGCGCCTACCCGGCGCGCGAGGCCGCCGCCATCGGCCTGATCGGACACGTCGTCCCCGACGGCACGGCTCTCGACAAGGCCCTGGAGATCGCCGAGCTCGTCAACGCCGCCGGCCCGCTCGCCGTCGAAGCCGTCAAGGCGTCGGTCTACGAGACCGCCGAGATGACCGAGACCGACGGTCTGGCCGCCGAACTGGGGCGCGGCTGGCCGGTGTTCGACACCGCCGACGCCAAGGAGGGCGCACGCGCCTTCGCCGAGCAACGTCCGCCCGTCTACCGGCGCGCCTGATCCCGCGGCTCCCGTCCGCGCGCCGCCCCCGAGGAACGGCACGGACAGGCACGACAGAGCCCGCACTCGGGCCCGAGGCCCGGCATCGGGGCACACCGCCTCGAAGCCCGGGCCCGCCCGGACCCGAATCCCCGCACCGGCGCGCCCCGGTCCTCGAAGCCCCGTGACCGGGTCCGCCCGGCCCGGGCCCACGCGGCCGGCGCGCCCGACCTCCGAAGGAGACATCCGGGATGCCCGAAGTCCTCAAAGCCCCCCTCGTCGTCGAATTCCCCTTCACCCGCTCGCTCGGCCCCGTGCAGAGCGCCTTCCTCACCGGCCTGCGCGAGCGCGTCGTGCTCGGTGTACGGACCGCCGACGGCCGGACACTGGTCCCACCCGTCGAGTACGACCCGGTCACGGCCGAGGAGATCGGCGACCTCGTCGAGGTCGCCCCCACCGGCACGGTCACCACCTGGGCCTGGAACCACGAGCCCCGCCGTGGCCAGCCCCTCGACACCCCCTTCGCCTGGGTGCTGGTCAGGCTCGACGGCGCCGACACCGCCCTGCTGCACGCCCTCGACGCCCCGGGCCCCGACGCCGTACGCACCGGCATGCGCGTCCGTGTCCGCTGGGCCGCCGAACGCTCCGGTGCCATCACCGACATCGCCTGCTTCGAACCGTACGACGGCAGTGCCTCGGGCGAGGAACCCGCGGCCCACGGCGGGGAGTTCGCGGACAAGGTGACCGGCATCGTCGCCCAGGCCCGCCTCGACTACGTCTACTCTCCCGGCCGGGCCCAGACCGGTTACATCCACGCCCTGTCCGGCCGGCGGACCGTCGGCGAACGATGCCCGTCGTGCCGCAAGGTCTACGTGCCGCCCCGCGGAGCGTGCCCCACCTGCGGAGTCGCCACCTCCGAGCAGGTCGAGGTCGGCCCCCGCGGCACCGTGACCACGTACTGCATCGTCAACATCAAGGCCAAGAACCTCGACATCGAAGTGCCCTACGTCTACGCGCACATCGCCCTCGACGGCGCCGACCTCGCCCTGCACGGCCGCATCGGCGGCATCCCGTACGACCAGGTGCGCATGGGCCTGCGCGTGGAGCCGGTATGGACGCCGGGCGCCCGATACCCCGACCACTACCGGCCCACCGGCGAACCGGACGCGGACTACGAGACGTACAAGGAGCTGTTGTAGATGCGGCCCATCAGGGACATCGCCGTCGTCGCGTTCGCCCAGACCGACCACCGGCGCACCAGCGACGAGCTCTCCGAGGTGGAGATGCTCCTTCCCGTCCTGCACCAGGTGCTCGACGCGACGGGCCTGAAAGCCGGCGACATCGGCTTCACCTGCTCCGGATCCTCCGACTACCTCGCGGGCCGCGCCTTCTCCTTCACCATGGCGCTCGACGGGGTCGGCGCCTGGCCCCCCATCTCCGAGTCGCACGTCGAGATGGACGGCGCCTGGGCCCTCTACGAGGCGTGGACCAAACTCCTCACCGGCGACGCCGACGCCGCGCTCGTGTACGGGTACGGCAAGTCGTCCCCCGGCTCCGTGCGCGACGTCCTCACCCGGCAGCTCGACCCGTACTACCTGGCCCCGCTGTGGCCCGACTCCGTGGCCCTCGCCGCCCTCCAGGCGCAGGCGCTCATCGACGCGGGCGAGACCGACGAGCCCGCGCTCGCCGGCATCGCCGCCCGCAGCCGCGCCTCGGCCTCCGCCAACCCCCACGCCCAGCTGCGCGGTCCGGTGGACCACGGAGACCACCTCGTACGCCCCCTGCGCACCGGCGACTGCCCGCCGATCGGTGACGGGGCCGCCGCCGTGATCCTCGCGGCCGGCGAACGCGCCCGTGACCTGTGCGAGCGTCCCGCCTGGATCCGCGGCATCGACCACCGCATCGAGGCGCACGGTCTCGGCGTCCGCGATCTGACCGACTCGCCCTCCACGCGGCTGGCCGCCGAGCGGGCCGGCGCGTTCGAACGGCCCGTCGACACCGCCGAACTGCACGCCCCCTTCACCTCCCAGGAGGTGGTCCTGCGCAAGGCGCTACGTCTCGACGACAGCGTCGACGTCAACCCGTCCGGGGGCGCGCTCGCCGCCAACCCGGTGATGGCGGCCGGACTCGTCCGCATCGGCGAGGCAGCCGCCCGTATCCACCGCGGCGCCTCCGACCGGGCACTCGCCCACGCCACCTCAGGTCCCTGCCTCCAGCAGAACCTGGTCGCCGTACTCGAAGGGGACGCCCGATGAGCAAGGAGCCCGTGGCCGTCGTAGGCATCGGCCAGACCAAGCACGTGGCGGCCCGCAGGGACGTGTCCATCGCGGGCCTGGTCCGCGAGGCCGCCCGGCGGGCACTCGACGACGCCGCACTGACGTGGGCCGACATCGACGCCGTCGTCATCGGCAAGGCCCCCGACTTCTTCGAGGGCGTCATGATGCCGGAGCTCTACCTCGCCGACGCGCTCGGCGCGGTCGGCAAACCCATGCTCCGGGTGCACACCGCCGGATCCGTCGGCGGTTCGACGGCCCTGGTCGCCACCAACCTCGTCGCGGGACGCGTCCACGGCACCGTCCTGACCCTCGCCTTCGAAAAACAGTCCGAGTCCAACGCGATGTGGGGCCTGTCCCTGCCCATCCCCTTCCAGCAGCCGCTGCTCGCCGGGGCGGGCGGCTTCTTCGCCCCGCACGTGCGCGCCTACATGCGGCGCACCGGCGCCCCCGACACGGTCGGCTCCCTCGTCGCCTACAAGGACCGCCGCAACGCGCTCAAGAACCCCTACGCCCACCTCCACGAACACGACATCACCCTGGAGAAGGTCCAGGCCTCGCCCATGCTGTGGGACCCGATCCGCTACTCGGAGACGTGCCCCTCCTCCGACGGAGCCTGCGCGATGATCCTCACCGACCGGGCGGGCGCGGCACGCTCCCCGAAGCCGCCCGCGTGGGTGCACGGCGGCGCGATGCGCAGCGAACCCACCCTCTTCGCGGGCAAGGACTTCGTCTCGCCGCAGGCCGGCAAGGACTGCGCCGCGGACGTCTACCGGCAGGCGGGCATCGCGGATCCACGCCGTGACATCGACGCCGTGGAGATGTACGTGCCGTTCTCCTGGTACGAGCCCATGTGGCTGGAGAACCTCGGTTTCGCCGAGGAGGGCGAGGGCTGGAAGCTCACCGAGTCCGGGGTGACCGAACTCGACGGGGACCTGCCCGTCAACATGTCGGGCGGCGTCCTCTCCACCAATCCGATCGGCGCCTCCGGCATGATCCGGTTCGCCGAGGCCGCCCTCCAGGTGCGCGGACAGGCCGGGGAACACCAGGTCGACGGCGCTCGCAGGGCCCTCGGCCACGCCTACGGGGGCGGTTCCCAGTTCTTCTCCATGTGGCTGGTCGGCTCCGTACCGCCCACCTCCTGAATCCGTCCCCCTCACGTGGCCTGTCCGCCGCCCGGACCGATCGCTAGGCTGGCGGCGGACGACGAACCGGGAGGAGCACGGACGTGGCCGAAAGCACCATCGAGCAGCACCCGCTCGCGGGCTGGGACAAGCCGGAACTGGACCTCAGCAACGCCGAGTGGCAGTCCAGCAGCCGAGGGCGGGGAGACGTCCAGATCGCCTTTGTCGAGGGCTTCATCGCGATGCGCAACAGTGGCCGCCCGCAGAGCCCCTCGTTGATCTTCACGCCCGCGGAGTGGGGAGCGTTCGTTTCGGGAGCGCGCGAGGGGGAGTTCGACCTGACGTGAGCCGGTGCGTCACCCCGGGGTGACGTGCCCGAAGGTGAATCCTTCTCCTTTTTCCGGACACTCGACCCACGACCCCTTCCTGGGGACCGGGCCTGCGTCAGGCTGGCCCCAGGAAGATCGGAAGTCTGTGCCGGAGGCGAGGATTCCATGAGTACCCTGCCGGTCATCGCGGCGGTCGACGGTTCGGACGACAGTCTGCGTGCCCTGGAGCTGGCGGTCACCGCGGCCCGGGCCCGCGAGGCGCCCCTGCGCGTGGTCCACGTGCGGCAGTACGCGCCCTGGGGGCAGCCCGACGTGCTGGTCGCCGGCCCGCCGGACCCCGCCGACGACCCGGTGCTCGGCCAGGTGAGCGCCCACCTGGCCGACCGGACCGGCCCGCCCGTCCCGGAGTACGTCGCCCTGGAGGGCGCCCCGGCCGCCGTGCTGCCCGAACTCGGCGCCGAAGCCCAGCTGTTGGTGCTCGGCTCGCGGGGCAGGGGCGGATTCGCGAGCCTGCTGCTCGGCTCCACCTCCATGGCCGTCGCCGCCGACGCGGCCTGCCCCGTCGTCGTGGTGCCGCGCCCCGGACGCGAGGTGCCCGACGCGCCCGCCGCCGAACCCGGGCCGCGTGTCGTCGTCGGCCTCCACGTCGACGGTCCGGACGAGGCCACCCTCGCCCTCGCGTTCGAGGAGGCCGGTCTGAGCGGGGCCCGCGTCCAGGTGATCGCCGCCTATCCCTGGCCGGTCCAGATCTGGTCCGCACCCGGCGACTTCGTGCCCGCCGCCACCGACCAGGACGTCATCGAGGGCGAGACCCGCACCCTGGCCGACGGCTTCGTCGCCCCGCACCGCAAACGGCACCCCGGCGTCCACGTCGAGCTGACCGTGGCGCCGGGCGACGCGGCCGGTCACCTCGTCGCCGCCTCCAAGGACGCGGACCTCGTCGTCGTCGGCCGACACCGGCGCCGCCTGCTCGCACCCGCACGGATGATGGGCTCGGTCACCCGGGCCGTCCTGCTGCACGCCGCGAGCCCGGTGGCGGTGGTGCCGCCGAGCGGGGCGGACGAGAGCTGAGGCCGCGTCGGTGCCGCGGCCCGGGGCGCCGCCGAGGTCCCGGCGTCGGCAACCGGCCGGGTGCCCCGTGATGGTGTCACCACCCGGCCCGGACGACCGCTGGTGCTAATGGAATCCAGCAGACCTATCATTAGCGCCATGGACGACTCGATCAGCGGCGACGCACGACTCGCCCTCGACCTCGCCCTGACCGTGCGGCACGACGGGAACGGCGGGGTCGCGGACGACCTGACCGCACCCGCCGGGCTCACCGCCTGGGTCAGGGACCACCCCGGCCTGCTGCCGGACGCCCCGGCGTACGTCGCCGACGACCGCGCGCTGAGCGAGGTGCGCGAGCTGCGCGCGGCGGTCCGGGCGCTGTTCGCCCGCGCCGTGCGCCCCGGCGAGCCCAGCCCCGCGGACGCCGCCCGTCTGCTGCCCGTGCCCGAGGCGGTCGAGCGGCTCAACACGGTCGCCGCCCGCGTGCCGACCGTCCCCGTCCTGTCCTGGGCCGACGGCGCCGACCCCGTCGTACGACAGGAGCCCCCGGACGGCCGGACGGAGCTCACCGCGACGCTCGCCCACGCCGTCCTCGCCTTCCTCGCGGGCCCCGAGCGACAGCGGCTGCGTGCCTGCCACGCGCCGCGCTGCGTGCGGTACTTCATCAAGGAGCACCCGCGACAGGAGTGGTGCAGACCGTCCTGCGGCAACCGGGCACGGGTCGCCCGCCACCACGCGCGACACCGCACGAGCGCCTGAAGAACGACCCCTCGGTGCCGGAACGGGCGCCGGGTCACCGGATGTTGTCCCGCGTTCGTGGTCAGTCCTGCTCCAACGACCCCATCGGAGAAGATCCGGGCGTACGCTGAGGTGCCTGAACGTCACGGTGCGCACCCGCTCCCCGCGCCGGCTGCATCACCGTGGCAGGGGGTGGATCATGACGCAGCGCGCCGTCCGCAGCCGTCGGACCATGTTCGAGCGCGAGAACGAACTCGCCGCCGTGGAAGAGGCGTTGAGCGAGCTCACCGGCCTGCGCAGGGACGGAGGTGAGCCGCCGGACCGCCCGCGCGGCGCACTGCTCGCCTTCGCCGGACGGGCCGGGATCGGCAAGACCACCCTCCTCGCGGAAGTACGCCGCCGCGCCGCCGCCAAGGGATGCACGGTGCTGTCCGCGCGCGGCGGCGAACAGGAACAGCACGTCGCCTTCCACGTGGCCCGCCAGCTCCTCCAGCCCCAGCTCGCCGGAGCCGCCGAGTCCGAACTCCGCAGCTCGCTGGGGAGCTGGTACGCGATCGTCGGACCTGCGCTCGGCCTGTGCGCGCCCTCCGAGGGCGCCCCGCCCGACCAGCAGGGCCTGCGCGACGGACTCGACTGGGTGCTCACCCACCTCGCGGTGCAGCGCGCCCCGATGGTCCTCGTCCTCGACGACGCGCACTGGGCCGACGCGGAATCGCTGAGCTGGCTCGCCGCCTTCGCACCCCGCGCCGAGCAGCTCCCGCTGCTCCTCGTCGTCGGCTACCGTCCCGACGAACTCCCCGACCACGCAGAGGCGTTCAGGGGTCTGCCCGGCCGCGCCGGCCAACGCCCGCTCGGCCTCGAACCGCTCAGCGCCGCGGCCGTCGCCCGCCTCGTGCGCGAGGACCTCGGCGCCCAGGCCGACGACGCCTTCTGCCGCGAGTGCTGGGCCGTCACCGCGGGCAACCCCTTCGAGGCGGTCGAACTCACCGCGAAGGTCCGCGACCGCGGACTGACCCCGACCGAGGACGGCGCACACCTGCTGCGCGACCTCGCCGCCGCCGTCAAGGGCAGCGGCCTCATCGCCCGCCTCGAACGCCTCGGCACCTCCACCGTCCGCTTCGCCTGGGCGTGCGCCGTGCTCGGCACCGAGATCCACCCCACGCTCGCCGCCGCCGTCGCCGGACTCGGCCCCGAGGAAGCCGCCGACGCCGCGGACGCCCTGCGCGGTGCCCGCATCCTCACCGGCGCGCTGAACGCCGCGGGCACGCTCGAATTCGTCCACCCCCTCATCGCCACCGCCGTCTACCGCGCCATCCCCGGCGGCGTCCGCGTCGCCCTGCACGGCCAGGCCGCCTGGTGCATCGTCGACGAGGGACTCGGCCCGTCGGCCGCCGCCCGCCACCTCATGGAGACCCACCCCGACGGAGACACCTGGATCGTCCAGCAGCTGCGCGCCGCCGCCCGCGAGACCCAGCGCGCCGGAGCCCCCGACGCCGCCCGCCGCTACCTCGCCCGCGCCCTGCGCGAACCGCCGCCCTTCGAGGACCGGGCCGCCGTCCTGTACGAACTGGGCTGCGCCTCCCTGCTCACCGAACCGGCGACCACCGTCAACCATCTGCGCGCCGCACTCGAAGAACCCATCGCCGACCCCGAGCTGCGCCACAACACCGTCTACCGCCTCTCCCAGGTCCTCGCCCACAGCGACCGCCTCGCCGAGGCCTCGGCGACCCTCGCCCACGAGATCCGCCAGACGGGCGACGCCCGGGTACGCCTGCGCATGCAGTCCGAGCAGTTCATGTGGGACGCGTTCCGCGCCGACGAACCGGATTCGCCCGCCCGCTCCCGCCGCCTGGCGCGCCTCGCCGACCGGCTCACCGGACGCGACCTCACCGAGCGGTACGTCATCGGCCTGCGCGCCTGGGACGCCACCCTGCGCGGCGAGCCCGCCCACGTCGCCCTCCGCCACGCCGAACGCGCCCTGGCCGGCGGATTCGGCTGGGCCGAGGCCGACCGCGGCTTCGAGGTGCCCGTCCTGGTCGCCCTCACCTTCATGTACGCCGACCGCCCGGGCCGCACCGAGGAACTCTTCGCCACCGGGATCGCCGACTTCGAGGCCCAGGGCTGGCACGGCGCCCACCTCTCCTTCGGCTACACCCTGCTCGCCTACCTGCGCTACCGCCGGGGCCGCCTCGCCGAGGCCGAGGACTTCGTGCGTGCGGGCCTGCGCCTCGCCGAACGGGTCGGGCCCCGGGTCCCGGCGCTCTGGTACGCGGTGGGCGTCCTCATCGAGGTCCTGCTGGCCCGTGGCCGGGTCGCCGAGGCCGCGCGCACCGCCGACGACTACGCCTTCGGCGCGCCGTTCCCCGCCGCCGTCGTCTTCCCCGACGCCCAGACCGTGCACGGCGAACTGCTCCTCGCCCGCGGCCTCACCAAGGAGGCCTCCGCCGAGCTGGCCTCCGCCGGGCGCCGCCTCGACCCGCGCGGCATGCGCAACCCCGCCTGGTGCCCCTGGCAGCTGCACCTCGCCCGGGCCGAGAGCCACGACGCACCGGAACGCGCCGTCACCACGGCACTCGAAGCGGTGAACCGTGCCCGCCAGTACGGAGCGCCGTCCGGGATCGGCCAGGCGCTGCGCGCCGCCGCCGACGTCTCCGCCGGTTCGCACCGCGTGAAACTCCTCGAAGAGGCCGTCTGCCACCTGGAACGCTCACCGGCCGCCTACGAACTGGCCTGCGCCCTGGTCGCGCTCGGCACCGAACTGAGGCGCGCCGGGCGGCCCAAGGAAGCCGCCGAACACCTCTACCGAGGCCTCGACGCCGCGGTCCAGTGCGGGGCCGACGGCCTCGTCGAGGACGCCCGCGACGAACTCACCGCCGCCGGACTGCGCCCGCGCCGCCTGCACGGCACCGAGACGGACACGCTCACGGCCCGCGAGCGGGCCGCCGCCGCGCTCACCGTACGGGGCCGGACCACGGCGCAGATCGCCGAGGAACTGCGCACCGAGGAGCCCACGGTCGTACGCCTGCTGTCGGCCGTCTACCGCAAGGTCGGCACGGACCCGACGGGGCTGCCCGCCGCCCTGGGAGAAGCGACGGAACGCTGACCCGGACGGGCGATCCGGCGATCCGGGCGGCCGTCGGCCGGCCCCGGCCGACAGCCGTCCCGTGACCGGCGGTGACACCCCTGCCCACACCCCGGGACCAGGCCCCTTCGCACCGGTCCGCGTCGGGCGCCCCCGAGGCCCGACACACGCCCGTGCACGTACCATTGCGGCATGTCCTTCCTCCGCCGCCGCAGCGCCACGCCCGCCGGGCCCGACTTCGACGTTCTGGCCATGGACCCGGGCGACTGGCCGGGCAACCTCGGCGCGGGCCTGCTGCCCGCCCCCGACGGCAGCTGCCAGGGCGTCTTCCTGCGCTACGACCTGTTCGGCGGACGCGGTCCCGCGATGATCATCGGCAATCTGCCGGAGGGCTCCCTGGCCCGCGACGTCGCCGAGGACGAGGTCCCCTTCGAGGTGGCCCAGCTGCTCCTCGCCCTGGAGAACGACGAAGAGGTCACCGTCACCGGAACCGAGGACATGCCGGTGATGCAGGGCGACAACCTGATGATCGTGCGGCGTCTGAAGCTCTCCGAGACGCGCATCTCGTGCGTCCAGTTCGACCGCAGCGACAACGTCCTGGTGACCATCGCCGCCTGGGACCGCCCCATCACGGACGACCTGTACGCCCTCCTGAAGCCGCTGCCGGCGGAGCTGTTCCAGCAGGGCTGACCACCGGGCGCCCGGCGCCCGAACGGGTGACCGTGACCCCTGACCCATGGGCGGCCGGGCCCGCGTCAGGCGGGCCCGGCCGCTCGTCTCACGAGTGCGACGGAAGCTCGGTCACGTCCGCGGCCCGGACGAACGCCACCCGGTGCCCGAACTGGATCTCGTAGTACATGTCCGAGCCGATCACGACCTTGTGCGGAGCCGTGTCGAAGGTCGGCGAGTAGAAGTACTCGCCCGGCACCTTGTCGCCCACCGCGTACCGCTGGCCCTGGAGCAGCTTGTACGGCAGCGGCGACACCGCCTGGACGGGCACGCCCGCCGGGTACGCCTCCTTCTCCGGGTAGGCACGCCCGTAGACCGGGATCTCCGCCAGGCCGGCCTTGGGCGTGACGACCTGCCCGGACGCGTTCACCGCCGTCGGCTGCTTCGCCGGGTTCTTGAACCAGGCCTTCTGCCCGAGGTACCAGATCGCCGTCCAGTCGCCGTCGCGTTCGGCGAGCGCGTACTGCTGGCCGGTGGACACACGGGAGGCGACGTCGTTCACGTCGATGGTCGAGTCGGCGCCGCTCGGATACAGGCCGATGTCCTTGACCAGCGGCGCGTTCTCGTCCGGCTGCGTGTGCAGCCGCACCTCACCGGAGCCGTGCGCCGCGCAGGGCTCTCCCTTGGTCACGCAGCCCGTGTACTCCGGCCGGTTCTTGTCGAAGTCCGGCAGGACGGTCACCAGCCCGCCGCCCTGCTTCACGGTCCGGTGCAGGGGGTGCCCGAGCAGGGTGAAGTAGTGCTGCCAGTCCCAGTACGGGCCCGGGTCCGTGTGCATCCCGGGGATGGTGGAGGTCGTCGGGCCCGGCACGTTCTCGTGCCCGAGGATGTGCTGCCGGTCCAGCGGAACGGAGTACTTCTTCGCCAGGTACTTCACCAGCCGCGCCGAGGCACGGTACATCTCCTCCGTGTACCAGGCGTCCGGCGAGGCGAGGAAGCCCTCGTGCTCCAGGCCGATCGACTTGGCGTTGATGTACCAGTTGCCCGCGTGCCAGGCCACGTCCTTGGCCTTCACATGCTGGGCGATGTGACCGTCGGTCGAACGCAGGGTGTAGTTCCACGACACGTACGTGGGGTCCTGCACCAGGTTCAGTACGCCGTCCCAGGTGCCTTCGGTGTCATGGACGACGATGTACTTGATGCTCTGCGCCCCCGGCCGGTCGCCGAGGTCGTGGTTGCCGTAGTCGCCGTCCCCGAACTCGGCGTACGGAGCGGGGATCCATTCGCAGGACACCTCCGCGGGACACTCCGTGCCCTCGGCGGAGGCCGTCCGCAGTCCGGCCCGCCGCAGCGTCGCCGTGTCGGGACTGAGCGCCGGCTGGGCGGCGAGCGCCACGCGCTGACCGGAGTCCGTGGTGCGCTCCGCACCGTCGCGCATCACCTCGTAGACGTCCTGTGCGTACGTCGCCGCCGTCGAACTGTCGTCCGCGCCCGAGAAGCGCGCGACGGCGCCGTACCAGTCGGCCGCGTCGGAGCTGAGCGGCTCGCCGAGGTCCCGCTGTGCCGCGGCGAGGAGCGCGGCACCGCCCTCCACGTTCGCCGCCGCGTCCGTCCGCAGCGCCTCGGCCGGCAGACCGGTCAGCTCGGCCGCCTTCGTCAACGTCTTCAGACGGTCGGGGAGTTGGGAACTCTCCGGCACCTTCGCGGTGGGGATGCGGGCCGGGCGCGAGCTGTCGCCGCGGGCGTCCTCCGTCCCGTCGCTGTGGTGCGGGGCCCGCGCGATCGCCGTCCGGGCGTCGGTCAGGTGCATCGGGCCGTAGCCGCCGGTGACACTCGGGGCACCGTCGTGCCCGTCCCAGCGGGACTGGAGATAGGAGACGGCGAGCAGCACGCTCTGCGGCACGTGGTACTCCGCGGCCGCGGCCGCGAAGGCCCGCTGGAGCCGCGCCGAGGACTCCGCCTCGGCCTGGCCGGACGGGGCGGCACCGAGCAGCGGCAGCAGCAGCGCCGCGGAGGCGACGGCGCCCGCCGTCCTGCGCGTGCGTCTGCGCCCGTTGGGGGCCTGGGGAACGGTGGCGGACCTGGGCAATGCAGCCTCCTGGGACGGTCGGGCGCGGTGGGGCGTGCGGGGCCGAACTGCGTCAGTGCTACCGGCTCTCCGACGATCCGTCAATCATGCCCAGTGGAAGGCGATTTCCCATGTCAGCGCACGTTGTGAAGGTTTTCGTGGCGGCGGTGACGCGGCCTGCACGGCGTCAATGGCGTGGACCAATGGACCGAACGGGTGAGGTCGCGACACGACAGAGGTCCGCGGTGCGCCCCTGTCCTGGCGCGACCGCGGACCTCCGTCCCCGTCAGCGAGTGCCGACCGCCGCTCGTACGGCCCGGCGGGCCATCTGGCAGTCGTCGTGCAGCCGCCTCAACAGCAACCGCTGTTCCTCGCCCGACGGCGCGGCACCCGGGTGAGCCGGACCGGGCGCCGCCGGGGCCGTGTCGTGCATCGAACGCTGCACGGCCGTCTCATAGGTGCGGATCTCCCGTGTCAGCACGAGCATCAGATTCACCAGGAAGGCGTCCCGCGCGGTGGGCCCCGCCGACTGGGCCAGCTGGCTGATCTGCCGCCGCGCCACCGGCGCGTCACCGAGGACCGCCCACAGGGTCGCCAGGTCGTACCCCGGCAGATACCAGCCCGCGTGCTCCCAGTCCACCAGCACTGGACCGGCCGGTGAGAGCAGGATGTTCGACAGGAGAGCATCACCGTGGCAGAACTGCCCCATGCCCTGACGGCCCGCCGAATGGGCGATGCCGTGCACCAGCTTCTGCAGATCGCCCATGTCCCGGTCCGTGAGCAGACCCAGCTCGTGGAATCGGGAGATCCGCTCCGCGTAGTCCAGCGGGGCGTCGAACGTGCCCGCCGGCGGCCGCCAGGCGTTCAGCCGGCAGATCGCGCCCAGCGCCGCCCGGATGTCCGCGCGGGGCGGGGCCTCGGCGGGGTGCCGCTGGAGCGCCGCGACCCGGCCCGGCATCCGCTCGATGACCAGGGTGCCGTTGTCCGGGTCCGCCGCGATCAGCCGCGGCACCCGGACCGGCGGCCGGTGCCGGACGAACGAGCGGTAGGCAGCTATTTCGTGCCGGATCCGGTCGGCCCACATCGGTGACTGGTCGAGTAAACACTTGGCGACGGCCGTGCTGCGCCCCGTCGTGCCCACGAGGAGCACGGAGCGTCCGCTGCGGCGCAGCACCTGTACCGGAGCGAACTCCGGACAGATCCGGTGCACCGACGCGATCGCCGTGCGCAGCTGCGCGCCCTGAGGGCCGGACAAGTCGATTCTCCCGCTGAGCGGCTGGGTGCCGAGCCCCGGGACGCGTCGCGTCCGGCCGGCACCGAGCACGGGCGCCTGGCGGGCGGGGTCGAGGTAGGGGCCGCTGCCCGCCGGGCGGGTGTGCAACGACCGGGGCGGAGCGGACACGGAGGACGATGCTGCGTACATGGGCGATACAGATCCCTTCGTGTGCCTGCGAGTTGCCGCGCTACCCGCCCCGGCCGCGCCGGAACACCCTGGGGAGTGTCCCTGCGGCAACCGGGTCGGGGTGGCGCGTTCCTACCTGACACCCGAGGTCCACTGGCACACCATCTGGCGCACCCTGGCGAACCCTGGCGAATAGTCGCTCAGCAACTGACAGGCGGTTACTGTCAAATCAGCCGAGAACCTGGGGGCTTGACGTGAACGGACAACCCAACACCCGTCTGTCGGACCTGTTCGGCCTGGCCGGCTGGTCCAAGGGCGAACTCGCGAGGATGGTCAACCGGCAGGCGGCGGCCATGGGCCACCCCCAACTGGCGACCGACACCTCGCGGGTGCGGCGTTGGATCGACATGGGAGAGATCCCGCGCGATCCGGTGCCGCGGGTGCTGGCGGCCCTGTTCACCGAGCGTCTCGGCCGTGTCGTGACCATCGAGGACCTCGGTCTGGTCCGGCACGGGCGTACGGGAAAGCGGCAGAGCGGCGGGAGTGCGGAACATCCCGACGGAGTGCCGTGGGCGCCCGAACGGACCGCCGCGGTCCTCACCGAATTCACGGGAATGGACCTCATGCTCAACCGACGCGGCTTGGTGGGCGCGGGTGCCGCGCTCGCCGCGGGATCCGCACTCAGCACGGCCATGCACGACTGGCTCCACACCGATCCGGCCCTCGCGGCCGACGCTCCCCGATTCGAAGATCCCCTGCACGCCGACCCCGCTGGGTTCGACCGGTACGAGGCCGCCCCCATCGGGTCGCAGGAGATCGAGGAACTCGAGCGCTCGGTCGAGGTGTTCCGGGCCTGGGACGCGGCTCGCGGCGGCGGGCTGCAACGCAAGGCCGTGGTGGGCCAGCTGAACGAGGTGGGAGGCATGCTCTCCTACCGGCACCCCGACCATCTGCAGCGACGCCTCTGGGGTGTCGCCGCCAACCTCGCCGTCCTCGCGGGCTGGATGTCGCACGACGTCGGCCTGGAGCCCACGGCTCAGAAGTACTTCGTCATCGCCGCACACGCGGCCCGAGAAGGCGGTGACCGGCCCCGCGCCGGCGAGGCGCTCTCCCGAGCGGCTCGTCAGATGGTGCACCTGGGCCGGCCCGACGACGCACTCGACCTCATGAAGCTGGCGAAGTCGGGTTCCGGCGAGGAGGTGCTGCCCCGCACCCGTGCCATGCTCCACACCATCGAGGCCTGGGCGCAGGCCTCCATGGGCAAGGGGCAGGCGATGCGGCGCACCCTCGGCCTGGCGGAGGACCTGTTCGTCTCCGACCGGGGCGACGTCCCTCCGCCGAGCTGGATGCAGCTGTTCGACGAGGCCGACATGCACGGCATGCAGGCCCTCGCCTACCGCACCCTCGCCGAGCACGAGCCGTCGGCGGCGGCCACGGCTCAGCGCCACGCGAAGGAGGCGCTGAAGCTGCGTGAGTCGGGCCGGGACCGGTCGAAGATCTTCGACCACATCTCCCTGGCGTCGGCCTGCTTCATCGCCGACGATCCCGAACAGGCCGACCGGTACGCGCGACTCGCCCTGACCTCGATGGGGGCCAACTCCTCCCATCGGACCTGGGACAGGCTGCGCGAGATGTACCGGCTCACCGGGCAGTACTCCAGCTATCCGAAGATCCACGACCTGCGTGAGGAGATCAAACTGGCCCTGCCCAACGGTTCGTTGAAGCCGAGGGGCGGCGGAAACAGCGCGCGGGCGTAAGGAGCCCGTGCCGACGACACGGGTCGGTGGGCGGGTGTGGGTCCGGGCTTGACTCCGGTCTCTCGACAAGGTCAAGGGCGATTCCGGTCCTTGGCGCCGTCGGAGGGCGCGGTGTGATCCCCGCTCGCGAAGCCGTCAGGAACCGACCCGGGCGATGAGCACGCACGCGTCGTCCGCGCGCTCGGATTCGCCGAATTCCTCGACCACCATCCGTACACAGTCCTGGGCGGTTCGGGCTCCGTCGAAGCGTGGGGCCAGGCCGAGCAGACCTTGTACGGCGGCCGTTCCTGCCTCGCTCCCGGCTTCGGCCCGGCGAGGGGACCCCCACTGCCGCGGCACCAGTCCGTCGGTGTGCAGGAGCAGCAGGTCGCCTTCTTCGAGTGTCTCTTCGGCCTGCCCGTAGACGGCTCCCGAGGTCGCCCCGAGCAGCACGCCGTCCGGTGCTGTCAGCGCGCGCCCCGTCCCCTCGCGGAACAGCAGGGGGGCGGGGTGACCCGCCTGTGCCCAGCTGAGGGTGCGGGTCTCGGGCCGGTAGCGGCAGCAGACGGCGCTGCCGAGGGCGGGCTGGACGGTGGTGTCGAGCAACTGGTTGAGCCAGGACATGAGTTGCCCCGGCTCGGTGCCCGCCATGGCCATCCCACGCAGTGCGCCGAGCAGCATCGCCATGCCCGAGGTCACGGTCACCCCGTGGCCGGTGAGGTCGCCGACGCTCAACAGCATCTCCCCGCCCGGGAGTTCGAGTGCGTCGTACCAGTCGCCGCCGATCAGCGCGCCGGTCGAGGCCGGCAGGTAGTGCGCGGCCAGATCCAGGGTTCCGGCACCCCGGTGCGGGGACCGCAGAGAACCGCGCCAGGGCGGCAGCACGGATTCCTGCAGTTCCACTGCGATGCGCCGCTCGGTCTGTGCGAGGTGCCGCTGGTGTTGCAGCGAGTCACGGCGCTCGCTCACCGTCCGCTGGCTGCGCCGCAGTTCACTGACGTCACGGAGCACGGCCCACATCGAGGTGGTGCTGCCGTCGGCGTCGAGCACGGGCTCGGCCATCATGTGGACGGCCCGTACCTCGCCGTCGGGGCGCACTACGCGGAACTCCCCGTCGATCGGTTTGGCGTCGATGAGGCAGTCCGTGACCATCGAGGTCAGCTTCGCCCGGTCCTCGTCGAGCACCAGGGAGGGGAGCTCGTCCAGGGTGAGCGGGGGAGCGGCGGGGTCGCGGCCCAGAATCTGGTAGAGCTCGCCCGACCAGCCGGCCTCGTCGGTCAGCAGATTCCACTCGGCGCTGCCGACCCTGCTCAGCAGTGAGCCGTGCCGGGACACGGCGGGCACGGCCGCAGTGGTGGCCGGCGCTGCCGCGGGTGGGGCGGGGAAGGGTGGTGGCCCGTCCCGCAGCTGCGCCAAGTGCGCGTCGAGGTCGTTGAGTTGATGCATCGCCAGGTTGCACAGTGCACGCTGCCAGCGATCCTGAGGATCCGTGCCGTCGGAGGGTGCCTCGCGCCGTACGGCATCCACCTCGCCCCGCAGCTGCCGCGTCTGCGAGATCAGCGCGTCGACCGAGCCGCGCCGGGGCGGCTGGGCGGCGGAGCGGTCCGCAGAGAGATGGGAGGGCATGACGTACTCCGATGCGGGGACGGTACGACCTGGTGTGACGGAAGGACCGTTACGACTGTTGCACAGCCTGCGACGCGCTGTAAGGGATTTGGCAACACCCGATACGGTGGTGCACCTGGCATATGCCGCAGTCCTCCCGGGCCGGTCGCCCGGGACGGTTGCGGTACGCGTGCGGCGGGTCAAGTCGTAGGTGGCGTACGTGACTTGACGGGTGAATGCGGGGTTGTGCCCGTCGTTCATTCTCCCGTTCGAGGGGCATATGTGCGAGTGCTCGTGAAGTCTTTCACCTCGGCGTCGTACAGGGCCGCGGGATCGATGCCCATCGAGGCGAAGTTGCCCTCGATCTCCAGGCTGACCAAGCCGTGCAGACGGGCCCACAGGATGGTGGCCCGCGCGGCGATCGCCTCCGGGACGTCCTCGATCCCGTGGCGTTCCATCCATTGCCCGAACTTCGCCGCCGGACCCTCCGGAGTCGGCGAGTCCGGCTGTGCCAGGTCGCTCACCGCGTCCAGTACGACGTTCATGGCGGGCTGGGACGCCTCGACCAGGCTGGTCGACTGGGCGTCGTACCCCTGGAGCGGCGCCCGGAAGAGGAGCCGGTAGCGGTGCGGCTCGGCCAGCGCCCAGGCGCGGTAGGCCCGGGCGATCGCCGTCAGGCGGGCGACGGCGTCCGAGGGCTCCGCGCCGCTCGCGCCCGCGTCCGTCGTGCGGCCCGCGTCGGTCGTGGGGGTGTCGTCCGGGCCGCTGTCGGGGTCCTTCGCCTCGCGGCCGGCCGCCCGGGACAGTGCGACCGCCAGATCTCCGTAGGCGTCGACGACCAGCTCGGTGAGCAGGCTGTCCCGGTTGGCGAAGTAGCGGTACAGCGCGGGTCCCGTCATGCCCAACTGCTTGGCCACCGCGTTGAGCGACAGTGCCTCCGGACCGCCTTCGGCCAGCTGCCCGAGCGCCGCCGTCTTGACCTCCTGTCGTACCTGCGCGCGGAACCGATCGCGCGGGCCCGTACCGGTCCGGCCTCCTGTGGTCACGTCATCACCTCTTCGTCTGCTGGGGGTGCGGTGGTGACCGCTCTTGACTAACAGAATATAGAGGAGCAAGCTTTAGTTAGAACCTCTCACGCAAGCGAGAGACGATAACGAAGGAGCTCTGACCGTCATGAACCCGGAGGCCGTCATGGAGAGTCACCCCGTCGAGAACACCGACCCCTCCGAGCGCGGCGACACCGCCGGGGGAGCGGTGACCGAGGTCGTCCTCCCGGGTGTCGTGGAGCCCTCCGGCCTGGAGATCCGCGTCCGCCCCGCACCGCGGCCCGCCGCGGGCGAGGTCGTCCTCGCCCTGGAGGCCTCCGGGGTGTCCTTCGCCGAGCAGCAGATGCGCCGCGGCAAGTACTACGACCAGCCGCCGTTCCCCTTCGTGCCCGGGTACGACATGGTCGGCGTCGTCGTCCGGGCCGGCGAGGGCGTGGACGCCTCCCTGATCGGCCGGCGCTTCGCCGCGCTGACCAAGGTGGGCGGCTGGGCCAGCCTCGTCGCGCTCCCTGTCGCCGGTCTCGTCGAGGTCCCGGGCGGGCTGGACCCCGCCGAGGCCGAGACGGTGGTCGTCAACGGCATCACGGCCTGGCAGATGCTGCACCGCGTCGCCCGCGTCCGCGCCGGACAGACCGTTCTGGTGCACGGGGCGAACGGCGGAGTGGGCTCCACCCTGGTACAGCTGGCCAGGCACGCCGGTATCCGGGTCATCGGCACGGCCTCGCCCCGGCACCACGAGGCGGTGCGTGCGCTCGGCGCCACACCGCTCGACTACCGCGCCGCCGATCTCCCCCGCCAGGTCCGGGAGTTGGCGCCGGGCGGCGTCGACGCCGTCTTCGACCACGTGGGTGGCGACGGCATCGTGGACTCCTTCGGGCTGCTGGCGAAGGGCGGCACCCTCGTCTCGTACGGCACCGCGGCCACCCGGGACGTCGCCGGGTCCTCCAAGCTGCCCGTGCTCAAGCTCATCGGCCGGCTGCTCCTGTGGAACCTGCTGCCCAACGGCCGGCGCACGCACTTCTACAACATCTGGGCGGGCAAGCGCCGTTCGGCCGCCTTCCACGAGCGGCTGCGCACCGACCTCGGCCAGGTGCTCGCCCTGCTCGCCGACGGCGCGATCACCGCGCAGGTGGCGGCGCGCGTCCCGCTCAGCCGCGCGGCCGAGGCCGTACGACTCGCCGAGTCCGGCACCGTCACCGGCAAGGTGATCCTCGTCCCGGACCCGGCGGACGGCGCGGCACCCGACCCCCGGTGACGACAGCCCGGCCCACGCGATGTGTCGGCCGCGGACCGACGGCGAGCAGCGGCTTCACCGGCGACGCGACCAAGGCGGGCAAGTCCGCCGAGGCCGGCTGCCGGTACGCCGCGCCGGTCCACCGGGCGCATCGAGACGGGTGTTCACCGGGCACACCGGGATGGGCGTCCACCGGGCACACCGAGACGGGCGCGGCGAGCGTCAGCGGCTGACGGCGCACGGCGGCGGGCCCGGGCGCCCGCCGCCGTCGTTCACGCGTACAGGTCCGGGCGCGGGGCCAGTTCGACGGTCACCCGGCCGCCCTCCTCCAGGGCCCGGACGCCCGCCTCGGCGACGGCGGAGGCCGCGTACCCGTCCCAGGCGCCGGGGCCGGTGACCCGGCCCTGCCGGGTGGCGTCCACCCAGGCCTGCACCTCACGGTCGTAGGCGTCGGCGAACCGCACGAGATAGTCCTGCGCCACCTCCTCGTGCGCACCGCCCGCCGACGTCACCACCATCGTGTGCTCGTCACCGATCCGGGCGCTGCCCGACTCGCAGACCGCCTCGCACCGCACCTGGTACCCGAAGCCGCAGTTGACGAAGACCTCGACGTCGACCACGGCACCGTCCGCGGTCTCGAACAGCACGAACTGGGGGTCCAGCAGGCCTTCCGGGGCGTGCGAGGAGGGCCGGGGGCGGAGCACGGTCACGGCCGTGAGCTCCTGGCCCAGCAGCCAGCGCGCGGCGTCGATCTCGTGCGAGACGGAGCTGTTGACCAGCATCGCCGAGGTGAAGTGGGGCGGCGACGACACGTTGCGGTGGGTGCAGTGCAGCATCAAGGGCCTGCCCAGCCGGCCGCCGTCCAGCAGGGACTTCAGGCGCAGGTACTCCGCGTCGTACCGGCGCATGAAGCCGATCTGGGCGAGCCGGCGGCCGAGCCGCGCCTCCGCCTCCACCACCCGCAGCGCGCCGGCGGAATCCGGCACCATCGGCTTCTCGCAGAGCACCGGCAGCCCGCGCGCGAAGGCGGCGAGCAGAGCTTCCTCGTGCGCCGGGCCGGGGGAGGCGATCAACACCGCCTGCACACCCGGCGCGTCGAGGGCGGCGACGGCCTCGGCGTGCACCGAGACGTTCTCGATGCCGGCCACGGCGTCCTTCGCCCGGTCCGTCTCGGGGTCCGCCACGGCGGCGACCCGGGCGCCGCTCACCAGCTGGTCGATCCGCCGTATGTGGTCGGCTCCCATGTGTCCGGCACCCAGGACTGCGACACCCAACAGGTCGTTCACGCGCTCCGTACCTCTCCGCCGACGTTCGGTTCTCTGTCCGATTGTCGGTCGGAGTGATCAGTAACGCAGCACCCCGGCGATGCCTTTCGCGTCCCTGAGGCTCCCGTCGGGGACGAAGCGGACCTCGGCGCCCGTCTCCAGGCACTGTTCGACGATCTCGTCGACGATGTCCTCGCGGGAGTCCATATCGCCGCTTTCCGCCGGGACGAGGTGGTCGCCGTCGTCGCGGACCGTCACCCGGTAGTTCTCCTCGACGGCGAGCAGCCGGACGCGGCCCTCGGTCGCGTTCTGCCACACCTCGTCGACGCCGGCGGCGAACTCCTTGCGGCCGAGGGCCGTTTCGAGCTCGCGCGCGACCTCGTCCGCGCCCTTGCGTTCCTGGGCGTTGATCAGCGGGCGGATCGCCTGCCACACGGCTTCGGCGGAGCCGTGTGCGAGCCCGCCGTGCGGGATGTGCGTCGCGTCCTTGGTCACGGTGCCGAGCTCGTCCAGCAGGGAGAGCGCGGCGGTCTCACCGGTGACGTACAGCGGTCGCGGATTCTCCCGCAGGATCGAGGCGAGGACGGTGTCCGCGTCGCGCAGGAACCGGCGGGTGCCCTCGTCGCGGAAGGTGCTCGGCATGTCGCCGATCTGCTCCTGACGTTCCGCGTCGAAGTTCTCGCGGTCCCTGAGCAGCGGGAAGCCGCCCGTGTGGTCCTCGACGACATGGCCTCCGCCGCCGTTCCACAGGGTCACACGGTCGGCGGCGACGGACAGCACCCAGAACGGGCGCTCGGAGGCCTGTGCGGCGACGAGGTTGCGGGTCAGGAAGGTGTCCGAGAGCACGACGCGCTCGGGCACGGTGCGTGCCAGGGACCACACCTGGTGTTCGCCGGGTGCCGCGAAGATCACCAGACCGTCCTCGACATGTGCCAGGTCGACCTCGGACACGGCCCGGTCGAGCTGCTGGAGGACATCGGTGCGCCGCTCGCGGGTGACGGCGGGATCGGCCTCCAGCTGCTTCTTGGCTTCGGCCATCACATTGCGCAACCGGACCGGATCCTGGGCGTTGTCGGGCTCGCGGCGGTGTGTCGGCGTCAGCACCGACACCGCCGGGTAGGGCCGCGGCCTGCGCAGCTCGGAGAGGGTCGCGGGGCTGAGTGCGTGCTCCATAACAGCACCATAGGACCAATTCCCCTATCGGGCATTTGGTGCAATTCGTTGCTAGGGTCACTGCGTCGCCAGATGACGAGGTCCGCATCGTGGTCGCACACGACGATGCCCTTCCCGGCGGGACGCCCATGACGCAGGTGGACACGGACGCGCAGGCGCCGCCGGCCGCGAAGCTGACGCTGCTGACTCTCACCATGATGGTCGTCGGCTCGATGGTCGGAGCCGGGGTGTTCTCCCTGCCGAGCCGGTTCGCCGAGGAGACGGGCGTCGCCGGCGCCCTCATCGCCTGGGCCGTCGCCGGCACCGGCATGCTGATGCTCGCCTTCGTCTTCCAGCGCCTGGCGATCCGCAGACCCGACCTCGACGCGGGCGTCTACGCCTACGCGAAGGCGGGCTTCGGCGAGTACCTCGGCTTCTTCTCGGCGTTCGGCTACTGGGCCAGCGCCTGCGTCGGCAACGTGACGTACTGGGTGCTGATCATGTCGACCGTCGGGGCGATCGCGCCCGCGCTCGGCGAGGGCGACACCGTCCTCGCCGTGCTGATCTCCTCGGTCGGCCTGTGGGCGTTCTTCCTCCTCATCCGCCGCGGGGTGAAGGAGGCCGCGGCCATCAACCGGATCGTCACCGTGGCGAAGGTCGTGCCGATCCTCGTCTTCGTCGTCCTCGCGCTCTTCTACCTGAAACCGCAGGTGTTCGCCGAGAACTTCGCCGGCGCCGACTACGCCGGTTCGCTCTTCGACCAGGTCAAGGGCACCATGCTGGCGACCGTGTTCGTGTTCCTCGGTGTCGAGGGCGCGAGCGTCTACTCACGGCACGCCGGACGCCGCGAGGACGTGGGCCGCGCGACCGTCCTCGGCTTCGTGAGCGTCTTCGCGATCTTCGCCTCGGTGACGATCGTGTCGTACGGGCTGATGCCGATGAGTGAGATCGCCGAGCTGCGCCAGCCGTCCATGGCCGGGGTCCTGGAGAGCGCGGTCGGCACCTGGGGCAAGGTCTTCGTCAGCGCCGGACTGATCGTCTCCGTGCTCGGCGCCTATCTCGCCTGGACGCTGATGGCGGCCGAGGTGCTGTTCGTCGCCGCCAAGGACGAGGACATGCCCCGCTTCCTCGCCCGCTCCACCGCCGCCGACGTGCCGGTGCCCGCCCTGGTGATGTCGACGATCCTCACTCAGATCATGCTGGTCGTCACCCTGTTCTCGGACGACGCGTTCAACTTCGCGCTGGACCTGACCAGCGCCCTGACACTGATTCCGTTCCTGCTGGCGGCAGCCTTCGCCGTCAAGATCGCGCGCACCGGACGCGGCGGGGACCTGGCCGTCGGACTCCTCGCGACCCTCTACACCGCCTTCCTGCTGTACGCGGCAGGACTGAAGTTCCTCCTCGTCTCCTTCATCATCTACGCGCCCGCCACGGTTCTGTTCGTGATGGCACGGCGCGAGCAGGGCAGACGGCTCTTCTCGCCCCGCGAACTCGTCATCCTCGTCGTGTCGACCGCGGGTGCGGCCCTCGGCATCGTCGCCCTCGCACTGGGCTGGATCAGCCTCTGACCCGGAGAAAGGCACACCGTGACCAGTCAGGACACCACCGGCCGTCCCGCGTACGGCGTCCACTCGGAGGTCGGCAGACTGCGCAAGGTGCTGGTGTGCGCGCCCGGCCTCGCGCACCGCAGGCTGACCCCCACCAACTCCGACGACCTGCTCTTCGACGACGTCATGTGGGTGGAGAACGCCCAGCGCGACCACGCCGACTTCGTCAACAAGCTGCGCGGACGCGGCGTCGACGTGGTCGAACTGCACGAACTGCTCGCCCGGACCGTGGCGATGCCCGTCGCCCGGGACTGGCTCCTGGACCGGAAGATCACCGCGAACGAGGTCGGACTCGGACTCGTCGACGACACCCGGGCCTTCCTGGAGACCCTCGAACCCGCCGAGCTCGCCACGTACCTGATCGGCGGTCTGGCCACCGCCGACCTGCCGGACGAGTTCCGCTCCGGCTACGTCGCCCTGGCCCGCGAGTCGACGGGAGTCCGCGAGTACCTGATGCCTCCGCTGCCCAACACCCTGTACACCCGCGACACGACGTGCTGGCTGTACGAAGGGGTCACGCTCAACCCGCTGTACTGGCCCGCACGGCACGACGAGACGCTCCTGATGAAGGCGATCTACACCTTCCACCCGGACTTCGCGGGCTCCTCCGTGTGGTGGGGCGACCCCGAACGGGACTGGGGACAGGCGTCCTTCGAGGGCGGCGACATCATGCCCGTCGGCAACGGCATCGTGCTGATGGGCATGAGCGAGCGCACCTCACGGCAGGCCATCACCCAGGTCGCGGCGGCCCTCTTCGAGAACGGGGCCGCCGAGCACGTCATCGTGGCCGGCATGCCGAAACTGCGGTCCGCCATGCATCTCGACACCGTCTTCACCTTCGCCGACCGGGACCTCGTCACGCTGTACCCGACCATCATGGACGCGGTCCACACCTTCTCCCTCCGCCCGAGCGACAAGGCCCCCGGGATCGAACTCACCGACGAGGGCTCGCGTCCCTTCACCGACGTCGTCGCGAAGGCCCTCGGTCTGTCCGAACTGCGCGTGGTCGAGACCGGCGGAGACGTCTACGCCTCCGAGCGCCAGCAGTGGGACAGCGGCAACAACGCCGTCGCGCTGGAACCGGGCGTGGTGTTCACCTACGACCGCAACACCCAGACCAACACGCTGCTGCGCAAGGCCGGCATCGAGGTCATCACCATCGTCGGCGCCGAGCTCGGGCGGGGGAGGGGCGGCGGCCACTGCATGACCTGTCCCATCGTCCGCGACCCGGTGGACTTCTGAGCCCGTCGACCGCGGGCGTTCAGAACACGTCCGGGTCCGCCGCCCGCCAGTCCGCCCGCCACGACGCGGGCGGCTCGGCCCGCAGCACCCCGGGCGCCAACCACTCGTGGAGCTCCGCGTACGAGCAGACGGTCGCCGCGTCGGTGCGCCGCAGCAGGAGACGGGGCACGAGGCCGGCCGGGTCCCGCACCCCCGCCGCCGCCATGATCCGGCACGCGCTGCGCACGGTCGCCCGCTGATACCGGTGGACACGCTCGGCCTTGTCGGCGACGTCCAGGGCGCGCACCCGACGAGGGTCCTGCGTGGCGATTCCCGTCGGGCGGGTACCGGTTTGACAGCGACGGGTCCGGAGACAGCCGAGGGCGAGCATCATCGCGCGCGCGGCGTTCGTGTAGTCCGCTCCCTGTGCCAGCCGCCCGACGATGTCCGCGCCGGTGGCGACGCCACCGCTCGCACCGATCCGGACACGGTCGCGCAGCCCGGCGCCGACCAGCGCGTTGTGCACCGTGAGCAGGCCCTCCGTGAGCGGCGTCCCCACGGCGCCGGGGAACTCCGGCGGAGCGGCGCCCGTACCGCCCTCCGCGCCGTCGACGACGATGAAGTCCGGGGTGACCCCCTCGGCGAGCATCGCCTTGCAGACGGCGAGGAACTGACGGCGCGAACCCACGCACAGCTTGAACCCGGTGGGTTTGCCGTCCGCCAACTCCCTCATGCGGGCCAGGAAGCACACCATCTCCCGCGGAGTGGAGAACTCCCGGTGGTGCGCCGGTGACACCACGGTCTCACCCTCCGGCACACCGCGCGCCCGGGCCACCTCGGCACCGACCTTCACACCCGGCAGGGTCGCGCCGGCCCCCGGATGAGCGCCCTGCGAGAGCTTCAGCGACACGCACTTGACCTCGGGCAGCGCCGCCTTGTCCGCGAACTCCCGTGCCTCGAATCGCCCTTCGGCGGTGCGGCAGCCGAAATACCCGGTGCCGATCTCCCAGATCAGGTCCCCGCCGCCGCGCAGATGGTGGTCCGACAGACCGCCCTCGCCGGTGTCCTGCGCGAAACCGCCCTTCGCCGCCCCCCTGTTCAGCGCCAGGACGGCATGCGAGGACAGCGCGCCGAAACTCATCGCGGACACGTTGAGCAGCGCCATGTCGTACGGCTTGGTGCAGTCGGGGCCGCCGACGCGGACCACGGGCGGCTCGTCGGGCACCTCGGCCGGACGCATGGACGGTTCCAGGAACTCGTGCCCGACGGCGTACACGTCCCGTCGGGTGCCGAACGGCTCGGGCGCCTCGGCACCGGCGGCACGCTCGCGCACGAGGGCCACCACCCCGGGGCCGTACGGTCGCCCGTCGTCGGCCCGTCCGGCGGAGTGCTGTCCCGTCACGACGCGCCGGAAGCGGCCGAGCAGGGGGTGATTCCGCAGCACCGCACGGCGGCGCTGCGTCAGGTCATGCACGGCGAGCGCGGTCAGAACCAGCAGGACGCCCGCGGCGCACCACCACCACGCCGACACGGCGCATGCCAGGACCAGCGCCCCGGCCGCGCCGAGGGCGACGATCAGCGGCAAGAGCATCCGGCGCACACCACGAGTCAAACCCACCTCGCGGCCCGGGGCGAAAGCTGAGCTGCCGCCCGGGTTGTCCGCGGCCCGGCGACCGCACGCGCCGGGTGGATGCCGGGAGCCGCTCAGCCGAGGCCGAGCGCCTTGTCCGCGGCCGCCACGGACGGCTTCCACCACGTCGTCACCGGCTCCCACACCAGCACGGCGTCCCCCGCGCCCAGCTGCTCCGCGGTGAACGAACGCCCGAACAGCGAAGGGTCGGCCGACACGGTGACGGAGTCCACCCTGCGGGCCTCGGGGTCGGCCGGGTCGGCGATCGTCCGGACGGCCGCGTACGCCGTCCGGCCCGGGCCGAGGCGGTACGGGCCGCTCTCTCCCGCGGGCGTCGGCAGGGCGGCGCCGTCCAGGTCCCCGAAGGTGACGGTGGGGATGCGGTCGACCGTGCAGGTCCGGGGGGAACGGTTCGTGACGCCGATGTGCACGACGCGGGCGTCAGCGGACTGCTCGGCCCGCAGCTGGAGGACCTTCTGCGCACACTTCGCGATCCGGCCGGCGGTGTGCTGCGGGGTGGCCGAGCCGCTCTGGGGCACCGCGAGGAGCAGAGCGGTGGCGGCGGCCGAGAGAGTGAGTACGGTTCGGATGCGCATCGGCGGTTCCCCCTGGAGTCGTCACGAACGGTGCGCCGTGCCCGGTCCGGGCGGCGCCCTGCCCAGTGTGACCACCGCGGCGTACGAGAGGTTGTAGCCGGCTCGTCCGTGTCACCCGGCCGTGTCACCGCCGGACCGGGCCGTCAGCGTGCCTTGTCGTCGGCCCCGCAGGAGCTGCCGCTGCCCGGGAGGGAGCCGTACAACAGGAAGTCGTCGACCTTCTGGTGCACGCACTTCGACGACGTGTAGCCGGTGTGCCCCTCGCCCTTGTTGTCGAGCACCACGGCCGACGGGCCCAGTCGCGCGGCGGTCTCGACGGTCCACCGGTACGGGGTCGCGGGGTCACCGCGGGTGCCGACGAGCAGCATCTTCGGGGAGTGGACGTCGCGCACGTGCTCGCGGATGAAGTCGGTGCCCTTGGGCCGGCCGTAGCACAGCATCACCTGGTTGAGCCGGAACGGGCCGAAGACCGGGGAGGCCTCCTCGAAGGTGGCGCGCAGCCGGCTCATGTCGTTCGTGAGCTGGGCGGCGGTGGGCCGGTCGGGATCGTCCGCGCAGTTGATCGCCATCAGGGCGGCCAGGAGATTGTCGACGGGGACGTCCTCGTCGCCGACGAGGCCGCCGTCCTTCCGGCCCACCGTGGATGCACGGGGCAGCGCGATGCCGCCCGACAGCTGGGACAGGGCATGCGTGTCGCCGTCCTGGATCAGGGCGGCGAGGGCGTGTTCGAGCGAGGGCCACAGCGACTCGCTGTAGAGCGCCTGGCTGATCGAGCCCACCAGGTCCTGGCCGGTGAACTGGTCCCCGAAGGCCGACGTGATCGGGTCCCGGTCGAGCGAGTCGACGAGCTGGGCGACCTGCTTCCGCGCGCCGCGCGCGTCCTGGCCGAAGGGGCAGGACACGTCCTTGACGCACCAGGTGAGGAAGTCGTCCAGTGCGGTCTGCTGCCCCTGTGCGCTCACCAGGGACTGCTCCGTGAGCGGTTCGGTGAGCGTGTCCACCCCGTCGAGCGTCATCCGGCCGGTCTTGTCGGGGAACTGTGCGGCGTACACCGCGCCCAGCCGGCTGCCGTAGGAGAAGCCGAGGTAGTTGAGCTTCTTGTCGCCGAGCGCCTGACGTATGACGTCCATGTCCCGGGAGGCGTTGACCGTGCCTATGTGCTGGAGCACCGGGCCGGAGTGCTTGACGCACTGCTTGGCGTACTGCTCCACCGTCCTGAGCGCGGCCTTGGGGTCGCCCGCTTCGGCGGTGGGGTCCGTGGTGGCGGAGACGTCCTGGGCTCCCGTGCCGCAGCTGACCGGCGAGGACCGGCCGACACCCCGGGGATCGAAGGTCACCACGTCGTAGCCGTTGGTGAGCCCCATGAAATCCTTGCTGTCGGCGGCGAGCTGGGATATCCCGGCGCCCCCCGGGCCGCCGAAGTTCAGCACCACCGACCCGCGCGACGCACCGGTCGCCCGATAGCGGGCGAGTGCCACGTCGAGGGTGCCGTCACCGGGCCGCGCGTAGTCCAGCGGCACGGTCACCTTGCCGCACTGCATGTCGTGGGGCATGCCGGAGCCCGTACAGGCGGCCCACTTGACCTTCTGCTGGTAGAAACGCGACAGGTCGGGCTGGTCCGCGGCGGCTGCCACCGTGGGGAGGCTCGCCGCGAGCAGCGCGAGCGTCGCGGTCGCGGCTCCGGCGACCGTGCCTCGTTGGTGCACGGACAGCATGCATGCCTCCAGGCTCGCCCCGCGGTGGACCGGCGACACCCCCTCGATCACGATAAGCGCGGCCCCGGGGGCACGCCTCCCGGCGAGCGGCCCGGGCCGATGTGCCTTACCCTTCGCGACCGCTCCTGTCGCAATCCGTCACGACCCGGCACGCGGGCGTTCGAAAACGGTGACGCTCGATGGGGTGAAAGACCGATAAGCCATAACTCGGATGGTTCTCCTGCGTTTTACGCGATGCGGGTGAGTGCCCGCGACGATGTCTGGAAGGCAGGAAACCTATGAAACGGGCTACCCGAAATGGGTTGATCGCCGCGGCCGCCGCCTCGGGTGCGCTCGCCGTGACGATGCCGGCGCACGCCGACTCTGCGGCGGACGGCACCGCGGTCGGGTCGCCGGGACTGATCTCCGGCAACACCATCCAGCTCCCGGTGCACGTTCCCGTGAACGCGTGCGGGAACACCGTGAACGTGGTCGGACTGCTCAACCCTGCGGCGGGCAACAGCTGCGCCACCAGGAGTGACGGGGGAGCGGCGAAGGAGACGGGGGCGAGCTCGACACACGGCGGCGCGGTCGCCGAGGGCGGCGCAAAGGATTCGCCGGGGCTGCTGTCGGGCAACGGTGTGCAGCTCCCGGTGGACCTGCCCGTGAACGTCAGCGGCAATTCCGTGAACGTCGTCGGGGTGGGCAACGCGGCCGTGGGCAACGAGGCGACCAACACCTCCGGCGGCCGTCCCGAGCAGCCGGCCACGCCGACGCCGCCCCCGGCGGCGCCGCCCAAGGCGCACCCCCGCCCCGTGGTGCCCCAGCAGGTCCCGGGGCAGCCGGTACCCGCCCTCGCCAGCACCGGCGCGGGCCAGACGGGGCCCACGATCGCTGCGGGCGCCGCGCTGCTGCTGGGCGGAGCCGTCCTGTACCGGCGCTTCCGGCCCGTCGCGGTGCGCTGATCCACGGCCACCGACGAAGGCCCCACCGGATCCGTGACCGGTGGGGCCCGAGCGGTGTCCGGCGGACCGGATGCCCCGCGTGCCCCTCAGGGCGTGGCGTTCAGCAGGTCGAGCGCGCTCTGCTGCCGGGCCGCGTCGACCCGGTCCTGCGGGCCGGTCCAGCGCAGCCCGTACTGGTCGAGAGCATTGCGGTCCCCGCGGAACGCGGCGTCCGCCTGCCTGCGCAGATAAGCGGTGTAGGGATGGTCGGGCAGCGCCGCGTCCAGCCTGCCCAGGCCACGCACGTGGGCGCCCTTGAACGAGGGGCCGTCCGCCCCGCAGTCCCCGCTCTCGCACGGGTCCCGCAGTATCCCGTCCGCGGTGTTGAGCTCAGGGGACGTGGTGGCGGCGTCCGCGATCTGCCGTGCCGCGCTCAGGTCCGCGCCGTCACCGGTCGCGCGGTTCAGCTCGGTCAGCGCGCCCAGCAGGACGCCCTGGTTGTAGGACCACACGGTGCCGCCGTTGTTGCGGCAGGTGGACAGGCTGATGCCGTCGTTCACCAGGTGCGCGGAGTTCACCATTCCCGTCGACCGGAACCATGTCCAGCCCGCCCGAGCGCGCGCGAGATGGACCGTGTCGCCGCGGAGGCGGTTGTGCAGGGCCGCGTTGAGCTGGATGTAGAGCGAGTTGGCGATCGCGTTCTTGTAGGTCTTCGCGGTGCTCCACCACACCCCGCCGCCGCACGTGGTGTCCCAGTAGGCGGCCATGTGGTCTGCGTCGGCCCGCGCGGTGGCGAGATAGCGGGTGTCCCCGGTCAGGTCGTACGCCGCCACCCAGGCGAGCCCCCACCAGCCGGTGTCGTCGATGTAGTCGTTGCGGAACTGCCCGCCCTGGGCGCTCAGCTGGCGGTCGTAGGTGGTGGCGACGGCGTAGCGGTAGCTGCCCATGCCGGTCGCCCGGATGTTGTCGATCACGGCGGTGAGCGCGTTCGCCGAGTTCCACCAGCCGGTGGTGGCGAAGAGCCCGGTCGCGTTGTCGTAGAACATCATCTCGGCCGTGGCCGCGGCGGTGCGGCGCTCGCCCGCGTTCCATGTCGCGCGCGCCCACGCGGTGCACGCGATGTCGCCACGGTCACCGGCCTTTCCGCAGGCCCGCAGTGCGCCGACGCCACGGGCGTTCCAGTCGTCCACGTTGTACATCAGGGTGCGCCACCCCCGCTGTCCCGCGGGCACGGTGGTGTCGCCGAGCCTGCTGCCGGAGCTCCAGGTGCGGCCGCCGTCGAAGGAGCGGTCGAGCCAGACCTCGTCCCCGGGGCTGCCGTTGTCCAGCGACGCCCATCCCATCGCGTCGGCGTCGTCGAAGTGCAGGGTGATCGAGCGGGAGAAGAGGGTGGTGGAGACCGGGGTCCGGTCCTGCGGGGACAGGGCGGGGTCGCGGGCGTCGCAGTACCTGTTGCAGACGGCCGCGGCGAGTGCGGGCGTCGGCCCGGCCCCGGGCGTCGCCCCGGCCGCGGCGGCGGACGACGAGGGCAGGCTGATGCCCGCCGCGAGGGCGAGCAGGACGGACACGGCTCTTCGCAACTGCTGCGACAACGTTGTCGACATGATCGGCCTCCGTCCGGGAGGGGGAGAGGAGAGCGCTCCCGGAAGCTAGTCCCCTGACGTGCTCGCGTCAATGGAGGCGGTGGCCGGTGAACCGTCGGGCGCGACTTCCTCGCGGAGGATGCTGTACCGGACGCCGTCACGCCACCGTCCGTCGCGGAACACGACACTGCGGAGCACCCCCTCGCGGGTGAATCCCGCCTTCTCCAGGGCGCGTTGCTCGGCGAAGTTCTCCGACTCGGTGTCGGCCTCGACGCGCTTCACGAGCGTGTGGGCGAAGAGGTAACGGACGAGCTGCCGCTGCGCCTCGGTCCCCACGCCCTTGCCGCGCGCGTCCGGCAGCAGGGCGATACCCATGTTCCAGTAGTGCGTGGTCCGGCTGGAGGAGATCTTCCGCCAGGCGACGAATCCCAGCCGCTCGGACTCCCGCACCACCATGAGATGGCCCCCGTCCTCGGTGATGAGGCCGGTGTCCGCCCACTGCCGCCGCCAGCGCCGGATGTCCCACCAGCCGAACCACTGGAAAGGGGACGACACCTCGGGCTCCGTCAGGAACCGCTCCAGGGCGGGCAGATCGTCCTCGGCCACCGGGCGCAGGGTCACGTGTTCGACACTCATGACGGCAACTTTAGGCCGCCCGTGGAGCAACACCCCCGAGAACGGACCGGATTGACGCCACTGCCCACGTCGGCGGACGTCGTTCGCCGGACTGGCCGAATCTCTCCCGGCGCCGGACGGTCGCGGCTGCGATCGGTACGGAGATCGGGAAGGATGCTGCGCGTGCGGCGGACCACCGCACCGAAGCGACCCCGTACGGAATGGAGCGCCCACATGACCTCTGCGGGACCGGAGCATCTCGTCGTCGCCCAGGCCTCGATCGACGACTGGAAGGTGGTCGGCGAGTGGGCGGCGGACGAGGGGTGGAATCCCGGGCTGTCGGACAGCGCGAGCTTCTTCGCCCAGGACCCCGAGGGCTTCTTCGTCGGACGCGTCGGCGGCGAGCCCGTCTCGGCCGTCTCGGTCGTCAACTACGGCGCCGACTACGCCTTCCTGGGCTTCTACCTGGTACGGCCAGACCTGCGCGGCCGCGGCTACGGCCTCACCACCTGGAAGACGGCCCTCGCGCACGCTGGCGGCCGTACCGTCGGCCTCGACGGCGTGGTGGCGCAGCAGGACAACTACCGCCAGTCCGGCTTCGAACTCGCCTACCGCACGGCCCGGTTCGGCGGGATCGTCCCCGCGGGCGAGGTACCCACGGGAGTCAGGGCCGCCACGGACGCGGACCGTGCGGCCATCACGGCGTACGACAGCGCCTGCTACCCGGCCGACCGGCCGGTGTTCCTGGCCTCGTGGCTGGCCGGTCCGGGCCACCGCACCTTCGTCCGTACCGCCGCGGACGGGCACCTCACGGGGTACGCCGTGATCCGTCCGGCCCGTGACTCCCTGCGCGTCGGCCCGCTGTTCGCCGACACCGCCGACGACGCCCGGGCGCTGATCGCCGCGCTGGCCGACGCCGCCGCCGGCCGTCCGATCGCGGTGGACGTGCCCCGGACGAACACGACGGGTGTCGCTCTCGCGGAAGAACTCGGCCTCACGCCCTCCTTCGAGACGGCCCGCATGTACACCGGACCGGTCAGGCCGTTCGCGGGAGAGCGCGTCTACGGAGTGACCACGCTCGAACTCGGCTAGCCCGCCGCGGGATCTGTCGGACCGGCCCCTCAGCCGGCGAGTTCGCGGGCGCGACGTGCCGCTTCGCCCACCGCGCCACGGTGCACGGGACCATGGCCCGGCAGCAGGACGTCGGCGGGCAGGGACTCGATGCGCGCGAGGGAGGTCCGAGCGCCGTCGCGATCGGTGTCGAACATCGCGGGGAGCAGCTGCGGGCCGCGCCCCCGTGCGGTGGGATGCGCGGTGACGAGGGCGTCACCGGAGATCACGATCCCGGCGTCCGGCAGATGGTAGACACAGTGCCCCGGAGTGTGGCCCGGGGTGTGCACCGGAACCGGACGGCCGGGCAGATCCAGCGGTCCCTCATGGGGGAACGCCTCGGGCCGCGTCATCCGTACGTCCGCCTTGCCGCCGGACCGCAGGGCGTGCACCGCCCACGGCAGCACCCCGGGGCGCCACCCCTGGCGCAGCACCTGTCCCACACTCACCTGGTGCAGGAACTCACGGCGCGCGTGCGGCACTTCCGCCTCGTGCATCAGGACCGGGACGCCGAAGGTGCGGTTCAGATGGTCGGCGGAGCCGAGATGGTCGTTGTGCGCGTGCGTGACGAGGACGGCACGGACGGCCTCGGGCGCGTGGCCGAGCGCTTCGAGGGAGGCGAGGAGCTCCGCGCGGTCCCCCGGATAGCCGGTGTCGATCAGGGTGACGGCGTCGCCGTCGCTCAGAATCACCCAGTTCGTGTTGCTGCCGTGCACCAGGTGCACTCCTGCGGCAGCCTCGACGATCGCATCCTCGCGCATGACCATCCCGACGTGTGAGACCTGTGGGCGGCCCGAGCCGCAGTGCCGGGAAGACGCTATCGCGACCGCTCACGAGCGCCGACAGGGGTGTGCGGAACGTGTCCGACAGGCTGTGCCGATGCCGACCGCACCCCCGGGGGCTCCGCCCCCGGCCCCCCGATCGGCCTGAACGGCCTCGTCCTCAATCGCCGGACGGGCTGAGGGATTGCTCTCTGCCCTCATGGCGGGACGGGGACTGCCGTCGGACCGGACGGGATGTGCCGTCGGGCGGGTCACCGGCTGGACCTCAGCCCGGTCGCACCCGCAGCCGCTATCCCACCGAAGGGGCCGTGCCGGTGAATCAAATGCCCGTTGCNCGGGCGGATCACCGGCACGGACCCGACCCACCCACCGGACAGACGGCGCAACGGAACGACAGCGAGCCCCACCCCAGCCCGAGCGCCGCGCAGTGGAGCGGCCACCGCCGTCCGGAGGATATTCCGGTGCGGGGCAGCTCCCCGCTTCCCTAGACTCCTCACACATTCGCGCACCGCCGCATCGGCGCCGCGCATCGTGACGAGTGAGGGGAGCCGGGCCGTGCGTGACCGCACCGCTGTCGTGGTTCCCCCGTCGCTGTACGAGGTGATCCTCGTGTCCTCGTGGGCCCGGTACCCGCTGCGCGGCCGGTACCGGAGGCCCGAGACGACCGTCTGATCTCCGCCCCTCGCCCTTCACGCCGACAGGCGTCACCGCCCGTCGCCCCCGCGCGCACACCGGCAGCCTTCGGCCTGCCCAGGCGTGCGCCCGCCGACGGCCCGGTCCGTCGGCGCTGAGGCGGCGGTGTGCGCCCGCCGTGTCACGGCGCGGTGCGCAGGAGATCTCCCACGGCCCGAACCACGGGCCGCCGTCCGGGAATCGCGCCACCCGATCCGGACCACCCGAAAGGCCATGCGCCGTGCGCACCGACCTGCACCGTCACCTGACCAGCCCGCTGTCCACCGTCCGCAATCTGGGCATCCTCGCCCACGTCGACGCGGGCAAGACCACCGTCACCGAGCGGATCCTCTACGCCACCGGCACCACACACAAACGCGGAGAGGTGCACGACGGCACCACCGTCACCGACTTCGACTCCCAGGAACGCGACCGTGGCATCACCATCTTCGCCGCGGCCGTGAGCTGCGCGTGGGACGGCCACCGGATCAACCTGATCGACACACCCGGCCACGTCGACTTCTCCGACGAGGTGGAGCGCTCGCTCCGGGTTCTCGACGGCGCGATCGCGGTGTTCGACGCCGTGGCCGGTGTCGAGCCGCAGAGCGAGTCGGTGTGGCGGCGGGCCGCCCGGCACGGCGTCCCGAGGATCGCCTTCGTGAACAAGCTGGACCGCGCCGGCGCCGACCTCGACGCGGCCGTCGAGTCGATCCGGCAGCGGCTCCATCCGGCGCCGCTCGTGGTGCAGTTGCCGATCGGGGCGGAGGACACCTTCACCGGAGTGGTGGACCTGCTGCGCATGCGTTCCCTCGTGTGGGCCGACGGTGTCGACACCGCCGAGGAGGGCCCGGTGCCGGAAGCCCTGCTGGACGAGGCACGGCGGCGCAGAAGGGTTCTCGAAGAGGCGGTGGCGGAACTCCACCCCGCCGCGCTGGAGGAGTTCTGCACCGACTCCACCGTGCGCGCCTCCACACTGGCCTCGGCGCTGCGCGACCTGACCCGGACCGGCGAGGGCGTCGTGGTGCTCTGCGGCTCGGCCTACCGCAACCGCGGTATCGAACCGCTGCTGGAGGCCGTCGTGGCGTATCTGCCCTCGCCGCTGGACGTGCCCGCCGTACGCGGCACCGGCGCCGACGCGGGGCAGGAGCGGGCCGCCGACCCAGAGGAGCCGTTCGCCGCCCTGGTGTTCAAGGTCAACGCGACGGCGACGGGCAGGCTGACGTACGCGCGGGTGTACTCGGGAACGATCCGGAAGGGAGAGACAGTGGTGGACGTGGGCGCAAGCCGCACCGAACGGGTCAGCCGCATCCTGCGGGTCCGGGCCGACCGGTACGCGGAGCTGGACACGGCCGTCGCCGGCGACATCGTCGCGCTGATCGGGCCGAAGTCCGCCCACGCCGGGGCGACTCTGTGCGCCCCGACGGCTCCGCTGCTCCTCGAACCGCCCGCGGTCGCCGAGCCCGTGGTGTCGGTCGCGGTCGAGGCGCGCCGTGCCGTCGACACCGACCGTCTGGTGTCCGCGCTCGCGCGGCTCGCGGAGGAGGACCCCTCGCTCGTCGTGCGTACCGACCCGGAGACCGGTCAGACGACGCTGTCGGGCGTGGGGGAACTGCACCTGGAGGTGGCGGTGGAGAAGATCCGGCGGGCCCACGGCATCGAGGTCGCCGTCGGCCGCCCAAAGGTGGCCTACCGGGAGACCGTCGTGCGCGGGGTGTCCGGTCTGGTCTACCGGCACGTCAAACAGGACGGCGGCGCAGGCCAGTTCGCCCATGTCGTGCTCGACGTGGAACCGCTGGAGGCCGTGCCGGGCGACGGCGCCGCGAGCGCGACGGGCTTCGAGTTCCGTTCGACGGTCGTGGGCGGCCGCGTGCCGCGCGAGTACGAGCGCGCGGTCGAGGCCGGCTGCCGGGACGCCCTGGCGGAGGGTCCGCTGGGCGGTCATCCCGTGACCGGGCTGCGGGTCACCCTGACCGACGGGGCGACGCACTCCAAGGACTCCTCGGAGATGGCGTTCCGCACGGCCGGCCGCCTCGGGCTGCGCGAGGCGCTCCGGGCCGCCACCATGGCGCTCCTGGAACCGGTGGCCGAGGTCGCCGTCACCGTGCCCGACGACGCGGTGGGCGGGGTCCTCGGTGATCTCGCCGCACGGCGCGGACGGGTGTCGGGCTCGCTGACACGGGCGGACGCGACGGTGATCACCGCCACCGTGCCGCTGGCCGAACTCTTCGGCTACGCGACCCGGTTGCGCAGCCGCACCCAGGGCCGCGGCGTGTTCACCGCCCGGCCCACCGGCCACGCGCCCGCACCGGGCACGGCGTCCCGCGAGACGCCGGTCCGGTGACACGGGCGGAGCGGTCCTGCCCCGACGCGGGGTCCAGGACCGCTCCGTCCCGGACGTCCGGGCACGGAGTGTCGCGACGCGGGGCGCCGTGACGGTCCGTGCCGCGTCAGCGGCGTCCCCGGGACCGGGTCCCGCGCGGCGGCCGGACGAACTGGAGCTCCAGCGCGGCCGGCGGCCGGGCGACGCCGGGACCTCCGGCCGTCGCCCAGCCGATCAGCTCCTCGGTGCAGTCGTCGTCCAGGGCGAATCCGATCCAGGCGGCCCGGCCCCCGCCGCGCCGCCCCTCGGCCGACGGCCGCACCACGATCACGTTCGCCTGGTCGCAGGGGCCGAGGCAGTCCGTCGTACGCACGGCGAACCGGCCCCCGGAGGCCTCGGCACCGGCCCGCAGCCGGGCCAGTTGGCCTTCGTGGTCGCTCTGCGGATACTTGCGCGGATTGCCGCAGCAGCAGCCACGGTAGACGACGAGCGTGCAGGGCAGCGCTCCGACGGCGCGCAGCACCGCCGAACGGGCATGCGGGAGCGGACCGTTGGCTGTCAAGGTACGAGACCTTCCTCGAAGGGTGTCGAGCGGCACCGCACAAGCCGAGCCCCCGTGCGGGGCGCCGGACCGATCCGCCCGACGCCGGTGATCACCGTACGAGATCGGTGGCCCGGCCGGCGCTCCGACCCCGGCGGGCTCGAGATCGTCCGGGCGCACCGCGTTCACGCCGTACACGGTGGGCGCGTTCACGCCGTACACGGTGCGCGCATGCATGCCGTGCACGTGCGTCGCGCGTGCATACCGTTCTCGGTGCGCCGGGCCAAGGGTCCGTGTGGGCCGCCCGCCGAGACGTCACACGCGCGACGACAGGATGCTCAGTGCGTTCGCGCAGACGACCGCCGTGATGGCGGACCACTCCCATGGGCCGAGGGTCTGCCCCAGGACGACGGATCCCACGACCGCGGCGAGGACGGGGTTGACGCTCATGAACAGACCGAAGGTCTGGGCGGGCACGCGGCGCAGGATGATCAGGTCCGCCAAGTAGGGCACCGCCGAGGAGAGGACGCCGGCGACGACGGCGTACCCGACGGCGCCCGCGGTCGGGGGGTCGTGGAGGACGACGACCAGACCGACCGGCAGGAAGGCGAGGGCCGACAGGCAGGCCGCGGCCGCCGAACCCTGCGCTCCCGGGATGCGACGGCCGACGGTGCGGTTGAGCAGGATGTACGACGCCCAGCAGACCGCGGCGAGCAGCCCCAGCGCCATGCCGGTGTAGTCCGTGGAGGGCTGAGGGCGCATCAGGGTGACGACTCCCGCCGCGGCGATCACCGCACAGCACGCGTCCACCCGGCGACGTGAGGCGGCGAGGGCCACGGTGAGCGGTCCCAGGAACTCCAAGGTCACCGCGAGGCCCAGGCCGACGCGGTCGATCGCGCTGTACAGGGACAGGTTCATCGCCGCGAACACGAGGGCCAGCAGCAGCACCGGCCACCACTGCCGCCAGGTGAACGTGCGCAGCCGGGGCCGTGCGACGGCGGTCAGCGCGAGCGCGGCGACGTACTGCCGGACGGCGACGACGCCGAGTGGGCCGAGGACGGGGAAGGCGAGGGAGCCGACCGCGGCCCCGATCTGGTTGGACAGGCCGCTGACGAACATCGTGGCGACGGCCGGCCCCCGGGCACGAGAGCCGGAACCAGCGCCTTCGCTGGTGCTGGTGCTGGTGCTGGTGCCGGTGCCGGTGCTCGCGCCGGGAGGCGGGCCCGTGCCGACCCGGCCCGGAGCCGAAGCCGGACCTGCACCCCGAGCCGGGGCCGAAGCGGGATCTGGTGCCGCCGCGGGGGCGGGCGCTGCGTCCATGGCCCGATCGTGCGCCGGTAGCACTCTTGCGCAAAATGCATTCGCCGAACCATCTATACGCTTGAGTCATGGATGTGGAGCTCCGGCAGCTGCGCTGCCTCGTCGCGATCGTGGACGAGGGCACGTTCACCGACGCTGCCCAGGTGCTGGGCGTCTCCCAGGCGGCCGTGTCCCGCACCCTGGCCTCGCTCGAACGCGCCCTCGGGACAAGGCTGTTGCGGCGGACTTCCCGCGAGGTCACCCCGACGGGGACCGGTCTGCGTGTCGTCGCGCACGCCCGCCGGGTCCTCGCCGACGTGGACGAACTGGTCCGCCAGGCCACGTCCGGCACCGCCCAGCTGCGGATCGGCTACGCCTGGGCGGCGCTCGGCCGCCACACACTGCCCTTCCAACGGAGCTGGGGCGAACGGCATCCGGAGACCGAACTGCACCTCGTGCGGGTCAACTCGGCCACGGCCGGACTCGCCGAGGGGGCCTGTGACCTGGCCGTCGTCCGCAGGCCTCCCGGCGACCGGCGGTTCGACTCCGCCATCGTGGGGCTCGAACGGAGGCTGTGCGCCCTGGCCGCCGACGACCCGCTGGCCAGGCGCCGTTCGGTCCGGCTCGCCGACATCGGCGGGCGCACCCTGCTCGTCGACCGCCGCACCGGGACCACGACCACGGATCTGTGGCCGCCGGACGCCCGCCCGGTGACCGAGGAGACGTACGACGTCGACGACTGGCTCACCGTGATCGCCACGGGCCGGTGCGTCGGCGTGACGGCGGAGTCCACCGCCAACCAGTACCCGCGGCCCGGAGTCGTGTACCGGCCCGTGCGCGACGCGGAGCCGGTCGCGGTACGGATCGCCTGGTGGCGGGACGACCCGCATCCGGCCACCGCCGCGGTGATGGAACTGCTCACGTCGCTCTACCGCGCGGGCTGACCCCGGACACGGCCGGCCGAGCCGGCCCGCGCGGCAGCCGGGTCTGCTCCGCCCCCGTGCAGAGCCGGCCGAGCCGACTCGCGCCCGAGCCGAACAGCGGGCGCGAGCCCGAAGCATTCCACCCGAAGACGCCCGCCCGGTCCGCCGGAGCCGGGCGTCTTCGGCGTGCACGGCCCTCGTTGACAAGGCGCCCCGCCGCTGCGCCGACAAGACGGTCGGCAAGATGCGAAACAAAATTGTTGACAATCTTGTTCGTCTAGATTTACGTTCGACAGGCACTCACTCAGGGAGGGCGCAATGCAGAAGGAAGCCCGTCCAGGCACCGGCGAACAGGCCAAGCAGCATGCACTGGTGCAGCTGCGGCAGGCGATTCTGCGCGGAGAGATGGCACCGGCCCAGCGGCTGGTGGAGAACGAACTCGCCGAGCAGTTCGGTGTCACCCGGGCCAGCGTCCGGGCGGCGCTGATCGAGCTGGAGTCGGAGGGACTGGTCGAGCGGATCCGCAACCGCGGGTCCCGGGTCCGGGTCGTGACGGTCGAGGAAGCGGTGGCCATCACCGAGTGCCGCATGGCGCTCGAAGGGCTGTGCGCGGCCAAGGCCGCCGTCGAGGCCAGCGATGAACAGCTGGCCGAGCTGGCCGACTTGGGCGCGGCGATGACCAAGGCCGTCGCCGACGGCGAGCCGGTGACCTATTCCGAGCTCAATCATGAAGTGCACGCCCGCATCAGGGAGTTCTCCGGTCAGCAGGTGGCCGTGGGGCTCCTGGAGCGGCTCAACGCCCAACTGGTGCGACACCGCTTTCAGTTGGCCCTGCGGCCGGGGCGTGCCCAGCAGTCCCTGAGTGAACACCTGGCCATGATCGAGGCGATCTCGGCCAGGGACCCGCAGGCGGCCGAAGCGGCCGTCCGCGTCCACCTCGGCAGCGTGATCGACGCGCTGCGCGACTGACGCAGCGCGCGGCCGACGCGCGGTGCGGCGGACGGTCCGAGGTGGGCACGCACCTGTCCACCAAGGAGATTTCTGCAATGACGCACGGCACAGCGCCTGCCTCGCCCGAGCCTCCGGCTCCGCCGGAGCGAGGGGGAACCCCGCCACGATCGACGCTGGTCGTCACCGCGCACGCCGGGGACTTCGTGTGGCGTGCCGGGGGAGCCGTCGCCCTGGCCGCCTCGCGAGGGGAGAAGGTCACCGTCGCCTGCCTGACCTTCGGTGAGCGCGGCGAGTCCGCCAAGGCCTGGCGCGAGGGCAAGAAGCTGGAGGAGATCAAGGCGATACGCCGGGCGGAGGCCGAGCGGGCCGCCGCCACGCTCGGCGCCGAGATCCGCTTCTTCGACGCCGGCGACTACCCGCTGACCCCCACCGCGGAACTGACCGACCTGCTGGTGGCCGTCTACCGCGACACACAGCCCGACGTCGTCCTCACGCACCCGGCCGAGGACCCGTACAACGGCGACCACCCGGCCGCCCACCGCATGGCCCTGGAGGCCCGCGTCCTCGCCCAGGCCATCGGCTACCCCGGCCCCGGCGAGATCATCGGCGCACCGCCGGTCTTCTTCTTCGAACCGCACCAGCCCGAGATGAGCGGCTTCCGGCCCGAAGTCCTCCTGGACATCACCGAGGTGTGGGACACCAAGCGCAAGGCCATGGAGTGTCTCGGCGCCCAGCAGCACCTGTGGGACTACTACACCGACCTCGCCGTCCGCCGAGGCGTCCAGCTCAAGCGCAACGCCGGGCCCAACCTGGGCCTCGCCCACAAGACGATGGCCGAGGCGTACATGCGTCCCTACCCGCAGATCGCGAAGGAGCTGGCATGAGCGGCGTGATCGTCACCGGCCCGCCGAAGGCGGACGCCGAGGCCGTCGAGGCGCTCGCCGCGTTCGGTGTCGCCACCGTGCACGAGGCGATGGGCCGCACCGGCCTGCTCGGCACCCGTCTGCGCCCGATCCAGCAGGGCACGCGCGTCGCCGGTACCGCTGTCACCGTCCTCTCGTGGCCCGGCGACAACCTCATGATCCACGCGGCCGTCGAGCAGTGCGGCGAGGGCGACGTCCTGGTGGTCACCACCACCTCGCCCTCGACCGACGGCATGTTCGGTGAGCTGTTCGCCACCGCGCTCCAGCGGCGCGGCGTGCGCGGCCTCGTCATCAACGCCGGTGTCCGGGACACCGCCGAACTGCGCGAGATGGGCTTCCCGGCCTGGTGCGCGGCGGTCAGCCCGCAGGGCACGGTGAAGGCGACGGGCGGCTCGGTCAACGTGCCCGTGGCGATCGGCGGCCAGATCGTCCGGGCCGGCGACGTGATCCTCGCCGACGACGACGGCGTGGTGTGCGTACCCCGCGAGGACGCCCGCCGCGCCGCCGAGGCGTCCGAGGCCCGCGAGAACAAGGAGGCCGCCGCCCGCACCGCCTTCGCGGAGGGGCAGCTCGGCATGGACCGCTACGGCCTGCGCGAGACCCTCGTACGACTGGGCGTGTCCTACGTGCCCTACGAGGACCACGTCCGGGGTGCGACGCCCGGGCAGGGCGGAGACCGGCCATGACCGCGCCCGAGGCGCTGCGCTGCATGCTCCTGCGCGGCGGCACCTCCAAGGGCGCCTACTTCCTGGCCGAGGACCTGCCCGCCGACACCGCCGCCCGCGACGAACTGCTGCTGCGGGTCATGGGCAGTCCCGACCCGCGGCAGATCGACGGCCTGGGCGGCGCGCACCCCCTCACCAGCAAGGTCGCCGTGGTCCGTGCCTCGGCGGACCCCGCGGCCGACGTCGACTACCTCTTCCTCCAGATCGGCGTGGACCGGGCGGAGGTGAGCGACCGTCAGAACTGCGGCAACATCCTCGCCGGGGTGGGACCGTTCGCCGTCGAACGAGGACTGGTCGCGGCGGGGGAGGGCCGCACCCGCGTACGCATCCGCATGGTCAACAGCGGGGAACTGGCGGTCGCGACCTTTCCCACCGAGGACGGGCGCGTCGTCTACTCCGGGCGCGCCGAGATCTCCGGGGTGCCGGGTACGGCCGCTCCGGTGGTGATCGAGTTCCCCGGGAGCGGCGGTCCGCTGCTGCCCACCGGCCAGGCCCGCGACATCGTCGCCGGCACACCCGTGACCTGTGTGGACAACGGCATGCCGACCGTACTGATCGCCGCCTCGGCCGTCGGAGTCACCGGCTACGAGACACCCAAGGACCTGGAGGAGGACCTCGCGCTCGCCGACCGGCTCCGGGAGATCCGCCTGGCGGCGGGCAAGCTGATGGGCCTCGGCGACGTCGAGGCCGCCACCGTGCCGAAGCTGACCCTGCTGGCCGCGCCCCGGCACGGCGGCGCGGTCATGACCCGCACGTTCATCCCGGTGCGCTGCCACACCTCCATCGGTGTCCTCGGCGCCGCGAGCGTCGCCGCGGGGCTGCGCGTGGAGGGCGGTGTCGGGCAGCACGTCGCGCGGCTGCCCGCGACGGGGGACCGGCTGCGCATCGAACACCCCACCGGGTTCCTCGACCTCGAATCCGGCATCGAGTACGGCCGCGACGGCGCCGTACCGGTGGCCCTCCGCACCGCCGTCGTCCGCACCGCACGCAAGATCTTCGACGGCACGGTCTTCCCCCGGCCGTCCGGAGCCGCACAACACCCTTAAGGAGGCCCGCATGGCGCCGCCCCTCGGAGACATCGCCCACCTCGGGCACGTCGAACTGCTCACCCCTGACCTGGACGCCAGCGTCCGCTTCTTCACCGACTACCTCGGCCTGACCGAGAACGGCCGCTCCGCAGACTCCGTCCACCTGCGGACCTGGGACGACTACGAGCACCACAGCCTGACCCTCACCGCGCACACGACCCCCGGCATCCGCCGCACCGCCCTGCGGGCGTCCGGTGAGGAAGCCCTGCACCGGCGCGTCAAGGAGATCGAGAACAGCGGTCGTCCGGGCCGCTGGGTGGAGGACGAGCCGGGCATCGGCCCGCTGTACGTGACCACCGATCCGGACGGCCACGAACTCGCCCTGTACTGGGAGAGCGAGTGGTACCGCGCGCCCGACGAGCTGAAGCCGGCCCTGAAGAACCAGCCGCAGGCCAAACCGGGCCACGGGGTGGGCGTACGGCGCCTCGACCACGTCAACTACCTCGCCGCCGACGTCGCGTCGAACGGGGACTTCGTCCGCGCCGTCCTCGGCGCCCGCCCCACCGAGCAGATCCGGCTCGACAGCGGGCGGATCGCCGCCCAGTGGCTGACGTTCGGCAACAAGTCGTACGACGTCGTCTACACCGAGGACTGGACCGGCTCGAACGGGCGCCTGCACCACATCGCGTTCGCCACCGACACCCGCGAGGACATCCTGCGCGCGGCCGACCTGGCGATCGACAGCGGCGTGTTCATCGAGACGGGCCCGCACAAGCACGCCATCCAGCAGACCTTCTTCCTGTACGTGTACGAGCCGGGCGGCAACCGGATCGAGCTGTGCAACCCGCTGACGCGTCTGGTGCTGGCACCCGACTGGCCGCTCATCACCTGGACCGAGGACGAGCGGAAGAAGGGGCAGGCCTGGGGTCTGAAGACCATCGAGTCCTTCCACACCCACGGAACCCCGCCGGTCCACTGACCCCTTGAGCGGCGGGCGCCCGGCGTTCGCCGCGGGTTCCCTCGTGGGCGACAGGCCGTCGGACGGCTCGTTCCGTACCCCGTCCCGTGCCTCGTTCCGGCCAGGTCCGTGAGCGGGCGGCACGCCGATTCGTGCTGCCCGCTCACGTCGTGACCTGGCTCTTCAGCTGTCTCTCAGGCGCCCATGACACGGTCGCGCGGTGGCCGAATCGTCTTCTGGATTGTTGACAAAAGTGTTGACACTTTCTGGGCGCAGTCCTTAGCGTCTGGCGCACCATCGGGTCAGCCGCACGAGCCGCGTCGACCCGCCTCACCGATCCCCCTTCCAGGGCCCACATCTCCTGGACGAGAGGAAACAACGATGTCCTCCTCCCTCGCCCTGCCCGCTCGCGGCGGCAGCAGACTGGCCGTGCTGGTCGTCGGCCTCTGCTGGCTGGTCGTCCTCTTCGACGGCCTGGACATGTTCATCTACGGCTCCGTCCTCCCGCACATGCTGGAGACCAAGGCGCTCGGCATCGACCCCGGCAAGGCCGGCGACGTCGGCTCCTACGCCACCTTCGGCATGCTGATCGGCGCCCTGTCCTCCGGCACCGTCAGCGACTGGGTCGGCCGCAAGAAGACGATCATCGTGTCCACCGCCGTCTTCTCCCTGGCCTCCGCCGTCTGCGCCGCGGCCGGCAGCCTCGGCGTCTTCAGCCTCGGCCGGTTCCTCGCCGGGCTCGGCCTCGGCGGGCTGCTGCCGAGCGCGATCACGCTGGTGTCCGAGTACGCCCCGCGCGGCCGGGGCGCGCTGATCGTGGGCTCCCTGATGACCGCCCACCAGGCCGGCGGCATCGTCGCCGGATTCGTGGCCCTGTGGACCGGCGACTGGCGGGTCTCCTTCTGGATCTGCGTGATCCCGCTCTTCATCGGCGTGCCGCTGGCCGCCAAGTACCTGCCCGAGTCGATGGCCTTCCTCCAGGCCAAGGGCCGTGACGCGGAAGCGCTGGCACTCGCCGACCGCTACGGCGTCGAGCCCACCGCCCGGGACGGGGAACGCCCGGCCGCGGCCGACCGCTTCGGCGCGGTCGCCGCCCTGTTCCGCGGCGGACTGTGGATCCAGACCGTGCTCTTCTGGCTGGCCTCCTTCGGCGGCCTCCTCCTGGTGTACGGCGTCTCCCAGTGGCTCCCCTCGCTGATGAAGGCCAACGGCTACAACCTCGGCTCCTCGATCGGCTTCGTCATCGTCATCAACCTCGGCGGCATCGTCGGCATGCTCGTCGGCGGCCGGCTCACCGACCGGTTCGGCGGACCGCGGATCGCCGCGATCTGGTTCGGCGCCACCGCCGTCGGCGTCTACACCCTCAGCGTCCGTATGCCGCTGCCGCTCACCTACACCGTGGTCTTCCTGACCGGCCTGTTCCTCTTCAGCGCCCAGGCCATGATCTACGCCACGGTGGCCGCCCGCTCCAGCGACGACAACCGCGCCACCGCGGTCGGCTGGACCTCCGGCATGGGCCGCTTCGGCGCCGTCTTCGGCCCCTGGCTCGGCGGCCAGTTGCTCGCGACCGGCTCGACCACCGCGGGCTTCACCGCCTTCGCCGCCGCGGGCCTGTTCTCCCTGGTGTTCGTCAGTCTGACCGGGCTGCGCCGCGTCCAGCCCCCGGCCACGAGCGGCACACGGCAGGAACTGACCGCCACCGGCTGACCGGAGGCGGCGGGGGAGCGCGCCCGGGCGGGGTCCCACGGCCCCGGCCGGGCGCGTACGTGACCGCGGACCGGGGACGGCCGCCCACAAGGTGAAATCCCCGTTGCCCCGAGCGGCCCCCGGGTGCTGGAGTGAGCCCATGGATCACGCTGCGGTACTGGCCCTGTTCGACCGGGACATGCGGGAAGGGGCGCGGCCCGACGCGCCGGGCGCGCGGGTCGAACGCGCCGGCAAGGTGGTGCGCCAGACCGGCGCCGAGCACGGCTGGAACGGAGTGGTCTGGTCGGACCTGGACGAGACGACGGCCGACGCGGCGATCGCCGACCAGATCCGCCACTTCACCGGACTCCGGCGGGAGTTCGAGTGGAAGCTGTACGGGCACGACAAGCCGGAGGACCTCGGGTCCCGGCTGCGCGCCGCGGGCTTCACCGCGGAACCCGAGGAGACCGTGATGGTCGCCGAACTGGGCGACCTGGCGCTGGACGCCGAACCGCCGGAGGGCGTACGCCTGCTGCCCGTCACCGACCGGGCGGGCGTGGACCTCGTGGCCGAGGTCCACGAACAGGCCTTCGGCACGGACGGCACACGGCTGCGCCACCAACTGCTCGCCCAGCTCACCGGCGAGGCGGACACGGTGGTCGCCGTCGTGGCGCTCGCAGGCGACGTACCGGTCAGCGCCGCCCGCATGGAGCTGCTGCCCGGGACCCGGTTCGCCGGACTGTGGGGCGGCGGTACCGTCGAGGCCTGGCGCGGCCGGGGCATCTACCGGGCGCTCGTCGCGCACCGCGCCCGGGTGGCGGCCGACCGCGGCTACCGCTACGTCCAGGTCGACGCCTCCGGCCAGAGCCGCCCCGTCCTCGCCCGGCTGGGCTTCCAGCCGCTGACCACCACCACGCCGTACGTGTACGCGCTCTGAGGTGCTCCGGGCACGGACGCTCCGTGTCCGGAGGGCGACGTCCGAGGTCCGTGCGGGTGAGCCGCCCCGAGCGATGTCACATTCCGGCACGCGCCGTTCGTCGCACGGGCATGACGACGAACCAGAGCATCCTCCTGGCCGGCGCGAGCGGCGTTCTCGGCCGGCACATCACCAGGGCCCTGACCGAAGCCGGCCACCACGTCACCGGTCTCGGCCGGGGCACCGGCAACGGCGTCCGCGCCGATCTGATGGACCGCGACGCGCTGCTGCGGGCCGTCGACGGCCGGCACTTCGACACGGTCGTCCACGCCGCGACCGCCCTGCGCAAGGCACCCCTGCGGCACCGGGACATGTACGCGACCGACGCGCTGCGCACGGAAGGCACCGCACATCTCGTCGAGGCCGCGCGCGCGACCGGCGCACGGCGGTTCGTCGCGGAGTCGATGATCTTCGGGTACGGATACGGCGACCACGGCGACCAGGTCGTCACCGAGGACGTCCCCTTCGGACCGCCCGGCGCCACCCCGCAACTGGAACGGCACATCGCGGCGATGCGCACCAAGGAACGGCTCATGTTCGAGGCCGAGGGACTGGAGGGCGTCGCGCTGCGCTTCGGTCTCTTCTACGGCCCCGGCGGTACCGACGGCATCGTCTCGATGCTGCGCAAGCGGCAGCTTCCCGTCACCCACGACCGGGGCCGCGTCCTGCCGTGGATCGACCTCGTGGACGCGGCGCGCGCGGTCGTCGCGGCCGTCGAGCGCGGGCGCCCCGGCGAGGCCTACAACATCGCCGACCGCACGCCGCTGGGCTTCGCCGCCCATGTCCGCGCGGTCGCCGCACGGTTCGGCCTGCCCGCGCCGATGACCGTGCCGCGCTGGGTGATGAGGCCGATGTCGTACGCGCACACGATGACGGGGACGTCGATGCGGGTCTCCTCCGCGAAGGCGGAACGGGAACTGGGCTGGACTCCGGCCCATCCGTCCAGCCAGGAGGGCCTCGCCGCACTGGAGGACCTGGCCGCGTCGGCCGCCGGGGCGGCGGCGGCCGCGCGGCGCCGCCCAGGCGGGGCCGGGCGGGGGGCCGGGCGTCGGCGCACCCCCGCCGCCGGGTGCGCCGCGAAGGGCGCGACCGGATCAGAGGTCGAGCTGGTACTCCACCGCACTGTGCGTGGGCAGATAGCCGAGCGCGTCGTTGATGCGGCGCATGGGCGCGTTGCTGTCGGCGGTGTCGGTGAGCAGTCCGCCGAGTTCGGGGTGGTGCCGGCGGGCCAGGCGGATCGACTCGGCCTTCATCCAGAGCCCGAGGCCGTGGCCCCGGTGCTCGGGGAGCACACCCGTGCCGTAGTGCTGGGCATCGCCACGGCCGTCGCCGGGCACGACGAGTTCGGAGAATCCGACGACCGAGCCGTCCGAGCGGTCCAGCACCGCCACCGTGTGCAGCGACTCGCCGCGCTTGGCGATCGCCTCGGCCGCCGACACGACCCGATCCACGTCCCACACGACGGTTCCGTAGTCGGTGTCGTCCATCGGCATGTCGTCCATGGCCCGCCGCGAGTGTGCGAACGACAGCGCGAGGCCGGACGGCACGACGCCTTCCCAGTGGGTCAACGCGTAGCCGGAGTGCGGACGTTCGGCGATCTCGGTGATGCTCGCGACGTCCGCGTCCGCCAGCGGGAGCCGCGCGTACGTCAGCGCGAGCACCCGGCGGAATCCGTGCGCCGCCAGGAACAGGTCGCCGGGCGAGCCGGCCTCGGCCTGGGCGACGAGCGAGCGCCGTCCTTCCTCACGCGCCGCCGAGACGGCCGCGTCCAGCAGATGGCTGCCCACTCCCTGCCGCCGCTCGGCGGGGTGCACGGCCATCTCCAGCTCGGCGAGGTGGGACTGTCCCTCCTTGGTGAACAGCCGGAGGAAGGCCGAGCCGAGGGGAGCGCCGTCGGTGCCGGAGGCCAGCCATGCGAGGCGTCGGCTGGAGGGTGTGGTCTCGGGGTCGGTCAGCGGTGTGACGCGTGGCGGCAAGATCTCTCCGTGATGTCGGGCGTGCGATGCGAAGCCCGCAGAAACTAGCCCTGCGGGTGCGCGCTCCGCAACGGAATTGAGCGCGCACCACGGCACACGGCTCCTGTACTCGCAATGGCCTCGCCGGTCAGCGGTGTGCCCTCGACCGGTCCAGCGCCGCGACGCCCAGCGCCGCGAGCCCGATCTGGATGAGCCATTCGATCCAGTCGATGCCCTTGGTGTCGGCGACGTCGAAGGCGGCGGCGAGTGCCGAGCCGATCAATGCCGCCACGATGCCGACGACGATCGTCAGCAGAATGCCGATGCGCTGGCGGCCCGGGACGACGAGCCGTCCCAGCACACCGATGATGATGCCGATGACTATGGCACTGATGATGCCTGAGATCTCCATCTCCGCCCCTCTATGTCGGTTCCCTGCTGTTATCTAGTGCCCCCTGGAAGCCGAGGCAGTCCCGCTCCGGTGCCGCCCGCCTCGGATCGGGTTCCGCCGGGTTCCTGTTCGACGGTCGACTAGTCATGTACCGTTCAAAAATCTGTCGCGTGGTGGACGGCCACCCACCGTTCTACGCGCGCAGACTTGGCGCCCGCACCGCCTCTCCCCACCCCACTCGGAGGTTCGCCGGATGCTCGGACTCAGACGTTCCCGCCACAGAATCACCACGGCGCTGGCCGTGTTCGGACTCCTCGTCACGGGAGCCGCCGTCCAGACGGCCGGTGCCACGCCCGCACAGGCCGCCACCCCCCACCGCGTCCTGTTCGACAACGGCCACGCCGAGACGGCCGGCAACGCCGACTGGATCGTCTCCACCAGCCAGCCCGACCCGCTCGGCCAGGACTCCACCCCGTCCGCCGAGACGGACTGGACCGGCGCACTGTCCTCATGGGGCGTGGCCCTGCAGAAGACGGGCGACTACAGCCTCAAGACACTGCCCTCGGGGTCGAGCCTCACCTACGGAGGCTCCGCCGCGACCGACCTGAAGAACTTCGACGAACTGGTGCTGCCCGAGCCCAACACGCTGTTCACCACGGCGGAGAAGACCGCGATCATGACGTTCGTGCAGAACGGCGGCGGCCTGTTCATGATCTCCGACCACACGGGCGCCGACCGCAACAACGACGGCTACGACGCGGTCGAGATATTCAACGACCTGATGACCGCGAACAGCGTCGACAGCACCGACCCGTTCGGCTTCTCCGTCGACTCGCTGAGCATCGGCTCCGACTATCCGAGCGCCGTCGCCGACAGCACGAACGCCGTCCTGCACGGCTCGTTCGGCACCGTCACCAAGAGCCTGATCGCGAGCGGTACCACCGCGACGCTCAAACCCGCCGACAACCCCGCCGTCAAGGGCCTGCTCTACCGCACCGGTTACTCCGGCAACACCGGCGCGTTCTTCGCGACCAGCACCTTCGGCAGCGGCCGGGTCGCGTTCTGGGGCGACAGCTCGCCCATCGACGACGGCACCGGTCAGTCCGGCAACACGCTCTACGACGGCTGGAACGACTCCGGCGCCACCAACGCCGCGCTGGCCCTGAACGCCACCGAGTGGCTCGCCGGCGCGAGCGGCAGCGGGGGCGGGGGCGGCGGCACCTGCACGGCCGCCCAGCTGCTCGCCAACCCCGGCTTCGAGTCCGGCAGCACGTCCTGGAGCGCGAGCAGCGGTGTGATCACCACCGACACCGGCGAGGCCGCCCGCACCGGCTCGTACAAGGCGTGGCTGAACGGCTACGGCTCCGCGCACACCGACACCCTCTCCCAGTCGGTGACCATCCCGTCCGGCTGCTCGGCGACCCTCAGCTTCCACCTCCATGTGGACACGGCCGAGACGACCACCGGCACGGCGTACGACACCCTCAAGGCCCAGGTGCTGAACAGCGGCGGAACCGTGCTGTCGACCCTGGCCACGTACTCGAACCTGAACGCAGCCTCGGGATACACCCAGCGCACCTTCGCCCTCGGCACCGCCTACGCCGGGCAGACGGTCACGATCAAGTTCACCGGCACCGAAGGCTCCATGCTCCAGACGTCGTTCGTCATCGACGACACGGCCCTGAACGTGAGCTGATCCGCAGCGGACCAAAGGGCGGGCCCGCGGCACCGGGCCCGCCCTTCTCCTGCTCCTCCGCCTCTCGCGATCTTCCCGGCGCTTCCCGTCTAGGTCGCCGGGACCGTGGTCTCGGGTGTGTTCCAGCCCGAGACGCGGATCCGCGGAGCCGAGCCCCGCAGATCGGCCGTCCGATAGGTCACCGTGAGTGTCGTGGACTCTCCGGGCCACAGGCTGACCTGGTTGTCGGACCACTGGGCCGGCAGCACCGGCCTGCCCTCGGCGTCGACCAGGTGCGCGTCGGTGAGCAGCGAGGGGGTCTTCCCCGTCCCCGTGTTGCGCAGGGTGACCCTGGTCGTCGCGATGCCGTCGGGCCCGGTGTCCGTGGTCGCCGTCGCGGAGACCGGGACCTGCGCCATCGAGCCGAGGCCCCTGAGGTCCGCGTAGCTCGTGGTCGGCGTGTAGTACCAGTCGGTGCGGGCCCAGTCGAGGGTGTCCGGCTTCGTCGACAGCCAATAGACGTTGCGGCTGACCTCCTTGCCCCGGGAGTCGGTCAGGACCAGCCGGGCGAGATACGTCGGGGACAGCCCGCTCACCGAGGACGGCACCGTGAGAGCGGTGCTGCGCGCCCCGTCGCCGGCCACGTCCACACCGGTCGCCGTCCGGTTGTACTTCTGTGTGCCGTCGGTGTCGAAGAGCGTGACCCGGGCCGTCAGCCCGGAGACCGGCTCGTGCCGGTTGTTCACCACGACGACCGAGCGGTCGTCGTACGAGTACTGGACGTGCAGCGGCTCATTGGCCTTCTTCGCGCCGAAGTAGGCCCCGCCCTGGTCCAGATAACGGTCCATCAGCTGCCAGTGCAGTGAAGTCCACCCGCTGTTGAGCATCCAGTAGATGACGCCGGTCGAGGGCTTCGAGGCGTCCGTGGCGTTGCGCCCGTACGCCTCGAACTGGGCCCGCACGTTCTCGTACTGGGCGAGTTGCGCCTTGCGCACGTAGTCGGTCAGCCCGGTGGGGGCGCCGTAGCGTCCGGCCAGGGCGTTGTCGTAGATCTTCAGGGTGGCGAAGGTCGACGACGGTGAACGGTGGTACTGCTTGGCGCCCGGGTCCTTCCAGAGCGTGTCCAGTTCGGCGGGCGACATCATGCGGCGCAGGGTGTCCAGTGTGGGGATGTCGGGGCCCGCGCCGGTCTCGGAGTTGAAGCCGGTCGCGCCGCCCTCGCGCTTGGCGTACCAGTAGTTCGGCGGGATCCATTCGTAGGGCCCGGTCATCTTCATGCCCGAACTGCCGGTGACAGGGGCGGACTTGTCGCTGGCTGCGGGGACCACGGGCGTCGGCCAGTCGGCAGCGCGGAGCGCGTCCAGGTAGTTCTTCTCGATCGTGGCGTCCGGCGCGGCGTCGCTGCCGATGAGGAAGGAGATCACGCTGGGATGGGAGCGCAGCCGTGCGGCCTCGGCGGCCATCGACGCCTTGGCGACGGGATAGTCGGCGGCCGTCCAGGGCTCCCCGGCCTCGCCGCTGTTGACGTTGCCCTCCCACTTGGTGCAGCACTCCCAGCCGGGCAGCGTGAGGACGCCGTACTTGTCGGCCAGGTCGAAGAACTCGTCCGGCTCGATGTGCCCTTCCAGCCGGACCGTGTTGAGCCCCAGATCACGCACGTACTTCAACCGGTCCTCGACGTAGGTCCGGTCCCAGCGCAGGAACTCGTCCGGCGACCAGCCGCCGCCCTTGATCAGCAGTCTGCGGCCGTTGATGCTGTACTGCCGCGCCCCGTCGCGGTTCAGGGGAGCCTTGACCTCGCGGATGCCGAAGTCCTCGTGCGCGCGGTCGGAGCGCTCGCCCGCGACGGAGACGCTCAGATCGAGGCCGTACAGGGGCTGTCCGCCCATGCCGGCGGGCCACCACACCTTCGGTGCCTTCAGGTGCAGGCCGGGGGAGTCGGCCGGGGTGAAGGTGACCGTCCTCGTCTCGTGCGGGCCGAGCGGGACGGTCCGGGCGAAGACCGCGGGGCCGATGCTGCCGGAGACGGTGGCGGTCACGGCCTTGTCCGTCTCGTTGCGTGCCCGCGCCTTCACGGTCAGGTCCGCGGAGGCGAGCGAGGGCACGTCCAGATCGGTGACCACGTGCGCGTCGCGCAGTGCGACCGGTCCGCCGCGGCGGACCAGGACGTCCCGGACGATGCCCATGTTCTGGTCGGGCGGCGGTTGCAGCCAGTCGAGCCAGCCCATGGTGAGCATCTTGGTCGGGTCGTTGGGCTGGATCCGGAAGGCGACGGTGTTGGTGCCGGCCCGCACGAGCGAGGTGATGTCGAGCTCGTGGTGCGTGTACGCGCCCTTCACGTCGGAGGTCTTGGCGACCTGGTGGCCGTTGACGAACACGTCGGCCGCGGAGATCACGCCGCTGAAGTCCAGATAGCTGCGCTCGGAGGTGTCGTCGACCGTGAAGTCCGAGCGGTACCACCAGGGCACGGCGAAGTCGGACTTCGGGATCTTCTGGAGGTTCGTGGAGTGGAACGGATCGGCGTACTTCCCGTCGGCGAGCAGCGCCGCGAGCACCGTCGAGCGCGGGCCCGCGGGTACCCAGCCGCTCGCCGGATAGCCGGGGCTCGACACCTTCGCCGGTGAGTCGGTGACCTGGGCGCTCGACCGGATCGTGTAGCCGCCGAGTGCGGTGGTGCTGCCGGGGGCGGAGGCCACTTTCGTCACCGGGGACCGCTGCGCGGGGCGCACGGTCGCCGGCCCGTCGGCCTCGGCCACTGCGCACGTGGACAGGGCGCACAGGGCACACAGGGTGACAGTGGCCGTGGCGAGGCGCCGTCTTGCGGCACGGCGGTGGAACACGGTGGTCTCCTTGGGGGTGGGGGAGCATCCGCGCTGCGACACTGCGAGAGTCAGCTCAAGTTAGGAAACTTTACTAACTGCGCCCACAAGCTAGGCCGGTGAGTAATTCATGTCAATCACCGCGAGGTCCGGTGCCGTCCGGGCCGCGGAGTACGAGCCGGCGGACGGATCACCGCCGCCGGTACCGGTGAGTCCCCGTCAGCAGGGCGGCCACCTGGGGGAAATGCGCCTCCCGCGTCATGCGCATCGCCGCCGGGCAGTGGGCCCGATGGGGGGAAGGTGCCTCCACTGGGACGTGAGTCGCCGTCGGGAAGCGGGTCGGGAGCGAGCAAGGTGCCTGGCCCCGGACATGATGTGTTGCAAGGAGAGGTGGTCCGTAGGGGGGAAGCCCCGTCCCCCGGAGGTGAGGCTCCGTCTGGGAGCTCGCCACCGGGCGGAGCACTCGGAGGGACGATCCCGTTCAGGAGGCCGAGCGGCGCTCGAACACCACGTCGCGCGCGGTGCCCAATGCCGTCGCCACGGCCCCCAGCAGCACCGCGTCCTCGCCCAGCCGTCCGGGCACGATCCGCGGGCGCAGCGGTGTCAGCGTGCGCAGCGTCTCGCGTATGGGGCGCAGCAGCAGGTCGACGCTGTGGCCCACCCCGCCGCCCAGCACCACCAGATCGGGATCGAGCACCGCCGCCGCGGCCGCCACCGTGTGGGCGATCCGCTCGCCCTCCAGCCGGACCGCGTCGACCGCGGCGGGAGTGCCCGCGCGCGCCGCGTCGAAGACCGCCTTCGCGGTGAGCTGCCCGGTCATGCCGAAGTGCCTGGCGGCCTCGACCACGGCCACGCCGGACACCGCGTCCTCCAGCGTCTCCGGCTTCTGCCGGCCCGGCCAGGGCAGGAAGCCGATCTCCCCGGCCCCGCCGTGCGCCCCGGTGAACAGCCGCCCCTCGTTCACGACACCCATCCCGAGACCCGTCCCGATCATGATGTACGCGAACAGCCGGCTGCCCGCGCCGACCCCGTAGGTGTACTCGCCCAGGGCCGCGAGGTTGGCGTCGTTGTGCACCTCCAGCGGGATGCCCAGGTCCTCGCGCATCCGGTCGAACAGACCGGCGCGGCCCCACCCGGGCAGGTGCATCGCGTAGCGCACCCGCCGCTGCGTCGCGTCGTACACGCCGGGCGTGCCCATCACCGCGTGGGCCACCTCGTCCGCGCCGACGCCCGAGCCCGCGACGACCTGGTGGGCGGTGGCGACCACCAGGTCGGCCAGTGCGCCGGAGGTGCGGGCCCGGTTGCGTACGTCGGTCCGTGCGATCACGGTGCCGTCCAGGTCGGCGACCGCGACGCGCAGCCACCCGCGACCGATGTCGATGCCGAGGGCGTGACCGGCCGAGGGGTCCGGGGCGTAGAGGACGGCCACCCGGCCACGCTCGGGTGTGTGCGTGCCGACCTCGTGGACCAGGCCCGCCCCGGCGAGGGCCGCGAGCGCGCTGGAGACCGTCGGCTTCGACAGGCCGGTCTCGCGGGCGAGCTGGGCGCGTGAGGCGGCGCCGCCGGTACGCAGCCGGTCCAGCAGCAGTCGCTCGTTGGTACTGCGCAACCGCCTGCGGTTCCAAGGCTGTTCGGGCTGCTCTGCGACGTCACGGGCGGGCATCGCACCATTCTCACGCATGCGGGTCACCCTCTTGACGCATCTAGTAAGGCTCCTTAACTTTATCGCCCAGTCAGCCTTGCCGGGCGAGCCGGCGGGAGAGCCGGCGCCGGCCGGTGACCCGCCCGTCGATCCGCCTCTCGATCCGCCGTCCTTGATCCGCTCCGATCCGTCGGCCGCCGACGAGGAGGCCGCACCCGTCTCTCTCCCTCCGTGCCTCGTCCGAGGAGGACCCATGTCCGGTAGCCCCCCGCCGAGCGGCGGATTCGTCCGCCGCGTCGGCCTGTTCCAGGCCACGGCCATCAACATGAGCCAGATGTGCGGCATCGGGCCGTTCGTGACGATCCCTTTGATGGTCGCCGCGTTCGGCGGACCGCAGGCGGTCATCGGGTTCGTCGCCGGAGCACTGCTGGCCCTGGCGGACGGTCTCGTCTGGGCCGAGCTTGGCGCCTCGATGCCCGGCTCCGGCGGCAGTTACGTCTATCTGCGCCAGGCCTTCCAGTACCGCACGGGCCGCCTGATGCCCTTCCTGTTCGTGTGGACGGCGATGCTCTTCATCCCGCTGATCATGTCCACCGGCGTGGTCGGCTTCGTCCAGTACCTGGGCTATCTGGCCCCCGGCATGGGGCAGACCACGGGTGACCTCGTCGGTCTGTGCATCGTCGCGCTCGTCGTGCTCCTGCTGTGGCGGGGGATCGAGCACATCGCCAGGATCACCGCCGTCATGTGGGCCGTGATGATCATCTCGGTGGTCCTGGTGATCCTCGCCGCGGCCACCGACTTCAGCGCACACCTCGCGTTCACCTACCCGGCCCACGCCTTCGAACTGACCAGCAGTCACTTCTGGATCGGCTTCGCCGCGGGTCTGACCATCGGTATCTACGACTACCTGGGCTACAACACGACCGCCTACATGGGCGCCGAGATCAAGGACCCCGGCCGCGTCCTGCCCCGCTCGATCGTGTTCTCGATCCTCGGCATCATGGCGATCTACCTGCTGCTCCAGATCGGCACGCTGGGCGTCATCGACTGGCACCGGATGACCGACCCCTCGGACATCGCCTCCACGTCCGTGGCCTCGGCGGTGCTGGAGAAGACCTGGGGCAAGGGCGCCGCCGACACGGTCACCGTCCTCATCCTCGTCACGGCGTTCGCCTCGGTCTTCACCGGACTGCTCGGCGGCTCGCGCGTGCCCTACGACGCGGCCCGCGACGGCGTGTTCTTCCGCCCCTACGCCAAGCTGCACCCCAAGCACCGCTTCCCGATGCTCGGCCTCGCGACCATGGGCGTCGTCTCCGCGATCGGCTTCCTCATCGGCCGGCACACGGACCTGGCCACCCTCATCCAGTTGCTGACCACGGTCATGGTGATCGTCCAGGCGCTGGCCCAGGTGGTCGCCCTCTCGGTGCTGCGCAAGCGGCAGCCCGACCTGCACCGGCCGTACCGGATGTGGCTCTACCCGGTGCCGAGCTTCGTCGCCCTGGCGGGCTGGCTCACCATCTACGGCTACGCGGACAAGAACTCGCCGGGCCGCCACCCGATCGAATGGTCCCTGGCCTGGGTGGCGCTGGGCTGTGTCGCCTTCGTCGTCTGGGCGCGCCTGGAGAAGGTGTGGCCCTTCGGCCCGAAGGAGACCAGCGAGGAGTACCTGGCCGCGCCGGCGGCACCCGACGCGGAACCCGCCGGCGCGTGACCCACGGAGTGCCTGCCGTCGTGTCGCCAGGGTGCCCGTGGACGCGTGATGCACGGCGCGCCCGTCGGTGGGGGAAGCAGCGCGCACCCGTCGGGGGGTGAGGCAACGCGCGCCCGTCGGCGCGTGACGCACGGTGACCGTCGGAGCGGGAGCCCCGACGGTCACCGCCACCGCGGTGCCGGATCGGCAGGTCGCGGCCGGGCCGGAACCGGGCCGGGCCGGGCCGGTGTTCCGTGCGGCCGGACACGCGACGCTGCGGCGGCCGGAACCGGGCGTGGTGGGGTGCCGGAGGCGGATGGCAGACTGCGCGGATGATCGACGACCTTCCGGCCGGACTGACGGCGCGGCACCCTGTCGAAGAGGACCACGCGCGGGTGCTCGGGGTGCTGGACGCGTGGTGGGGCGGCCTGAAGGGACAGGCGGGTGCGCTCGAACGCGCGCTGCTGCTGCCGCGGTTGTACTTCCAGCACTTCACCACGACCGGGTTCCTGGTGGAAGGCGACGGCGGAGAGGTGGCCGCCTTCCTGGTCGGCTTCCTCTCGCAGACCGAGCCCGACGCCGCCTACGTGCACTTCGTCGGCGTCGACCCGCGCCTGCGCGGACAGGGCATCGGCCGCGTCCTGTACCGGGCCTTCTTCGCGCTCGCGGGGTCGCACGGCCGCCGCTACGTGCACTGCGTCACCAGCCCGCAGAACACCGCGTCGCGGGGCTTCCACACCCGGCTCGGCTTCACCGAGTCGGCCGTGAAGGCCGACTACGACGGCCCCGGACTCGACCGGGTGGCGTTCACCCTCGACCTCTCGGCGAGCCCGCTCTCTCGCGGGTGAGACTCGCGGGCCGCCTCCTCGGCCCCTGAGACCCGGGGCGCGTCGCGGACCGGATCAGGAGCTCGCGCTCCCGGAGGTGTCGCTCGCGTCGTGGCTCCAGGTCCTCAGGACGACCTCGCGCCCCTTGGCCTCCCGGACCACGGGCCGGTCGTTCGTCAGCGAGAAGCCGGCGGCCCTGGCGACGCGCTCGCTCGCCGTGTTCCCGTTCTCGATGCACAGCACCATGCGCCGCGGAGCGACCCGGCGTCCGGCGAAGTCCACCGCGAGACGCACCGCGCGGGTCGCGATGCCCCTGCCCCGGTGGGCGGGCCCCACCCCGTAGGCGAGTTCGAGGTCCCGCTCGTCGACCGCGTTGCGGAACAGCAGGATCTCGCCCTGCGCCGCCCCGCCGTCCGTAGTGATGGCGAGCTGCACCGTCCGCCCCTCGACACCCTTCTGCTCGGCGGCGGCCAGATAGGCGCTCGCGGCCACCGTGTCGAAAGGTGACGGGACCGGCGTCCACCGGTCGATCTCGGGATCGTCGTAGATCGCGACGAGGTCCGCCACGTCGTCGTCGGACCATTCGCGCAGCTGAAGCCCCAGCCCGTCGATCAGCAGCGGCCTGGGGAAGTCGAAGGCAGGTCGGTTGTCCATCGGGTGATCGTGCCGCGCCGGGCGGGGCGCGGCCAAGAGGCCTCGCGCGGCGCGGGTGCTCCGGGCCTCGCACACCGTGGTCAGGAGGGTGCCCGCAGGACGGGCGGATCAGGACGGAAGTTGACATGCAAGTGATTGCCTGCATAACGTTGAGTGTGCGATCAGAGAGTGACTCCGGAATGGATCAGGTCTTCAAGGCGCTGGCCGACGGGACCCGGCGGCGACTGCTCGACCGGCTCCACGAGCACAGCGGTCAGACGCTCGGCGAGCTGTGCGAGCACATCGACATGACCCGTCAGTCGGTGACGCAGCACCTCGCCGTCCTGGAGGCCGCCAACCTCGTCAGCACCGTGCGGCGGGGGCGGGAGAAGCTCCACTACCTCAATCCGGTGCCGCTCCACGACATCCAGGAGCGGTGGATCGACAAGTTCGAGCGCCCGCGCCTGCGCGCACTGAGCGCCCTCAGACGAAAGGCCGAGGAAGCCATGACCGACAAGCCCGACTTCGTGTACGTCATCTACATCCGGAGCACGCCGGAGAAGGTCTGGGACGCACTCACCGATGCCGACCTGACCGCCCGGTACTGGGGCCACAGCAACGTCTCGGACTGGCGGCCGGGATCCCGCTGGGAACACCGCCGCACCGACGGCTCCGGGGTCGCCGACGTGATCGGCACCGTCGTGGAGAGCGACCGCCCGACACGCCTCGTGACCACCTGGGCCGCGCCCGAGCGCGAGGGTGACGCGGACCGGTACTCCCAGGTCACCTTCGACATCCAGCCGCACGCCGACATCGTCCGGCTCACGGTGACCCACGAGGACCTCGCCGACGAGTCCGAGCTGCGCGATGCCGCCTCGGGCTGGGCGGCGGTGCTGTCCAACCTCAAGTCCCTGCTGGAGACCGGCAGTCCGCTGCCGCAGGAGCCGTGGCTGGTGCCAGGACGCTGACCGGGCGCGGACGCGGAGGGGCCGGCCCGCTCGGTGCGGGCCGGCCCGCGATCGTCCGTGGCCGACCTCCGTTCCTCTCCCGTCGCCGGGCCGTGTCCGGGAACGTGCCGTCGTCGGGTCATGCCCGAGAAGGTGCCGTCGCCCGGGTGGGCCCGGGACCGCGCAACTGCCGGGTCACGCCCTGGTGTTGGCCCTGGTAGTCGTCGCCGCGCACACGGCGCCCAGCACCACGGCCAGCGCGCCCATGATGATGCTGTTGATGACCACTCCGGCGTCCGGGCTGGTGCCGACCACCCACGGGGAGATGATCAGCCATGCGCCTATCGCGCAGATGGCCCAGCTCAGGCCGTACATCCTTTCCGGCATCATGGTGAACCCGAGGGCCAGCGCGGCTATCGCGATCCCCAGGATCAGATTGTGGGCCGCCAGCGCCGGCTGGTTCGTCGTGTAGTGGAGTATCCACGGGGACACCGCGCAGTACAGGCCGAGCAGGAACACCGGCCCGTCCACGAGCGCCACATCGCGACCGCCGAGTACGCGGTCGTACCGAGCCCGCATTTCGGATACGTCGGGGTGGCTGGTGATGTCACCCCTGGTATGCGAGACGTTGGCCATGACTCGTCTCCTTCGATCTCTCTCGAACTCCACGGCCCGACCGCGTCCGGTGCGCATGCGGTAAGTGCCGCTTACGCCCATTCTGCGCTTATTTTCTCTTTATGTGTAGAGCTCGCGGGTCTGGAGGGTCGTGAGTGATGTTCTCGGCCCCTCTGTGGAGGCCGGGGACTCGTTTCAGGGGGCGATGAGCAGGCGCGCGACGGCGCGTCGGGCCCGCGTGGGCGCCAGCGGATCGCGGTGCAGCTGGATCGACTGGTTCGCCGCCAGGGCCACGCCGTTGAGCTCGAAGGCGAGCTGCTCCACATCGGTGCGCTCGGGCAGTTCGCGGTTCGCGACCGCCGTGGTCAGCTCCGCCGTCACATACGCCGACCAGGTGTCGAGCGCGTCGAGCACGCGGTCGCGGACCGTGCCGGGGCGGCCGTCGAACTCGCCGGCCGCGGAGGTGAGGAAGCAGCCCCCGTGCCCTTCGTCCTGCGACATGTAGTCGATCCACTCGTCGAAGGCGCGCGTCAGCCGCTCCGTGCCGGGCCGTGCGCCGACGGCGCGGGCCGGAACCCGCAGCCGGAAGCGCTCCGTCGCGGCGTCCAGCACGGCGAGCTGGAGGCCCTCCTTGCTGCCGAAGTGACCGATCACGCCTGCCTTGCTCATCTCCAGCTCGGTCGCGAGGCGGCCGATGGTGAGGCCTTCGAGTCCTTCGGCGGAGGCCAGCGTCAAGGCGCTCTCGATGATCCGGTCACGGGTGGCGGCTGTCTCGGCGACGGACTTGCGCGGGCTCATGGGATCACTTTAACCTAACGACCGTTCGCTATTAGCTCACGAACGTTCGTTATCTAATTCTTGTCGCCCTCTGACGCCCGCGGCGTCCCGACGCCCTTCGTGCGACACCGCGTCCAAGGCGGCCGAAAGGACTCATCGTGAAGGTCCACCACCTGAACTGCGGCTCCATGCGGACGATCGACACCGCCCACGGGAGCCTGCCCGCGGTGTGCCACTGCCTGCTCGTCGAAACCGACCGCGACGGTCTCGTCCTGGTCGACACCGGCATCGGCACCGCCGACGTGGCGCGGCCAGAGGAGAACCTCGGCGCCGACTTCCTCGGCCGCGCCCAGCCGGTCCTGGACCCCGCCGAGACCGCTGTCCGCCAGGTCGCCGCGCTCGGCTTCCGCCCCGAGGACGTCCGGCACATCGTGCTCAGCCATCTCGACCTCGACCACGCGGGCGGCCTGCCCGACTTCCCCTGGGCGAAGGTCCACCTCTCCGAGGACGAACACCGGGCGGCCATGGCGGCGCCGGGCGCCCACCCCGAGGACCGTGTCCGCTACCGCCCTGCCCAGTGGGCCCATCGGCCGCACTGGGTGACGTACACGCAGACCTCGGGCGACCCCTGGTACGGATTCGACGCGGTGCGGCCGCTGGCCGGAGTGGACGCGGACATCCTGCTCGTGCCGCTCGGCGGACACACCCGCGGCCACTGCGCGATCGCCGTGCAGGACTCCGGCCGCCGGCTCCTGCACTGCGGCGACGCCTACTACTTCCACCGCGAGATCGACCCCGACGCCCCGCAGGGACACCCCGGCATGGACATCCTCCAGCAGATCACCGAGGTGGACCGGCCGCTGCGGCTCGCCAACCACGCCCGGCTGCGCGAACTGGTGCGGCTGCACGGCGACGAGGTCGACGTCTTCAGCGCCCACGATCCCTGGGAACTGGCCCGCTGCACGGGCTGACGGCGACGCCCGTCGCCCGGCTCGTCGTCATCCGATCGGAGGAAGGTCGCGTTCGGGCAATCCGAAAGCGCCCCAGCTCCGGAACAAGGGGTGAACGCTGATCGGAGCCGGGTGGGAGGACACAGTGCGGCGAGCGTCGGAGAACGCCCCTGACGTGGGCGGGGGAAGCGCGGAGCGGGGACGGCACGACATACGGCGACGTACTGCCGTGGTGGGTTCGGGCGTGGCCGGACTCACCGCGGCCCACGTACTGAGCCGGGTACGACGCGTGGCCCTCTACGAGGCGGACGACCGGCTCGGCGGCCACGCGCACACCCACGACCTCGCCTCGTCCGACGGGCGAGTGCACCGCGTCGACTCGGGCTTCATCGTGCACAACCGGCGCACGTACCCGAACCTGTTGCGGCTGCTGCGCGAACTCGACGTCGCCACCCAGGAATCCGAGATGAGCATGTCGGTGCGGTGCGAGGGGTGCGGCCTCGAGTACGCGGGCGCCCGCGGGCCCGCCGGACTTCTCGCCCGCCCGCGCAACGCGCTGCACGGCCCCTACCTGCGCATGCTCGCCGAGGTCCCGGTCTTCCACCGGGCGGCCCGCCGCCTGCTCGCCGAGGGGACCGAGGGCGCGGGGGACACCCTCACTCTGGGGGACTTCCTGACGCGCGAGCGTTTCTCGCCCTACTTCGTCGCACACTTCATGACCCCGCTCGTGTCGGCGGTCTGGTCCTGCGACGCCCACACGGCGCTCGACCACCCGGCGGTCCATCTGTTCCGCTTCCTGGAGCACCACGGCATGCTGTCGATCGGCGACTCACCGGTCTGGCGCACGGTCACCGGCGGATCCCGCTCCTATGTCGACCGGCTGGCCAAACAACTCGACGCCGTGCACACCTCGGCCCCGGTCCGTGCGGTGCGCCGGCACGCCGACGGCGTGGAGATCACCACGGACGACGGCACCACCGCCTCGTACGACTCCGTCGTCGTCGCCGTCCACTCCGACCAGGCCCTGCAGCTGCTCGCGGACCCGACCGAACGGGAGCGCGAGGTGCTCGGCGCCTTCCGCTACTCCCGCAACTCCACCCTCCTGCACACCGACACCACCCTGCTGCCGCGCGCCCGCCGCGCCCGGGCCTCCTGGAACTACCTGATGCCGTCCTGCGCCGCCGCCGCGGACCGGGTCCGGGTGAGCTACGACATGAACCGGCTCCAGCGCCTCGACGCCCCCGAGACCTACGTCGTCACCCTGGGTGGCGAGGACCGCGTCGACCCGGACCGCATCCTCGCGCGCATGGAGTACGAACACCCGGTCTTCACCCCGGAGTCCGTCGCCGCCCAGCGGCAACTGCCCGCCCTGAACACCGCGGTGACCGCGTTCGCGGGTGCCTACCACGGCTGGGGCTTCCACGAGGACGGCTGCCGGTCCGGCGTGACCGCGGCCGCCGCGCTGGGGGTGGTCTGGTGATCCGCACCCCCGCGCTCTACCCGTGCACGGTCGTCCACGTCCGCACCGCGCCGGTCCGCCACACGCTGCGCCACCGCACCTACATGTGGCTGACGGACCCCGGTCATCCCCCCGAACTTCCCTTCTTCCTACGCCCGTTGGCCCGATTCGACCCCCGCGACCACTTCGACGGCGACCAGCCCACCGTCCGCGCCGGCCTGGACCGTTTCCTCGCCGCCCACGGCATCGACCTGCGCGGCGGGCCGGTCGCGATGCTCACCCACGCCCGCGTCCTCGGGCACGTCTTCAACCCGTTGACCCTGTACTGGTGTCACGACCCCGACGGCACACCGCGCTGCGTGGTCGCCGAGGTCCACAACACCTACGGCGAACGGCACTGCTACCTGCTCCGCCCCGACGGCGACGGGATCGCGCACACGCGCAAGGAGTTCTACGTGTCGCCGTTCTTCCCCGTCGACGGCGACTACCGCATGCGTCTGCCCCCGCCCGGCCCACGACTCGATCTGACGATTCGTCTGGAGCGCGCCGGTGGGCGTCCCTTCACCGCGACGCTGCGCGGCACACGACGCGACGCGACGTCACGCGCGCTGCTCGGCCAGGCGCTTCGGCGCCCGTGGTCCACCGTGGCCGTCTCGGCGGCGATCCGCCTCCACGGCATCCGGCTCCTCCTGCGAGGACTGCCCATCCAGCCCCGCCGCCACCGAGATCAGGAGAAAGCGACATGACGACAGCCGAGCCCCGTGCCCTCACCACGCGGCACGAGGACGCGGACCGTGGCGGCCACCCGGCCCCGGCGACGCCGCCGGACGCCTCCTGGGCACGGATCGCGCTGACGCGTGCCGTCCTGCGCGGAGCGCTCGGGCGCCTCCCGCTCCAGGTGCGATGCGACGACGGGACGCGCCTGGGCACGGGCGGCCCCCGCGTCGACCTGCACGACACGGACGCCTTCCACCGCCGCATCGGCGTGCACGGCCTGGTCGGCTTCGGCGAGTCCTACATGGCGGGCGAATGGGACGCACCCGACCTGGTCGCGGCCCTCACCGTGCTCGCCGGCCACGCGGCCGACCTGATCCCGGCCCCGCTGCAACGGCTGCGCCGGCTGTGGGCCCTGAAACAGCCCGACGCCCAGCGCAACACACCGGGCGGATCCCGCGACAACATCAGCCACCACTACGACCTGTCCAACGACCTGTTCGCCGTCTTCCTCGACGAGACCCTCACCTATTCCTCCGCCCTCTTCCGCGGCTTCCCCGCCACCTGGCCGACGCTGGCCGCCGCACAACACCGCAAGATCGACCGGCTGCTGGACCTCGCCGGGGTCACCGAAGGGACCCGGCTCCTGGAGATCGGCACCGGCTGGGGCGAGCTCGCCATACGCGCCGCCGCCCGCGGAGCCCACGTCACCACGCTCACCCTCTCCCACGAACAGCGCGACCTCGCCCTCGAACGCGTGGCACGGGCCGGGCTCGACGACCGGGTCGACATCCGGCTGTGCGACTACCGCGAGGCCGAGGGGACCTACGACGCCGTGGTGAGCGTCGAGATGATCGAGGCGGTGGGCGAGGAGTTCTGGCCCGTGTACTTCCGCACGCTCGACGAACGGCTCGCCCCCGGGGGCCGCGCCGCCCTCCAGGCCATCACCATGCCGCACGACCGGATGCTCGCCGGCCGGCACACCCACACCTGGATCCAGAAGTACATCTTCCCGGGCGGGCTGCTGCCCTCCGTCGAAGCCGTGGAGCAGACCGTCCGCGACCACACCCGGCTGCGCGTCACCCGCAGGGACGCCTATGGCGCGCACTACGCCGAGACACTCCGGCTGTGGCGCGAACGCTTCACCGCCCGCACCGACGACGTCGACGCACTGGGCTTCGACGAGACCTTCCGCCGCATGTGGACGTTCTACCTGGCGTACTCCGAAGCCGGATTCCGCTCCGGCTACCTCGACGTCCAGCACTACCTGCTCACCAAGGAGGACCTCAGCCGATGACTACCGTCCGCCCCGCCCACGAGGGCACCGCCCACCGGCTGGCGGCGCTGGCCGAGGACGCGCTCGGCGGCCCGCTTCCCGTGCGGCTGCGCGCCTGGGACGGCAGCGAGGCCGGTCCTGCCGAGGCGCCCGTGGTGGTCGTCCGCTCGCGGCGCGCCCTGCGCCGGCTGCTGTGGCAGCCCGGCGAACTGGGCCTGGCGCAGGCGTACGTGACGGGTGAGCTCGACGTCGAGGGCGACCTCGCCGACGGGCTGCGCAGAATGTGCGGCGCCGTGCGCGAACGCGGAGTGCACGCGCCCCGCCTCACCCCCGCAGACCGTGCGCGCGCGGCAGCCGCCGCCCTGCGCCTCGGAGCCGTGGGCCCGCCGCCCCCGGCACCCGTGTCCCAGGCACGGCTGCACGGAGGCCTGCACAGCAAGGCCCGCGACCGGGCCGCCATCAGCCATCACTACGACCTGTCGAACGAGTTCTACCGGCTCGTCCTCGACGAGACGATGGCCTACTCGTGCGGCTACTGGACCTCCGACGAGCCCGGCTTCACCCCGGCCGACGCGCAGCGGGCCAAACTGGAACTGATCTGCCGCAAGCTGGGCCTGGTCCCCGGCGCCCGGCTGCTCGACATCGGATGTGGGTGGGGCTCCCTCACCCTGTACGCGGCCGAACAGCACAAGGCGCAGGTCACCGCCGTCACCCTGGCCCGCGAACAGGCCGCGTACGTCCGTGAGCAGGTCCGCGAACGCGGCCTGGAGCACCGGGTGGACGTGGTGTGCCAGGACTACCGTGACATCGAGGGAGGCGCCTACGACGCGGTCGCCACCGTGGAGATGGGCGAACACGTCGGCGACGCCGAGTACCCGGCCTTCGCCGCCGCCCTGCGCCGGCTGGTCCGCCCCCAAGGGCGCGTCCTCGTCCAGCAGATGTCGCGAGGGACCACCGCTCCCGGCGGCGGCGCCTTCATCGAGGCGTTCATCGCTCCCGACATGCACATGCGTCCGCTCGGGCAGACCGTCGGCATGCTGGAGGACGCCGGACTCGAAGTACGGTCCGTGGAGTCGCTGCGCGAACACTACGTGCGCACGGTCGAGGCCTGGCACCGCACGTTGGAGGACCGCTGGGACGACGTCGTGCGGCTCGTCGGCGAGGAGACGGCCCGGGTGTGGCGGCTGTATCTGGTCGGCGGCGCCCTGGCGTTCGAGGAACGCCGCATGGGCGTCGACCAGGTCCTCGCCGTGCGGCCCACCGCCCACGGACGCAGTGGACTGCCCGCCACCCCGCGGCCCTGGTACACGGGACCGGTCGAGCCGTGAGCGGCTTCCCCTGGGGTGCCTTCGCCCAGAACCTGGCTCTCGCGGCAGGCGCCGCGCTCGCCGTCATGCTGGCCACCTTCGCCGTCGCCGTCCGCAAGGGCGTCCACCGCATCGTCGACATCGCCTGGGGGCTCGGCTTCACCGCCGTCGCCCTCGTGACGTTCGTCGCGTCCGACGGCACGGGCGACGACGGACGCCGGATCCTGGTGACCGCGCTGACCTCGGTGTGGGGGCTGCGGCTCGCCGCGCACATCGCGCGGCGGGGCCGTGGTCACGGCGAGGACCCCCGTTACGAGGCGATGCTCGCCAAGGCACCGGGCAACCGGGACCTGTACGCGCTGCACAAGGTCTACCTGCTCCAGGGGGCCCTGGTCTGGCTGGTGTCGCTGCCCGTGCAGGCGGCCCAGTACGTGCCCGGCCCGCTCACCGCGTTCGCCTGGGCCGGCACCGCGCTGTGGACGCTCGGCCTGTTCTTCGAGGCGGTGGGTGACGCCCAGCTGGCCCGGTTCAAGGCCGACCCGGCCAACCGGGGCCGGATCATGGACCAGGGGCTCTGGAGCTGGACACGGCATCCCAACTACTTCGGGGACTTCTGCGTCTGGTGGGGCCTGTACCTGCTCGCCTGCGACTCCGGCGCGGCGGCGGCGGTGGCCGCCGTGTCCCCCCTGGTGATGAGTGGCCTGCTCATCAAGGGCAGCGGAAAGCCCATGCTCGAACGGCACATGGCCGAGCGCCCGGGATTCGCCGAGTACGTCGCGAGGACCAGCGGATTCTTCCCCCTGCCGCCGAAGCGTCGTGGGCCCGCGCCCACGCCCCCGAGTTCGACCTGACAGGCCCCCTTCCGGCCGGCCCCGTTCAAGGAGCGTCGCCCGCCGGAAGGGGGCCGACGGGCGACGCGGGGAAGACCGTCCCGCCCCCCGGAGGCCGGAGGGGGACGGGACGGTCAGGCGGGGAAGTCCAGCAGCGCCACCGGCGCGGAGGTCGGCTCGGTCGAACCGCCCGCCGGTTCGACGGTGACGCCCAGACCGGACGCCCTGTCCACGGGGCCGCGCATCAGTACCGCCTCGTCGGTGCGCCCCGGGTCCATCAGCCCGGCCGACCGCATGCTGCCCCCGTCGTCGAACCACAGCTGATAGACCTTGCCGTCCGGCGGTGCCGCCATCCCCGAGGCGATGAACACGGCCCGGTCGAGGCCTTTGGACACCACCACGGTGCCCGTCGCGCCGTCCGCCAGCTTCGCCGTCCGTGTCCGGGCGTCCGGGGCGGCCAGCACGGAGGCGAGCTCGTCGCCCTGCCGTTCCGACTGCCGCGCCCGGTCCTGTGCCTCCTCGGCGCGGTCGTGCTGCCACACCGCCACACCGCCGAACAGGGCCGCGGCAGCCAGGCAGGCGGCCGGCACCCAGCGCGACATGCGGTGCGCGCGGGCCGCGAGACGTCCGGGCCGCGTGAGCGGAACGGTGCGGGGCGCCTCCTGTCGCACGGCGGTGATCCGCCGCATGACCTCGGACTTGAGCGCGGGGGAGGGGGACACCGTGACCGCGAGGGCCAGCCGCGCGGCGGCGGCCCGCAGCTCCAGGACCTCCTGCGTGCAGGCGTCGCAGTCCGCGGAATGCGCCTCGAACCGCGCCCGCTCGTCGTCGTCGAGGGCGTGCAGCGCGTACGCGCCGGTCAGAGTGTGCAGATCGGCCGTCCTCACGCCGCCACCCCCAGGCAGTCGCGCAGGCGGATGAGGCCGTCGCGCAGCCGGGTCTTGACCGTGCCGAGCGGCAGCGACAGCAACTCCGCCACCTCGCGGTACGTCAGCCCGCGGTAGTAGGCCAGCGTCACCGACTGCCGCTGAAGCTCCGTCAGCGTGCGCAGACAGCGCCGCACCTGCTCGTGCTCCAGGCGTGCCTCGACCTGCTCGGTCACCTCGTCGAACTCGGGCGTGCGGTCGAGCAGGGCGGCCCGCTGCTCCCGGGCGGCCGACGCCTCGACCGAGCGGACCCGGTCCACGGATCGCTGATGGGCGAGGGTGAGGACCCAGTTCATCACCGAGCCGCGTTCGGGACGGTAGCGGGCGGCCGTCCGCCACACTTCGACCAGCACTTCCTGGGCCACCTCCTCCGACTGGGCCCCGTCCCGCACCACCCTCCGCACGATCCCCAGGACCGGGCCCGCCACGACGTCGTAGAGCGTGGCGAAGGCCTCCGTGTCGCCACGGGCGACCTCGGCCATCAGATCCGGCAGATTCGGTTCCGCAGCCGGGTTCTTCCCGATCTCCACGGCTTCCTTCACGGGGTGGTCCTCCAGGACGGGCGAGCGCGACGGTACGTACGTGATCCGGAACCGGTACGCCGACGGATTGGCCGCATCGGCGCGAAGCTGCGACGGGTTTCCCGACCGGCCGTGACAGGGGGCTCGGGCGCCGGGGACGTCCGGCCGGCCGGGCGCGGCCGGTCAGCAGTGCGCCTCGGGCCTCAGACAGCGGCGCAGCTGGTGCAGACCGCGGCGGCAGTGGCTCTTGACGGTGCCCAGCGGCCAGCCGGTGCGCTGGGCGATCTGCGTGTGGGTCAGGTCCTCGTAGAACGCGAGGCGCAGCACGTGCTGCTGCGGAGGGGGCAGCTTCGCCAGCTCACCCTGCACGAGGACACGGTCCAGCACGGCCTCCGGGTGGACCGAGGCGCCGTCGGCGTCTGCCGGCAACGAGCCGGCGGCAGCGGCGATCAGTTCGCTGCGGCGGGTGCGCGCGGCCAGCGCGTCGGCCGTCTTGCGGCGGGTGATGCCGACAAGCCAGCCGGCGACCGTGCCACGCTCGGGCCGGTAGCCCTGCCGGCCACGCCACGCGGCCAGGAACACCTGCTGCGTGACGTCCTCGGCCTCCCGTGTGTCGCCCAGCGAGCGCCACGCGAGGGTGTGCACCAGAGCGCCCCAGCGACGGTAGGCGGCGGCCAGACCGGCCTCGTCGCCCGCCACCAGGCGCGCACCGATGGACGCGTCCGCGATCAGGTCGGTCACGACGACCGGCTCCGAGCGCGCGGGTACGGAGACGGTGCCGTTGCTCCGCGGGCGCGGGAGCAGAACCACCTCGCGGCGTGCGCCGGACACGACCGGCGGGGCATCGCACGGCTCCGGGATCGGATCTGCGGTCATGGCCGGGGCTCCTCGGTCGTGCGGGGTCGGTCCCGGCCGCGGCCGGGACGGCCGGACCTGCCCGGCACGGGCCGGCGGGTGCCGGCCGCTGCCCCCGGCACGTCCGGATCCCCATCGTGTGAAGCGCACGTCCATCCCCACAACTCGCGTCGTTTCTGCGTCGTATAGTCGCCGCATGGGTGACCTGCCACCGGCGCACCGGCACGGACCGGCCGCACAACCCGCCGAACCGGGACTCACCACGGGCGCCCTGGCGCGCCGCCTCGGGGTGTCGCCCACCACCCTGCGCTCCTGGGACCGGAGGTACGGCGTGGGACCGGCGGCGCGCTCCGGCGGGCACCATCGCCGCTGGACGCCTCAGGACGTGGCGATGCTGGAGGAGATGTGCCGGCTGACCTCGGCCGGTGTTCCGCCCGCCGAGGCGGCCCGGGCCGCCCTGGAGGGCGTCGACCGGTCACCGTCCGAGCACGACCGCCCGCAGGCCGACCGCGCGGACGCCGCCCGGCCGCGGTCGCGGGCTCCCGGCGCCCTGCCGCTGGGGGACGCGCGCAAGGAGTGCAAGGGCCTCGCGCGCGCCGCGGTCCGGCTCGACGCACCCGCTCTGGACGACCAGTTGACCGGGCTGGTCACCCGGCACGGCCTCGTCGTGGCCTGGGAGGAGGTGATGGTGCCGACGCTGCACGCGGTCGGCCGCAAGTGGGAGTCCTCCGGGGACCGCTACGTGGAGGTCGAGCACCTGCTGTCCTGGCACATCTCCCGCGCGCTGCACCGAGCCATCGCCGTGGCCGTACCCGGAGCGCAGGGCGTGGGTCCCGTGCTGCTGGCCTGCGTCCCGGGCGAACAGCACAGCCTGCCGCTGGAGGCGCTCGACGCGAGCCTCACGGAAATGGGCCTGCCCACACGGATGTTCGGCGCGGCCGTCCCCACGGAGGCGCTCACCGCCGCCGTGCGGCGCCTCGGCCCGGTGGCGGTCGTGCTGTGGGCGCAGGCACGCTCCACGGCCGACCATCCGCTGGCCCGGCACGTCGCGAGCACCAGCTGGGGCGTCAAGGGCGCGCGGTCCCGGCCCACCGTCCTGCTCGGCGGGCCGGGCTGGGCGGGACGGCAGGTGCCGGGGACGCTCCGCCCGCAGGGACTGAGCGAGGCGCTGGCCACGCTCGCGAACCTGTACGACTCCTTCGCCGCGCCCGGCGAGAGCCGGCCGGCGCCCTGACACGGTTCCCCGGCGCCCTGCCGCCGGCCGCTCACCCCACCGTCGGGGAGGGGGACGGGGAGGCGGCGGCCGGCGGGGACGCCGGGGAGGACGGGAAGCCGCCGGCAGGCGGGGTGAGCACGACGGTCGGCTCGCCCGGCTGCGGCGCCGGGGGCGTCAGGTTCTGCTGGGGCAGCTTCGGAGGGTTGGTCTCCTGGACCAGCACCTGGCCGAAGTTCACCAGTCCGGTCTTCTCCATCACCGTGATGTGGTCCAGCACGGTGTCGTTGGCCTGGTCGGCGAGTTGCCGTACCAGCGTGTTCCGGGTGGTGGCCCGGATCTTCGCGATGACCGGGAAGATCTGACCGTGCGTCACCCGCAGGATGTTGGCCAGGTCGGTGTCGAACTGCTTGCCGCTGTCGCCGCTCAGCGTCGCCACGAATCCCTGCTGCTGTGGGGACGGCTTGTTCGGCAGCGTGATGCCGAGCCGGGCGGCGACCTTGCGGCAGGTGGCGTCCAGCGCGGCGTGGCCCCTGACGAGGTGCTGACCCGCTGTCCTGACGGCCGGGACGGTGCCCTTCTGCAGGGCCAGTTGCCCGGACGGGTACTCCCACAGACCGGCCGCGCGCACCTTCACCACGAAGTCACGGTCGGCCTCGGTCAGCGGGCCCGCCGCCGTGTTCGCGATGACACGGCTCTGGTCGCCGGCCGTCGTCTGCAGGCCGAGCACCGCGGGACAGGCGAGCGCGGCCAGGGTCATGGTCAGCGCGCCGGTCACGAAGAGGGTTCCCACGTTCCGTGCGATGCGCATGAAGCCTCCTGGCCGGTGCGGCGGCCCGGAGCCGGACACCGCGGCCGGCCGCGTCGTGGACCGGTCCGGTGCGGACGGGTCCGGTACGAGTGGTTCGGTCGCCCACCAGTACGGATGCCCGCGGAAAGGAATCCTCTGCCCCCGGTAAAGACCGCCCCCTGATCCGGTCAGAGGCGGCCCCGGGCGTTCTTGAACCGGGCGAGTCCCTCGGAGAGTTCCACCACAGGGTCCGGGTAGTCATAGGCGGCCCGCTCCAGGCCCCGCAGCTTCCACGGCTCGTGCACGGAGGCGTCCGTGAGGCCCTCCAGCTCGGGCACCCAGCGGCGTACGTAGGTGCCGTCGGGGTCGTAGCGCTTGCCCTGCACCACCGGGTTGAGGACCCGGTTGGGGCGGGTGTCCGTGCCCGTACCGGCCATCCACTGCCAGTTGAGCTGGTTGTTCGCGACGTCACCGTCGACCAGCAGCTCCAGGAAGTACCGCGCGCCGACCCGCCAGTCCACGTACAGCGTCTTGGTGAGGAAACTCGCGGTCAGCAGGCGCCCGCGATTGTGCATCCAGCCCTCGTGCCGCAGTTGGCGCATCGCCGCGTCGACCACCGGGTAGCCGGTGCGGCCCTGCTTCCACGCCTCGATGTCCTGCTCGGCGCGCGCCCCCGTCCGCCAACGGTCGCGCTGTGTGCGGTAGTCCGCGTCCGACGCCGCCGGACGGGCGGCCAGCACCTGGTGGTGGAAGTCCCGCCAGGCGACCTGGCGCACGAAGGCCGCGGCGCCGGGCCCGCCCGCCGCGCGTGCCCGGCGGACGAGCTCCACCGGCGAGAGCGTGCCGAAGTGCAGGTGGGGGGAGAGCCGGGAGGTGGCGTCGCCGGCCAGGTCGTCGTGGCGGTCGTCGTACGCACCGATGCCGCCGCGCAGCCACGCCGTCAGCCGCCGCCGGCCCTCGCCCTCGCCGCCCGCGGCCAGCCCTTCCGACACCCCGGCGACCTTCTCGCGGGCGGGCACCTCCTCGGAACCGACGCCGTCCGGCACCCGGACCACCCGGGGCGCGGCCAGAGCCTCCCGCAGATGCTGCTGCGACCAGTGACGGTAGTACGGCGTGAAGACGGCGAAGTGGTCGGAGGCGGCCGGGGTGACGTCGCCGGGAGCGACCGCGGTGATCACCGTGTCGTGGACGTGCAGACGGCACCCCTCCGCCTCCAGGGCGGCGCGCAGCCGTTCCTCCCTCCGCTGGGCGTACGCGCTGACTCCAGCGGCCATGTGCACCTCGTCGGCGTCCGACTCGGCGACCACCGCGCACACCTGTTCGACGACGTCGCCCGACCGCACCACCAGACGGCCGCCGCGCTCGCGCAGCCCCGCGTCGAGGTCGGCCAGACAGTCGGCGAGGAACGCCGCCCGGTTGGGGGCGGTGAACCCGGACGCGGCGATGCCCTCGTCGCGCACGAACAGCGGCACCACGGCCGTCGATCCGTCGAGGGCCGCCCGCAGCGGCGGGTGGTCGTGCAGCCGCAGGTCCGAGGTGAACAGGACGATGGAGAGGGTCATGGCGTGGCTCCGAGTGGGGGCTGCGAGGGTTTTGGCGTTCACCTGCTTCGGTTCGGGCGACGTCCTCGGATGCGGCCGTCAACGTGACATCGCGGTGTGTCCCCTGCGCGAGGGAGTCTCCTTGGCCGCAGTCCTGGCGATGTTGCGGGCCATGCCGCCGAACACGACGGCGTGGAACGGCGACACGCTCCACCAGTACAACTGGCCGAGCAGACCGTGCGGGTGGAACAGGGCACGCTGCCGGTACCGGGTGCGCCCGTCGTCGGCCACCTCCGCGTACATCTCCAGCCAGGCCAGGCCGGGCAGCCTCATCTCGGCGCGCAGCCGCAGCAGACGGCCCGGCACGATCTCCTCGACGCGCCAGAAGTCCAGCGAGTCGCCGACCCGCAGTCGCGTGGCGTCCCGCCGCCCGCGCCGCAGGCCCACACCGCCGACCAGCCGGTCCATCCAGCCGCGCACCGCCCAGGCGAGCGGGAAGGAGTACCAGCCGTTGTCGCCGCCGATGCCCTCGATGACCCTCCACAGCGCTTCGGGCGGTGCGTCCACGATCAGTTCGCGTTCGTCGGTGAAGAGGCTGCCGCCGGCCCAGTCGGGGTCGGTGGGCAGCGGGTCGCTCGGCGCACCGGGGTAGGCGGCCGACGACCACCGGGTGGTGACCTGGGCGTCCTGCACGCGTTGCAGGGCCAGTGCCACCGCCTCGTCGAAGCCGATCGGCCGGCCCGGCGGATCGGGCACGTACCGGGTGATGTCGTGCTCGTGGCACACGACCTCGTGCCGCAGCGACTCGGTGAGCGGACGCGCGATGGACGCGGGCACCGGGGTGACCAGCCCCACCCAGTGACTGGAGAGTCCGGGGGTGAGCACCGGCACGGCGACGATGATCCGGCGGGGGAGCCCGGCGACGGCCGCGTACCGCCGCATCATGTCCCGGTACGTCAGGACGTCCGGGCCGCCGATGTCGAAGGCCCGGTTGACGTCGCGGGGCATCCGGGCGCTGCCGACGAGGGTGCGCAGCACGTCCCGTACGCCCATCGGCTGGATGCGGGTGTGCACCCAGCTCGGCGTGACCATGATGGGCAGCCGTTCGGTGAGGTAGCGCAGCATCTCGAAGGAGGCCGAGCCGGAGCCGATGATCACCGCCGCGCGCAGCACCGTGGTCGGCACCCCCGATTCCAGCAGGATGCGGCCGACCTCGGCCCGGGACCTGAGGTGCGGGGAGAGCTCCGCCTCCGGCACCCCCGCCGGTGTGAGGCCACCGAGGTAGACCAGGCGGCGCACTCCGGCCGCGCGCGCCTGCTCGGCGAAGATCAGGGCCGCCTTGCGGTCGGTGTCCTCGAAATCGCGGCTCGAACCGATCGCGTGCACGAGGTAGTACGCGACGTCGATGCCGCGCATCGCCTCGGCGACCGAGCCGACGTTCGTGACGTCGCCGCGCATGACGTCCACGTCGCCCGCCCAGGGGTGGTCACGCAGCTTGTCGGGAGAGCGGGCCAGACAGCGCACATGGTGCCCCTCGGCCAGCAGCTCCGGCACCAGTCGTCCGCCGATGTAGCCGGTGGCGCCCGTCACCAGGCAGTTCAGCCCGGCGCGGGCGTCGTCGTCGCTCATGGGGTCCCTCCGTCACTCCGGCTCGCCGCCCCCCTTCCGCACTCTCCACTGATCCCTTCCACGCGAGCGGCACCGGCGGATGCGAACGGCGGATCTTCGCACGATCGATGGGACATGTCCGCGGAAAACGCGGGCAAGCGGAGGTCACGGGACTCGTCGGCCCGAGTCCGAGGCCACAGGTGGAGGTGTCTGCCGGTATGGGTACGAAGGTGCTGGAGCGATTTCCTGCCGGAGCCCCGCGCGGATCCTGGACCGCGGAGGAGTACGCGGCCCGGCGTCGCACCGAGGGCGTCCCCGCGACCGTGGTCATGGATCTGAAGACGGACGCGTTCCTCGTGGTCGTCCCCGCCGGCGACGAGGACTGACCTCGCCCGTGCGGGCACGGAGCGGGCTCAGCGGCCCGCCCCGTCGCCGACCGGTTCCAGTGACGCGCCGGTGTCGAGACGTGCCGTCACCCGGGTCCGGGCGTCCTGTGCGGCGCGGACCGCGAGCGTCCGGCCGTTCGCCCGGGCGGTCACATCCCCGCTGACCTCGATCCGGGTGACCGCGCGGCTGCCGGCCGCGAGGAGGTACCAGTGGCCGGTGCGCGCACGCCAGCGGGTGTCGGCCACCACGTGCTGGCCGAACCGGCTGCACGCGGCCGTCCCCCGGGCCCGGCCGACCGGGTCCGCCGGCGCGGCGGGCGAGTCGGCGGGCGTGCGCAGGAACAGCCCCACGTCGCCGGGCCCGCGCCAGGTGGTGGCCCGGGTGCACGACCACACCACGTGCCCGCCGCCCTCCGGCAGGTCCTGCTCGGCGAAGTCCCAGGTGTTGACCGCCCGTACACCGCTCCCGCGCAGGTCCTCGAGTCCGCAGGCCAGGTGTGCCCAGGCGAGCAGGGCGGTCGCGCCCGTCGCCTCCCTGGGCTGCCGTGCCGGTGGGCTGCCGTGCCCGGGCAGCGGGGTGTACGTGAGGTGCACGGGCGACAGCTCACCCAGGTCGGTCAGCAGGAAGGCGTGCTTCTCCGCGATACGGGCGGACGACCGCAGTTGCAGGACGGGACGGTGGTCGCAGGCCGCGCCGCCCGTCGGGGCGGGGACCGGCGCGGTGATCCCGTCCCCGGCCACGTCGAGCGGGCGTGCGGGCGAATCGGGGTCGAGCAGATCACGTGTCCCGGCTTCGGCGACCCACGGGGCGAGCAGATACCGGCCGCCCTTCGCGCCGCGCGCGACGAGCACGGCCGCGGCGGTCGTCACGTCCGCGTCGTCGGCGCGCGCCAGGACGAGCGTGCCCTCGGCGGGTGCGTCGAGCGGCTCGCTGTAGCGCACCAGGCGTTCGCCGTCGTGCAGCAGGACCACCGTGATGCCGTCGACGTCCCCCGCGTAGAGCAGTTGCGGTGCCCGCGGGGGCGGGTCCGCGGGGGTGCCGGACGTCGTGTCGTACCGGCCGTGCGAGGGGTGGGCCCATGCGGACAGCGCCCGGGTGAGGAGGTCGTCGTCGTGGGTGCGGTCGCCGCGCGCGGGCCAGGCGGTGAAGTCGATCCGCGCCGTGCGGCTCCAGGCGTCCGCGGCCGTGCGGACCAGGTCCGCGGGGCGGGGAAGTCCCGCGGGCACGTCGTCGCGGGGCGCTGACGGACCGGATTCCGTCCAGGAGAACGCGAGGAGTACGGCCGTGATGACGACGGCCGTCAGCGCGGCCCACAGCAGGTGCACGCGACGCCTGCGGCGCAGCAGATCGGTGGGGCGCGTCTGCACCGAGCAGGCGTCGAACTCCCGCGACGCGAGCAGGGTGCGCGCCGCCGTCCCCACGGTCTCCTGGAGCCGGGTCGCCGACCGCAGGGCGCTCGCGGGGTCGGCGACACCGGCGGTGCGCAGCAGGGCCTCGATCGACGGGTCGGGCAGCCCGTCCACCTCGCGCAGCACGAACGCGGTGCGTGCCGCGGCCGTGGTACCGGCGAGCGCCTGCCCCAGGGCGATCTCGTCGGCGCCGCCCGCGCGGGGAAACAGCCGCAGCCCCCACACCACGGGCAGCGTCGGCAGCAGGGTGCGCGGCGGAGGCATCCGGCGGGGCCAGCCGCGGGGCGGCCGGGCGTATGCCAGGGCGGAGCGCACCACGTGTGAGCGCAGCCGGTCCTTCTCGGCGACGGCCGGCTGTGTCTTCCCTGTCCTCCTCCCCCGTGGTGCCGGAACCCGGGGAGCGGACCTTGCGCGGGAACCCGGCAGCGACCGCTGTACCAGGGAATGGGCGAGCAGAACACGCCGGTGCCTGCTCAGTGAGGGAGGCAGCGTGAGGTACGCCAGGCGTACGAGACCGCCGTACTCCTCGACCAGGGCGCTCTCGGCCCGTTCCAGTCCGGCCCGGGTGTGCAGGACGGTCCGCGGGAGTGGGGGGATGGGCATGGAGCAAATGCCTTCCGAAGGAGCTGCCGTGATGGCACGTCGATCCTTCAAACGAGTGACTCTTCGGATGGTCACAGAGGTCGTGGCCCCGGCCGGCCGACGGATCACGGCGAGGGCGTCATGCTGCCCCCGAGCTCCCGCGACCTGCGGACGAAAGTGTCGTGCGGGTCGCCCGCGGCGCGCGGCACGGAGTCGGTCCGGCGGCGCCGGAGCACCGGCCGCACCCGGGGCGCTCGCGCTCCGGCAGGGCCACCCCTGGCTCGCGCTCCGTGCCGCACGGTCTCGCTCGACGTGGGCTGCGAGAGGCGGAGTTCATCGGCGGCGCGGCTCAGCGCGGCGCCGTTCAGCGCGGTGCGGCGAACCGAACCGGGTCGAGGCGGGTGACCGGCGCGATGTATTCCGGCTGCTCCATTCTCGCGACGACGGAATGCGCCTGCCACGCGCGGAGTTTCAAGGGTTTCCCTGTCGCGCTTTCGTGAAATTCGGCGGTCCGGGATGCGAGATCGGCCGTTGATTCCTTGACGGCTCGGACCGGGGGCTGCGACGATCGACGGCATGCAGATGCGACTGGACCTCACGCGGCGACGCCATGTCGATCTCGCGCGTGTCTCCAGCTCCTCCTGTTGCCGCGAAGCCTGACGGCCCCACGGCGGGGTTTCCTTCGCACAGGCCCGGTCCGCCCCGGTGAATTCCTCCCGGCGCGCCCCTGTGAACCCCGGAACCGCCGTTTCTCTTCGACTCCGCGCATTTCCCACGGAATTGCCGCGCCCGTAATGCGCCATGCCTTCGTTCCGCACACCGGGAGTTCTCCGCTCCCGTCACGGAATCCGTCACCGGCGCCGCCGAACCCGTCCGTCAAGAGGCTCGCCGCCGACCTCTGCCTCCTCGGCCTCTCCGCTCACGAAAGAGGACCCATGTCCCTCGTCCTGTCCGTCTCCGGCAGCCCCTCCGCCTCCTCCCGCACGGCCGGACTGCTGCGCCACCTGGACGCACGGCTCGCCGCACAGGGCCACCAGGTGATTCCGCTCGACGTCCGCACCATCCCCGCCGAGGCCCTGCTCGGCGCCGACTTCGGCCATCCCGCCGTCGTCGAGGCGACCGAGCTCTTCGCGCGGGCCGACGGCGTCGTCATCGGCACCCCCGTCTACAAGGCCGCCTACTCGGGCGTCCTCAAGGCACTGCTCGATCTGCTCCCGCAGTACGCCCTCACCGGCAAGACCGTGCTGCCGCTGGTCACCGGAGGCAGCACCGCGCACGTCCTCGCCCTCGACTACGCGCTGCGCCCGGTGCTGAATTCCATGGGGGCGGCGCACATCGTCCAGGGCTGGTTCACCCTCGACAAGGACATCACCAGGGGCGAGGACGGCAGCGTCACCGTGGCACCGGCCACCGCCGAGGCCCTCGCCCACGTGGTGGACCAGTTCTCGGCCGCACTGACGGGCAGGCCCGTGCTGGCCGCGGCGAGCTGAACCATGACCGCGAAAGTGATCGCCGACGACGAGGTGGCCGACGCGCTGTTCGAGGTGTCGGGCACCCGCGCCGCGCTCGACTCCGCCAATCTGCACCGTCACTGGCGCGACGCCCGCACACACACCCTGCACGACCCGGCCCGCTGGAAGCTCCAACACCTCGGCCGGCACGTACTCGACGGCACCAAGCCGCCCCGCCACGGCCTGCTCTGACGCGCGCCGGGCCCCACGATCGGAGAACCGCCGCCGTGTCCCTCACCTTCCACTGGTTCCTGCCCACCAACGGCGACAGCCGCGACGTCGTCGGCGGCGGCCACGGCACACCCGCCACCGTGTCCGGCCGGGACCGGCCTCCGACGATCGGCTATCTGAGCCAGATCGCCCGTGCCGCCGAGGATCTCGGCTTCGTCGGCGCGCTCACCCCCACCGGCGCCTGGTGCGAGGACGCGTGGCTGACCACCGCGATGGTCAGCCGGCACACCGAGCGACTCAAGTTCCTGGTCGCCTTCCGGCCGGGGTTCGTGTCGCCGACACTCGCCGCGCAGATGGCGTCCACGTTCCAGCGGCAGAGCGGCGGCCGTCTCCTCCTGAACGTGGTCACCGGAGGCGAGAGTCACGAACAGCGCGCCTACGGCGACTTCCTCGACAAGGACGCCAGGTACCGCCGTACCGGCGAATTCCTGCAGATCGTCCGGGACTTGTGGGACGGCAAGACCGTCGACCTGTCCGGTGAACACCTCCACGTCGAGGACGCGCGGCTGGCCCGGCTGCCCGACCCGGTCCCCGAGGTCTACTTCGGCGGCTCCTCACCCTTCGCCGGTGAGGTCGCCGCCCGGCACGCCGACGTCTACCTCACCTGGGGCGAACCGCCCGCCCAGGTCGCCGAGAAGATCGCGTGGATCCGCGGACTCGCGGCGAACGAGGGGCGTCGCCTCCGGTTCGGTGTCCGGCTGCACGTCATCACCCGCGACACCTCGGAGCAGGCCTGGGCCGAGGCAGGCCGGCTCCTCGACGGATTCGACCCGCAGACGGTGCGTGCGGTGCAGGCCGGTCTCGCCCGCAGCGAGTCGGAGGGGCAGCGCCGCATGCTCGCACTGCACGGCGGAAGCGGCGACGGACTGGAGATCCACCCCAACCTGTGGGCCGGGATCGGCCTGGTCCGCGGCGGCGCGGGCACCGCCCTGGTCGGCAGCCACGACGAGGTGGCCGAGCGGATCGGGGAGTACCACGCGCTCGGCATCGACGAGTTCGTGCTCTCCGGCTATCCGCATCTCGAGGAGGCGTACTGGTTCGGCGAGGGCGTCCTGCCGAGGCTGGCCGAACAGGGCCTGTGGCGGCATCCGTTCGCGTCGACGCCCGCACCCGCCGCGCAGGTCCCCTTCACGGGCTGAGCGGCGCCGGCGATCCCAGCGAGCCGAGGTGCGCCCGGCGCACCTCGGCCGTCTGCCCCTGCACCAGCAGGAACATCCCCTCCCGCGCCAGCCGCTGCGCGGGACTGTCCAGACCCATGGCCCGGCCGCCGCCGGCCACCACCGCGGCGGTCGTGGCCGCGCGCATCACGTCGTACGCCCGCGTCTTGGCGGCCAACCGCTCCTCGATCCGCTCGCCCGGCACCGGGTGGTCGGCCAGCCCGTACGCCACCCGCCTGACCTCGTCGAGGCGGGCACGCAATTCCTGCGCGGCGGCCCGCGCGGCCGGTTCGCCGTCCGGGGCGTCGAGCAGGCCGAGCGCCGCCTCGGTGATGCCGAAGACGGCGGGGGAGGCGTTGGTGTTCTTCGGACGGTCACCCGCCGCCCACGTCGCGTAGGGGACCCGTAGGGCGACGGCGTCGTCCGGCAGCAGGAGGCCGTCCAGGTCCAGCGACACCGTCCGGGACGCGGTGAGCGCAGCGAGCCGCATCGGCGGCGAGGCGCGCAGACCGGGCTGCTCGCGGGCCTCGGTGAACGCGAACAGCGCCTCGTCGGCGTCCGTCACACCGGCCAGCAGCATCACGTCGTTGAGGCCCCACCCCGTGTACCAGGGCACCGTGCCGTCGAAGCGCCAGCCGCCGCGCTCCCGTGACACGCGCACGGGGACGCGCGGATGGGCACGCAACTGCGCGTAGGCAACCCCCGACAGCAGCTCACCGCTCGCCAGTCGCCTCAACAGGCGCTCCCGCAAGGGGTGTTCGCATTGGGCTAGCGTCGTGACCGGCGTGTGGTGCTGCGTCTGGACGAACCAGGTCGAGCAGCACGCCCCCGCCAGGATCTCCGCGACCTCCCGGACCACCGCGGCCGGTGCCGCCGCCCCTCCGTACGCCACCGGCGCGCTCAGCCCGAGCAGCCCCGACCGCTTGACCGCCTCGATGCTGTCCGTCGGCACGCCCTCCTGGTCGACGCGCTCCGCCCGGGGCGCCAGCACCTCGGCCGCCAGCCGCCGGGCGGAGGTGACGAGCGGATGGGGTGGGGTGGTCATCGAAGATTTCTCCCGCTTCTCCCGTGGCGCGTGTCGATCCGGCGGTCTCCCGTTCGTGTAGTCAAGGAGAGACCACCGAGGAGGCCACCCCATGAAGTACTACCTCTTGAGCGTCATGCAGCCGGTGGGCGAGCCGCCCGCCCCCGAGGTCCTGGAAGAGATCATGCACAAACTGGACGTCTTCCACACGGAGCTGCGCGAGGCCGGTGCGTGGGTGTTCGCCGGCGGCCTGCACGGGCCCGAGACGGCCACCGTGCTGCGCGCCCGGGACGGCGACGTCCTGGTCACCGACGGGCCCTACACGGAGAGCAAGGAGTACCTCGGCGGGATCTGCCTGATCAAGGCACCCGACCTGGACGAGGCGCTCGCCTGGGGCCGCAAGGCGACGCTGGCGACCACGCTGCCCATCGAGGTGCGGCCGTTCACGCACGAGGCCGAGGACGTATGACCGTCACCACGGCGGGGCGGCGCGCGTGACCGCCACCGCGGCGGAGATCGAAGCCGTGTTCCGCGCCGAGTACGGCCGCGCGGTCGCCGTCCTCATCCGCTTCCTCGGCGACATCGACCTCGCCGAGGAAGCGGTGCAGGACGCGTTCACCACGGCCGTGCGCAAGTGGCCGGAGACCGGCACACCGGCGAGCCCCGCCGGGTGGATCGTCACCACCGCCCGCAACCGAGCCGTCGACCGGTTGCGCCGGGAGTCCACCCGGGACGCGCGGCACGCCGAGGCGGCCCGGCTGTACGCACCGGAGGCACCCGCCGAGGAGGGACCCGTGCGCGACGACCGGCTCCGCCTGATCTTCACCTGCTGCCATCCCGCGCTCGCCACCCAGACCCAGGTGGCGCTCACCCTGAGACTCCTGGGTGGTCTGACCACCCCGCAGATCGCGCGCGCCTTCCTGGTCCCCGAGCCCACCATGGCGCAGCGGCTGGTCCGGGCGAAGGCGAAGATCCGCGACGCGGGCATCCCGTACCGGGTGCCGCGTGACGCCGACCTCCCGGAGCGCGTCAAGGGAGTGCTCGCCGTCGTCTATCTGATCTACAACGAGGGCTACGGCGGCCGGGAGGACCTCTGCGCGGAGGCGGTCCGTCTGGCGCGGCTGCTGGTCGAGCTCATGCCGGACGAGCCCGAGGCCCTCGGTCTGCTCGCACTGGTCCTGCTCATCGAGGCTCGCCGGCCCGCCCGCGCGACGGCGGACGGCGACCTGGTCGTCCTCGCCGACCAGGACCGCTCCCGGTGGGACCGAGGCCTGATCGCCGAGGGTCAGGGCCTGGTACGGCGCTGTCTGCGCCTGAACCGGCCGGGCCCCTACCAGATCCAGGCCGCGATCAACGCCGTGCACAGCGACGCCCCGACCGCCGGCGCCACGGACTGGGGTCAGATCCTCCGCCTCTACGACCAGCTGACGGTCGTCGCGCCCAGCCCGGTGGTCACCCTCAACCGGGCCGTCGCGGTGGCGGAGACCGACGGCCCGGCGGCGGCCCTCGCGATCGTCGACGCGCTCGACCTGGACGGCTACCACGCCCACCACGCCGTACGGGCCGAGCTGCTGCGCCGGCTGGGCCGCACGGCGGAAGCCGCGCAGGCCTACGAGGCGGCCGTCGCGCTCACCACGAACGACGCCGAGCGAGCGCATCTCGAACGCCGTCGGCGGACCCTTCCGGACGTGTAGCCGGCCCGCCGTCCACCTGGCGATCGCGTCCGGTGACGGAAAGTAGTCCGCCGCTCCCGGAATTTCTCCACGAGCCGGAAAGGTTGGCAATTACATCCAGATACGGTTGGCTTATACATCCAACCGTCGAGCACGTTCGCGCGGCCGACCCCCCGGCCCGCGCCCCGACCAGCGAGGCACCGTGAACCAGTCGATCCCCGAACAGCCCGCCGACGTCGTCTCCCGGCTGCGCGCCACCTTCCGCTCCGGCCGCACCAAGCCCGTCGCGTGGCGAACGGACCAACTGCGCCGACTGCGCGAGATGCTCACCTCGCACGGCGAGGACCTCGCCGCCGCCCTCCGCGAGGACCTCGGCAAGAGCTCCACCGAAGCCTTCCGTACCGAGATCGACTTCACCGTGCGCGAGATCGACCACACCCTGGAACACCTCGACGGCTGGCTGCTGCCGGAATCCGCCCCGGTCCCGGCGCACCTCGGCGCCGACGCCACGGCCTGGACGCAGTACGACCCGCTCGGCGTCGTGCTGGTCATCGCCCCTTGGAACTATCCGCTGCAACTCCTGCTGACCCCGATGCTCGGCGCGCTGGCCGCCGGCAACGCCGTGGTCGCCAAGCCCAGCGAACTGGCGCCGGCCACCTCCGCCGCGCTCGCGCGGTTGCTGCCGCGCCACCTCGACACCGACGCGGTCGCCGTCGTCGAGGGCGGCGTCCCCGAGACGACGGCCCTGCTGGCCGAGCGGTTCGACCAGATCTTCTACACCGGCAACGGCACGGTCGGCCGTATCGTCATGCGGGCCGCCGCCGAACACCTCACCCCGGTCGCCCTCGAACTCGGCGGCAAATCACCGGCGTTCGTCGATCGCGACGCCGACCTCGGCACCGTCGCGGACCGGTTGGCCCGCGGCAAGTTCCTCAACGCCGGGCAGACCTGCGTCGCGCCCGACTACATCCTCACCGACCCGGAGACCGCCCGCGCCCTGGAGGCCGAACTCACCCGGGCCACCGAGGCGCTCTTCGGCACCGAGCCGCGGACGTCCGCCGAGTACGGGCGGATCGTCAACCAACGGCACTTCGACCGGCTCGCCGCGCTGCTCGGCTCCGGCCGCACGGTCGTCGGCGGCGACAGCGACCGGGAGACCAAGTACATCGCGCCGACCGTGCTCGCCGACGTAGACCCCAAGTCGCCCGTGATGCAGGAGGAGATCTTCGGCCCGATCCTCCCGATCGTCACCGTGGCCGACCTCGACGAGGCCATCGGCTTCATCAACGACCGCGACAAGCCCCTCGCCCTCTACGTCTTCACCGACTCCGACACCACCCGGCGGCGGATCGCCGCGGAGACGTCCTCCGGAGGTCTCGGCTTCGGGTTGCCGCTCGCCCATCTGACCGTCTCCGACCTGCCGTTCGGCGGAGTCGGGGAGAGCGGCATGGGCAGCTACCACGGCCGCTGGTCCATCGAGACGTTCAGCCACCGCAAGGCGGTGCTGGAGAAGCCGCTCGGCTGAGCCGAAACGACGGCCCGCGCCGGTGGACACCGGCGCGGGCCACGGTACTTCGGGGTCCGTCACAGCACTTCGGTCTCCGCCCGGCCCGCCTCGCCCCACAGCGTGTGGAAGCTGCCGTCACGGTCGGTGCGCCGGTAGGTGTGGGCGCCGAAGTAGTCCCGCTGCCCCTGGGTGAGGGCGGCGGGGAGGCGGTCGGCGCGCAGCGTGTCGTAGTACGACAGGGCGGCCGAGAACGCCGGCACCGGTACACCCCGGCGTGCGGCCGTCGCGATCACCTCGCGCCAGGGGACCTGCGCATCCTTGATCTCTGCGGCGAACCCCGCGTCCGAGAGCAGGCTGACCAGAGCGGGGTCGACGGCGTAGGCGGCACGGATGCGGTCCAGGAAGGCGGCCCGGATGATGCAGCCGCCGCGCCAGATCTTCGCCACCTCGCCGAGGTCGATGTCCCAGCCGTACTCGTCGGCGGCATCCAGGATCATCTTCCAGCCCTGGTCGTAGGCGATGAGCTTGGACGCGTACAGGGCGTGCTCGACCTGGCTGGTGAAGCGTTCCGCCTCGGTGGCGGACAGCTCCCAGTGGGTGCCGCCGGGCAGGTCCCGGTACGCGGCGCGCAGCCCGGACTGGCTGGAGGCGGCACGGGCGAACGTCGCCTGCGAGATCGCCGTGACCGGGGATCCCAGGTCGAGCGCGGTCTGCACGGTCCAGCGGCCGGTGCCCTTCTGCCCGGCGGCGTCGACCACGACGTCCACGAACGGCGCGCCGCTCGCGGGGTCCGAGTGCGCCAGGACCTCGGCGGTGATCTCGATCAGATACGAGTCGAGGCGGCCCTTGTTCCAGCGGCGGAAGATCTCCGCGATCTGCGCGGGTGTGTACCCTCCGACGCGCCGGAGCAGGTCGTAGGCCTCGCCGATCAGCTGCATGTCGGCGTACTCGATGCCGTTGTGGACCATCTTCACGAAGTGCCCGGCGCCGTCCGTGCCGATGTGGGTGGCACACGGCTCGCCGTCGACCTTGGCGCTGATCGACTCGAACATCGGGCCGAGCGAGGCGTACGACTCCGGTGACCCGCCGGGCATGATGCTCGGGCCGTTCAACGCGCCCTCCTCGCCGCCCGAGACGCCCGCCCCCACGAAGTGGATGCCGCGCTCGCGCAGCGACTGCTCGCGGCGGCGGGTGTCGGCGAAATGGGCGTTGCCACCGTCGATGATCATGTCGCCGGATTCGAGCAGCGGGGCGAACTCCTCGATGACGGCGTCGGTCGCCGCGCCCGCCTGCACCATGATCATGAGGCGGCGCGGGCGCTCCAGCGCGGCCACGAACTCCTCCGCCGTTCCGGCCGCCACGAAGGCGCCCTCGTGCCCGAACTCCTCGACCAGCGCCTTGGTCCGGGCGGGGGTGCGGTTGTGGACGGCGACGGTGTACCCGTGCCGGGCGAAGTTCCGGGCCAGATTGCGGCCCATCACCGCGAGCCCTGTGACACCGATCTGCGCGGTCGCCTTCATGGTGTGCTCCTTGGATCCGGATCTGCGTCCCCGCGTACCTGACGGGCGAGCAGTCGACTGTCGCTCTCCTGGTCAAGTACGGACGGCGGGGGCCGCGGCGTTCAGCCTGAAGGCGTTGTCCGCGCGGTGAGTTCCTGGGGCCGCTCCCGCAGCCGCCATCCGTGGTCGACGGGGCCGATGCCGGCACCGAGCGCGAAGCCCGCCGCGATGGCCGACGTGACGTACTCCTTGGCCTGGCGCACCGCGTCGGGCACCGAACGGCCCTCGGCCAGCCCCACCGCGATCGCCGAGGCGAGGGTGCACCCCGTGCCGTGGGTGTGCCGGTTGTCGTGCCGCGGCGCGCGCAGCCAGTGCTCCTGGGTCCCGTCGGTGAGCAGATCGACGGCCTGTCCCGGAAGATGACCGCCCTTCACCAGGGCCCAGCGGGGGCCGAAGTCCAGCAGCCGCCCGGCCGCCCGGCGCATGCCCGTCTCGTCTTCCACGGTCACGCCCGTGAGCTCGGCGACCTCGTCGAGATTGGGCGTCACCACCGTCGCCAGCGGCAGCAGCCGGCCGCGGACCGCGTCCAGCGCGTCGTCGGCCAGCAGCCGGTCCCCGTGCTTGGAGACGCTCACCGGATCGACGACGACGGGAGCGGGCACGTCCGCCAGCAGTTCGGCCACCGCCGTGACCAGACCGGGCGACGCCAGCATCCCCGTCTTCACGGCCTGTACGCCGATGTCGTCGACGACGCTGCGGTACTGGGCGCGCACCGCCTCCACGGGCAGTTCCCAAGCACCCTGCACACCCACCGAGTTCTGTGCCGTGACCGCGGTGATCACGCTCATGCCGTGCGCGCCGAGCGCCAGCATCGTCTTCAGGTCGGCCTGGATTCCGGCGCCACCGCCGGAGTCGGAACCGGCGATCGTCAGGACCAGGGGTGGCCGGGGCATGGGGGTGCTCCTCTCAGCGGTGCAGCGTGCGGACGGCGTGCAGGGCCGTCAGCGGACGGGAACGGCGGTGCGGACGCGCGACCGCAGCGGGGCGTACACGGCGAGCGCGACGAGGAACGCCACGTAGTAGGAGAGGTCGGCGCCGTGCAGGGCTTCGGCGACCGGACCCACGTACAGTCCGGTGTCCATGAACGGGACGGCCGCGGCGAACGCGGCGACGAACGCCAGCAGCGCGGGCCAGGCCGGCTGCGGCAGCGACACCTCGGCGGTGACGTCGAACGCCGCACCACCGCGGGCGCGGGCCCGTGCGACCCAGTCCACGACGACGATCGCGACGAACCCGGGGATCCAGTAGCCGACGAACAGCAGCACGTTCTGGAAACGCGTGGTGGTGTCGGCCGCGTGCATCCACAGCACCAGCGGGAAGCCGAGCACGGCGGCGAGCGCGGCGGCCACCGGGCGGGGCACACGCACCCCCACGGTCTGCAGCGCCAGCGAGCCGCTGTAGTCGTTCATCGCGTTGCTGCACACCGCCGCCAGCGCCACCGCCAGCAGTCCGAACGCGCCGGCGGCCCCGCCGCCCAGCAACTCGTCGACGCCCGCGGCCGTCTGGTCCGTGAGCACGGACGCGCCCCACAGTCCGAGGACCTGCACGGCCACGAACGACACCACGAGACCCAGCAACGTGCACCAGAACATGCGCGGACGGGAGGTGCCCCGCGGCAGATACCGGCTGAAGTCCGTCGCGTACGGCGCCCAGGACAGGGCGAGGCTCAGCGCGATGGTGCTGGTCAGCACGAACGCGCCCGCACGGTCGGCACCCACCGCCGCACCCGTCGAGGCGGGGTGGACACCGTCCAGCATCCGCCAGGCGATGACCGCGAACGAGACGGCGAGCACGAAGGTCATGACGATCTGGAGGCGGTGGATCGCCTCGTACCCCAGGACGCCCAGGGCGCCCTGCGCGGCCATCATGACCAGTACGCCGACCCAGAACGGCCACCCGCACAGCCGGGCCAGCGCGTCCCCGCCGAACAGCCCGATCAGCGCGTCCCAGGCCACCGACGACACCCACTGCAGGATGCCGGGCAGCGCCACGGCACGGCCGAAGGCCAGCCGCGCCAGAGGGAGTTGACCGGTGCCGGTGAGGCCGCCCCAGGTGCTCAGATACGCGGTGGGCAGGGCGCCCAGCACGGTGCCCAGGACGACCGCGGCGAGCGCCGTGCCGAAGTCCAGGCCGAGCGCGACGCCGATGGTCCCGGTGAACACACCCGTCATGGTCAGATTGGGGGCGAACCACACCGTGAACAGCCGTCCCGCCCCGCCGTACCGGTTCCCCTCGGGGACGGGCTCGATTCCGTGTCCCTCGACCCTCAGGTCACCGGGAGCGCTCGGCATCCTGCCGTCGAAGACGGCGGGCCGGCCGTCGGCGGGCAGCCCGCCGGAAACATGCGCCAATGGCATGAAGACATCCCTCCGCCAGTACGAACTGGTTCAGGTTCGACGGGTGTGATCTCAGCCCTCGATCGGGGCACCCCGTGTCCGGTACGACGCACACCCTAACGGACGCCGCGCCCGGCGGGTGAGCCCAGGTGTTAGCCCGTATGTCCGACGCGGGGGCGACGCCGCACACGTCCCGGCGGACACTGGGGGCAACCGTATGGCGGGCCGGCCCGCAGCCCTGTCATCCCCGGACGCGCTGAGGAGTCACGGCATGCCGCTTCTTCACTCGGGCGACCTGGGCATCCACTACCAGGTCGTCGGGGAGGGCGACCCGCTCGTCCTGGTCCACGGCTCCTGGAACGACCACATGTCGTGGCGGCCGGCCATCGACGCCGACGCCCGCGCGTCGTTCCGGGTGATCACCTACGACCGGCGGGGCCACGGCCGCAGTGAGGCGGCACCGGGTCAGGGCACCCGGCGCGAGGACGAGGACGACCTCGCGGCCGTGATCGAGCAGGTGGCGGGGGCGTCCGCGCACGTGGCGGGCAACTCCTTCGGGGCCTCGATCACGCTGGGCCTGGCCACACGCAGCCCCGGACTGTTCCGGAGCGTCACCGCCCACGAACCCCCGCTCTTCGCGATCGTCGCCGACGACCAGGACGCCATGGCGGAACTCCGCCCGACCCAGGCCACGATCGACGCCACCCTCGACCATCTGCGCAACGGCGAGTACGAGCAGGCCGCTTGGCTGTTCGTGGAGGAGGTCGCCCTCGGGCCGGGCATGTGGGACCGGCTGCCGGCCGAGGTGCGCGAGACGTTCGTGCACAACGCGCCCACCTGGTTGGACGAACAGTCCGACCCCGGCTGGGCGACCCTGGATCTCGACGGCCTCGCCCGCTGCTCCGTACCGCTGCTGCTGAGCCGGGGTTCCGAGAGCCCGCCCTGGACGGCGAGGGTCCTCGACCGGCTGGCGGCGGCCGTGCCACAGGCGCGGTACCAGGTCCTCGAAGGGGCTGGGCACATCCCCCACATCACCCACCCGGAGCAGTACGTCGACGCGCTCACCCGCTTCATCTCCCGGCTGCCGGCCCCGGGCGGACGGGCCGAAGGAGGCAGCACGCCGTGACCGTGATCTCCCTGAAGTCCGCGCAGCTGCGCGACGGACCCACCCTCCCGTACGCCGAGGCCGGGTACCCCGGGGGCACACCGCTCGTCCTCGTCCACGGGCTGGCCGACTCCTGGTGGTCCTTCGAGCCCCTGCTGCGGCGTCTGCCGGCGGCCCTGCACGGATACGCGCCCACCCTGCGCGGCCACGGCGACGCCGACCGCCCTGCCACCGGGTACGCGCCCGAGGACTTCGCCGCCGACCTCGTGGCCTTCCTCGACGCCGCGGACATCCCGCGCGCCGTCCTCGTCGGCGCCGCCGCCGGCGGCGTGCCGGCCCGGATCGTCGCGGGCAGCCACCCCGACCGGATCGCCGGGCTGGTGCTGCTCGGTGTGCCGGCGACGCTCGCGGACAAACCGGCGGTCGACGCGATGCGGGAGAGCGTGCAGGGGCTGTCGGATCCCGTGCCACGCGATGTCGTCGAGGCCTTCATGGCCGCCGCCGTGGGGGACCGCCCGGTCGCCCGTGGCCTCGTCGAGACCATGGTCGAGGAGAACCTCAAAGTTCCCGCGCACGTCTGGCAGGAGACCCTGGACGGTCTGCTGCAGGCCGATCTCCGCGCCACCCTCGCGGGCATCCTGGTGCCCACTCTCGTGATCTGGGGAGAGCAGGACGGCATCCTGCCCCGCGAGGACCAGCAGACGATCCTCGACGCCATCCACGGATCACGCCTGCTCGCCTACGAGGGGACGGGTCATGCCGTCCACTGGGAACAGCCCGAGCGGGTGGTCGCCGACATCGCCGCCTTCGTCGCGGGCATCGAGCACCCCGGCACCTCCGCCACGCCCTGACGATCCGCGGTCCCGGCATCCCGCGGACGCCGATGTGCCCGCCCCGGAAGGGCGGGCACACGCACGGGCGCAGGGGGGGCGAGACAGCCAGGCCTACGAAGCCCGACGGTCCGTCACGTCGGTGATTCTCCAACGCTGGTTGGCGCCGGAGTTCGGCGTCCACATCGTGACCGCCGACCCTTCGGCGGTGGCCTGGCCGCCCACCTCCAGCAACCCGCCGGTGGCCGCGTTCACCAGCGTCCACGTGCCGTCGCCGGTGGTCGACATGATCCACTGCGTGGCCCTGTCGCGCGGACCGCTGTCCGCCTCCACCACCGGGGCTCCGCCCCGCACGGCCAGCCGCCTGCCCCCGACCGCGTCGGCGAACACGTAACGCTGCCGGCTGCCGGTGTCACCGGTGACCTGGAGCAGCCGCCACCGCTGTCCCGCGTCGCCCGGCCCGGTGCCCGCGGACCTGATGACGAGCTTGGTGCCGTCGTCCGCGACGGTCAGGTCCTTGCCGCTCTGCACACCGGTCAGCTCGTAGGCGCGGCCCTCGCGCAGCAGGGCCGCGTCCTCGGCCACCCCGGACACGCCCTTGACGAGGAACGACGTCACCGACTGGGCGGGCACGGTGAAGGTCGCCTGCCGCCCGCTGACCCGGACCGGCGTCCCGCGCACCAGCTTGCCGTCGGAGCTCGTCACGACGGGAGTGACCGCCGCGTTGCCCGCGATGTGACCGAACCCGGACAGGTCGATCGTCACCGTACGGGAGTCGGTGGAGCTGTTCACGTGCACGACGGTCGCCGCGTTGCCGCTCTTGGACACGGCGGCGGCGCTGGACCTGTCGTCGGTCTTGACGAGCCGGTCGCCCGGCTTGATGTAGTGGGTGAAATTGCGGGCCGTGTCGAACTTGGTGTTCGTGCGGACCGGGCACGTCTCCAGGGTGTCCGCCGACGTGCAGCTGAACGGGACCTGGATGCTGCCCCAGTTGCCGCCCTTGGCCGACTCCCCGCCCGGCTTCATGTTGTCGTAGTCCTCGACGGGCTGCCAGAACACCCAGGCCCGCGGCTCGAGTTCGCGCAGATCGTCGACCATCTGCTGGGCCAGGCCGAGACCGGGCCGCATGTCCGTGAAGCTCTGCCCGTCGCCCCAGTCGCCCTCGACCTCGCTCATCCACAGCGGCTTGTCCGCCGCCTTGGCCAGGTCGCGGACACTGGTGCGCCCGCTCGTGCCGTAGGTGTGCACGTTCATCCGGCCGACCAGCGAGCGGACGTCCTGCGGGTAGGTGTTCCAGTTCTGCGTGAACAGGCCCGGGTTGGTCTCGTCCATCGCCGAGATCTTCGTGCCCGTCCTCGCGGCCCTCAGGGCCGGGGCCAGCGCCCGGATCACCTTCTGCTGGAGCTCCGGTCCGATGTGGGCGCCTTCCTGACGGCCGCCGACCGGCTCGCCGTCCGCGCCCAGCCGTGTGCTCCAGTAACCGGTGTTGGGCTCGTTGAACGGGTCGAGGGTGTCGACCTTGATGTGGTGCGCCTTCTCCAGACGCGCGGTCGCCCCCGCCAGGTAGGCGGCGAAGTCGTCGACGGACTCCTCCTTGAGCTGGTCCGCGTCGGCGTCGAACCCGCCCGAGACGTAGCCGCTCTTCGTCATGAACCAGGGTGGGGAGTTGCTGAACGTCTCCCAGTGGTCGACGTCCTTCTTGATCCGGTCCACCCACCAGCGCTGCGTGGCGTCGGCGTCCGGGTTCCAGTCGGCCGCGTCGTCGGCGCTCCACCAGTCGGTGTCCGTGCGGGTGGTGCCCTCCGGTGCCTTCCACCAGCCGTCGACGGCCCCGCCGGCACGCAGGTAGTCCTGGACGTCGGGGGCGTTGCCGCCGCCTATGTTGTAGCGGGCGATGTTGAGCGCGAGGCCGTCGTCGTCGAAGAGCAGGTGAGCCAGCTTCTCGCGGATCTCCGGCGGGTAGTCCCCGGTGGCGTCGGCGAACCAGACCAGGCTGGTGCCCCAGCCCTCGAAGCTCTGCTCCTTGTAGGAGGGATCGGGCCGGACGGTGACGGACGCCTGGGCCGCCGCGGAGGTCTCCGCCTGCGTCGGCGGGGCGGTGAGCAGGGCTGCCCCGGTGGCCAGGGCGGTGACGGAGATGGTTCCCAGAAGCCGTCTTGTGCGGGTACGGCGTGCCAATGTGTGCTCCCAACTCGTCGATCGACGTTTCGGTGCACCGCCGTGCCCCGCGCGGGGCACGGCGGAACGACCCCCGGACGGGCGCCTGACCGTCCGGGGGTGTCAGGGGAGGGCGACCGCGCGACGGACCTAGGGGGTTCGTTCGGATCAGCTCGAGTCCGGGCCGATCCGAACGAACCCCCTGGTCGTCAGGTCGCCGGCTGCCGCAGCACGGCGACGCCCCTGGGGGACAGGACGAGCGTTCCGTCCTCCTCGGCGCCGCCGGTCAGCGGTTCTCCGGTGAGCCCGGCGACCGGCACCGGCTCGTCGGTGCGGTTGACGAGGAAGAGGTAGCGGCCGGCGGCGTCGCGGCGCACGGCCAGCTCGACCTTTCCCCGTGCGCCGTCGGGCAGTTCACTGCCGACCTCGGCGTGGGCGAGCAACGCGGGCAGCAGACCGCTGAGGCCGTCCGGGCCGAGCCTGGTGGAGACGTACGTGGCCGAACCCCGGCCCAACGTGCGGCGGGTGACGGCGGGACGGTCGGCGAAGGGGCCGGTGAGGTATCGCGCCAGCACCTCCACCTCGGGGTCGTCCACCGAGATCCGGTCGGTCCACAGGGTGCCCGACGTGACGCGCCCCGCGGCCCCGTCCGGCACGCCGTCGCCCAGCCGGACGTCGGCCGTGTCGCCGTCGAGCAGCGGCCCGAACTCCTCGACGCGGATGCCGAGCAGCTCGCGCAGGGCGCCCGGATAACCGCCGAGCCACACGTGGTCGTTCTCGTCCACGACTCCGGAGAAGTACGTGGTGACCAGGTGGCCGCCGTTCTCGGTGTACCGGGTGAGCTGCTTGGCGAGCGCCGCGGGGACCACGTGCAGCACCGGGGCGATCAGGACCTGGTACGTGTCGAGGTCGGCTCGCGGAGTGACGACGTCCGCCCGGACGCCGAGCGCGAGCAGGGCGGAGTACCAGTCGAGGGCCTCCCGCCGGTAGTCGAGCAGGGAGGTGGGGTGCGAGTCCTGCTCGCTCGCCCACCACGACTCCCAGTCGAAGACGATCCCGACCCGGGCCGGCTCCCGCGTGGACCCGGCGACCGGGGCGAGCTCCCGCAGGGTCCGGCCGAGCCCGGTCACCGCACGGAACACGTCGCTGTCGGACCCGGCGTGCGGCACCATCGCCGAGTGGTACTTCTCGGCGCCCGCGGCCGACTGGCGCCACTGGAAGAAGCAGACCGCGTCGGCGCCGTGCGCGACGTGCAGGAGCGAGTCGCGGGCGAGCTCGCCCGGGCGCTTGGCCACGTTGACGGGCTGCCAGTTGACGGCGCTCGTGGAGTGTTCCATCAGGAACCACGGGCGTCCGCCGGAGATGCCGCTGACGAGGTTGGCGGAGAAGGACAGTTCGTCCCGGTCCTGCGGATCGGGCACCACGTAGTGGTCGTTGGAGACGAAGTCGATCTCGTCGGCCCAGTCGGCGTAGTTCATGCCCTTGGTGCCGCCCATGACCATGAAGTTCGTGGTCACGGGGACGTCCGGGGTGATCTCCCGGAGCACGTCCCGCTCCGCCCGCAGGTATTCCTTCAGCGCGTCGGACGAGAACCGCTTGAAGTCCAGCTGCTGCGTGGGGTTGGGGTGGGAGGCGGCCAGCCGGGGCGGCAGGATCTGCTCCCAGTCGCTGTACCGCTGCGACCAGAACGCCGTGCCCCAGGCGTGGTTGAGCCCGTCGAGGGTGCTGTAGCGCACGCGCAGCCAGTCGCGGAAGGCGCGGGCGGCGTCGTCCGAGAAGTCGTAGACGTTGTGGCAGCCCAGCTCGTTGGAGACGTGCCAGGCCACCAGCGCGGGGTGGTGCGCGTACCGCTCGGCCATCTTCCGCACCAGGCGCAGCGCGTGGGCGCGGAAGACGGGCGAGGTGGGCCGCCAGTGCTGCCGCGCGCCCGGCCACACCGTCTCACCGGACGCGGTCACCGGGAGGATCTCCGGGTGCGCCGTGGTGAGCCAGGGCGGCGGGGACGCCGTGGCGGTGGCCAGGTCGACGCCTATGCCACCCGCGTGCAGCAGGTCCATCACGTCGTCCAGCCAGGCGAAGTCCCACTCGTCCTCGGCCGGCTGGATGCGTGCCCAGGAGAAGATCCCCACGGAGACGATGTTGACGCCGGCCTCCTGCATCAGCCGGATGTCGTCCTGCCACACCTCGCGCGGCCACTGCTCGGGGTTGTAGTCGGCGCCGTACGCGAGACGCGGGGTGGGGTCACCGTCCGGCCCATGGGGGTGCTGGGACAGGAGGGTGGAGATCATGGTGGTCCTTCCGGTGTTCCGCACGGTGCGGCACGGGGTGCGTGGGCGCGCCCGACCGGTCGCGCCCACGGGGACGCTTCCGGTCGGTCGCTTCCGGGCCGGCTACTTCTGAACGGTGAAGCCCTGCTCGTTGCCGTACTTGACGGAGGCGTCCTGCCAGGTCTGCAGACCGGCGGTCAGCTTGGTGCCGGAGACGTAGGCCTTGCCGACGGTGTCGTTGAAGATGGAGTTGGCGTAGACCTGGTAGGGCAGGTACGACCAGTCCGCGGCGACGTTCGCGGCCGAGTCCGCGAAGACCTTGTTGGCCTTCTGCCCGCCGAAGTAGGGGAATTCGGTGTTCTGGAACGAGCTGGACTGGAGGTCCGCGGTGGTCGCGGGGAACGCGCCCGCGGCGAGGCGGGTCTGCACACCCTTGCCGGCGTTCGCGTACTCGACGAAGGCGTAGGCGAGTTCCTTGTTCTTGCCCAGCGCGGGCAGCGCGAGCGAGCTTCCGCCGTTCTCCGCGCTGGCCTTGTCGCCGGCGGTCCACGCGGGCAGCGGCGCCGCGCGCCAGTCGCCGGAGGCGGCCTTCACACCGGAGGCGAAGTTGGCGGGCATCCAGGCACCGGTGGCCAGGGTGGCGATGGTGCCGTCACCCAGTCCCTTGTACCAGTCGTCGCTCCAGCCGGTGATCGGCGCGAGCAGCTTCTCGTCGATGAGCTTCTGCCAGACCTCGGTGTACTTCTTCGCGCCTGCGTCCGAGAAGTCGATCTTCACGGTGGTGCCGTCGACCTTGTAGGGCCGCGAACCGGCCTGCCACAGCAGGCTCGTGGTCTCTCCCGCGTCGCCGGTGTCGTTGGCGATGTACGCCTTGGGGTCGGCCTTGTGCAGGTCGCGGGCGGCCGTCAGGTACTCGTCCCAGGTGGTCGGCACCTTGATCTTGTACTTGTCGAAGACCTTCTTGTTGTAGAACAGCGCCATCGGCCCGGAGTCCATCGGCAGGGCGTAGATGTTCTCGGTCCCGGCCTTCACGGCGTTCAGCGGGCCGGGCGAGTACTTGTCCGCGAGCTTGTCCGCGCCGTACGGCTTCAGGTCGTCGAGCCCCTTGGTCAGCGCGTACTCGCCCAGCGCGTAGTACTCGATCTGCGCGACGTCGGGGACGCCCTTCTTCGCGGAGATCGCGTTCTGCAGAGCCTTGTACTGGTCGTTGCCGGTGCCCGCGTTGACGAGCTTGACGTGGACGGCGGGGTGTTCCTTCTCGAAGTCGGCGACGACCTGCTTCAGGGTGGGCTCCCAGGCCCAGACCGTGAGGTTGCCGCCCTTCTTGAGGGCCGCGTCGATGTCCTTCGCGGACACCGCCTTCTGCGCGGCGTCGCTGTCGTCGGAGCCACCGCAGGCGGTCGCGCCCAGGGCGAGGGCGGAGACCAGGGCGAGGCCGCGCAGCAGGCGGCGGGGGTTCATGTGCATGGAGGTGCTTCCACTTCGTCGTGGCCGAAACCGTGCCTGATGAGGGTTGAGGAGCTGTGGGGGAGTCGGGGGGTGGGGGAGCGGGTGCGCCGTGGTGCGGAGGCGGGAAGCCGGGGCGCGGGCCTACTCCTTGACGCTTCCGGCGGCGAGTCCGGACTGCCAGTACTTCTGGAGCAGGAGGAAGGCGGCGATCAGCGGCAGGATGGTGATGAGCGATCCGGTGATCACCAGGTGGAACACGGGCTGTCCGCCGGCGGTGGCGGCCTGGGCGTTCCAGCTGTTCAGGCCCAGGGTCAGCGGGTACCAGTCGGGGTCCTTGAGCATGATCAGCGGCAGGAAGTAGTTGTTCCAGGTGGCGACCATCGTGAACAGCGAGACGGTCACGATGCCGGGTGCGAGCAGGGGCAGAACGACCTGGAAGAAGGTGCGCACTTCACCCGCGCCGTCGATGCGGGCGGCCTCCAGCAGTTCGCCGGGGACGGCCTCGGTCGCGAAGACCCACATCAGATACAGGCCGAACGGCGAGATGAGGGACGGAATGATCACGGCCCAGGGAGTGTCGGTCAGTCCCATCTTGCTGAACATCAGGAAGGTGGGTACGGCCAGGGCGGTGCCCGGTACCGCGACGGCGCCGATGACGACGGCGAAGACTGCGCGCTTGCCGGGGAAGGCGAACTTCGCGAGGGCGTAACCGCCGAGGACGGCCAGCAGGGTGGCACCGCCCGCGCCGGCCACCACGTACAGGACGGTGTTGAGCAGCCAGCGGGAGAAGACGCCGTCGTTGTAGGTGAATGTCTCCTTGATGTTGTCCCACAGGGCGAAGTCGCCGTTGAACCACAGTCCGAACGAACTGGCGAGCCCCTCCTGGGTCTTGGTGGCGCTGATGACGAGCCAGACCAGCGGGACCAGGGAGTACAGCAGGACCAGTCCGGTCAGTGCGGTGAGCAGCATGCTGCGCCGGGGGCGGCCGGGGCTGCGCCGGCGTGCGGCGCGCAGCCGGGGCGCCGGGGCGGCGGTACCGGCCGGCGGGGGCGCGGGCTGGGAGACGGTGCTGACGGGGGTGCTCATCGCTTCACGCTCCCTTGCGCATGCCGCGCAGCTGGACGACGTAGGCGATGACCATGGTGATCAGGCCCATGACGATGGCGACCGTGGCGGAGTAGTTGTGCTGCTGGCCCGAGAAGGACAGCGAGTAGGTGTAGTAGTTCGGGGTGTAGTCGGTGGTGATGGCGTTGGGCGCCAGCTTCTGGAGGATGCTCGGCTCGTTGAAGAGCTGGAAGGTGCCGATGATCGAGAAGATCGTCGCGATCACCAGGGCGCCGCGGATGGCCGGGAGCTTGATCGCGGTGATCACGCGTATCTGTCCGGCGCCGTCGATCTGCGCGGCCTCGTAGAGGGAGTGCGGGATGACACGGAGTGCCGAGTAGAAGATCAGCATGTTGTAGCCGACGAACTCCCAGGTCACGATGTTGCCGATGGACGCCAGGATCAGGTCGGGTCCCAGCGGGTTGGGCAGCGAGACACCGAGGGCGTCGTTGATGTCGCTGACCAGACCGAACCGGGTGCCGTACATGAAGCCCCACATGAGGGTCGCGACCACGGCGGGCACCGCGTAGGGCAGGAAGATCGAGATCCGGAAGAAGTCCCGGCCGTAGAGCCGTCCGCTGTCCAGGGCCAGGGCGACGAGCAGCGCGATGCCCAGCATGATCGGCACCTGGACCAGCAGGAACAGTGAGACGCGGGCGAGTGAGGACCAGAACTGGTCGTCCTGAAGGGCCTGTTGGTAGTTGTCCAGCCCCACGAAGGTGGTGCCGCCGATGAGCTGGTCGCGGAAGAGGCTGAGGTAGATCGAATACGCGATGGGTGCCAGGAAGACAAAGGCGAAGACCACCGCGAAGGGGCCGATGAATCCCCACCCCGTCCAGGAGCGGCGGTCCCGTCTCGCCGGTGGCCGGGTCGGCGGCCGTGTCGCGGCCGGTGGCTGAAGCGTCGTCATGTCGTTCCTCGCTCGTCCATCTCGGAACCGGCGCCGGGCGCCGTCGCGATGTTTACGCAAACATCGATGCCCCGAGTTCGCTCCGGGCTGTTATGTTTACGTAAACATCTGATGGCGGCATGTCTACACTGCCCCCATCTCGGTGGTCAAGGGTCACCTGATGAATCTGAGACTCGGGCAGTAGGGGAGACGGGTGGACACAGCGGACGGTGCCTCGACGAGCGAGGACCGGGCACGAACGCTCACCGGCCGGCGGGGCCGGCGCCGCGCGCAGACCGCGTCCATGGCGGACGTCGCCCGCCTGGCAGGCGTCTCGTCCCAGACGGTGTCGCGCGTGTCCAACGGCTACGCGGGCGTCAACGAGGAGACGCGGCGGCAGGTGCTCGCCGCGATGAAGGAGCTGGGCTACCGGCCCAACAGCGCGGCCCGCGCCCTCAAGCGCGGCGAGTTCCGCACCATCGGTGTCATCACCTTCAACCTCTCCACCACGGGCAACATGCGCACCCTGGAGGCGATCGCCACGTCCGCGGCGCAGGAGGGCTACGCCGTCACGCTGCTCCCCGTCGCGGTCCCGACCCAGGACGAGGTGCGCGGAGCCTTCTCCCGGCTCGGCGAGCTCGCCGTCGACGCGGTCATCGTCATCATGGAGGTCCATCTCCTCGACACCGCGACGATCTCCCTGCCGCCGCACGTCCAGGTCGTCGTGGCCGACTCCGACGCCGGTGACCGGTACACCGTGGTCGACACCGACCAGGTCGGAGGAGCGCGCTCCGCGGTCCGCCACCTGCTGGACCTCGGCCACCGCACGGTCTGGCACCTGGCCGGTCCCGAGGAGTCGTTCGCGGCCCAGCGCCGAGCCGACGCCTGGCGCGCCGAACTCGCCGGCGCGGGCCGGACCGTACCCCCCGTGGTGCGCGGCGACTGGTCGGCGGAGTCCGGCTACCGTGCCGGGCTGCACCTCGCCGAACGACCGGACTGCACCGCGGTGTTCGCCGCCAACGACCAGATGGCACTGGGCCTGCTCCGGGCCCTGCACGAGCGGGGCCGCAGGATCCCCGAGGACGTCAGCGTCATCGGCTTCGACGACATCCCCGAGGCGGGCTCCTTCCTGCCTCCTCTGACCACGGTGCACCAGGACTTCGCCGAGATCGGGCGGCTGTGCGTCGAGGGCGTTCTGCGGAGGATGCGGCAGGAGGGGGTGGAGCACGGCACCACGCTCGTGCCCACGCAACTGGTGGTGCGCGACAGCACGGGGCGGCCGGCTTCCGAGCCGGAGGGCCGGTAGCGCCGGGCCGTCCGGCGAGTTCGTGCGGGGGTGCCGTCCGATGCCGGGTGGTCTTTGGAGCGTGTCCCACGTGGCTGTGATCCACGTCTGACGTTGCGCTTGTCCCGGCCTGCTGGACGTTCGCCCAGCCACGCTCGATCCCGGTGGTTCGGCTGTCCCGGCACCCCAGTACCGAGGACGGCCGCTTGTTACTCTTTCCGATCATGCGAGCCCTCTTCCCAGGATCCTTCGACCCGGTCACTCAAGGGCACCAGGACGTACTCCGGCGCGCTGCCCGCCTGTTCGACGAGGTCGTCGTGTGCGTGATGGTCAATGCGAACAAGACCGGCCGTTTCTCCGTCACGGAACGGCTGGACCGGCTCCGCGCGGCAGCAACCGACTTGAGCAACGTCACGGTCGACTCCCACACCGACGGCCTGCTGGTCGACTACTGCAGCCGAGTCGGAATCGACGTCGTCGTCCGCGGAGTCCGTGGCGTTCCCGACCTGGACCACGAGATGCCGATGGCCCGCATGAACCGCGAACTGGCCGGAGTCGAGACGTTCTTCATCGCTGCGGACCCCGCCCTGGCCCACATCTCCTCCACCCTCGTCACCACGATGAGCCAACAGGACCGTGTCCCCGATCGATGACGTGCGCGAGCCTCTTCCAGAAGGTGGGCTGGCAACGAGGGGGCCAATCCGATTGATCGATCCGGTGCCGTGAGGTAGTCATGCCGGATGATGAAAGGCGAAAAGGTCGGGCTCAGGGCCCGGCACGAAGCGGACGTGTCCGTGCTGCACACGGGGCTCCACGAGGACGTGCCCGTCCGCTCGCAGAGCGACACCCGGCCCTGGCAGCCGATCGGGCAGGACTCGGCGGCCTCCCCCTTCGCGGTGTCCGAACCGTCGGAGAAGGTGGCGCCGTTCTCCGTGGTCGCCCTCGACTCGCAGGAACTGGTCGGCGCGGCCATGCTGTGGTCCATCGACAGCCACAACAGGACCGCGCACCTCGGCATTTCCGTCCTGCCCGCCTTCCGCGGGCGGGGGCTGGGCTCGGACATCGTCCGGGTGCTGTGCGAGTACGGCTTCGCGGTGCGCGGAATGCAGCGCCTGCAGGTGGAGACCCTGGCGGACAACGCGCCGATGATCGCGGCCGCGCGGAAGTGCGGGTTCACGATCGAGGGCACGCTGCGACGCTCGGCCTGGGTGTACGGCGGGTTCAAGGACGTGGTGGTCCTCGGACTGCTCGCCGACGAGTGGACCGCCTGACCGCTCGCGCGTGACCGGCCGGACAGGGCGCGGCGACGACGGACGAGTACGCCGACCGGCACGGTGGCCGGCAGCGCCCTTCCGTCGGGCCGTCAGGGCGCAGGCTTGATCCCGGCGGGCCTACGGATCGAAGCCCGCCCAGGAACAAGGGAGTTCGTATGCCGCTTGAGGAACCTCGACACGTGCTGGTGCACGCCCGGGGCGAGCGGTCTCCCTTGTACGAGCCGTACGAGGGCGGAGCGCCCGAGGACGTGGAGACGTTCACCCGCGGTATCGCGCTGGACGCGCCCGGGCTCGGTCTGCCGGACGACCTGGCCGATCCGCTGCGCTCGTGGTCGCTGGCCCGCCCGCCGGAGGGTTTCGTCTCCCGCCCGGCCCTGCGCAAGCATGTCGGACAGGGCCTGGCGGTCACCCGGCGGCTGGCCAGGCATCTCGGGCCGTCATGGGCCGTTCGTTACCGGGACGAGCGCCACAGCACGTCGAAGTGGGTGTGCTGGGGCTGCGACCGGCTGTACTGGGAGCGCGACAGCCATGGCACGCCACCGCATCCGGTGGACGTCACGGTGGAAGGCGAGTTCGGCTTCGGCCCGCTGCGCGCCGACGGATTCGGGGACTTCGCCCCCGACGACCCGGCCGCCGCCCTGCGCCTGTCCGACGGGCTCGTCACGGCCCTGCGCACGTGGGCCGCCGGCATCGACACCACGATGAACCTGTACGTCCGGGACCTGGAGGACGGCAAGTACGACGCCGACTTCGCTCGGCTGTTCCGAGAGGGGAAGGACCTGGCGCGACAGGTCGCGCGCGAGCTCGGCCCCGGCAGGAGGGTGACCTACAGGGGCCTGGCCAACGGCGGCCTGGCTGCCATGACCGCAGTCACCTGGCAAGGGGACCGGGAGCTCTAGAGGGTGTCGTTCGGACCGGCTAGGTTCAGGCCGTGCCGGACATCGCGGACCGGGCTGATCCGAACGACCCCTCCTGGACGCCGGGTGAGCGCTGTGCCCGGCGTGTTGAGAACTGCTCGGGCGGGCGCGCGACGCGGTGCGCACTAGCATGCTGCACGGAGACGGATCCTCTCGTGGGATGCCGGCTTCACCCACAGACGGCCTCCTGCGACAGCAGGGGGCCGTCGTGCGTGGGGGGTCGCCGGGAAGGGGCGGAAAAGGCCTGGCGGTCTCGGGACCTCACGCACGATCATGGGCGCATGAGCGATGATCCCGCACGCTGGACCCGGGCCACCGTCTACCCCGACATGTGGATCGACCCGGACGACGACCCGCGCGACAGCGAAGGGCCCGGCCCGGACGGCGAGCTCGCCACACTCCACGACTACCTGACGAACTACCGCCTGACCCTGCGGATGAAGTGCGAGGGCCTGGACGCGGAGCAACTGGCCCGCCGGTCCGTTCCGCCGTCGACGATGTCGCTGCTCGGTCTGCTCCGCCACCTCGCCGAGGTGGAACGGGACTGGCGCAGCTGGATCAGCGACGGTGACCCGCTGCCGAAACTGTACGGCGAGCGTGACGCGGACTTCGACGGCGCCGTCGCCGAGCAGGCCGTGGTCGACGCCGCGTACACCGACCTGGAGCGCGAACAGGCCGCGACCGACGCCGCGCTGGCCGAGCACCCGGATCTGGGTGAGCGTCTGGGCAAGGACGGGATCGCGGTGCGGGAGCTGATGGTCCACAGAGTCGAGGAGTACGCCCGACACTGCGGGCACGCAGACCTGTTGCGCGAGTGCGTCGACGGAAGGGTCGGCCAGTGAGGTGAGCCGGGGCGCGGCTCCGCGGCCCGGGCCGCCGACGGGACAGCCGTGCGGGCCGGACGTCCGTCGGTCCCGCCGTGGCTGACGGCATGTGCCAAACTGCCCCGATGACCTCAGAGATGATCACCGCGGACGCCGCGGGAACGTGGAAGCTGGGCGAACTCAGCGTCAATCGGATCGGTTTCGGGGCCATGCGGCTGACGGGCAGCGCCGCGTTCCACCACGGAACGCCGAGCGACCGGGGGCGTTCGATCGCCGTGCTGCGACGGGCCGTCGAGCTGGGCGTCGATCACATCGACACGGCCGCTTTCTACTTCTCGTCGCTGCGGTCCGCGAACGAGTTGATCAACAGCGCGCTGGCACCGTACGCGGACGACCTGGTGATCGCCACCAAGGTCGGCCCGTACCGCGACTATGCGGGCGACTGGGGCACCTCGGCCAGGCCGGACCAACTGCGCGCGCATGTCGAGGAGAACCTGCGGCAGCTCGGCCGCGACCACCTCGACCTGGTGTATCTGCGGCGCATGCGGCAGGACTCGATCGCCGAGCACTTCGGGGCGCTGGCCGAGCTGCGCGAGGCGGGCCTGGTCCGGAACCTGGGCGTCTCCGACGTCGAGGTCAGGCACCTGGAGGAGGCTCGGGCGATCGCGCCGGTGGTGTCCGTGCAGAACGAGTTCGGGCTCGGCACCCCGGATCCGCAGGCCGACGCCGTCCTGCGCGCCTGCGGCGAACTGGGCATCGCGTTCGTGCCGTTCTTCGCCATCGCCGGCCAGGGCGGTGCGATGGGCCCGGGGGAGGCCGACGAGCCCGAGGTGACCGCGGTCGCGGAGGCACACGGCGCGACGCCCGCCCAGGTCCGCCTGGCGTGGACGCTCCGGCAGGGTCCGCACGTGCTCGCCATTCCCGGCACCGGCAACCCGGACCACCTCGCACAGAACGTGGCGGCCGGCGCGCTGCGCCTCACCGACGAGGAGACGGCCCGCCTCGACGCGGTCCGCGCCGGGGCCGGTGACACCGCAGAGCGCTGAAGGAGACCGAGGGCCCCTGCCGGCCGTGGCAGGGGCCCTCGCCCGTCAGCCCGCGTACGCGCTCAGCGGGTAGTGGTCGGAGAGGTTCGTGTACGTGTAGTCGGTGCCCCAACTGGACACCGTCCACGGCGCGCACGACTCCTTGACCACCTCGTTCCGCCAGGCCGCGGGGCGCGCGTGGCCGGCCCGGTGCAGCACGTAATCGAGGTCCTCGCGCGGGTCCGTCGGGTAACGGTCGTGCGCGATGGAGTTCTCCTGCGTGTCGAACGAGTACGGATGCCCGGTGCGTGCGTCCGCTCCCACCAGGTCCGCGTCGGCGAGCATGGAGGCGTACTCCGGGGTGCGGGAGTCGACGTTCATGTCACCGGCGACCAGGACCTGTTCGTCCGCGGGGATGTTCTTGGCGTCCAGGAACGCGTCGATCGCCTTGAACTGACGGCTGCGCATGGTCGCGGCCTCACCCGCGCCGCAGCCCGGGTCCGTCGACTGCGCATGGGTTCCGACGACGTGCACCCTCGCGCCGTTCACGTTCAGCACCACATAGGCGAAGCCTTTGTTGGACCACCAGTCCGCGCCGCAGGCGTCCTTGTAGACGTACTGCTCCTTGTGCACGATCGGCCACTTGCTCAGTACGGTCACCCCGCCGTCCTCCGGAGTGGTCGACGAGTACGCCCCGCCCGTCGCGTCCCAGCCGCTCCTGCTGCGTCCGACGACCGGCGTCTGGTACGGGTAACCGCCCGCCGCCGCGCTCTTGAGGGCGTCGGAGGCGCCGTTGTCGAACGCCTCCTGGAGCACGACGACGTCGTTGCCGCGGAAGAACGCGGTCTTCGGGATCTCCGCGGCGCGGTGGTCCTGGCCCCAGTTCGGGTAGAGGGACTTGCTCATGAGGAAGACGTTGTACGTCAGAACCCGCATCGCGGGTGTCGCGGCGTCGGCCGAGGGGGCGGCGGCCGACGCGGGCGCGGCTCCGGCGAGGCCCGCGGCGGTGAGCGCGAGGGTGAGCGCGGCTGCGCCCCGGGTGCGGCGCGCTGAGGAGAGCGGCACTGGATCTCCCTGTGGGTGAGGGGGGTTGAGTGGCGCCGCACATCAAATCACCGGGAATTACCGTCAGGTAACTACCGTGCGGGAAAATGATGTCCGCAAGAAGTACCTCCCGTGCGACGTGAAGTGCTTCCCGTGCGAGGCCAAGCGCCTCCCGTGCGACGTGAAGTGCTTCCCGTGCGAGGCCAAGTGCCTCCTACGTGACAAGAGGTGCCTGCCGTGCGACGCCAAGTGCCGTCCCTGGCCGAGCGGGCGCGGTGGTGTCGCGCTCAGCCCAACTGCTCCCGCAGGAAGGCCAGCGTGCTCTGCCACGCGGACGCGGCGGACCCGGGGTCGTACGTCTCCGGGCGGCCGTCGTTGAAGAAGGCGTGGCCGGCGGGGTAGAGACGGATGTCCGGAGTGATGCCCGACTGCCGCTCGATCGCCTCGACCAGCCGCTCGCGGCTCTCCTTCGTGATGCTCGTGTCCTGTTCGCCGTAGTGCCCCAGGATCTGGGCCTTCAGACGGGAGAAGTCGGGCAGCTCGCCCTGGACCACTCCGTAGAAGGGCACCGCGGCGGCGACGCGAGGGTCGGCCGCGGCCTGCTCGATGACAAACCCGCCGCCCATGCAGAAGCCGACCGAGGCCACCGACTCCGAGGTGACCTCGGGGAGTGCCAGCAGATGGCCGACGGCCCCGGAGAGCAGTTCGACGCCGCGCGCCACGGGGAGTTCACGCATCATCCGCAGGGCCTCGCCGCTGTCGTGGGCGACATTGCCGCCGTACAGGTCCGGGGCGAGGGCCACGAAGCCCTCCGCCGCCAGCCGGTCCGCGACGTTCGCGATGTGATCGGTCAGGCCCCACCACTCCTGGATGACGATCACTCCCGGACCCGATCCCGACGGCGGCAGCGCGAGATAGCCGTGCGCGGTGCCTCCGGCGCTCGGGAACGTGACGTTCTGACGGGCCGGGGCGCCCGTCGACTTCGGCAGCTCGGACATGGCGGTCCACTCCTGTGATGCAGAGTCGGAACGGGAACCCGATGAGGGATGCGGGCCCGTGGCGATCTTCACGATCGATCTCCACCATGCCATGTGCGCGCCCGACACCGTCGCGCGCCTCGCACCACCCGGCCCGCCGCCACCTTCTGGAGCAGGCTGTACGCGAGGACCGGGAGCAGGACGTGCGGCTGGTTCGGCAGCGTCGTGGAGAGTGCCCGGGGCGCCCACATGGTGGGTGCGGCGCAGCCACAGACCCGGACCGGGCGCCGTCGCGGCGGCGAGGTAGGCGGCGCCCACGGCCCGGCCGAGGTGACCACGGAGCGGTCGAGGGGCCCACGGAGCAGGCCGAGGGGCCTACGGAGCAGATGGAGGGCGGTCTTCCCGCTCCGTGTGCGATGCATGGCGGCCCTCTTCCGTCGTGGGGCCGGGGCGGAGGAAGGGTGCCGATATCGCGGAGTGGGCACGGGGCGCGAACCGTGCGAGGACGTAGGCGCACAGGCCGAGCCAGCAGGTGGCGAACAACCAGCCGCCCAGGACGTCGGAGAACCAGTGGACGCCCAGATAGACCCGGGACAGCCCGACCAGAACGGCCCAGCAGCCGATGGCCAGGGCGATCGGCAGGCGGCCGCGCGGAGCCCTGGCGAGCACGGCGAGCGCGAGCAGTCCGGCGGCGACGGCCGACGTGGTGGTGTGGCCCGAGGGGAAGGACCAGCCCGAGGCGTGGGTGGCCCAGTCGGCGGCCGCGGGGCGGGGGCGGGCGACGAGCGACATCACTCCGTACCGGACCGCCTGCGCGGCGGCCAGGCACAAGAGGCAGGCGGTGACGGCGGTGAGCCGCTGCCGTGCCGTCCGCGCGACCAGGAGGCCCGCCAGGGCGGCCAGGACGTACGGAACGACTCCGGTGCCCGTGTCCGTCACGCCGCGTGCCAGGGCGAGCGCCACGTCCGGTCGGTGCCCCACCGACCATGCGGTCAGGTTCTCGTCGCCGAACAGCGGGGTCCCGCCGCGGCCGGCGACGACCAGCGTCAGCAACACGAACGCGACCGCGCTGCCCAGTGCCGCCGAACCGGCGAGCTCCGTGGTGTCCTCGCGCTTCACGACAGCGTCCTGTCGGCGGCGCGCGACGACGCCGCGAACCGGGCTGCTGACGACGCCGCGCACCGGGCTGCTGCGGACATCGGGACCCCTTCCACCACGCCTCCACCACGGGTGCGCGGGACACCGCGCACCCGGTGACTACAATTCTGTAGACGGTCTACAGAACAGTAGACGATCGGCGCGGCGCGTGCGTTCCCGGGGTGGCCGGTCGGATTCCGCCGCCTGTGCGGAGCCGCCCGATTCCGCCGCGTACGCGACGGCGCGAATCCGGCGGCTCCGCGTCTCGCGAATCTCCGTGACGCACGCCGCCTCCGCTGGTCATCCCGACCGTACGGCGGGATGCCGTACTCTACGTGTTACGTATAACCCTGGAGGGGCTCCGATGAGACGCATCGCCCTGGTCACCCTCGTCGTCGACGACTACGACGAGGCGATCCGCCACTACACCCAAGCCCTCGGCTTCCGGCTGGTCGAGGACACGCCGCGGCCCGACGGCTCACGCTGGGTCGTCGTCGCGCCGGACGCCGGGCGTGACGGCAGTGGGCTGTTGCTGGCCAGGGCCAAGGACGACGCGCAGCGCGGCCGGGTGGGCGACCAGACCGGCGGGCGCGTGGGCTTCTTCCTGCACACCGACGACTTCGCCCGCGACCACGAGCGGATGCGGGCGGCCGGCGTGACCTTCCTGGAGGAGCCGCGGCACGAGCCGTACGGCTCGGTCGTGGTCTTCCAGGACCTGTACGGAAACCGCTGGGACCTGCTCCAGCCCGCCCCCTGAGCGGTCCGCCGCCCCCTTCGCACGGCCCGGCGGCACCCGCCCGGCCCGCACCCGACGTCCCACCCGCCGAGCCCCGAGTGCCACCGGAGCTCCGCCGAGCCTGCCGAGAACCCCGAGGAAAGACACGCATGACCGCGCCCCGCATCGACATCGACACCATCCGCCGCCTCCCCAAGGCCGTGCTGCACGACCACCTCGACGGCGGTCTGCGCCCCGCCACCCTGGTGGAGCTCGCCGGGACGGTCGGCCACACCCTGCCGACCACCGACCCGCAGGCACTGGCCGACTGGTACTACGAGGCCGCCAACTCCGGTGACCTGGTGCGCTACATAGCGACCTTCGAGCACACGCTCGCGGTCATGCAGACCCGCGAGGGACTGCTGCGCACCGCCGAGGAGTACGTCCTCGACCTGGCCGAGGACGGCGTCGTCTACGGCGAGGTCCGCTACGCGCCCGAGCTGATGGTGAACGGCGGGCTGACCTTGCCCGAGGTCGTCGAGACCGTGCAGGAGGGCCTGGCCGCCGGCATGGCCAAGGCCGCCGCCGCGGGCACCCCCGTGCGCGTCGGCACCCTGCTCTGCGGCATGCGGATGTTCGACCGCACCCGCGAGATCGCCGATCTCGCGGTCACCTTCCGTGACGCCGGCGTCGTCGGTTTCGACATCGCCGGCGCCGAGGACGGCTTCCCGCCCGCCGACCACCTGGCCGCCTTCGAGCACCTGCGCGGCGAGAGCGTCCCGTTCACCATCCACGCCGGTGAGGCCCACGGCCTGCCGAGCATCCAGCAGGCCCTCCAGGTGTGCGGCGCCCAGCGCATCGGGCACGGCGTGCGGATCACCGAGGACATCGTGGACGGCAAGCTCGGCCGGCTCGCCGGCTGGGTGCGCGACCGCCGCATCGCCCTGGAGATGTGCCCGACGTCCAACCTCCAGACGGGTGCGGCCACCTCGATCGCCGAGCACCCCATCACCGCACTGCGTGACCTCGGCTTCCGGGTCACCCTCAACACCGACAACCGCCTCGTCTCCGGTACGACGATGACCCGCGAGATGTCACTGCTGGTCGAGGAGGCGGGCTGGACCGTGGAGGACCTGCGCACCGTCACGGTCAACGCGGTCAAGAGCGCGTTCATCCCGTTCGACGAGCGCAACGCCCTCCTCCACGACGTGGTACTGCCCGGCTACGCGGCCGCGCTCTGAGGAACCCCGGGGCGCTGCCCCGCCGCCCGGCCGTCAACCGGCGCCGAGCAGCCCCCGTACGTAGGCGGCCTGGCCGACGTGCTGCAGATCGTCGGCCAGGACGCTCACCAGCCGGACGCCGAAGGTGACCGCCGGGGTCCAGCGCTCGTCCACGACGCGCTCCAGGTCCTTGGCGGTCACCTCGCGCAGGACTCCGAGGGTCTGCTCGTGGACGGCGTCGTAGTACCCGGTCAGCAGGTCGCCCGAGTCCACGTGGACCTTGGCCACCTGCTGCGAGCTGTGCCCGTACCCCGTGTCGTGGCGGGGCAGTCCGAGCCCGAAGCGCTTCTCCCAGTCCTGCGCGAGCCACACCTGGTCGAGGCCGGCCGCGTCGGCGACGTGGTCGTCCTGGACGCGGGTGAGGTGCCAGACCAGCCACGCGACGGAGTTCGCGTCGGCGGACGGACGGGCGTCGAGATCCTCGGGGGAGAGTCCCCCGACGACGGCATGGACTTCTTCCTGGATGCGGCTGAACGCGTCGATGAGGATGTCCTTTGCATGCATGCGTCCACCATCGCGCATCACCGCTCCTCACGCGTCCGCAATCCGGCTCCCGGGGAAGCCGACTGGCACCCGCCCCGCCAGGCGCGGTGGCCGCCGTCGCCCGGAGACCGCCCGCCGTGCCGGTCGGCCCGGCCGCCGCCGTGACGGCCGCCCCTCGCAGCACCGTGCGCGTGTGTGATCCCTCATGCGCGCGCTCCCGACTCGCGTTCCCGTGGGGACGTCCACGATTCTGCGGCGGCTGAACGGTGCTGCCAGGAGCGCCAGGACCCCTGGTGGTGTCAGACCCCCTCTTCGGCGGTCTCCAGGAGCGCCATCAACGCGCGCGCCGCCGGACTGGTCGCCTCCGGCGGTGGAAGCATGGCGACGGTCTCGTACGACGTCTCACGTGCCCCCTTGAACGGGAGCGAGACGAGATCGCCCGCTTCGCGCTTCAGGCCGAAGTGCCGCGGCACGACGGCGATGCCGAGACCTTCGTGGACCAGCTCCAGCAGGCTGTGCACGTCGTTGACCTCCAGTGCCACGGTCCGCCGTACGTCCGCCGCGGCGAAGGCCGCGTCCGTGGTGCGGCGCGGTCCCCAGTCGTGGTGGAAGTCGACGAATGCCTCCCCGCCCAGCTCCTCGGGCGTGACCACCGCGGCACCCGCGAGACGGTGTGCCGGATGGCAGAGCACGGTCATCGGCTCACCGGTCAGCGGGACCGAACGCAGCTGGTCGGTGTCCGCCCGGGTCCGCACCCCGAAGGCCAGGTCGAGCCCGCCCGCCGCGACCTCCTCGGCCAGCGCTTCCGCGCCCGCCTGCCGCAGCCGGATCTCCACGTCGGGGTGACGCCTCCGGAACCGGGCGAGCAGCCGGGCCACCTGGACCCCGGCGATGCACTGTTCGGTGCCGAGCGAGAGCGTGCCGCGCAGCACGCCCTGCACGGCGGCCACCGCGTCCTGGGCCGAGCGGACCTGCGCGAGGATCCGTTCCGCCTCGCCCAGCAGGGCCCGGCCGGCCTCGGTGAGCGTCACACGGCGGGTGGTGCGCACGAACAGCGCGGCCTGAAGCTCCCGCTCCAGGGCGCGGATCGACGACGACAGCCCCGACTGCGACACCATGAGCCGCTCGGCGGCCCGGGTGAAGTGCTGGTCCTCGGCGACGGCGACGAAATGCTGAAGGTGGCGCAGTTCCATGACGTGGAAGCCTAGCCGCCGATTGAGAGCCCTCGTCGCTCAATGCCATCCGATTCTCCCGTTGGACCGCTGCCGCGGGCGCGGGCGAGAGTGGAGACCTGACTTCCCGGCCTTCCAGGAGTACGCGTTGTACACCGCACACCCCGACCGTTACGCGGACATGCCCTACCGGCGCACCGGACGCAGCGGCCTGAAGCTCCCCGCGCTGTCGCTCGGCCTGTGGCACAACTTCGGCCCCGACCGGCCCGTGGAGACCCAGCGGGCGATCCTCCGCCGCGCCTTCGACCTCGGCGTCACCCACTTCGACCTCGCGAACAACTACGGTCCGCCGCCCGGCGCCGCAGAGTCGGCCCTCGGCGACGCGCTGAAGGCCGACTTCGCGCCCTACCGCGACGAGCTTGTCGTCTCGACCAAGGCCGGATACCTGATGTGGCCCGGACCCTACGGCGAATGGGGCTCCCGCAAGTACCTGCTGTCGTCACTGGACCAGAGCCTGGCCCGGATGGGCCTCGACCACGTCGACATCTTCTACTCGCACCGCTTCGACCCGGAGACTCCCCTGGAGGAGACGATGGGCGCCCTGCACTCCGCCGTGCAGCAGGGCAAGGCGCTGTACGTCGGCGTCTCCAACTACTCGGCGGAGCAGACCCGTGAGGCCGCCCGCATCCTGGGCGAGCTGGGCACCCCGCTGCTCATCCACCAGCCCCGCTACTCCATGCTCGACCGCCGCCCGGAGGCGGAGGGGCTCCTGGACACGCTGGACGAGCTCCAGGTCGGTTCCATCGCCTACTCGCCGCTGGAGCAGGGCCTGCTCACCGGTCGCTACCTCGACGGGATCCCGGAGGGGTCCCGCGCCGCGAGCGACAGCCCGTTCCTGAGCGCGGAGACCGTCACCGAGGACCTCGTACGGAAGCTGCGGGCCCTCGACGAGATCGCCAAGCAGCGCGGTCAGTCCCTCGCCCAGACCGCTCTGGCGTGGGTGTTGCGCGGCGGCCGCGTGACGTCCGCGCTGATCGGCGCGAGCAGCCCGCAGCAGCTCGAGGACAGCGTCGCGGCCATCGGAAACCTCGACTTCGACGCGGACGAGCTCGCCCGCATCGACGAGATCATCGAGCCGTGACACGGACCGGCCGGGCGCTCCGGCGCCCGGCCGGACATCACGTCGTCTTGCCCCGAGGGGCGACGGCTCCCGCGACCGCAGTGTGGGGCGTGTGGGACGCGAGTGCATTTGTGCGACCGAAGCAGTGGGCCAACACTGGATGAGCATCGGAAATCGACACAGATGGCGGCCGGCACACGGCCGAGGTGCCGTCGCCGGACAGGTGGGCCCCCGTGACGATCTCGCCCTTCGGGTCGAACGACCCGTTCTCCGATCTCTTCAACCGCTTCTTCGGCATGAGCCCGGCGACGTCCCCGCCGGCGATGCAGCGCGTCCCCATCGGGCGCCTGCTCAGCGACTCCGCGCACGAGCTGCTGGCCGCGGCCGGCGCCCGCGCGGCCGAGGACGGCTCGGACCTCGACACCGTGCACCTGCTGTGGGCCGCCACCCAGGTGCCCGCCGCGCGCCAGGCGCTGGAACACGCAGGCGTGGACATCGACCAGCTGGAGCGGGACCTGCGGGACACGCTGCCCTCCGGCCCGGGCACCGGTGAGCCCGCGCTCACCCCGGCGGCGAAGCGTGCCCTGCTCGCGGCGCACGCGCGGTCACAGGCGGCCGGAGCGTCCTACATAGGCCCGGAACACATCCTCGCCGCACTCCTGTCCGATCCGGGTTCCGGTGCGGGCCAGGCGATGCGGGCCGAGGGGGCCGCGCCCGGCGGGGGCCGCGCGGCGTCGGCCGGAGGGCACGGCGACACACCCACCCTCGACGAGTACGGGCGGGATCTCACCGAGGAGGCGCGCGGCGGCAAGCTCGACCCCGTCGTCGGGCGCTCCGAGGAGATCGAGCAGACCGTCGAGGTCCTCTCCCGCAGGACCAAGAACAATCCCGTCCTGATCGGCGACCCGGGCGTCGGGAAGACCGCCATCGTGGAGGGTCTCGCCCAGCGCATCGTCGCCGGTGAGGTACCCAAGGCGCTGCGCGACCGCAGGGTGGTCGGACTCGACCTCTCCGGGCTCGTCGCCGGGGCCAAGTACCGGGGCGAGTTCGAGGAACGGCTGAAGAAGGTGATCGACGAGGTCACCGAGGCCGAGAAGAACGTCATCCTGTTCATCGACGAACTCCACACGGTCGTCGGCGCGGGAGCCGGCGGCGAGGGAGCCATGGACGCGGGCAACATCCTCAAGCCCGCACTGGCCCGCGGAGAACTGAGCGTCGTCGGTGCCACCACGATCGACGAGTACCGCAGGTACATCGAGAAGGACGCCGCGCTCGAACGCCGCTTCCAGCCGGTCATGGTCCCCGAGCCCAGCGTCGAGGAGACCATCGAGATCCTGCGCGGGCTGCGCGACTCCTACGAGGCACACCACCAGGTCCGCTTCACGGACGAGGCGCTGGACGCCGCCGCGGCGCTCTCCGACCGCTACATCAGCGACCGCTTCCTGCCCGACAAGGCCATCGACCTGATGGACCAGGCGGGCGCGCGGGTGAGTCTGCGCAGCGTCGACGACTCCACCGAGACCGTCGACATGGAGGACCGGCTCACCCGGCTGCGTCGCGAGAAGGACGAGGCCGTCAGCACCGAGGACTTCGAGCGTGCCGGCGAACTCAAGGTTCAGATCAGCGAGTTGGAGGAAGAGCTCGCCGGTGTGGGCGAGGGCCGGACCCCCGCGCCCAGCGTCACCGCGGACGACATCGCCGAAGTGCTCTCCGTGCGCACCGGCATCCCGGTCTCGCAGTTGACCGAGACCGAGCGCGACCGGTTGATGAAACTCGAGGACGTCCTGCACGAGCGGATCATCGGCCAAGACCAGGCGGTCACCGCCGTCGCCCAGGCGGTGCGCCGCGGCCGGGCCGGCATGGGGGACCCGAACCGGCCGACCGGCAGCTTCCTCTTCCTCGGCCCGACCGGCGTCGGCAAGACCGAACTCGCCAAGGCGCTCGCGGAACTCCTCTTCGGCGACCCCGAGCGCATGATCCGCTTCGACATGAGCGAGTTCCAGGAGAAGCACACGGTCTCCCGGCTCGTCGGCTCCCCGCCCGGATACGTCGGGTACGAGGAGGCCGGACAGCTCACCGAGGCGGTGCGCCGCAAGCCGTACAGCGTGGTGCTCTTCGACGAGGTCGAGAAGGCGCATCGCGATGTCTTCAACCTGCTCCTCCAGGTCCTCGACGACGGGCGTCTGACCGACGCGCAAGGACGCACGGTCGACTTCCGCAACACCGTCGTCATCATGACCAGCAACATCGCCTCGAAGCACATCCTCGACCACCAGGGCGACCTCGACGAGATCAAGGACGATCTGATGGCCGAACTCCAGGCGCACTTCCGCCCGGAGTTCCTCAACCGGATCGACGAGATCATCGTCTTCCACGCCCTGAACCGCTCCGACCTGGTGCGGATCGTCGACCTCCTGCTGGAGCACAGCCGGCGTCGGCTGCGGGCCCAGAAGATCGACCTGGAGGTCACCGAGGCCGCGAAGGAATGGCTGGCCGACCGGGGCTACCAGCCGGAGTTCGGCGCCCGGCCGCTGCGCCGCACCATTCAGACCGAACTCGACAACCGGCTGTCCACCATGCTGCTCGACGGCACGCTCAACCCGGGTGACACGGTGCTCGCCGACGTCAAGGACGACGAGCTGTCGCTGAGCCTGAAGGAGCGGGCCGCCGGGGAGGGCACGACGCAAGCCGCGGCGCCGTCGGAGGGGGAGGCGCAGCCTCAGGAGTGATACAGGACCGGGAGCTCGGCCGGCGGTGGACGCCGGCCGAGCTCACCCCCGTGGTCCTGCCCGCAGCTCCGCACCACGCCCCGGGCCGCGGCCTAGCCCGGGACGCGGTCCAGGAACCCGTACACGCTCCGGATACGGTCCTCGCCGTCCAGGGTGATCACGTCGGACCCGGCGACGGGTGCCGAGCCGTCCGACTCGTCGACCAGCTCCCAGCCGAAACGCGCGGTGTCGTGATGGCCGTCGACGCTGCCCAGGAGGCGGAAGGAGAACCCGGGGAACTGCTCGTGCGCCGCGGCGATCACCGCGGCGATCTGCTCGTGGCCGCGCACGTCGGCCAGCGGGTCGGTGTAAGTGCCGTCGGTGGCCCAGGCGGCGGCGACCGACTTCGTCAGCGCGTCCTGCCCGCTCGCCTTCCAGGCCTCGAAGTAGCGGGCGACGGCGGTCTCGTAGCGGTCGGTGTTCGCGGACATGGTGAATCAGCCTCCATCGAGGTCGTAACTGCTGGTCAGAGCCCGAATCCCGGGCTGTCGCGCCCTGTTGGGATGCGGTACGACCACCATGCCGGGCGCTGTCGGGGGCGTCGATTACCCCCCGGGTAATGTCCGGGGCTCCGCCGTGCCGCGACGGGACGTCACCGCCCGCACGGACGGGCGGGACGGCCGGATCGCGCGTTGTGCGGCCCCGTGTGGGGTTTCGGCCAACCGCGGCGGTGAATATGCCAAGAGACTGGCTGGAATGGCGTGGTGACAGAGGGTCAGGAGTGGCGATACTCGATACCAGGGCAATTCAGCCACGCTCTGTGAGCATCACCGCCCGATCAGCACCATCGTGCACAGCAGACGAGCCGCGGGGAAAGAGAGGCCCGGCCGGCAGCGAGCGACGCCAATGGGGGAACGATCGTGCACGACGAATTCCTGTGCCACGTCACCGCGTACGGAATATGCGGTGGTCGGCGTGTCGGCGTACCCCTCGGGACCTATCGCGCGCCGACTCTGGCGCTGGCCCTGTGGTGGATGCGCGACCGCGCCGCGTGGATGGCGGAGCGGCTCGACCCGCAGCCCGAGGACCCCGCGTTCCCGCCGAACTCGATCGCGCCGGTGCCGGACACCGTTCCGGACGTGCCGAGCATGCTGCGCGCCTGGTGCGGGGACACCGCCCAACAGGAGCTGGTCGCGGAGGAATTGGCCGCGGGAAAACTCGTCCGTGTCGCCACCAGCGACGACACCACCGAGTACGAGCTGCTCGCCGAGTCCGTCGACGCGCTGCGGATGCAGCGGACCGCCGCGGTGCTGGGCATCTCCGCCGCCTGAGCGCCCCGCCCCCCACGGCGCGACGGCACACACGTCCGGCGGGCCGAGAGACCCTGCCGATCAGGCGCACATGTGGGCGAATCGTTAGAATTTTGGCATGCGAGAGCGGCCGGTCATGCCCACTGCGCCGGAACTCGTCCTCGAGACCGAGACCGGCTCCACGGTGATGAGTCCGAGCCGCGACTACCGCGTGGGGCGCGACCCCCTGAGCGACGTCGTCCTCGAGGACGAGCGGGTCTCGTGGCACCACGCGGTGATCCGCCCGGAGGCCGACCACTGGACGCTGGAGGACGAGCACAGCACGAACGGCACGTACGCCGACGGCCGGCGCGTCCACGAGTGGGGCGTCGGCCCCGGCAGCGTCATCCGCTTCGGCAACCCCGCGGACGGCCCCCGGGTGGTTCTCGTGGACCGCCCGCCCCCAGCCTCCGAGCGCCCCTCGGGCGTCTCCGCGCCGGGCGCCACCGGCACGTTCCGGCGGCCGAGCGCCGTCCGGCCGCTGCCCACCCGCACCGTCCGTATAGGCCGCGACGCGTCCAACGACCTGGTCATCGAGGACCTGATCGTCTCCCGGGAGCACGCGGAGCTGCGGGCCCACGCGGACGGCACGTACGAGATCGTCGACCTCGACAGCCACAACGGCACGTTCCTCAACGGCCGGCCCGTGGGCCGCGCCGTGGTCACACCGGGTGACATCGTCGGTATCGGCCACGCCGCCTACTGTCTGGTGGGCGACGAGCTCCAGGAGTACGTCGACACCGGCGAGATCTCGCTCGACGTCCAGGACCTCACGGTCGACACCGACCGCGGACGCAAGCGGCTCCTGGACGAGGTGTCCTTTCCCGTCGGCGCGAAAAGCCTCCTGGCCGTCGTCGGCCCGAGCGGCTCGGGGAAGTCCACCCTCCTCAACGCCCTGACCGGGCAGCGCCCCGCCGACGAAGGCACCGTCCTGTACGACGGCCGCGACCTCTACCGCGACTACGCCGAGCTGCGCCAGCGCATCGGCCTGGTCCCCCAGGACGACATCCTGCACACCCAGCTGACCGTGCGCAGGGCCCTCGGCTACGCCGCCCAGCTGCGCTTCCCGCAGGACACCGCGAAGGCCGAGCGCCGGGCGCGGGTCGACGAGGTGATCCGCGAGCTGGGCCTCGAACAGCGCGTCGACCAGTCCATCCACAGCCTGTCGGGCGGCCAGCGCAAACGGGTCAGCGTGGCCCTGGAACTGCTGACCAAGCCGTCCCTGCTCTTCCTCGACGAGCCGACGTCGGGCCTCGACCCCGGCATGGACCGCTCGGTGATGCACATGCTGCGGGGCCTCGCCGACGACGGCCACACGGTCATCGTGGTCACCCACAGTGTGCTCAGCCTCGACGTCTGCGACCGGCTGCTCGTGCTCGCCCCCGGCGGAAGGGTCGCCTACTACGGGCCGCCCGAGGACACTCTCGCCTTCTTCGGCTACCGGCAGTGGCCGGAGGCCTTCGAGGCCTTCGAACGGGACCACGGCCGGAACTGGGCGGAGGAGTACCGGGAGTCGCCCTTCCACCGCCAGTACATCGAGAACGCCAGCAGACAGCCCCATCTGGCACGCGGGTCGACCGGTCCCGTCGCGCCGCCCCACAAGCCGCAGAGCTGGATCGTCCAGCTCGTGACACTCGTCCGCCGCTACGCCCGGGCCCTCAGCAGCGATCGGACCTTCCTCGCCGTCATGATCGTGCTGCCGTTCGTCATGGGCGTGATGGCCCGCGCCCTGGCGGGCAGCCGGCTGACCCAGGAGACGGCGATGAACGCGCTGCTCATCCTGTGCGTCGGCGGAGTCCTGACGGGCGCGGCCAACGCCGTGCGCGAACTGGTCAAGGAACGGGTGATCTACCAGCGCGAACGCGCCGTCGGCCTGTCCAGATCGGCGTATCTGATGTCGAAGATCGTCGTCCTCGGCATCATCACCGTGCTCCAGGCCGTCGTCCTCACCCTCGTCGCCCTCCTCGGCGTCGACCTCAATGCCCCCGGCGGCAAGGGCGTCCTCATGCCGCCTCTCGTGGAACTCACGGTGGCCGTGGCCCTGCTCGCCTTCACCGCGATGATGCTCGGCCTCCTCGTGTCCGCCCTGGTGACCAAGGAGGAGGTCACCATGCCCCTGCTGGTGCTGCTCGCCATCGTCCAAGTGGTCTTCTGCGGAGCGCTGTTGAAACTGAACGGCGTGCCCGGCATCGAGCAGTTGTCGTGGCTGGTGCCCGCACGCTGGGCCCTGGGCGCGATGGCCGGGACCATCGGGCTGGCGCGGATCGTCCCCTGGGACCTGACCGCCGATCCGTTGTTCCGGCACTCGCCGGACGTCTGGCTGTTCAACATGGGGATGCTCGTGGTGCTCTGCGTCGTCTTCGGACGGCTGGTCGACCGGCTGCTCCAGCGGCACGAGCCCGCCGTCCTGCGGAAGTAGGTGCCGATGACGACTCCCGGCTTCCACCCCACGCATGTCGTGCCGCAGGACGGTCTCCCGGCCTGGGAGGAACCGGACCCGTCCCGGCCGACCGTGCCGCTCGACCCGCTGCTGCCCGTGCAGTTGGTCGACCGGCTCGGCGACTGGGGCCGCGTCGTCTGCTCCAACGGCTGGTCGGCCTGGGTCGACGGCCGCCTCCTGGTACCGGTGCCGCAGGCGCCCCCCGAGGCGGGCAGTCCGCTCGCCCGCACCGCGGACCCGCGCCCGCTGCTGACCCGTGTGGAGGACGCGCTCATCCGCTACCGCAGGGCCGCCGAGGAACTCGCGACCGGACGGATCGACGGGGAGAGCTTCCGCGACCGCACGCGGGGCCAGCGGATCGGGGTGATCGTGGACGGCGAATCGGTCTGGATCTACGACGGTGAGCACGAACGGTGGGTGTACTGCGACGGGACACGGCTGAGCACCTTCGCGGCCGAGCACGACCCGTCGGCCGCGGCACCGGAGCACCCAGCGGACCCGTACCCGCGGGAGCAGACCGGGGTCGTCCAGGCGCCGGCCCGGGACGACCGGGAACCCACGCGGCTGGTGTCGTACGACGGGGACGAGCTGGGAGAGACCTGATGGGCCGGACCGGGGCGGACCCGCGGCCGTGCGGCGTCAGGCGGACGGCGTGCTGTCGGAGGGGCCGGGCGCCACCCCGGCCTGGCCTCGGCGGTGTACGCGCCTCGCCGACAGACCGCCCACGAAGCCGGTGACGAGGCCCCACAGCGCTGCCCAGCCGAGCGCGGACCAGACGTCGGGCCGCAGCAGCAGTTCGCCCCCCAGGCCGCCGCCGAGGTCGCCGATGCCGAGGACCGACAGACCGAGGTGTGCCGAGACACGGCCGACGAGGCAGATCATGAGCACGGTGAGCACGAGCGCCACCGCCATGTGCACCGCGTGCTGCCGGCTCCGCATCCGCGCCGGTGAGCGGGCCGCCATCAGGAACGCGGCGGCGAGCAGCAGCACCGCGTCGACGACCGGCAGCCACCACACCCGGCCGTCGTGGGCGGCCAGGGTGCCGAGGTCGACGGTGGAGACGTCCGGTGTGCGGAGGACCTCTTCGAGCAGGGGCGGCATGGGCAGCCCGAAGGGCCCGTCCACGCGCCCGTGCCAGGTGGCGCCCAGCCCGATGGTGAAGGCGAGCCAGACGAGGTTCGGGAGGCCGAGGAGGATCGCCGCGAACGTGTCCGCCGCATGACCGCGGGTCGCCGCCACGACCAGCCCCACGACCGCACCGAGGGCCACGTACGCGAGCAGCAGGGCCACCATGGCGAACGCGGCCCGACGGACCGACTCCTGGAAGCGCAGCAGCCGGGCGGGCAGCGGTGCCCCGGGCGAGACCAGCAGGGCGAGCACGAGCACGCCGAGCAGCCACAGCATCCCGAAGCCCAGGGTCTGCGGCACGTTCGCCGCGAACCCCACCTCGGGCGTGACGCCGAACAGGTCGCCGATGTCGCCGACGGTGTCGTCGCCGAGGGAGATCCTGAACGTGTGACGGGCCGGCAGCGCGAGCGCGAGGAGGACCACGAGCCATACGACGGCGATCCGCGCCGCCCATCCGGCCAGTTCACGGGAGCCGGTGACGGCCCGGTGGCGCAGCGGTCGCAGGAAACCGGCCGCGACGACCAGGGTTCCGGCGAGCGTCACCGACAGCGGAGTCACCGTCAGGCCGGCCTCGGTGTCGGCGACGACGCCTGCGCCGCCCGCGAATTCGACGGTTCCGCCGACCGCGGTGACCACGGTCGCCGCCACAACGCGCGCGAACGCGCCGTCGGGGAGGTCCGCTGCTCCCGCCGCCCACAGTCCCAGCGCCGCGACGACCGTCATCACTACCGTCCCCGCCAGTACGGCCACTATGGCCTGACCCCAGCCGTGGTGAGCTGCCGTCCGCTCACCACGGAGGGCTCTTGCCTGGTCGGACGGGGTTTCGGGACGCACGCTGCCACGTTAGGCAGGGCCCGCACGGGCCGCCCCTCGGAGGGGGCCGACCGCGTCGGCTTGCGGGGGGCACGGGGCTGGAGCACACAATGGTTCAGTTGTGGAAGAAAGCGGCGCGAGATGCACCGGGTGCCGCGGAATCCCTACAACGGGAGCAGCTCGTGAGCGTCGAACCGCCGACTTCCGGCCAATCCACAGGCGGCCAACCCACAGGACCGCCCTCCGGCCCGCTGGCGCGTCCGTCGCAGCCGAGTGAGCCCACGCCAAGTCCCACTCCCACGCAGCCCGACAGCCGTGTTCCCTCGGAGCCGCCGCCGGGTGGGTCCGGTCCGGGCGGCCGCGGAGGCGGCGGGGGCGGCGGGGGCGGACCGTCCGGGCGCGGTGGTCCGGGGCAGGGGCCCGAGCATCCCTGGTGGAGGTCGGCACCCCGGGTCGCGCTGTTGACCGGCGTCGTCGCGCTGGCCGTGGTCGTCGGTCTCCTGTTCAGCAACAACGGCGGCGGTGGCAAGAACACCGCCGGTGAGGTGTTCCTCCAGCCGGCGGCAGCGGCCGGGCCCGACCCGTTCACGGAGTCGACGGCGACCGACACCGGCACCGCGCCGGAGACTTCGAAGACCGGCACCTCGGCGCCGAAGACCACGGAGCCCGGGACGCCGCCGCCGAAGACGACGGAGCCGGGCGGCACGACGCCGAAGACCACGCCGCCGAAGACGACGGAGCCGGGCGGCACGACGCCGAAGACCACGCCGCCGAAGACCACGGCGCCGGGAGGTACGACACCGAAGACCACCGGCGCGCCCGTCGAGACACGAACGCAGGGCGGAGGCACCACCGAGGTGCCCGGCAACGTGACGCGTGGCGTGGTGGGTTCGGCGCCGGGGCTGTACGCCGGCCGGAAGAACGTCTCCCCGTGCAACGTGGAGAAGCAGATCAAGGCGCTGCAGGCGGACCCGTCCAAAGCCAGGGCCTTCGCCTCGGTGGAGGGCATCACGGCGGGACAGATCCCCTCGTACCTGCGGTCGCTCACGCCGGTTCAACTGAGCGCCGACACGCGTGTGACCAACCACGGCTACCGTTCCGGCGGCCCCACCAGCTACCAGGCGATCCTCCAGTCCGGCACCTCGGTACTCGTCGACTCCCACGGTGTGCCCCGTACGCGCTGCGGTTGCGGCAACCCGCTGAAGGAGCCCGTCCAGCAGAAGTCCACGCCCAAGCAGACGGGCCAACGCTGGGCGTCCTTCCAGCCGCAGAACGTCGTGGTGATAGCGCCCTCCGTGACGATCATCAACGTGTTCGTCATCGTCGACCCGCACAACGACAAGTGGACGGCCCGGTACCGGGGTGACAACACGCACCACGACCGTCGGACGCATCGTCCGCCACGGCCCTTCCCGACGGTGGTCGTGACCCCCACGCCGACGACGCCGAAAACGACGCCGTGCGTCACCCCGACCGGTGGCGGGGCGTGCGCACCGACCACCCCGCCGACGTCGCCGTCCTCTCCCTCCTCGACGTCGTCCGGGCCCTCCAAGTCGGGCACGTCGACCTCACCTTCCGAATCCTCGGCCTCACCGTCGAAGTCCGAACCCTCCAAGTCCGAGTCCTCGAAGCCTGAGTCCTCGAAGTCGGAGTCGCCTTCCGCGTCGAAGTCGGAGCCGTCGAAGTCCGAGTCCTC
>NZ_BAABKB010000046.1:0-105984 GCF_039543605.1 Streptomyces siamensis | reverse complement strand
GCGTTTCCGACTCTATCAGATCTTTCCGATCCGATTTCCTCGGTGCTTTCCAGGTTCCCGCTCTCGCGTTTCCCTTTCCGGCGACTCCGACTTTATCAGAAGTTTTGGGCCGGACTGACCGGCGGCCATTTCTGAATCATCGGGGGTGGCTTCTTCGAAATCGATGTCTCGAGAAGCAAGCAGAGACTAACTGCTGCCACCGGCACATGTCCAGTTCTAGGCAACTGTTCGAATCTACCTCCCCGCTGGTTCCGTGTCAACGGCTCCTGTGGGGCGAAGAGGAGACTAGCAGGTCAGCGGGGGTGTCCGCACATCAGGCGGCCGTCGGTAGCGTCGCGCTGCGCTCGGACTCGTCGACGTCGCCCGTGTCGCCGGCGCGTGCCGCGCGTCCGCCCAGGACATAGACGTACGCGAGGAACGCCAGTTCAGCGGCGATTCCGATGCCTATTCGGGCCCAGGTGGGAAGGCCGGACGGCGTGACGAAGCCTTCGATGGCTCCCGACACGAACAGGATCAACGCCAGGCCTATCGCCATCCCCACGGCGGCTCGCCCCTCCTCGGCGAGCGCTGTTCGGCGCGTCCGGGGGCCGGGATCGATCACGGTCCAGCCGAGCCGCAGCCCGGTGCCCGCGGCGACGAAGACGGCGGTCAGTTCGAGAAGGCCGTGCGGGAGGACGAGTCCAAGGAACGTGTCGAGGCGGCCGGCGGAGGACATGAGGCCGATGCCGACGCCGAGGTTGAGCATGTTCTGGAAGAGGATCCAGAGCACCGGTAGGCCCAGGAAGACGCCCAGGACCAGGCACATCGCGGCGGCCTGGGCGTTGTTCGTCCACACCTGGGCCGCGAAGGAGGCGGCGGGGTGGCTGGAGTAGTACGTCTCGTACTGGCCGCCGGGGCGGGTGAGGTCGCGCAGTTCGCTCGGCGCCGCGATGGACGACTGGACCTCGGGGTGCGCGCCGATCCACCACCCCAGGAGCGCCGCGACCAGGATGGACACGAGAGCCGTGGGGACCCACCAGTGACGCGAGCGGTAGACCGCCGCCGGGAAACCGTGCGTCAGGAAGCGGGTGACGTCGCGCCAGGATGCCCGGCGGGTGCCCGTCACCGCGCTGCGCGCGCGTGCCACCAGTTGGCTGAGGCGGCCGGTGAGCTGTGGGTCCGGGGCGCTGGACTGGATCAGGGAGAGGTGCGTGGCGGTGCGCTGGTACAGGGCGACGAGTTCGTCGGCCTCTGCTCCGTTCAGGCGGCGCTGGCGGCGCAGCAGGGCATCCAGCCTGTCCCACTCGGCGCGGTGGGCGGACACGAAGACGTCGAGGTCCATCGGGTTGGCTGCTCCTCGGCTGCTCGTCGTGGGGGTCAGCTGGTGGTACTGCGGCGCGATGTGACCTCAGCTTGGCAGACTGGCCGTTCTCGGGGCAGGCCAGGGGAAGGACAGCGGGCGTGAGTGAGCTAGTGACGGGTGAGGCGGTCGCGCTGGAGTTGCGTCCCGCCAAACTGCCGAGCCGGGCGCTGGCCGTGTTGCTCGACCTGGCGGTGGCTGTCGCCGTCTACGTCGTCGTGACGATCGGTCTGATCGCGTCGACGGCCACGCTGGACGACGCGGCGCAGGTCGCGGTCTCGATCGCCGCCTTCGTGCTGGTGCTGGTGGGCGGGCCGATCGCGGTGGAGACGCTGAGCCACGGCCGTTCGCTGGGGAAGCTGGCGTGCGGTTTGCGGGTGGTGCGTGACGACGGGGGCCCGATCCGGTTCCGGCACGCGCTGGTGCGCGGGGCTGTGGGGGTGGTCGAGATCCTGATGACGTTCGGGATCGTCGCGTGCATCGCCTCGCTGGTGTCGGCGCGGGGGCGTCGGCTGGGTGACGTGTTCGCGGGGACCCTTGTGGTCCGGGAGCGGATCCCGGTGGGGCACATGCCGTACGTGCCTCCTCCGCCGCCGTGGCTCGCGGGACGGTTCGCCGAGCTCGACCTGTCCGCCGTTCCGGACGGGTTGTGGCTGGCCGTCCGCCAGTACCTGACACGGATGCAGCAGCTGGATCCGCAGGTCGGCTGGGCCATGGCGGAGCGGCTGGCTTCCGATGTCGCCGCGCGTACGGGGACTCCGGCGCCGCAGGGCGTGCCGCCGGCCGCGTATCTGGCGGCGGTGGTGCAGGAGCGGCAGGCGCGGGAGGTCCGGCGGACATTCGGTGGTGGGGCGGCCGGTTTCGCGCAGCGGGGTGCCGGCACATACCCGACCGGTGCGCCGGGAGTGCCCGGACCCGCGATGCGAGCACCAGGCGCCGGGCCTCACGGAGCTCCCCCGCCCTACGCCGGGCCTCACGCTGCTCCCCCGCCCTACGCCGCTCCTCAGTCCTACGCCCCTCCCCAGCCGTACGCGCCGGCGGCTGCCGGGGGTCGGGACGTGTCTCCGCAGCAGACGCCGAGGCCGACGCAACCGGCCGCCGTTCCTGAGGCCCACCGGCCCGACCGGCCCGACCTCCGGGACGGGCACGATCGGAACGAGGAGGCAGGTCCTCCCGCGACGGGATTCGTGCCGCCCGCTTAGCGGCCGCGGGGCGGCGCGACGCGTCGGTCGTCGTGCGAACCGGCGGCCGCCTGGTGGACCGCCGCGTCGGGTGGACCCGGCGTCGTCAGGTGAACACCGACGGCGGGGTTTCGAGGTGCTCCAGCTCGATGCCGGGCGCCGCGAGGACCACGTCCCCCGCGATGTGCACGGCGTGCTGTTCCCCCGTGTCCAGGGCTGTGACCTGGTATTCGTCCACGATCAGAGGGCCGCTGTCAGTGGCGTGTGCTTCGCTTGCGATCAAGGCCCAGGACTGGTCGAGGGTGCGCGGGGCGAGGACGGGGTCGGTGAAGGCGACGAGGCGTACGCGGGTCGCCGAGGCGGAGGGGGTGAGGCGAAGGAGACGGGCGGTGGCGACGAGGAAGGCGGGAGACGTACCGGTGAATGCGTGTGCGGGCACGTTGCCTTCGGTGGCCTCCGCGCCGGTGGGGTCGGTGCGGACCCAGGTCACGCCGTCGAGGGCGGCGCCCCGGACCTGCCAGCCGGCGGCGTGGAGTTCGAGACGGATGGGCCGGCCGAGTTCGTCGAGGGCGAGGTCGACGGAACCGGTGACCTCGCTGTGGTGGGGGCCGGGCGCGTTGCCGCTGTCGGAGGGGGTGGTGCGTTGAGCGACGTAGCGCCAGCCGGAGGGGCCGGGCGCGCAGTGGAAGTGTTCTTCGGCGAGGGGGGTGTGGTCGTGCGGATCATGGAGCGAATATCGGCCGCGGGGCATGGGCGTTCAGGTCCTCATCGGGGACAGGCCCCCGCCGTGACGGCGAGGGCCTGCTGACATCCGTACGCCGAGCGGTGGTACCGCTGCTCGGCGGGGGTGCTCAGTAGCGGTAGTGGTCCGACTTGTACGGGCCCTCGACCTCGACACCGATGTACGAGGCCTGCTCGGGGCGCAGCGTCGTCAGCTTCACGCCGAGCGCGTCGAGGTGGAGGCGGGCGACCTTCTCGTCCAGGTGCTTGGGCAGCGTGTAGACGTCGGTCGGGTACGACTCCGGCTTGGTGAACAGCTCGATCTGGGCCAGGGTCTGGTCGGCGAACGAGTTGGACATCACGAAGGACGGGTGTCCGGTCGCGTTGCCCAGGTTCAGCAGGCGGCCCTCGGACAGCACGATGATGACCTTGCCGTCGGGGAACTTCCAGGTGTGGACCTGGGGCTTGACCTCGTCCTTGACGATGCCGTCGATCTTCGCGAGGCCGGCCATGTCGATCTCGTTGTCGAAGTGACCGATGTTGCCGACGATCGCCTGGTGCTTCATCTTGGCCATGTCCGCGGCCATGATGATGTCCTTGTTGCCCGTCGTGGTGACGAAGATGTCGGCCTTGTCGATGACCTCGTCGAGGGTCGTGACCTGGTAGCCGTCCATCGCCGCCTGCAGGGCGCAGATCGGGTCGATCTCGGTGATGATCACGCGGGCGCCCTGGCCGCGCAGGGACTCCGCGCAGCCCTTGCCCACGTCGCCGTAGCCGCAGACGACGGCGGTCTTGCCGCCGATCAGGGTGTCGGTGGCGCGGTTGATGCCGTCGATCAGGGAGTGGCGGCAGCCGTACTTGTTGTCGAACTTCGACTTGGTGACGGCGTCGTTCACGTTGATCGCCGGGAACAGCAGGGTGCCGTCGCGGTGCATCTCGTACAGGCGGTGGACGCCGGTCGTGGTCTCCTCGGTCACGCCGCGGATCTCCGAGGCGAGCTGGGTCCACTTCTGCGAGCCGTCGGTGATGGTGCGGTGCAGGAGTTCGAGGATGACGCGGTGCTCGTCGGACTCGGCGGTGTCGACCGAGGGGACCTTGCCGTCCTTCTCGTACTCGACGCCCTTGTGGACGAGGAGGGTGGCGTCACCACCGTCGTCGAGGATCATGTTCGGGCCGCCGGTGGGGCTGTTCGGCCAGCTCAGGGCCTGCTCGGTGCACCACCAGTACTCCTCCAGGGTCTCGCCCTTCCAGGCGAAGACCGGGACGCCCTGCGGGTTGTCGGGCGTGCCGTTCGGGCCGACGGCGATGGCCGCGGCGGCGTGGTCCTGGGTGGAGAAGATGTTGCAGGAGGCCCAGCGGACCTCGGCGCCGAGGGCGACCAGGGTCTCGATGAGGACGGCGGTCTGCACGGTCATGTGCAGGGAGCCGGTGACGCGGGCGCCGGCGAGGGGCTGCGCCTCGGCGTACTCCCGGCGGATCGACATCAGGCCGGGCATCTCGTGCTCGGCGAGGGTGATCTCCTTGCGGCCGAAGTCGGCCAGGGAGAGGTCGGCGACCTTGAAGTCCTGTCGGTTGTCGACAGTCGTCATTGCGAGCTGCTCCTCGGTGTCGGGGCGAGGTGGATAGGGCTGGTCTGCGCGCCGACGGGCACAGGGATGCCCGGCTGGACACGGGTGTGCCCGATGCGCGCAGCGCAGTCCGTCGGAGGCCCTCTCTCCCTCGGCCGGTCCGCGGTGGGACCGCCCGACCGCCATCAGCAGCGACGTCTGGCTCAGCCACAAAGCTACACCGGTGGGCGGGGCTCGCCCCAGTCCGCCTCCGGACGGACGGGGGCCTCGCGGGTACGGGTCCGGCCGGTGAGGGGAGGTGGACGAGGGACGTCCGCCCAGGGTGCGGGGGCGGTCGGTGGCTGCTCGTGGCGCCGCGACGGCTAGCCTCTGCGCGCGCGGAAATTCCGTGCGGGGTGGGGCTGGAGGGTGTCGCGGTGCGCAAGGGGCGAGGGCTGACGATCACGGCGTGGGTGTTGGGGCCATTGGGGCTGGTGTTGGTGCTCGGGTCGATTCTGGCCGCGCGTACGGCGTTCACGACGACTCAGGTGCGCAGCGACAGCATGGCGCCCACCTACACCGTGGGCGAGCGGCTCGTGTTCGAGCGGATCGACGGGAGCGAGGTGCGGCGTGGTGACGTGGTGCTGTTCCGGTCGCCGGAGCGCTACTCCTTCTCGGGCAACGTCCTGCAGCGCGTCATCGGGGTCGGCGGCGACCGGGTGGTGTGCTGTGACGGCGAGGGTGCGGACGAGCGGATCACGGTGAACGGGAAGCCGCTCGACGAGCCGTACGTCAAGGACGGGGTCGCGGACGGGACGCACCAGCGGTACGACGTGAAGGTGCCCGAAGGCCGGCTGTTCCTGCTCGGTGATCACCGCGTGAACTCGCGGGACTCGCGGTTCTTCCCGGACGACCACGGCGGGACGGTGCCGGTCGGTGCCGTCCAGGCCCGGGTGACCGAGGACCGGGCGTTGCCCCTGGCGCTCGCGGGGGCCGGGGTGCTCGGGGTGCCCGTCGCGCTGGCGGGCGTGGGCATCGGGATCGCGGCGTTCGTCGTACGGCGGCGGGCCCGGGCGGTGCCGCCCATGCCGCCGTGGGCCGTGTACGGCGGCCCGGGCGGCACGAGTGGTCCCGGCGGCATGAGTGGCCCGGGCGGCATGAGTGGCCCAGGCGGCATGAGCTGATCGGCCGGGGGACATCGCGAACAGAGATGTCGAAGAGACGCGGAGCCGGGAAGAGCCGGACGCGAACGGCCGCGGGGCCCGCCTGGAATCGCAGGCGGGCCCCGCGGCGTGCGAGCGTCCGGTGGCGCCGGCGCCGGGCGGGCCCGGCGCCGTGGGCGCGAAGGTCAGTGCTCGACCGGGTGGGCCGGGCCACCGGGCGTCGCCTCGGGGTCGGCGCCCTTCGCGGCCTCGGCCTCGCTGTAGATGTCCGGCTCCAGGTAGATCACCCGGGCGATCGGGACGGCGGTGCGGATACGGGCCTCGGCGGCGTCGATCGCGGAGGCGACCTGGGCCGCGGTGTCGTCGTGCTCGACGGCGATCTTCGCGGCGACCAGCAGCTCCTCGGGGCCGAGGTGGAGCGTGCGCATGTGGATGACGCCGGTGACCGTGCGGCCGTCGACGATCGCGGTCTCGATCTTCTTGACGTCCTCGACGCCCGCGGCCTCGCCGAGCAGGAGGGACTTGGTCTCGGCCGCGAGGACCAGGGCGATCAGGATGAGCAGGACACCGATGCAGACCGTGCCGATGCCGTCCCAGATGCCGTCGCCGGTGAGCAGGGCCAGGCCGACACCGCCGAGGGCGAGGACGAGACCGATGAGCGCGCCGAAGTCCTCAAGGAGGACCACCGGCAGCTCGGGAGCCTTGGCGCGGCGGACGAACTGCGCCCAGGACAGCCCGCCGCGCAGTTCGTTGGACTCCTTGATGGCCGTACGGAAGGAGAAGCCCTCCGCGATGATGGCGAACACCAGGACGCCCACCGGCCAGTACCAGTGCTCCAGCTCGTGCGGGTGCTTGATCTTCTCGTAGCCCTCGTAGACGGCGAACATGCCGCCGACCGAGAAGAGGACGATCGAGACGAGGAAGGCGTAGATGTAGCGCTCGCGGCCGTAGCCGAAGGGGTGCTGCGGGGTCGCCTCGCGCTGCGCCTTCTTGCCGCCTATGAGCAGAAGGGCCTGGTTGCCGGAGTCGGCGAGCGAGTGGACGCCCTCGGCGAGCATCGAGGACGAGCCGCTGAAGGCGAACGCCACGAACTTCGATGCCGCGATCGCGAGGTTGGCGCCGAGTGCCGCCACGATCGCTTTGGTGCCGCCTGAAGCGCTCATGTGCTCCTGCTGTCCCTTCGTACGCCGTCCGGGTCCCGGTCCGTACCCTCGTACCCCGGTCCGGGCTTTGCCCGCCCTTTGCGGTGGGCCATTGTTGCAGCCCGGTGCCACAGGGGTGCGGCTGGCCACCGTGACGAGGGGTCCAGGACACCGAGGATGCCCTGTCAGGCCACCACTGTCGCGCGGAAGACCGTGCCGTTCCCTGACACTTCGGCCTTTTCGCCGGCCGGGACGAAGACCGACTGTCCGGGGGCCAGCGCGATGTGGCCCGCGAGCGCGGTGCCCGCCGTGCAGAGGAGGATCTGCGGTGTGTCACGGGTGAGGTCGTGCGGGACGGCACCTTCCGCCAGGACGTACCGGGAGAGCCGGAACTCGTCGATGGGGGTCGCGTAGACCTCCTCGCCGTCCGGGGACGCCTCCGGGCGCAGGACGCCCGGGTCGGTCGCCTCGAAGCGGACGATGCGCAGGAGTTCGGGGACGTCGACGTGCTTGGGGGTGAGACCGCAGCGCAGGACGTTGTCGGAGTTGGCCATGATCTCGACGCCGAGGCCGTTCAGGTAGGCGTGCGGGACTCCCGCGCCGAGGAACAGGGCCTCACCCGGCTGCAGTTGCACGTAGTTGAGCAGCATGGCGGCGATGACGCCGGGGTCGCCCGGGTAGTGGTGGGCGAGGTCGGCGTACGGGGCGTAGGCGCCGCCGAGGCGGTCGCAGGCGGCAGCGGTCTCGGTGACGGTGTGGGCCATCTCGTCGGGGTCGGCGCTCAGCACCGCCGTCAGGACCTCGCGCAGCGCGGCGTCCTCCGGGTGCGCGTGCAGCAGGTCGACGTACGGCTTGAGGGAGTCGACGTCGAGTCCCGCGAGCAGGTCGGCGGCCTCGCCCGGGGCCCGGAAGCCGCACAGGCCGTCGAACTCGGTGAGGGCGCAGATCAGTTCGGGCTTGTGGTTGGCGTCCTTGTAGTTGCGGTGCGGTGCGTCGATCGGGACACCGCGGCTCTCCTCGTCCTCGAAGCCCTCCCTGGCCTGCTCCAGGTCGGGGTGCACCTGGAGGGAGAGGGGGGCGCCGGCGGCGAGGATCTTCAGCAGGAACGGCAGGCGGGGACCGAACTTGGCGACCGCGGCACGGCCGAGTTCCCGCTCGGGGTCCTCGCCGACGACCTCGTTGAGCGGGCCGCGCCCGGTGCGCGAGGGAGCACCGGGGTGGGCGCCCATCCACATCTCCGCCTGCGGTTCACCGGTCGGCTCCGCACCGAGCAGCCGCGCGATGGCGGTCGTCGAACCCCAGGCGTAGGGGCGGATGGTGTTGTCGAGGCGGTCCATACGAGTCTCCGCGGTTCCTTCCGGGTACGACGCGGATCCTGCCTCCGCGCACGGGGGTCGACGCCCGTCTCCGCGTACCGGGAGACACGAAGGGGCACGGCACCGGCTCCGCGTGGGCGGTGCCGGTGCCGGTCTCAGCGTACGAAGGTCTGTCCGCGTACGAGGATCAGGGCGTCGGAGACAAGATCATGCCCCCGAAGCGAGCGCCAGGTAAACGGCGGCGAAATCGGTGACGGCGATCAGTTCGGCGAGGGTCTCCAGTTCGTCGCCCTCCTCGGGTTCCAGTTCGCTGATCGCGGTGTCGTGGCTGAGGGCGAGCTCGCGGGCGGCGGGCGCCGCGCTGATGCCGCCGATCGGGCGGTCCCGGAGCAGCACCACGCGCGCGTGCAGGGCCTGGGCCTCCTCGACGCGGTCGCGGAAGAAGTCGTCCGGGTCGGCGCCGGCGGCGAGGGCTCCCGCGAGCAGCACGCTGTGCGAGGCGAGCGCCTCCGGGAGTTCGGCGGTGAGCGCGGGGCGGCCGGCCAGCTCGGCGAGGGCGGCGGTGAAGCGGCGTCCGGCCGGGCCCGCGGAGGCGCCCTCGGTCCAGATCACCGGGAGGGCCTCGGCCAGCTCGGCCGCGAGGGTCTTCGCGGGGTTGCTGTACGCGGCGATGGCCGGTCCGCAGCGCTCGGCGACGTGGTCGAGGCGGTCGGCGACCTTCTGCAGGGACTCCGGCGGGGCGGAGACCAGACCCGTGCGGTCGAGGAGCGAGAGCAGCGGGGTGAGCAGCGCCCACAGGACTCCGGGGGCGGAGGCCGCGAGGGGCTCGTCGTGTTCGTACGGGGCGGACGCCATCGGGACGAAGAGGCCGTGCGCGCCCGCGACCGCCTCGGTCAGCGGGGAGCCGGCGGGCGCCACCGCGGCCACGGTGCAGCCCCGCCGGTACGCCTGGTCGATCAGGAGTTCGAGACCTGGCTCGGTGCCGTCGGGTGTGGCGACGAGCAGGAGGTCGACCGGGCCCGCCCAGCCGGGCAGTTCCCAGCGCAGCGCGCCCGCGGCGGGGGCGACGCCGCTCGGGGTCAGCCGGGTGACGGGGCAGCTCGGGCCGCCGAGTGTGCCGAGCAGTTCGGCGACGCCGGTGGCGGCCAGGCCCGGACCGGCGATCAGGACGGCGCGCGGGCGGCCGTCCGGTTTGAGATCGGGGATCCCGGCCTCCGCGGCGTGCCGGACGGCGGTGCGCACCCGGGCACCGGCCTCGGCGGCGCCGCGCAGCAGCGCACGCCGGTCGGCGCGGGCGAGCGCTTCGGGGTCGTCGAGCAGCGATTCGTCGAGCATGGGGTCGGCAGCCTCCGATCACCGGGGGGTCGCTTGCGCGAGTGTCGCCGGATGGTCGCTTTCACGGGCGCGGTGTGGGCCGCGTGCCCGTACCCGTCAGGTGTCTTCTACCCGGACCGCGCCGGGTTGTCGCCTGTGTGTGCCTCGCGGGTGGCACCGCGGGCGCGGGCGCGGACGCCGCGCCTCCGGGCTCCCGCGAGGCGGCCGTGCTCGTGCCGGGCGGTCGCTCCGCTCACGCGGGGCGGCGGGCCTCGTCGACGAGGAGTACGGGGATGCCGTCCCGGACGGGGTAGGCCAGGCCGCAGTCCGCGCCCGTGCAGACCAGCTCGCTCTCCTGCTCCTTGAGCGGGGCGTGGCAGGCCGGGCAGGCGAGGATCTCCAGGAGGCCGGCTTCGAGCGGCATGGGGTGTCCTTCCGAACAGGTGGATGCGGCCTGGTCAGAGTACCGCTGCGCGGAGCCGTGCGCCGGGGCGCGGCACAGGCTCGCCGGGGTGTCCCGTCCGATGCCCCTCGCCTCCGGCCCCGGGTCCCCGGCCTCGCCCAGGTGCTCCCCCGGCCCCGCCCGGTCCTGCGGCCCCGCCCGGCTCCCCGGCGAGGTGCGGGCGAGGCACCGGGCCGACGAGGAGGCCGGGCCCGCGGGACGACGCGACAGGCCGGGGCCGACGGACCGACGCGCTGGGCCGGGCCGGGGCCGACGGACCGACGCGCTGGGCCGGGCCGGGGCCGACGGACCGACGCCGGCCCGGCGGGCCGAACGGGTCAGCCCCTGATGATCCCCAGGACCTCGTCGCGCACCTTCGTCATCGTCGCCTCGTCGCGCGCCTCCGCGTTCAGGCGCAGCAGCGGCTCGGTGTTGGAGGGGCGGACGTTGAACCACCAGTCGTCGGCGCTGACGGTCAGGCCGTCGAGTTCGTCCAGCCGGATGCCCTCGCCGCCCGCGTAGGCGGCCTTGACCGCGGCGAGGCGGGCGGCCTGGTCCTCGACCGTGGAGTTGATCTCTCCGGAGCCGACGTACCGGTCGTACTCCGCGACGAGCCGGGAGAGCGGGCCGTCCTGGCCGCCGAGCGCGGCGAGGACGTGCAGGGCGGCGAGCATGCCCGTGTCGGCGTTCCAGAAGTCGCGGAAGTAGTAGTGCGCGGAGTGCTCGCCGCCGAAGATCGCGCCGCTGCGGGCCATCTCGGCCTTGATGAAGGAGTGGCCGACGCGGGTGCGGACGGGGGTGCCGCCCTGCTCCCGCACGACCTCCGGCACCGACCAGGACGTGATGAGGTTGTGGATCACCGTGCCGCCGCCGTGCTTGGCGAGTTCGCGGGAGGCGACCAGGGCGGTGATGGCGGACGGGGACACCGGGTCGCCCTGCTCGTCGACCACGAAGCAGCGGTCCGCGTCGCCGTCGAAGGCGATGCCGAGGTCGGCGCCCTCCGCCCGGACGCGTGCCTGGAGGTCCACGATGTTCGCCGGGTCGAGCGGGTTCGCCTCGTGGTTGGGGAACGTGCCGTCCAGCTCGAAGTACATGGGGACCACGTCCAGGGGCAGGCCGGCGAAGACGGTCGGGACGGTGTGTCCGCCCATGCCGTTGCCCGCGTCGACGACGACCTTCAGGGGGCGGATGGAGGTCAGGTCGACGAGGGACCGCAGGTACGCCGCGTAGTCCTCCAACGTGTCGCGCCGCGTGATCGTGCCCGGCGTCGCGTCCCGGGCGGGGGCGCCCGAGTCGAGCCAGGACTCGACGAGTTGGCGGATCTCGGCCAGGCCGGTGTCCTGACCGACCGGCGCGGCGCCCGCACGGCACATCTTGATGCCGTTGTACTGGGCGGGGTTGTGGGAGGCGGTGAACATGGCTCCCGGCAGGCCGAACGCGCCGGAGGCGTAGTACAGCTGGTCGGTCGAGCACAGGCCGATCTCGGTCACGTCGGCGCCGCACGACGCGGCACCGCGCGCGAAGGCACCCGACAGACCGGGCGACGAGGGCCGCATGTCGTGCCCGATGACGACGGCGTCCGCTCCGGTCACCTGGACGAAGGCGGCTCCGAACAGCTCGGCCAGCGACTCGTCCCACTGGTCCGGGACCACCCCGCGTACGTCGTACGCCTTCACGAGCTGCGACAGATCAGCAGTCACGGCCAACCCTCCAGAAGTCCACTTCGGTCGCCCCAAACTACCCGTCCGGACCGGCCGTCCGCTGTGCGGTCGGTGAGCGGACGCGCATCGGTGACCTGCGGACCTGTGCCCGTCACCCGGGGGAAACCCGCTCGTTTCAAGAGGCCGGTTCCCGGCGCTCCCGAGGTGACGTCCCGCGACCGGAGCCGGTTCGCCGGGCGCGCGTCCGGGCGCGTCCCGGGGCGGGCGGCGGGATGACGCACGAGCGGAGGCGTCACGGCCCGGGGCGGGCGGCCGGACGGCGCACGAGGGACGGTGTCCCGGCCCGGGGCCGACACCCCGGGCCGGGACGCCGTCCGGCCGGGCTCAGGGGAGCATCCACTCCAGGACCGGTGAGCTCTGCCCGACCACGATGAGGCACATCACCAGCAGCAGCCCCACGCTCCACGGCAGCACCTTGCGCAGCAGGTCGCCCTCGCGGCCCGCGAGACCGACCGCCGCGCACGCGATGGTCAGGTTCTGCGGCGAGATCATCTTGCCGAGCACGCCGCCCGAACTGTTGGCGGCCGCGAGCAGTTCGGGCGACAGGCCGGACTCCCTGGCCGCGCTCACCTGAAGGGCGCCGAACAGGGCGTTCGCCGAGGTGTCCGAGCCGGACACGGCCACACCGAACCATCCCAGCACGGGTGACAGGAAGGCGAGGCCCGCACCGGCCGCGGCGACGAAGTGCCCGATGGTGGCGGCCTGTCCGGAGAGGTTCATGACGTAGGCGAGGGCGAGGACGGACGTCACGGTGAGGATCGCGAACCTCAACTCGTGGACCGTGGCCGCCCATTCCCTGACCGCCACGCGCGCGTGAACCCGCAGGACGAGTGCCGTGCACAGTCCGGCGAGGAGCACGAGCGTGCCGCCGGTCGACACGATCGGCCAGGTGAAGACGTTCCCGCCGACCGGATTGCCCTCCGGGTCGACGACGTTCAGGAAGGGCCAGTCGTACATCTGGGTCGCCCCCGCCAGCCAGTCCTTGACGGCGGGGATCTGCGCGACCGAGAAGACGGCCACGATCAGCGCGTACGGGGCGTAGGCGCGCACCACTTCGGGGCGCGGGTCGTGTTCGTCGAGGTCGGCGCTGCGTACGCCGGTCAGCACCGCGGCCCGGACGGGCTCGGCCGCGGGCCTGCGCGCCTGCGGCACCGCGACCAGGGCCGCCGCGCCCGCCAAGGAGGCACCGATGTCGGCGAGTTGCGCGGAGAGGTAGTTGGAGGCGGCGAACTGCGCGACGGCGAAGGCGACTCCGCACGCCAGGGCGGGCACCCAGGTCTCCCGGAGCCCCCGGCGTCCGTCGACCAGGCCGACGAGCACGAGGGGCACGACCAGGGCCAGCAGCGGGGTCTGACGGCCCACCACGGAGGCGACGGAGTCCAGCGGCAGGCCGGTGACCTGGGCGAGCGTGACGACCGGGGTCGCCATCGCGCCGAAGGCGACGGGGGCGGTGTTGGCGACGAGCGAGACGACCGCCGCGCGCACCGGGTCGAAGCCGAGGGCGACCAGCATCACCGAGCAGATCGCGACGGGGGCGCCGAAGCCCGCGAGCGCTTCGAGGAGTGCTCCGAAGCAGAAGGCGACGACGAGGGCCTGGATGCGCGGGTCGTCGGAGAGCCGCCCGAAGGAGCGGCGCAGGATGTCGAAGTGCCGGGTGCGGACGGTCATCCGGTACACCCAAAGGGCGTTGACGACGATCCACAGGATGGGGAAGAGGCCGAAGACGGCGCCCTGGGCGGCGCTGGAGAGCGTCTGGCCGACGGGCATGCCGTAGGCGAGCCAGGCGACGAGGAACGCCGCCAGGAGGCCGGTGAGGCCGGCCCAGTGCGCCTTGGTGCGGACACCGCCGAGCAGGACGAGCACGATGACGAGGGGCAGAGCGGCGACGAGGGCGGACAGGCCGAGCGAGTCGGCGACGGGCTCCAGTTGCTGGACGTACACGGGCACCTCCCCGAGTTCCGTGATGCGGAAAGCGATTTCTCACGGCAAACGGAATGGTCGTGTCCGCGACAACTTCACGTCAATGGGCGTGCACGGCTCAAAGTGATCGGTGCGCGGGAGGGTGCGGGGCGCTCAGTTGTCGGGCGAGCGCAGGATCCGCAGGTGGCCGCGGCGGGCGACCTCCATCGGGTCCGCGGAGCGGGCACTGCCGCCGGCCTCCGCGGCGCGCTGCTGCGGGCGGGCGGCCTCGCGCACGGCGTTGGCGAGCGCTTCCAGGTCGTCGCCGCTCGGACGGGCCGGACCGGAGGCGTCGGCCAGCCGGACGACCTCCCAGCCGCGCGGCGCTGTGAGGCGCTCGGAGTGCTCGGCGCACAGGTCGTAGCAGTGGGGCTCGGCGTAGGTGGCGAGCGGGCCGAGGACCGCGGTCGAGTCGGCGTAGACGTACGTCAGCGTCGCTACGGCGGGACGGCCGCAAGCGGTGCGCGAACAGCGACGTACAAGGCTCACGACGTTGGACGGTACCGCACTCTTGAGCGGGCCGCGACGACTCTCCCCCAGGTCACCCCACCGTGTCGTGCTGTGACACCGCCCACACGACCGTTCCGGTGCCCGACCCTGACCTGGGCGGACAGTCTGTTCCGAGAGGCCGAACAGACCTGAAACCGGTCACCACTTGACGCAAACCATGTCAATTGTCATGTGAGTGACGGTCCGGGAAGGATACGGAATCGAGCCCAAGCTTGGCTGGAATGGTCATCGAGCGACATCCGGAACGAACGCCGGACCTCGCGCCACCGGCTCTCCCGCCGAACGGCGGGCAGCCGCGTGGGGGCCGGGCGCGCGGGCCGCGCGGGGATTACTCTTCGTCAGTGATGGACAACCCCGTATCGCCCCGCGCCGCAGCACCCGGGCCCCGCCGTCGTGATCGCCACGGCAGGGGCATGCGCGGCCCGGTGGCGCCACCGCAGGTGCCACTCGCGGCGAGCCGCGCCGAGGTGTTCGCGGACCTGGTGCAGGACTCCGTGGAGCGGCTGGAGCGGCGCTGGCCGCAGCTCGCCGACATCGACTTCCTGGTCCTGGAGGTGCCCCGGCTGGAGGCGCCGGGCGAAGCCTGGAGCGACGAGGCGGTGCCGCTGGGCGGCACGATCCCGGCGCGTGAGGGCCGCCCCGCGCGCGTGGTCGTCTACCGCCGTCCGGTCGAGATCCGCACCAAGGGGCGCGACGAGCGCGCCGCCCTGGTGCACGAGGTCGTCGTGGAACAGGTCGCCGAACTGCTGGGGCTGACACCGGAGACGGTGGACCCGCGGTACGGCGAGGACTGATCACCCCCGCCGGATCCGCGAAGGGGACCCGGCGGGCAGGGCGCCGCCGCCTGATCGCCATGCCCCGGCGGGCAGGAAGCCGCCACCGGATTCCCAGAGCCTGGCGGACAGGTCACCGCCACCTGACCGCGGGCCCCGGGCCCGGGCGGGCAGGACGCCACCGCCCGATCCCCATGACCCGGCGGGCAGCACGCCGACGCCGGATTCCCAGGGATCCGGCGGGCCGGCGTACCGGTCGAGTCCCTTGAGGGACCCGGCCGGTCACTGCTTCAGCAGCGCGGAGAGGTCCTGCTCCGCCTCCGGCACCGACACCGTCCCGCGGTCGTCCGGGAGGGTCTGGACCGTGAAGCCGGGGACGCCGTCCTGGGTGGAGGCGAGCATCCGGGAGGCGTAGACGGGACCTCCGGAGATCCGCTCGACCGTGAGGGCGTACGTGCCCTTGAGGCCGCTCGGGACCGGCGCCGCCACGTTCTGTGTCGTGCCGCCCTTGATCGTGAACGTCTTGGACACGGCCGTGCCGCCCTCGCTGCCCGCGGACGCGGTGACCTTGACCTGGGCCTGACCGCCCGGGGCGGCCAGGGCGAGCGTGGTGCCCTTGGCGCTGTTGTCGGCGACGCTCGCGCGCGCGGAGACCGGGCCGGTGGCGGGGATGAACGCGGTCTCCTGCTGGTCGCCCTTGCCGCGCACGACCCGGAGGGCGGCGACGACCGGCACGGGCCGGTCGGTGGGCGTGAGCACCAGCGAACCCGCCTCGCCGCGGGTGACGTCGCCGAGGTCGACCGCCGCGGTCATGCCGGCCTTCACATGCACCGTCTCGTTGCCCGCGGGGGTGATCGCGCCCGAGGGGGAGGCGAGGCGCACCTTCAGGTCGGCGTCGGTGTCGCCCGGCACGAAGGCGACGAGCCGCACCGACGTGGCGTCCTTCGGGATGCCCGGCATGACCAGGCTGCCCGCGGGGTCGGTGGACGCCGCCAGCCAGTCGCCGCCGAGCTTGTCGTCCAGGGCCTGCACGGCGGCTCCGACACGGCCGCTGCGGACCTTCACGTGCACGGTGAGGTTGGTCTGCGGGGCGTCGGTCAGTGTGTTCAGCAGGATCGGCTCGCTGGAGTGCGGCTGGACCGTGATGCCGTCGCCCACCGTGGACTTGAGGGTGCCGTCCTTGCCGTACAGCTCGATGTCGACGACCGCGGCGGAGTCGTCGGGGTTGGTCAGGTGCACGTAGTCGGAGCGGTCCTCGGCGGTGCTGGCACCCGGGAACCAGAACTCGGTGTCCGGGGCCGTGCAGTTGGTGCCGAGCAGGCCGCGGCCGGTGCCCGCGGCGACCTCCGTGGTCTCCTGGACGGTCCAGCCCGGCGCGAACCTGCCCTCGGCCGTGCCGACCAGGGCGGGCGCGTCGGCACCCGAACTGTCGCCGGTGGACGGCTTGCCGGGATCCTTGGGCTGCACGACGGGCTTGCCGGCCTTCTTGCCGTCCTTCTTGCCGCCGCTCGCGTCCGCCGACTGCTCGCTCGCGACCTGGAGTTCGGCCTTGCCGCCGGCGCTCGTGCCCTTCGAGACCGGCGTGAAAGACGTGTACGCCGTGTCCGCGATGTCCGAGGTGCTCGGCTGCGGGCAGAGCAGGCTGGTGCGCTGCACGGGCAGCCGTGCGGCCGCCTTGGCGGTGTCCTCGCCGGCCGCGCCCGGAGCGCTGAGTGCGGCGAATCCGGTGACGGCGGCGAGCGCGCCGGCGCCTGCGATCAGGGACAGGGTGGTGCGGTTCACTGCTGGCTCCCGTCGGGGCGCTCACTGTCGGTGCCGTGCGGCGGCTGCGGGGGCATCGGGGGCTGCGCCGGGTCGTAGGCCGGGTCGTAACCCTGGCCCGCCGCGTCGTAGCCCTGGGCGTACGTCTGGTCGTACGACGCCGTGCCCCCGTAGGCGTACGGGTCGTACTGGCCGCCCTGGTAAGGGTCGGCCTGGTACGTCTGGTCGTAGCCGCCCGCCGTGTACTGCTGTCCGCCTTCGTACTGCTCGCCGCCGGAGGTGCCGTACTCGGCGCCCGCGTAGCTCGGTGTGTCCCATTCGCCGTACGCGTGCTGCTGCGGGACGGCGGCGGCCGGAGCCTCCTCGTCCAGGGGCGCGGGGGCGTCGGAGTCCCGGGCGGCCTGCTCGGCCTCGGCCTCCGCCTGGGCGCGCAGCCGCCGGGCGCGGCGGCCGTCGCCCGTGGTGTCCTGGACCGGGACCGGCTGCTCCTCGGGAAGGTCGTCGTCGACGTCGCGCCGCCGGCCGGGCAGGGCGAGCACCACGAGGACGACGGCGAGCGTGCCCTGCGCCCACAGCCAGGCGGTGTGGCCGATCGGGGCGTCGAAGGTGATGTCCAACCGGCCGCCGTTCGGGGGCAGTTGGAAGCCCTGGGCCCAGCCGTCGACCGTGGTGCGGGTGAGCGGCCTGCCGTCCAGGGTCGCCACCCAGCCCTCGTCGGCCGAGTCGGCGAGACGCAGCACGCGGCCGTCGGGACCGGCGGGGATCGTGGTGTGCACCTCGACGGGTCCGGCGGCGATGGACAGCGAGTCGCCGGACTCGGGGACGATCGCCGCGCGTGAGACCTGCTGGTCCACCCGCCACAGGGCGCTGCCGTCCTGCTGGCTGAGCCGGGTCAGGCCGGGGGTGGCGTCCAGGACGCGGCTCACCTCACGGGGCGCGCCCTTGCGGACGAGGACGTAGCGCACGGCGAAACCGCCGAGCTCGTCGGCCTGGTCGGCGCCGGAGCCCGCCACGAGGTTCGCGACGACCTTGTCGAGCCTCTTGTTGTCGCCGCCCGCCTCCGCGAGTTCGGCGTCGCCGAGGCGCGCGCCGGAGCCGCGGACGAGCATGTAGCCGACGTCGGCGGCGGACCGGCTGTCGAGGACGAGGGTGCGGGCCTGGTCGCGGGTGCCGCTCTCCTCGGCGACGAACGCGGGGACCTGTACCGGGTCGCGGCGCTCCAGGGGGCCGTCGGCGCCCCGGATCATCCAGCCCGCGGCGACGAGCAGGGGGCCGGCCGCGCAGGCGAAGGCGATGAGCGCGGCGACCGGCTGACGCCAGCCGAAGCTCTGCTCGGCCACGCGTGCGCGCGCCCCGTCGGCGCCGAGCACGGCGGCGACCAGCAGCGCGAGGCCGTAGACCAGGGTCGCGGGACCCGCCCAGGTGGAGCCGTTCGACAGGACGGCGAAGACGAGGGCCACCAGGGCCACGGCCCAGGCCGTCCAGATGCCCGCCTGGCGCTCGGTGCGCATCAGGGCGCCCAGCGCGGCCAGCACGATGCCGAAGAGCATCAGCCCGCTGACGGTCCCGGGGCCGCCCGGGCTGGCGCCGAGCAGGTCGAGCGCGGAGGCCGCGCCGTCGCCGTACTCGAGGCCGGCCTGGTCGAAGAAGCCGAAGGGGAGCAGCGTCAGCGACCAGGGGGCGAGGATCAGCAGCGGGGTGCCGAGCTGGGCCAGGAAACGCAGTCCGTAGGCGGTGATCTCGCCGCGGCGCACCACCAGGAGCGCGAGGCCGAGGACCAGCGCGACGGGCCACACGATCGGTGTGAACGCCGTGGTCACGGTGAGCAGCAACGCGTACGCCCAGGTGGCGCGCCAGCTGCCGCGGGCTCCCGAGGCGTGCGCCAGACCGCTCGCGGCGATGCCCGCGCGGGCGATGAGGGGCAGCAGGATCGAGAGGACGGCGGTGCCGATGCGCCCGCCCGCGAGCGCGCCGGTGGCGGCGGGCAGGAAGGCGTAGGCGACGGACGCCCAGGCACGCAGCAGACGGGATTCGACGAGGGGCCGCGAGGCGAAGTACGCGGCGAAGCCGGCCAGCGGCACGGACGCCACCAGCAGCACGGTGACCGCGAGGCCGGTGGAGCCGAGCATCAGCGACGCCAGCATGGCGACGACGGCGAGGTACGGCGGCGCGGACTGGGTGCCGCCGGCGCCCACCGGATGCCAGCCGTCGAGGTAGCGCGACCACAGCTCCGAGGAGTCCGCCGGGGCCGGGAGCAGCGCGCCGCCGGAGAGCGCACCGCCGCCGAGCAGTTCACGGCAGGCCAGCAGCGAGACGAACAGCAGCACCAGGAAGAGCATCGGGCCGGGATTGCGGGCGATGCGCTTGAGGCGGGCGAACTGCTCGATCTCCAGGAAGTCGGCGTCGTCGCCGCCGGGTCCGGACTCGACCGCGCTGCCGTGCCGGCCGGCGCCGGCCGTGGCCTCGGCGTCGGAGCGGCCCACCAGATTGCTCGCGACCTGTTCGACGGTGGCCCGCACGGTCGCGCCGGGCGGCGGGAACAGCGCCCGCAGCTCCCCCTTGTCGACCTGTGGGCGGCCACGCCTGCGGCGGCCCGCGGCGACCCGCTCCGGGCGCAGCAGGACGCTCAGCAGACCGCGGATCTCGTCGACGGCCTGTCCGGGGACCTTGCCGACGAGATACGCCACCGTGCGCAGCAGGGTGCCGAGGACCAGCCGGATCAGGACCCAGGGCAGCTGCGCGGTGCGGGCGTTGACCAGGAGGGTGTAGACGGCGCCCGCCTTGTCGACCTTGTGCGGGGACGCGGAGGTGCGGCCCGCGCAGTCGACGGTGCGGCGCTCGCGGGAGGCGGCCTCGGCGTGCCGTACGACCGCTTCCGGGGCGACGAGGACGCGGTGGCCGGCGGCCTGGGCACGCCAGCACAGGTCCACGTCGTCGCGCATCAGGGGCAGTCGGCGGTCGAAGCCGCCGAGCTCCTCGAAGACGTCGCGCCGGATCAGCATGCCCGCGCTGGACACGGACAGCACGGGGTGGACGTGGTCGTGCTGGCCCTGGTCCTGCTCGCGGCGGTCCAGACCCGTCCAGCGGCGACCGGAGTTGGCGATGGTGACGCCGACCTCGAGGAGCTGACGGCGGTCGTACCAGCCGCGGAGCTTGGGGCCGACGACGGCGACGTCCCTGCCGAGCTCGTGCTCGTCCTCCACGACACGCAGCAGCCGGGCCAGGGCGTCCGGCTCGGGGGCGCTGTCGTCGTGCAGCAGCCACAGCCACTGCTCGGGCTCGCCGTGCGGCAGGTCCGGCAGGTCGTAGGCGTCGTCGCGCCAGGTGCGCGTGACGGGGTCCCAGCCGCTGGGGCGCTTCAGATAGGGCAGATCCTCGGGGGTGAGGACCTGGGCGGTGCGCGAGGCCTCCTCCACGGCCTGGCCGAAACCGGTGCGCCGGGCGAGGTGCAGCACCCGGTCCGCGCCGAGCGCTTCGGTGAGCAGCTGGGCGGAGTCGTCCGCGCTGCCGGTGTCGGCCGCCACCGCGTTCTGCACGGGGCGCTCCTGGCCGAGCAGCCCGGCGAGCACCTTGGGCAGCCAGCGGGCGCCGTCGTGGGAGACGACCACCGCGGTCACCACGTGGCGCGGGAACTCTGGTGTGGCAGCGGCGTCTTGATGGGCTGCCGAATGGCTGTGCACGGACATCGAGGTACGGGCCCCGGTTCGATGGACTGCGGTGGACGTCTGTGTCCGGCGGGGACAGCGGGACGTCTCGGACGAGGGCCCACACTAACGGCTGGGCAACACAGCGGCCCGCCGCCTGTGGATAACCCACCTGCGACGGGCCGTTCGTTACGTAGGAGTGTGTGCCGTTTGGTCGGGGGCACACGCGCGCGTGCACTGCGTTCTCCCGGAGGGCCGCTCCCGGCGGTCCGCCTCCGGGGGACTCTCAGACGGCCGCCTTCTTCAGGCGGCGCCGCTCCCGCTCGGACAGACCGCCCCAGATGCCGAACCGCTCGTCGTTGGCGAGTGCGTATTCGAGGCACTCGGAGCGGACCTCACAGGCGAGGCAGACCTTCTTGGCCTCGCGGGTGGAGCCGCCCTTCTCGGGAAAGAAGGACTCGGGGTCGGTCTGGGCGCACAGCGCGCGCTCCTGCCAGCCGAGTTCCTCGTCCGCGTCGTCGACCAGCAGTTGCTGCACCAGCTCGGTCATGTGCGCCCCTCGTCTGTCTTTCGCGTCCCCGTGCTGCTGTCGTTACCGATTTCGGCTGAACGACACGAGTGAAATTACAAGTGTGCCGATCCGGGCCAGTCAAGCCGAGATCTGCTATTGGGCCCCTTATTCACTCTGCGGAACCAAGGCTATGCGGAAAGTGTTCAAATCGGCATAAACCCTGACAGCCCAAGGGGTCCAGGCCGGACGTCCCACCCCTCACCGGGAAGGACGACCAGGAGTTCGATCTCGTTCCGACACGGACTCCGAAGCGAACCGGATCACATTTGGATCACGGGGTCGCAGCGAGGTTTGTGCGCCCGGTTGTGCGCCATGTGTCCCGGGCGACTCCTGAACAAACCTTTCGCCTGCCAGGTGAACCGGATGAGGTGAAACATCTCCCACATCTTGGACATCAAGTTGACAGTGAAGGTGTGAACCGGTGTCCTTGAGGGCATGCTCGCGAACTTGGCGCTCACCTCGACCCGCACCGCCGGGTCCCACGGTGCTGCCCGCGCTCGCTGTAGCTGTTGCTGTTGCTGTTGCAGCTGTTGAGCCCTACCGCGCTCCGGCTGCCTCGCCGCCACTGAGGCGAATCCTCCGCCCCTCCCGGGGGGCACGCCCGCACCAGGGCATCCCTCCCGTCCGTGAACCGGGCGGACACGGTCAGCGACACCCCAGCACTCTCCCGCCGAGGAACCACCGCATCCATGAACAGCGACAGCGACCTGCAGATCGCCGGCGACATCCTCGAAGTACCCCACCTCCTCCAGCCGCCGCGCGAGCACCCCGCCACGGTGGCCGAGTTCGTCGGTCTCGCCCGCTCGATCGCCGCCGACCGCTCCCGGTGGGAGCACCTCGTCCGGTTCGACGCGACGTCGCGCTGGTACCACCGGCTGCACACCGGGCCCGGATACGAGGTGTGGCTGCTGTCCTGGGTGCCCGGGCAGGGCAGCGGACTGCACGACCACGGTCCCTCGTCCGGCGTACTGACCGTCCTGGAAGGCGCGTTGACCGAGCGCACCGACCGCGGAGCGCGCGCGCTGGAGTCCGGCGCGCAGCGGGTGTTCGCCCCCGGTTACGTCCACGAGGTCGTCAACGACTCGCTCGAACCGGCCGTGAGCCTGCACATCTACTACCCGGGCCTCACCGAGATGCCGATGCGCCCCCGGGCCGAGCAGCGCGCGGCCGGCGCGACCCCCAACGCCCGCTGCGCCGTGGCCGAGGTCTCGTGACGGCCGTGGCCGAGGTCTCGTAACCGCCCTGACGCGTTGTCGTACCCGCCTGCCAGACTGAACCCCATGCGCATTGTGGTTCTGGCAGGCGGTATCGGTGGTGCCCGGTTCCTGCGTGGTCTCCAGCGGGCCGTGCCGGACGCGGACATCACGGTCATCGGCAACACCGGCGACGACATCCACCTCTTCGGGCTGAAGGTCTGCCCGGACCTCGACACGGTGATGTACACGCTCGGCGGCGGCATCAACGAGGAACAGGGCTGGGGTCGCGCCGAGGAGACCTTCCACCTGAAGGAGGAGCTCGCGGCGTACGGCGTCGGACCCGACTGGTTCGGACTCGGCGACCGCGACTTCGCGACGCACATCGTACGGACGCAGATGCTGGGCGCGGGCTATCCGCTCAGCGCCGTCACCGAGGCGCTGTGCGACCGCTGGAAGCCGGGCGTCCGCCTCATCCCCATGTCCGACGACCGCGTCGAGACCCATGTCGCCGTCACCCTCCCCGCGGACGACCCCACCGGCCCCGGCGAGCGCAAGGTCGTCCATTTCCAGGAGTACTGGGTGCGCCTGCGGGCCTCCGTGCCGGCCGAGGCGATCGTGCCCGTCGGCGCCGAGCAGGCCAAGCCGGCGCCCGGGGTGCTCGAAGCCCTGGCCGAGGCGGACGTCGTCCTCTTCCCCCCGTCCAACCCCGTCGTCTCGATCGGCACGATCCTCGCTGTGCCCGGCATCCGCGAGGCCATCGCCGACGCGGGCGTCCCCGTCGTCGGCCTCTCCCCCATCGTCGGGGACGCGCCCGTGCGCGGGATGGCCGACAAGGTGCTCGCCGCGGTGGGTGTCGAGTCCACGGCCGCGGCGGTCGCCGAGCACTACGGCTCGGGGCTCCTCGACGGCTGGCTCGTCGACACCGTCGACGCGTCCGCCGTGGAGCGCGTGGAGTCGGCCGGCATCCGCTGCCGGGCCGTGCCGCTGATGATGTCCGACCTCGAAGCGACGGCACGGATGGCGCGCGAGGCGCTGGCCCTGGCCGAGGAGGTACGGACGTCATGACCGCGGAGCTGCCCCCGAAGGAGGGATCCGTGGCGGGCGCGGGCCCGGCGGACACCACCGCGCGCGGTGTCGCCGGCTACCGGGTCTGGGCGCTGGAAGGGCTGCCCGAGGTGCGTGAGGGCGACGACCTCGCGAAGCTCGTCGCCGCGGCGGAGCCCGGCCTCGTCGACGGGGACGTACTCCTCGTCACCTCGAAGATCGTCTCCAAGGCGGAGGGGCGGATCGTCGTCGCCGACGACCGCGAGGCCGCCATCGACGCCGAGACCGTCCGCGTCGTCGCGCGGCGCGGCGCCCTGCGCATCGTCGAGAACCGACAGGGCCTCGTGATGGCCGCCGCCGGCGTCGACGCGTCCAACACGTCCGCCGGGACCGTGCTGCTGCTGCCCGAGGACCCCGACGCGTCGGCGCGGGCCGTCCGGGACGGACTGCGGGACGCCCTCGGCGTCCGGGTCGGCGTCGTCATCACCGACACCTTCGGGCGGCCCTGGCGCACCGGGGTCACCGACGTCGCCATCGGCGCCGCGGGCATCCAGGTGCTGGACGACCTGCGCGGCGGCACGGACGCGCACGGCAATCCGCTCAGCGCGACCGTCGTCGCCACCGCCGACGAACTCGCCGCGGCCGGCGACCTGGTCAAGGGCAAGGCCGCCGGGCTGCCCGTCGCGGTCCTGCGCGGGCTTCCGCACGTGACCGCCGAGGACGACGGCGAGGGCACGCGCGCGCTGGTGCGCGGCGCGCACGACGACATGTTCCGGCTGGGCACCTCGGAGGCGGTACGGGAGGCGGTGACCCAGCGGCGCACCGTGCGGGCCTTCACCGACGAACCCGTCGACCCCGGAGCCGTACGGCGCGCCGTCGCCGCCGCCGTGACCGCGCCGGCACCGCACCACACCACCCCCTGGCGGTTCGTCCTCCTGGAGTCCGAGGAGTCCCGTACGCGACTGCTCGACGCCATGCGGGACGCGTGGATCGCGGACCTGCGGCGCGACGGCAAGAGCGAGGAGTCCATCGCCAAACGGGTGCGGCGCGGGGACGTCCTGCGCAACGCGCCGTACCTCGTGGTGCCGTGCCTGGTGATGGACGGCTCCCACACGTACGGCGACGCGCGCCGCGACGGGGCCGAGCGCGAGATGTTCGTGGTCGCCACCGGCGCCGGTGTGCAGAACTTCCTGGTCGCGCTGGCCGGGGAGCGGCTCGGGTCCGCCTGGGTGTCGTCGACGATGTTCTGCCGGGACGTCGTACGGGAGGTGCTGGGACTGCCGCAGGGCTGGGACCCCATGGGCGCCGTGGCCGTCGGGCACGCGGCGGAGGAGCCGAAGGCCCGGCCGGCGCGGGAGGCGGACGCGTTCGTCGTGGTGCGCTGAGACCCGCCGCGGGGAACGCCGGGTGCCGTCCGCGCGCAGCGCCTACCCTCATAGGGCGCCCCTCGTCCCCGTGACCCCCGGGGCCCCGCACAGGACCCGACTAGGACCTCATCCGTGGCTGGACGTTTCACCCCTCGGCCGACGCGTACGACGGTGCGCGGCGGACACGTCGGCGTACCCCACGGCATGCCCCGGCAGACCGCCGGGCCCGTGCGCAGCCGGACCTGGGCGCCGCCCGGACCGCTCGACCTCGGGCTCGTGCTCGGGCCGCTGCGGCGCGGGCCCGCCGATCCGACGTTCCGGGCGACGCCCGACGGCTCCGTGTGGCGGGCCACTCTCACACCCGCCGGGCCGGGGACGCTCCGGGTCTCCCTGCGTGGCACGGTGGCGCGGGGCGAGGCGTGGGGGCCGGGGGCCGAATGGCTGCTCGACCGGCTCCCCGACCTGCTCGGCGCCTCCGACGACCCCGACGCGTTCGAACCACGACACCGGCTGCTCGCCCACACCCGGCACCGGCGGCCGGGACTGCGGCTGACGCGCACGGGACTCGTGATGGAGTCGCTGATCCCGTCCGTGCTCGAACAGAAGGTCACCACCGACGAGGCGTACCGGGCCTGGCGGCTGCTCGTACGCAAGTACGGGGAACCGGCGCCGGGGCCCGCGCCGGAGCGGATGTACGTCATGCCCGCGCCGCGGACCTGGGCGTTGATCCCCTCCTGGGAATGGCATCGCGCCGGGGTGGACAACAAGAGGGCCTCGACGATCCTGCGGGCCGTGCGGGTCGCGGCGCGGCTGGAGGAGGCGGTGTCCTTCGAGCCGGTGCGCGCGCAGGAGCGGCTGGAGCTGGTGTCCGGGATCGGGCCGTGGACCTCCGCGGAGGTCGTGCAGCGCAGTCATGGCGCGGCGGACTCCGTGACCGTGGGGGATCTTCATCTGCCGGGCATCGTGGGGTACGCGCTGGCCGGGGACCGGGATGCGGACGATGCGGTGATGCTGTCGCTGCTCGAACCGTACGCGGGGCAGCGGCATCGGGCCGCTCGGTTCATTCTGTTGTCGGGGCGGGTGCCGGCGCGGCGCGTGCCGAAGATGCCCAAGTGGGACATCGGGCGGCTCTAGTTCGCGCGGGGGTCGCGGCCGGTGGGGGGCGCTCGTCCGGCGGGCTCTCCCGTCCGGGGACTCCCTGGTCCGGCGGGCTCTCCCGTCCGGGGACTCTCCGGTCCGGCGGGCTCTCCCGTCCCTGGGCTCTCCGGTCCGGCGGGGCTCTCCCGTCCAGGGCCGTGGCTGCGGCTCGGGGCGGTTTTCGCCCCCTCCGCCCCTGCCCGTCCCTTGTTCCGGGGCTCCGCCCCGTACCCCGCCTGGGGGCTCTGCCCCCTGGACCCCCGCTCCTCAAACGCCGGAGGGGCTGATTGTTGCCCCCTGCTTCACTCCGCCAGAGGGCTGATTGTCGCCCCCCCGCTTCACTCCGCCGGAGGGGCTGATTGTCAGCCCCGCTTCACTCCGCGGGAGTGCACCCCTGATGGTCGCCCCGGTGGGGCCGAGTCCGGGCTCGGCCCCTTGAGGGTGCGGGGGCTACTGGTCCGAGGAGAAGCGGAGCGAGGACGCGGGGATGTGGGCGTCGCACCAGACGCGTACGCCCTGGCGGAGTTCGTTGTCGGGGCCCACCACCGCGCCGTCGCCGATGACGGCGTCGGTGAGGACGGTGCGTTCGCCGATGCGGGCGCGGGCTCCGACGAGGGAGTCGGTGATGATCGCGCCGGGCTCGACGACGGCGCCGGACAGGATCGTGCTGCCCGTGATCCGGGCCCCCTCGCCGATGTACGCGTCGGCGCCGACCACCGTCCCGCCGGTGAGTTTGGCGTCGGGGGCGACCGTGGCCGTCGGCAGGACCAGGCGGTCGCCGCAGCGGCCGGGGACGGCCGGGGACGGGGCGCGGCCGAGGACGAGGTCCGCCGAGCCGCGCACGAAGGCCTGCGGGGTGCCCAGGTCGAGCCAGTACGTGGAGTCCACCATGCCCTGGAGGTGGGCGCCGGTGGCCAGGAGCTCGGGGAACGTCTCGCGTTCCACGGAGACGGGCCGGCCCTCCGGGATCGTGTCGATGACCGAGCGGCGGAAGACGTACGCCCCCGCGTTGACCTGGTCGGTGACGATCTCCTCGGGCGTCTGGGGCTTCTCGAGGAAGGCGGTGACGCGGCCGGTGGCGTCCGTGGGGACCAGGCCGTACGCCCGCGGGTCGGTCACCCGCGTCAGGTGCAGGGAGACGTCCGCGCCGGTCGTCTCGTGCGTGCGCACCAGGGCGGAGATGTCCAGGCCGGTGAGGATGTCGCCGTTGAAGATCAGCACCGGGTCGCCGGGGGCCGAGTGGAGGCGCGAGGCGACGTTGCGGATGGCGCCGCCCGTACCGAGCGGCTCGACCTCCGTGACGTATTCGATGTGGAGACCCAGCGCCGAACCGTCGCCGAAGTACGGCTCGAACACCTCGGCCAGGTAGGAGGTGGCCAGGACGATGTGGTCGACACCGGCCGCTCTCGCCCGCGCCAGCTGGTGTGTGAGGAAGGGGACCCCGGCCGCCGGAACCATCGGCTTGGGGGTGTGCACCGTGAGCGGCCGCAGCCGGGTGCCTTTGCCGCCGACCAGGAGGATCGCTTCTGTCACCTGTCGTCTCTGCTTCCTGCCGGGACCGGCCGAACTGTGTTTCGGCCGGCCAGTGTATGCAGACCGTTGGATGGCGCCTTCGATGGCGGTGCGGTGACCTTCGATGGCCCGGTACGACGTCAGGTGACCTCTGCCGCGCCCGGTGCTGCCCCCTGGGCCGTCCCGGGGTCGTCGCGGCTCCTCAAGAATGCTTACCGCCCCTGGTAACGGGCCGCCGCCTTTCTGGCCGAGCCGAGCTTGCCGTAGAGCTTCTGTCCGGGGCAGTCCGTGGCGAACCCGTCACGATGGCCGGAGATCACGTTCAGTCGTACGTTCTTTCCTTTTCGGTAGAGATTGCCACCACCCGACTTCAGGTATGTCTTGCCACGCGGATTGGCTCCGAAGAGGCCGAGCTTCCACGCCGTCAGCTTCGCGATGCCGGTGACCGCGGCGGCGGGCGGCTTGGAGCTGTCGAAACTGCCGATCACGGCGATGCCCATGCTGTTGCTGTTGAACCCGAGAGTGTGCGCGCCCATGACGGCCTTCGTCACGCCCCCGGCCCGGCCCTCGTAGATGTTTCCGCACTTGTCGACGAGGAAGTTGTAGCCGATGTCCCGCCAGCCACTGCTCTTGACGTGGTAGCGGTAGATACTGCGGATGACCGAAGGGGCTTGGGAGCAGCTGTAGTTGTTGCCGGACGCCGTGTGGTGCACGAAGGCCGCCTTGACCTTCTTGGTGTAGACGAAGCCGCTCTCGCGCAGGCTCTCGTCGGCGCCCCAGCCGCGCCGGGTGACGATGTGCGGGCGGGCACCGACGTACGGCTTCGCGCGCTGCTCGTCCGGGTGCGCGGCGCTGTACTCGAGTTCGGTCCGGCTCTTGGAGAGCGCGGGGATCTCGGTGGCGCCCAGCGGCGCGACGTCGGCGTTGGCGACGGACGTGGCGAAGCTCTCCCCCGACTGCAGGCCGGTGCGGGCGATCGAGTCGTCCTCGGGAGCGTCGGGGGCCGGTTCGCCGAGCGTGTTCGCTCCCGCGCGCAGGCCGTCCTGGACCCCGTCCGCGGGGCCGGCGCCGGGGTCGACGAGTTCGAGGTGCAGGCCCTTGGGGAGCGGGGACTCCCCGGGGGTCGTCGTCCGGTCGTCGCTCTGGGCCTCGACACGCACCTCGACGCCGTCCGAGTCACCCACCCACAACGGCGCCGTGGAGCCGTGCATCCGTGCCGACTCACCCTCGGCGGTGTCCGGATCGGGGCCGTGCGTGTTGTGCGTCTCGACGTCCTGCCAGCCGGACCAGTGACCCGTGCCGGTGGCACGGGTGCGTACCTGGACACGGCCGTGCAGCTCACTGCTCGGGTCGTCCCAGATGACGCCGACCAGCGAGAACGGGCGTACGTCGCGACGGGTGAGCCCCTGCGCGTGAGCGGCGGAGCGGGTGCCGGTGAGCGGCACGAGCGGGAGGGACCGGGTGCTGCCGGGTACGGCGGCCTCGGACGTCCCCGCCGACGGCCCGGCCTGTGCCGGGGTGGGCAGGGCGAGCGGAAGGGCGAGTGCGGCCGCGCATGTGACGCCGACCGAGGAAGCAAGGAATCCACGCATGCCCTTGATCCTGGACAAAGTCATATATATCTGTCCATCGGTGATGTGACGGGCCGTCGGACCCACGCTCCCCCGAACCGGTGAAGCGGCAGGGCCGCCCGACGCGCAGCCCCCGCGTACGCTTGCGCGCGTGAACGCCACCGACCGCACCCCCGCCGACCTGCTGCGATCCGCGCTCGCCGCGGACCCCGCGCGCCCCCTGGTGACCTTCTACGACGACGCCACGGGCGAACGTGTCGAACTGTCCGTGGCCACCTTCGCCAATTGGGTGGCCAAGACCGCCAATCTGCTCCAGGACGAGCTGTCCGCCGCGCCCGGCGACCGGGTCGCGCTGCTGCTGCCGGCCCACTGGCAGACGGCCGTGTGGCTGCTCGCCTGCTCGTCCGTGGGCGTCATCGCGGACGTGGCGGGCGACCCGGCCGCGGCCGACCACGTCGTCGCCGGACCGGGACGGTTCGAGGCGGGGCTGGCCTGCTCCGGCGATCGCATCGCCCTCTCGCTCGCACCGCTGGGCCGCCGCTTCCCGATCCCGCCCGCCGGGTACGCCGACTACGCCGTGGAGGTGCCCACCCAGGGCGACCGCTTCCAGCCGTACGCGCCGGTGGACCCGGAGGAGCCCGCGCTGATCGTCGCCGGGGCCGAGTACACGGGTGCCGAGGTCGTCGAGCGGGCCCGAGCCGACGCCCCGGGGCTCGACCTGACGGGGCCCGGCTCCCGGATCCTGTCGGCACTGCCGTACGACACCTGGGAGGGCCTCAGCGCCGGGCTGTACGCGGCGCTGTCGACCGGCGGCTCCGTGGTGCTGTGCCGCCATCTGGAGCAGCTCGGCGAGGACGCGCTGGCCAAGCGGATCGAGAGTGAACGGGTGACGGCGACCGCGCGCTGAGGACACCCCGGCGAGGGGCGGGCGCCGGCCGCCGCACGCCTGGGCGCGTCCCCCATTCGGCCTATCAGCGGGACCCCCCGCCCCCCGGGCCGGGACATGGTCGTAGGAGCAGTTCGAACACGACGCTCGACACGTTCGTACGCCATGACTCGACACGCTCGCACGCCTGAGGGGTGGACCCAGCCGTGAACGACAGCGCAGGGACGCCCTCCGGACCGGAGGGGCAGGATCCGGAGGGGTCGCCCACCGGACGCGGAGCAGGACCGGGGCTGGGCGCGTCGCCCACCGGGACCGGTGTCATACGCCGCCGGCGGCGCTGGCTGCGCTGCACGGCGATCGGCGTCGCCGTCGTGGTGCTCGGCGCCGTCGGGGCGGGCTGGGCGGCGTACGAGAAGCTGAACGCGAACATCACCCCGGACGAGGCCGCCGCCGCCGAGCTCGCCCGGTACGAGAAGGAGCGGCCCACCGCGCTGGTGCGGGACGCTCAGAACATCCTGCTGATCGGTTCGGACTCGCGCTCGGGCGACGGGAACGGGAAATACGGCCGGGACTCCGGGACCGAGCGGTCGGACACCACGATCCTGCTGCATCTCGCGGCGGACCGGCGCAGCGCGACGGCGGTCTCGCTGCCCCGCGACCTGATGGTGGACGTGCCGAGCTGCCGGCGACCTGACGGCACCCGCACCCAGCCCATGTTCGCGATGTTCAACTACGCCTTCGAGGTGGGCGGTTCGGCGTGCACGATCCGCACCGTCGAGAAGCTCACGGACATCCGCATCGACCACCACATGGTCATCGACTTCCACGGCTTCAAGGACATGGTCGACGCCGTCGACGGCGTCGAGGTGTGCCTGAAGGACCCCATCACCGACAAGGACGCCAAGCTGAAGCTGCCCGCCGGCAAGGTCGAGCTCGACGGCGAACAGGCCCTCGGATACGTGCGCGCCCGCAAGAGCATCGGCAACGGCAGCGACACCGACCGCATGGACCGTCAGCAGCGCTTCCTCGGCGCGCTCGTCAACAAGGTGCGCAGCAATGACGTCCTGCTCAATCCCGCGAAGCTTTACCCCGTCCTCGACGCGGCCACCTCGTCGCTCACGACGGACCCCGACCTCGCGAGCCTGCGGGGGCTGTACGACCTGGTCCGGGGCATGCGCAACATCCCCACGGAACACATGCAGTTCCTGACGGTGCCGCGGACGTCGTACTCCGGCAACGCCAATCGCGACCAACTCGTGCAGCCCGCGGCGCGGGAGCTCTTCAGCCGGCTGCGCTCGGACACCCCCGTGGAGGTCTCGAAGGACCTGCCCGAGGACTCCGCCCAACTTGCAGGGAAAAAGGGCGTGAAGACCACTTCGTCCCAAACCTCCTGCTCCTGCCCCGCGTCCGATGACAATGCGGAGTCGGACGGCGACGACAAGTCGCCGGGAATCCCGGCGGGCGACTCCACCGGCAGCCCGAAACCCGTGCCGACTTTCCGGGGGAACACCGCGGCGGAGGACGCCTGCGGGTAAAGCGCACACCAAGCCGGGGAACTGTTGCGCTAAGAAGTCTCTGAGAAATAGGGCGGATTGCCCGCTTGTAGGGAAGTTGAATTTGTCACGGCCGTCGCTCCACGCTGAACTGGGCGGATAGTGTGAGCGATCCGGTGCACCCGGCCACGAGGTCCGTCCTGGGGGTCGCGCACTGCTTGACCAGACCCGAGCGCCTTTTGAGGGGGGAAGGCGCCGCGTGGCCCCGACGGAGGATTCAGACAACCGTGGACGCGCAAGGCCGTGGGCGGGCGGACAACATCGACCCCGCAGACCAGTGGGTACTCAACCCGAACACCGGCGAATACGAACTGCGACTGAGCCCTTCCGCACCGCAGTCGGGAGTGCCCCGGCCGCGGAGGGGATCTCCTTCGGGAGCGCGCTCCCGCACCGCACCGGGGCGTGACCGTGAGGCGCCGGGCCGGTCCCGTGAGGCGCCGGGCACCGACGTGCCCGGCCCGCGGCGGCGGCGTGCGGAGCCCCCGGAGCCCGCTCCGGGCCGCCGGCGTTCACGCACGCAGCGCAAGCCGAAGAAGTCGAAGGCGAAGAAGATACTGCTGTGGACCGGCGGCACCATGGCCTTCGTGCTGGTGGGTGTCTCGGCCGCCGCCTACGCCTACCTCAAGCACCTCGAGGGCAACGTCAACACGACGGACATCGGCAGCTCGGGCAAGAGCGGCTTCAGCAAGGACGACGCCTTCAACATCCTGATCATCGGTACGGACAAGCGCACCGGTAAGGGCAACGAGGGCTACGGCGACAAGAACAGCGTCGGTCACGCCGACACCAACATCCTGCTGCACGTCTCCAAGGACCGGACGAACGCGACCGCGATGAGCATTCCGCGCGACCTCATCGTCGACGTCCCGGAGTGCAAGTCCAAGCAGCCGGACGGCACCGAGAAGATCATCCAGGGCACCGACGACGTCCGCTTCAACACGAGCCTCGGACAGTCCGGGCGCAACCCGGGCTGCACGATGGACACGGTCAAGGCGGTCACCGGCATCACCGTCGACCACTTCATGATGGCCGACTTCAACGCGGTGAAGACGCTGACCACCGCGGTCGGCGGCGTCGACGTGTGCCTGGCCAAGGACGTCAACGACCCCGACTCGCACCTCAAGCTCCCCAAGGGCGAGCACAAGATCCAGGGCGAGCAGGCGCTGGCCTTCGTGCGCACCCGGCACAGCTTCGGCAACCAGGGCGACCTGGACCGCATCAAGGTGCAGCAGCAGTTCCTGGGCTCCCTGATGCGCAAGATGAGCTCCAGCGACACCCTCACCAGCCCCACCAAGCTGGTCAAGCTGGCCGAGGCCGCCACCAAGGCGCTGACCGTGGACACCGGCATCGGCAAGGTGAGCACGCTCAAGGACATGGCACTGGAGCTGAAGAAGGTGCCGACGAAGAACATCACGTTCACCACGGTGCCGGTGCTCGACAACCCCGCCGACGGTGTCGTCCACAAGACGGTGATCGTGAACCCGACGACGGGTCCCGAGGTCTTCGACGCCATCAAGAACGACGTGTCGTTCACCGCGGTGAAGCAGAAGCAGAAGAAGGAGAAGGCCTCGGTGGCCGCCCGTCTCAAGGGCTCCCGGTCCGCCGCCGCCGACATCCGCGTCGACATCTACAACGGCGGTGCCGCCGCCGGCTCCGCACAGGAAACTCTTAACTGGCTGCAGAATGATAAGGGCGTGCTCAAGGCCAGCCAGCTCGGAAACGCAGGTGAAACACTGAGCAGGACGACCCTGGAGTACTCTCCCGACCAGGCCGACCAGGCACGCAAACTGGCGGATCTCATGGGGTTGCCCGCTTCCGCGATGAAGCCGGGCAAGAGCGAGAAGAACTCACAGGGTCTGCCCGCGATCGTGCTGACCCTGGGCAAGGACTTCAAGGGTGCCGGGGTGCCGATGACGGCTCCGACGAAGGCGCCCGAGGTGGACAAGTCCACCGCGGACAAGACGGTGTGCGCCAGCTGATGACCTAACGGGTCCGTCAAGCGTCTAACAGGACGCGAGACGTGTGCGACCGGACGTGAGAAGTGCCCCGCCGGGCCCGGGAAGTGCCCGGTGGGACAGGGGGAACGTCCGGACGGGCACGGGACGGACCCGTTTGTCAGGCGCAGGGTGGGGAGGGGCAGGGAGATGGCGCAGAGCAGTGTGCGTGGGGAGGGAACACGACCACGCGTCCGGCGAGCCGGCGAACCCGGCTGGGACGACAGTCTGTACGAGGAGAACGGCGAGCGCGTTCAGCCGGCCGGCGACAAGGGGAGTCGTACGGCCGACGACAGGGCACCGCGGACGCAGGGCAGACACGGCGGCGGTGGCGGCCGCCGGCACGGGGGCGGGGGGCGCCCGCGACGCCGACGCCGCATACTGCGCTGGTCGGCGACGGTCCTGGCGCTGCTGATACTCGGCACGGCCGGCGCCGGTTACCTCTACTACCGGCACCTGAACGGCAACATCAAGAAGGACGACCTCAACATCGGCGACGAGAAGGACCGCGCCGCCAAGTCCAAGCCGAACGCGGCGGGCCAGACGCCGCTGAACATCCTCTTGATCGGTTCGGACGGCCGGAACTCCAAAGAGGACCAGAAGCTCGGCGGGGCGAAGGACACCTTCAACTCGGCGCCGCGCGCCGACGTCCAGATGCTGCTGCACCTGTCGGCGGACCGCACCAACATGTCGGTCGTGAGCATGCCCCGCGACACGCTGCTGCAGATCCCCGAGTGCACCGATCCCGACACCGACAAGACGTATCCCGCGAGCACGTCACTCACGATGACGAACGACTCCCTGGGCCGCGGGGGTCCCGGCTGCACGGTCGCCACGTGGGAGAAGCTGACCGACATCCACATCGACCACTTCATCATGGTCGACTTCTCGGGCGTGGTCTCGATGGCCGACGCGATCGGCGGCGTCCCCGTCTGCGTGGACGCCAGCATCTACTCGCACACCTCCAACGGCCACGGCTCCGGGCTGAAGCTGAAGAAGGGCACCACGTCCGTCAAGGGCAAGCAGGCCCTCCAGTGGCTGCGCACGCGGTACGGCTTCGAGGACGGCACGGACATCGCCCGCACCAAGGCGCAGCACCAGTACATGAACTCGATGGTGCGCCAGCTGCGCGAGAACGCCACGCTGAACAACCCGGGCAAGCTGAAGGACCTCGCGGAGACCGCCACCAAGGCTCTGACCGTCGACAACGGCCTGGGCACGGTGACCAAGCTCTACGACCTCAGCAAGGAGCTGAAGAAGGTCCCGACCGGCCGCATCAACATGACGACCATGCCGTGGGTGTACGCCCCCGGCAACGTCCGTGTGCTGCCCAAGGCCAACGACGCGGACAAGGTCTGGCGGCTGCTGCGCGAGGACATCCCGCTGGACGGCGCCGGGAAGAAGAAGGCCAAGGAGCGGACGTCGAAGGACCCGGCCGCGGCAGACGACCAGATCGCGGTGCAGGTGCAGAACGGCACCCGCACCGCCACGCTGGCGCCGGTCGGCGGGCGGGCGAGCACGGTGGCCGGACTGCTCGTCGGCAAGGGGTTCACGCAGACGACCGCCGACCGGACGACGGCGACCGCCGAGGAGACCACGCTGATCCGCTTCCCGAGCGCCGACCTGGAGGGTGACGCCCTGCGCCTCGCCAAGGCCCTCGGCGTCCCGTCGAAGGCGGTGGAGAAGTCCGCGGACGTCTCCGGGGTCACGCTGGTCGTCGGGGCGGACTGGCGGGACGGTTCGACCTACAAGGCCCCGAAGGACGACGACTCGATGCCGTCCTCGGCGAAGCTCGACAAGGGGTCGGACACGGAGGCCTGCATGCACGTCGATCCCGCCTACAGCTGGTAGCGGCGCGGTCGCACGGTCCCCTACGAGTCGGGCCCCTCTCGCAACCGAGAGGGGCCCGACTCGCTTTCGCGCAGGCTCAGTCGGAGCCGGCGGACTGTTCGGCGGAGGACTTGGCCACGGCGCCGAGCACCGCCGGGCGACGGGACGCGATGACCTTCTTGGCCAGCGCCTTCGGGCTGGTGAGGAAGCCCCAGCCCCACGACATGTGCATGGTGGCGAGGGCGACGGGGATCTGCGCCCGGGCCTTCAGCGGGAGGCCCTTGCCGGCCGGCAGCGAGCCGAGCGTGATGGCCGCGAGATAGCCGGCGGGGACGACGAGGCCCCAGGGGGTCAGTGCCGCGCCCACGACCAGGCCCGCCGCTATGGCGCACACCGCGGTCGGCGGCGCGAGGTAGCGCAGGTTGATGGAGCCCTCGTGGTAGCGCGCGACGACGTGCCGCCAGCGCCCGTAGTCCTTGTACTGCTTGGCGAGCGCCTTCACGGAGGGCCGCGGCCGGTAGGACACGCGCAGCTCGGGCGAGAACCAGATGAGGCCGCCCGCCTCCCGGATCCGGAAGTTCAGCTCCCAGTCCTGGGCGCGGATGAACTCCTCGTTGTAGCCGCCCTGCTGCTCCAGCGCCTCACGCCGGAAGACGCCGAGATACACGGTCTCGGCGGGAGCGGCGTCGCCGCCCGTGTGGAAGGCGGCGTTCCCGACACCGATCTTCGAGGTCATCGCGGCGGCGACCGCGTGCTCCCAGTCGTTCTCGCCCTCGGCGTGCATGATGCCGCCGACGTTCTGCGCGCCGGTCTCCTCCAGGAGGCGCACGGCGGTCGCTATGTAGTTCTGCGACAGGATGCCGTGGCCGTCGACGCGCACCACGACGGGGTGCCGTGACGCCTTGATCGCGGCGTTCAGGGCGGCGGGGGTACGACCGGTCGGGTTCGGCACGGTGTGCACCCGCGGATCGTCGCGCACCAGCTCGGCGGCGATCTCGTCCGTCCGGTCCGTGGAGGGACCGAGGGCGATCACGACCTCCATCTCGCCGTCGTACTGCTGCGCCAGGATCGCTTGGACGGCCCCGCGCAGATGCCGCTCCTCGTTGAGGACGGGCATGATCACAGAAACGGCGGGGGACCGCACGTCAGACTTCTCGCTCATCGGACGTCACGTTACCGCGAATGGGGGACACGGGCGCGCGCCGCCCGGCCTAAGGCGCGGGCCGCAGATCGTATCGGCCTACGGTGCTCACGGATCCCCACGCCCAGGGCCTGCCGGAGGTGTCCCCCTTGCCCACGCCGCGCCGCTCCCCCGCCCGCCCGCAGCGCCACCCGCAGCCGCCCCGCGCGCGTAGGCCGGACGTGCGGTCCTCCGGACGGCCCCCGGTGCGGCGCAGGAAGCCGCGCTGGGCCATGCGGATGGCGACGACCCTGTCCGTGGTGCTCCTCGCCTCGGCGGGCATCGGGCACGCGGTGGTCACCAGCCTGGACGAGGACATCGCCCGGGTCGACCCCTTCCGGGACATGAAGAACCGGCCCGAGGCGGGCCACGGCATGAACGTGCTGCTGGTCGGCACCGACGGCCGGGACAAGATCACCGAGTCGGAGCGGCGCACGTACCGGCTCGGCGGCGCGCCGTGCCACTGCACGGACACGATCATGATCGTGCACATCTCGGAGGACCGGGAGCGGGCCAGCGTGGTCAGCCTGCCGCGCGACTCCTACGCCGAGACGCCGGAGCACACCGACGAGACCACCGGCAAGCGGCACGGGCCGCACCCGCTCAAGCTCAACGCGGCGTACGCGGAGGGCGGCCCGAACCTGACCGTGCGCACGGTCGAGAACATGACCCACGTGAAGATCGACCACTATCTGGAGGTCGACTTCACCAGCTTCATGAAGACGGTGGACGTGCTGGGCGGCGTCCGGGTCTGCACCACGCAGCCGCTGAAGGACTCGTACACGGGTCTCGACCTGGCGGCGGGCTCGCACCTGCTGAACGGCGGACAGGCGCTCCAGTACGTACGGTCCCGCCATGTCGACGGAGCGTCGGACCTGGGCCGGATGCAGCGCCAGCAGCGCTTCCTGGCGGCGCTGGTCGAGCAGACCACGTCGTCCGGGGTGCTGATGAATCCGATGAAGTTCCGCGACGTGACCCGGGCCGTGCTCGGCTCGGTCCGCGCGGACAAGGGCTTCGGCACGGACGAGCTGCTCGACCTCGGCCGGGCCATGCGCAACTTCTCCCCCTCTTCGTCCGAGTTCACCACCGTGCCGATCGGGCAGATGGGATACGTCGTCAAGGGCATCGGCTCGACGCTGAAGTGGGACGGCGCGAAGTCGCGGAAGCTGTTCACGGCGCTGCGCGACGACAAGCCGCTCGCGGCGCCCCGGCCGCACCGGTCCGAGGCACGGCGGGTCGACGTGTCGCCTCAGCAGATCCAGGTCCAGGTGGAGAACGGGACGGGCACGGCGGGCCTCGGCAAGCGCGTCGACAGCGCGCTCGCGTCCACCGGGTTCCGCACCACACGCCGGCCCACCAACGCCGCGGACCGGACCGCCCGGCGCACCGTCGTCTCCTACGACCCTCGCTGGGACCGCTCGGCGAAGTCGCTGGCGGCCGCGCTGCCCGGTGCCGAGCTGCGCGAGGTCAAGGGGCAGGGCGCGGTGCTGAAGGTGACCGCCGGGTCGGACTTCGAGAAGGTGAAGCGAGTGCGGGCGGACGATCCGTACCAGGGCGAGTTCGGGGCGACGACGGGCGACCAGGTGGTGTGTCCGTGACCCCTGCGCGCGGCGCCGTCCCGGATCCGGCGGGCCGGAGAGCAGACCGCAGGGCGGCCGGCTCCGTAGGAAGAGTGGGGACGGTCAGTCGCCGAGGCCCTCGGCGGCCCGCTTCTCACGGAGCTCCATGATCGCCCGGCGGCGGGCGAGCCGGTGGGTGCGGCGGATCTGCGCCTCCTGGTAGCGCCGCTCGTCGCGCTCGGTCTCCGGGAGCACCGGGGGCACCCGCCGCGGCTTGCCGTCCGCGTCGACGGCGGCGAACACGAGATAGGCCGAGCCGACCTGCTGGGGTGGCGTGGACTCGTTCCAACGCTCGGCGAGGACGCGGACGCCCACCTCCATCGAGGTACGACCGGTCCAGTTCACCTGAGCCTTCACATGGACGAGGTCACCCACGCGGACGGGCTCCAGGAAGGCCATCTCGTCCATGGAGGCGGTGACGGCGGGCCCGCCGGAGTGCCGCCCGGCCACCGCGCCCGCCGCGTCGTCGACGAGCTTCATGATCACGCCACCGTGCACCGTTCCCAGAAGGTTGGTGTCGTTGTGGGTCATGATGTGGCTGAGGGTGGTCCGCGACGCGGATGTCGGCTTGCCCGGAATATCGGATTCCGGGTTGGCGGCCTGGTTCGTCATGGCGTCCACCTTATGCCGCGCCACGCAAGGGGTTGCTTTGCATCAGCTCTGCAACAGGCGTGACCCAGATCTCCCCCGTCTCTTGTAAGACACACCGTGCGGCCCTGCACACTGGTCCGCATGAACGATTGGCCCGACGCGTGGTCCGACGAGAACCGCGGCAACCGCTACGGACGCGGCAGCGCAGGCGCTCAGCCCGAGAGCGCCCGCGTCATGCGGCAGGTCCGGCGCGGCCCCGCCGCCCCGTCCTACGGTGTGCCCCAGCAGCCGACGTATGTCGACGGGCAGGGGTACGACGACGGGTACGACGGAGGCCGTCACGACGACGGCTATGACTCCGGCTACAACTCGGGCCAGGTCTACGGGAGCCCCGGCGGCCCGCAGGGCCCCGGCCCGGGCGGGCCCGGCAGGCCCGCGCCGAACTGGCGACGCCGGATCAAGTGGACCGCGATCACGCTGGTCACGCTGCTGATCGTGGTCTCCGTCGGCACGTACTTCTGGGCCGACTCCAAGCTCCACCGTGACGTGGATCTCTCGAAGGTCATCGACCGGCCCGAGGCCGGCGAGGGCACGAACTACCTGATCGTCGGCTCCGACAGCCGCGCCGGCATGACCTCGGAGCAGAAGAAGAAGCTGCACACCGGGTCCGCCGAGGGCAAGCGCACGGACTCGATGATGATCCTGCACACCGGTGACAACGGGTCCACGCTGGTCTCCCTGCCGCGCGACTCCAACGTGGAGATACCGACCTACAAGGGCTCCGACTCCGGCAAGACCTACCAGGGCACCGGCCGGCAGACGAAGCTGAACGCCGCGTACGCGGAGGACGGCCCGGAGCTGCTCGTCCGCACCGTCGAGTACAACACCGGCCTGCACATCGACCACTACGTGGAGATCGGCTTCGCGGGCTTCGCGAACATCGTCGACGCGGTCGGCGGTGTCGAGATGAACCTCGACAAGGGCTTCAAGGACAAGTACTCCGGCGCCGACTTCCAGGCGGGCAAGCAGACCCTCAACGGCGAGCAGGCCCTCGCCTTCGTCCGCACCCGGCACGCCTTCGCGGCGTCGGACCTGGAGCGTACGAAGAACCAGCAGAAGTTCCTGTCGGCCCTGGCCCACCAGGTCGCGACACCGTCGACGGTCCTGAACCCGTTCAAGCTGTACCCGACCATGAGCGCGGGCCTCGACAGCCTCACCGTCGACAAGGACATGAGCCTGTGGGACCTGGCCGACATGTTCTGGGCGATGAAGGGCGTCACCGGCGGTGACGGCAAGTCCATGAACATGCCGATCTCCGGCTCGGCGAACGGCAACCTCGTCTGGGACAAGGCGAAGGTGAAGACGCTGGTGAACGAGCTGAAGAACGACGAGAAGGTCACGGTCTCGGGGAACTGAGCCGGTCCCCGGCCGCTGCTCGCACAGGCACCGACACGCCACCGGGCCCCGCCGATCCGTTCGGCGGGGCCCAGCCGTGTCCGGGGTCCCTACGGCCCCGCGGGGCCGGGGTGAGTGACCGGGTGGACGGGCGAGGTCACATCGTGGCGCCCGCCATGCTGCGGCACATCTGCGCGCAGCGGCGACAGGACTCGGCGCAGCGCATCATCTGCGGGTCGTCCGGCATGGCCATACACGCCTCGGCGCACATCTCGCACGCCTTGGCGCACATCGCGCACATCTCGGCCGACATGGGCGAGCGGCGCATCATCATGTCCGCGCACATCCGGGTCATCTCGGAGCAGTCCATGAGCGCGCGCATGATCTGCATCTGGGCCTGGCCGCCCATCTGCATGCAGGAGCTCATGGTCTCCTCGCAGATGCCGTGGCAGGCCATGCAGGCCTGCACGCAGTCCTGCATCTCCTTGCTCATGGCCGTCATCGTTCCGGGCTGGTTCATGGTCATGGCTCTGCTCCTGGGCGTGATGGGGCCCGGGGCGGGCCCCGTTCCCTACCGTGGTACGCCCGGTGGACACCTCGCGCCATCGGGCGGACGCGAACGGTCCGCCCCGCATGCCGCGCCCGCGGGACGGCGAAAGCCCCCGGAAGCATCCGGGGGCTTTCGTCGGCGATACGCCGTCCGGCTGTCGGCGACGGCCTCGCGCTACGGAAGGTTGCGGGCCATCACGATGCGCTGGACCTGGTTGGTGCCCTCGTAGATCTGGGTGATCTTGGCGTCGCGCATCATGCGCTCGACCGGGTAGTCACGGGTGTAGCCGTAGCCGCCGAGCAGCTGGACGGCGTCCGTGGTGACCTCCATGGCGACGTCCGAGGCGAAGCACTTGGCGGCCGCACCCAGGTAGGTGAGGTCGGCGTCGCCGCGCTCGGAGGCCGCGGCGGCCTGGTAGGTGAGGGCGCGGGCGGCCGAGATCTTCATGGCCATGTCGGCCAGCATGAACTGGATGCCCTGGAAGTCGGCGATCGGCTTGCCGAACTGCTTGCGCTCCTGGACGTAGCCCTTGGCGTAGTCGAGGGCGCCCTGCGCGATGCCGAGGGCCTGCGCCGCGATCGTGATGCGGGTGTGGTCCAGCGTCTTCATCGCGGTGGCGAAGCCGGTGCCCTCCTCGCCGATCATGCGGTCGGCGGGGATGCGCACGTTGTCCAGGTAGACCTCGCGCGTCGGGCTGCCCTTGATGCCGAGCTTCTTCTCCGGGGCGCCGAAGGAGACACCCTCGTCGGACTTCTCGACGACGAACGCGGAGATGCCCTTCGAGCGCTTCGTCGGGTCGGTCACCGCCATGACCGTGTAGTACTCGGAGACGCCCGCGTTGGTGATCCAGCGCTTCACGCCGTTGAGGACGTAGAAGTCGCCGTCGCGGACGGCCTTCGTCTTCATGCCGGCCGCGTCCGAACCCGCGTCGGGCTCGGAGAGGCAGTACGAGAACATGCCCTCGCCCTTGGCGAGCGGCGCCATGTACTTCTTCTTCAGCTCCTCGGAGCCGGAGATGATGACGGGCAGCGAGCCGAGCTTGTTCACCGCGGGGATCAGCGAGGAGCTCGCGCAGACGCGGGCCACCTCCTCGATCACGATGACCGTGGCGAGCGCGTCGGCGCCGGCGCCGCCGTACTCCTCCGGGACGTGCACGGCGTGCAGGTCGTTCGCGACCAGGGCGTCGAGCGCCTCCTGCGGGAAACGGGCCTCCTCGTCCACCGCTGCGGCGAACGGCGCGATCTTCGCCTCGGCCAGCGAACGGATCGCGTCCCGGAGCATGTCGTGCTCCTCGGACGGGCGGTACAGGTCGAAATCAGCCGATCCGGCCAAGGTCTCTCACGCTCCAAGGGACGCTGTGATGGTGGCGCTAACTACCGTTAAGTAACCCAAATTTTAGAGCTCCGCCCACGCGAGTGATACGTGAGCTTGGCGACAGGGGGAAAGTGCCCGTGAAAGCGCCCTCCCAAGCCCCGACTATGCTCGGGCGCGCACCTACGCCGCACACTCCAGGAGCACCCATGGCCCTCAAGATCACCGTGATCGGAACCGGCTATCTCGGCGCCACGCACGCCGCGGCCATGGCCGAGCTCGGTTTCGAGGTCCTCGGGCTCGACGTGGTGCCCGAGAAGATCGAGATGCTCCAGCGGGGCGAGGTCCCGATGTACGAGCCGGGGCTCGAGGAGCTGCTGCGCAAGCACGTCGCGGGCATCGAGGGGTCCACCGGACGGCTGCGGTTCACGATGGACTGGGCCGAGGTCGGGGAGTTCGGCGACGTCCACTTCGTCTGTGTGAACACGCCTCAGAAGCACGGCGAGTACGCCTGTGACATGTCGTACGTCGACGCGGCCTTCGAGTCGCTCGCGCCGCACCTGCACGGCCCGGCCCTCGTCGTCGGCAAGTCCACGGTGCCCGTCGGCTCGGCGGACCGGCTGGCCGCCCGGCTCGCGGAGCTCGCGCCGGCCGGCGAGGACGCCGAGCTCGCCTGGAACCCGGAGTTCCTGCGGGAGGGCTTCGCGGTGCAGGACACGCTGCACCCCGACCGGATCGTGGTGGGCGTGCGCAGCGACCGGGCGGAGAAGCTGCTGCGCGAGGTGTACACGACGCCGGTCGCCGAGGGCTCGCCGTTCGTGGTGACCGACTTCCCGACGGCCGAGTTGGTGAAGACGTCCGCGAACTCCTTCCTCGCCACCAAGATCTCCTTCATCAACGCCATGGCCGAGGTCTGCGAGGCCGCCGGCGGCGACGTCGCCAGGCTGGCCGAGGCGATCGGGCACGACGAGCGGATCGGGAAGAAGTTCCTGCGGGCGGGGATCGGCTTCGGCGGCGGCTGCCTGCCCAAGGACATCCGCGCCTTCATGGCACGGGCCGGCGAGCTGGGTGCCGACCAGGCGCTGACCTTCCTGCGCGAGATCGACTCCATCAACATGCGGCGCCGCGGGCAGATGGTCGAGATGGCCCGGGAGGCGCTGGGCGGCGGTTCCTTCCTCGGCAAGCGGGTCGCCGTGCTCGGCGCGACCTTCAAGCCGGACTCGGACGACGTGCGCGACTCGCCCGCCCTGAACGTCGCCGGGCAGATCCACCTCCAGGGCGGCCAGGTCACCGTCTACGACCCGAAGGGCATGGAGAACGCGCGGCGCCTCTTCCCGACGCTGGGGTACGCCGACACCGCCGTCGAGGCCGTGCGTGGCGCCGACGTCGTGCTGCACCTGACGGAATGGCGCGAGTTCCGCGACCTGGACCCGGCGGAGCTCGGCGAGGCCGTCGCGGCCCGGGTGCTGCTGGACGGGCGCAACGCGCTCGACCCCGAGGTGTGGCGCCGTGCCGGGTGGACGTACCGGGCGATGGGCCGCCCGACCGCCTGAGACAGCCGGAGCGGCGCGCCGGAGGACGGCGGGCCGGAGAAGGGGTGACGCCGGTCCGGCCGAGGCTCAGTCGGCCGGACCGGCGTCAGTCGCATTCTGCACCACTTCGCCGTCCCCCGAGCGGCGACCGCCCGACTCGCCGCCGCGGCGGGCTACTTGGCGCGGTACCGCCGCATCTTCGCGCGCGCCCCGCACACCGACATCGAGCACCAGCGCCCACGGCCGGCGGGGCTGCGGTCGTAGTACGCGAAGTGGCACTCGGGCAGTTCGCAGGCCTTGAGGCGGAGCCAGGTGCCCTCGGTGAGCGCCTCCCCCACCGCCGCCGCCACGCGGGACAGCAGCGGCCCCGCGTCGGCCGGGGCGAGGGCGGCCGAGCCGTCCCGTTCGTCGACCGCCACGTACAGCGGCGCCCGCGCCAGCAGTTCGCCCAGAGGCGTCACCGCGCGGTGCGGCGGGTGTCCGGCGTGCGCCAGACACACGGCCCGCAGCGACTCGCGCAGCTCCCGCGCGCCGGCCACGTCCCGCTCCGTGACGCCGAACGCGGCACGTCCGTCGGCCGTGTCGAGCAGATCGGCGCCCGACCCCAGGTCCACGGTGTTCACCAGCGCCTCCACGAGGGCCAGCCCTCCGGGCGCGGGCGCCCTCTCACTCATCGTCGCGTCCTCATGCTTGCGACGTTACCTCCAATGCGGGAGTATCCAGTAACCGTCGTTACCGCTTGAGGCGTTCTACAGGTAACACACCCCTCGGCGGTCCACGAGCAACCGATCCCCCTGGGAGGAAGTCAATGGCTCTCGCCAAGCTGGGCGCCGTCGTCCTGGACTGTCCCGACCCCCGCACGCTCGCCGGGTTCTACGCCGAGGTGCTGGGCGGCACGGTCCAGGGCGAAGGCGACTGGATCGACCTGGAGGCGCCCGGCGGACGGGCGCTGGCGTTCCAGGCCGCGCCCGGACACGTACCGCCGAAGTGGCCCGCGCCCGACGCCTCGCAGCAGTTCCACCTCGACCTGGCCGTGGAGGACCTGGACGCGGCCGAGAAGGGCGTGCTGGCGCTCGGCGCGACTCCGCTCGACGCGGAGGACCGTTCGCGCACCTGGCGCGTGTACGCCGACCCGGCCGGACACCCGTTCTGCCTCTGCGCCTGCTGACCGGGCCCCGGCGGGGAAGGCGTCAGCCGTCCAGTTCCGCGATCCTCGCCGAGGACGGCTCGCGGCGCTGCTGGGCGGCGCGGGCCGTGAAGTCCGCGCTGCGCAGCACCCGCTGGACGTTCCCCCAGGTGAGCAGGGCGAGGTCGGACGCGGACCAGCCGCGGGAGATCAGCTCCGCGATCAGCCGTGGATAGCAGGACGCGTCGGACAGGTCCTGCGGATGGGCGGCCCCCGAGTCGTACGTCCCCGAAAGGCCGACGCACTCCGCGCCCGCGAGGACGCGGATGTGGTCGAGGTGGTCGGCGACGTCACGCACGGACGGCCCCGCCTGTTCGGCCGTCAGCGGGACGAGGCACAGGCCCTTGGCGGCGCCCAGCTCGATGAGGACGTCGTCCGGCAGGTTGACCGGGTGGGGCCGCAGCGCGCGGGCCGCGGAACGGGTGAAGACCACCGGGGCCTTGGAGACCGCCAGAGCACGGCCGGTCGTGGCGTCCGAGGTGCCGGAGAGGTCGGCCAGCACGCCGAGCCGGTTCATCTCCCGCAGCACCTCCTCGCCGAACCGGGTCAGACCCGCCTCGCTCGCCCAGGAGGCGCCGGCGAGCGTGAGCACCCGCAGGCCGAGGGTGTGCAGCGCGCGCAGGATGCCGAGCGAATCGCCTAGCGCGCCAGCTCCGGCGGGTCCGAGCACGACGGCGACACGGCCGCAGTTGCGGGCGTCGGTCAGACCGGAGGCGCTGTACGTCATGCGCAGGCCCTCGGGATGCGCCCGCACCACCGCCTTCACCAGGTCCAGCTGCTCCAGGGTCGCGCCCACGGCGCGGTCCCCGGCGAGCCCCTCCGGCAGGTGCAGCGAACAGAACACGGCACCGACGTGCCCCGCCCGCATCCGGGGCACGTCGGTGTCCACGGAGGTCTCGCCGAGTTCCAGGTCGTACCAGGGAAGGTGTCGCAGCACCCAGGGCAGACCGCTGTAGCCGTCGGCGACGGGGTGGGCGGCGAGGAAGGCGTGGGCCCGCTCCAGCGGGTCGCCCCCCGCCGTGCCGGCCGGCCCGGGCGTTCCGAGGAGCGCCGGCTCCGACTCCGGCCAGACGGCCGGCGGGTCGAGCTCGCCCACCTCGGAGGTGAGGTGCAGTTCGTCCTGCAGTTCTGCCATGACGGCCTCCGCTGGGTGGACGGTGATCGCAGTACCGTCACCGTTGCACGGAGCCCGGGGGGCTTCCTGGTGGGTGGAGCGTTCGGGGGTACGCCCCCGGGGCGGCTCCGCCCGCCGTAGGTCCTACGGGTGCGCCCGCGGGCACACCCGTAGGTGGTACGTCAGCCGTCCAGCTGCTCCAGCGTCGCGTTCGACGGGCCGCGCCGCGCCTTCAGGTCGCGGGCCACGTCCTCGGCCGCGCCCAGCACGCGCACCGAGTTCTGCCACGTCAGTTTGGCCAGATCGGCGGACGACCAGCCGCGGTCGAGCAGTTCGGCGACCAGGTTCGGGTAGCCGGACACGTCGTCGAGGCCGTGCGGGGTGAAGGCCGTGCCGTCGTAGTCGCCGCCGATGCCGAGGTGGTCGATGCCGGCGACCTCGCGCATGTGGTCGAGATGGTCGGCGACCGTCGCCACCGTCGCGACGGGGCGCGGGTTGCTCTCCTCGAACACGCGGTGGATCTTCATGCCCTCGGCGGTCGTGTCCAGGTGGTGGAAGCCGTGGGCCCGCATGTTCTCGTCGGCCGCGGCCGTCCAGTCGACCGCAGCCTGGAGGACGAACTTCGGCACGAACGTCACCATCGCCACACCGCCGTTGGCGGGCAGCCGCTCCAGGACGTCGTCCGGGATGTTGCGCGGGTGGTCGCACACCGCGCGCGCCGAGGAGTGGGAGAAGACGACCGGCGCGACCGACGTGTCCAGCGCGTCGCGCATCGTCGTCGCCGCCACGTGCGAGAGGTCGACGAGCATGCCCTCGCGGTTCATCTCGCGCACGACCTCGCGGCCGAAGGCCGACAGGCCGCCCACGGTGGGCACGTCCGTCGCCGAGTCCGCCCACGCGATGTTGTCGTTGTGGGTGAGGGTCATGTAGCGGACGCCCAGGGCGTACAGGCCCCGCAGCACGGCGAGCGAGTTGTCGATGGAGTGCCCGCCCTCCGCGCCCATCAGCGAGGCGATGCGGCCCTCGGCGCGCGCCGCCTCCATGTCGGCGGCGGTCAGCGCGGCCCGCAGGTCCGCCGGATGACGGTCGATCAGCTGCCGTACGCAGTCGATCTGTTCCAGCGTCGCGGTGACGGCGCCCGGGAGGTCGGAGCGGACGTACACCGACCAGTACTGCGCGCCGACACCGCCGGCGCGCAGCCGGGCCAGGTCGGTGTGCAGGTGTGCGCTCTGGTCGGCGGCGATGTCCCGGGCGCCCAGGTCGTAGCGGACCTGTTCGCGCAGCGCCCACGGGAGGTCGTTGTGCCCGTCGACGACCGGGAACTCGGCGAGCAGTTCACGGGCCCGGTCGAGGGACGGGGACGGGGCGGAACCGGTGGACACGGACGAGGACGTCATCCGCGTCACTTCCCGAAGCCGAAGCCGCTGTTCGCGCCCTCGACCTTGGTCCGCAGCCGCTTGCCCTTCTCCGTCGCCTGGTCGTTCAGCTCCTGCTGGAACTCCCGCATGCGGCCGAGGAGCTCCTCGTCGTGCGCGGCGAGCATCCGGGCCGCCAGCAGACCCGCGTTGCGCGCGCCCGCCACCGAGACGGTCGCCACCGGCACGCCCGCCGGCATCTGCACGATCGACAGGAGCGAGTCCATGCCGTCCAGGTACTTCAGCGGCACGGGCACCCCGATCACCGGGAGCGGGGTGACCGACGCGAGCATCCCGGGCAGATGGGCGGCACCGCCCGCACCCGCGATGATCGCCTTGAGCCCGCGCTCCGCGGCCTGCTCGCCGTACGTGATCATCTCGCGCGGCATGCGGTGCGCCGAGACGACGTCCACCTCGTACGGGATCTCGAACTCGTCGAGGGCCTGTGCGGCGGCCTCCATGACGGGCCAGTCGGAGTCCGACCCCATGACGATGCCTACAACGGGGCTCATTCGGTGATCGTGCCTCTCAGGTAGCCGGCTGCGTGCCGGGCGCGCTCAAGGACGTCGTCCAGGTCGTCGCCGTAGGTGTTGACGTGACCGACCTTACGGCCGGGCTTCACGTCCTTGCCGTACATGTGGATCTTGAGCTGGGGGTCGCGGGCCATGCAGTGCAGATACGCGGAGTACATGTCCGGGTAGTCGCCGCCGAGGACGTTGACCATCACGGTCCACGGGGCGCGCGGGCGCGGATCGCCCAGCGGCAGGTCGAGGACCGCGCGGACGTGGTTGGCGAACTGGGAGGTGATCGCGCCGTCCTGGGTCCAGTGGCCGGAGTTGTGCGGGCGCATCGCCAGTTCGTTGACGAGGATGCGGCCGTCGCGCGTCTGGAACAGCTCGACGGCGAGGTGGCCGACGACGCCCAGTTCCTTGGCGATGCTCAGGGCCATCTCCTCGGCCTTGAGCGCGAGCGCCTCGTCGAGGTCCGGCGCGGGCGCGATCACCGTGTCACACACGCCGCCGACCTGCTGGGACTCGACCACCGGATAGGCGACCGCCTGGCCGTGCGGGGACCGCACGACGTTCGCCGCCAGCTCCCGTACGTAGTCGACCTTCTCCTCGGCGAGCACGGGGACACCCGCGCGGAACGGGTCCTCGGCCTCCGCCACGGAGTCCACGACCCACACGCCCTTGCCGTCGTAACCGCCGCGGACCGTCTTGAGGACGACGGGGAAGCCGTCGCCCTCCGCCGCGAACGCGGCGACGTCCGCGGGATCGCTCACGATGCGGTGCCGCGGGCACGGCACTCCGATCGCGTCGAGCCTCGCGCGCATCACACCCTTGTCCTGGGCGTGCACGAGCGCGTCGGGCCCCGGGCGGACGGGGATGCCGTCCGCCTCCAGAGCACGCAGGTGCTCGGTGGGTACGTGCTCGTGATCGAAGGTGATCACGTCACAGCCCCGCGCGAAGTCACGCAGCGTGTCGAGGTCGCGATAGTCGCCGACGACGACATCGCCGACGACCTGCGCCGCGGAGTCCTGAGGGGTGTCACTGAGGAGCTTGAACTTGATGCCGAGCGGGATGCCCGCCTCGTGTGTCATACGAGCGAGCTGACCGCCGCCGACCATGCCGACTACCGGGAACGTCACCCTCCAAGAGTATCGGCCGCGCCACCGTGGCCGGTTTCCGCGCCCGTACGCGACCGTTTCCCCGGTGCCGGACGCGACTTTTCTTACCTGTGAGCCCTTGCACAGGCATCGCGGAAGAGGGCTGGATAGCATGGCTGAGTTGACATACTCGACCGTCGTAACCGACGACGTATCCACCGACGGGGGCTGGCGACACCATGGGCAGTGCTTCTACGGGGTCTCGTCCGGGGCCCCGCAGCGCGGTTCACCGCCGGTTCGACCTGCTGATGCGCGAGGTCGCCAAGTTCGGTGCGGTCGGCGGCGCGGGGTTGCTCGTCAATCTGCTGGTGTTCAACCTCGTACGCCATCTCACCGGGCTCCAGGTCGTGCGGGCCAGCGTCATCGCCACCGTCGTCTCCATCGTCTTCAACTACATCGGGTTCCGGTACTTCACCTACCGTGACCGCGACAAGAGCGGACGCACCAAGGAGCTGACGCTCTTCCTGCTGTTCAGCGCGGTCGGCCTGGTCATCGAGAACGGCGTGCTCTACGCCGCGACGTACGGCTTCGGCTGGGACAGCCCGCTGCAGAGCAACGTCTTCAAGTTCCTCGGCATCGGCGTCGCGACGCTGTTCCGCTTCTGGTCGTACCGCACCTGGGTGTTCCGGGCGCTGCCCGCCCGGGAGACCGTGGCCAGCGCGGAGGCGCTCCTCGACGCGCAGCCGGCGCGGACGCGGGCGCGCGCCGACATCTGACCCCCCGCCCTCACGGGCACGTCAGCGGACCGTCTGCTCCGGTTCGTCGAGCGAGGGGCGCTTCAGCGGGGTGCGGGACAGGAACAGGCCGAAGACCGGGGGCTGCGCCTGGAGCATCTCCAGACGTCCGCCGTCCGCCTCCGCGAGGTCCCGGGCGACGGCGAGGCCGATACCCGTGGAGTTGCGCCCGCTGATCGTGCGCTCGAAGATGCGGGCGCCCAGGTCGGTGGGGACGCCGGGTCCCTCGTCCGTGACCTCGATGACGGCCTGGTTGCCGGTCACGCGCGTCCGCAGCGCGACGGTGCCGCCGCCGTGCATGAGCGAGTTCTCGATCAGCGCCGCCAGGACCTGCGCGACCGCCCCGGGGGTGCCCACCGCCCGCAGATGCCGCTTGCCCGAGCTGACGATGGCGCGGCCCGCGCTGCGATAGGCCGGGCGCCACTCCTCCAGCTGCTGCTTGATGACCTCGTCCAGGTCGAAGGAGACGGCGGAGCCGGTACGCGGGTCGCGGGCGTTGGTGAGGAGCCGCTCCACGACGTCCGTGAGGCGCTCGACCTGCGCCAGCGCGATCGTCGCCTCCTCCTTCACCGTGTCGGGGTCGTCGGTGACGGTGATCTCCTCCAGCCGCATGGACAGCGCCGTGAGCGGCGTACGGAGCTGGTGGGAGGCGTCCGCGGCGAGGCGGCGCTCGGCGGTCAGCATCCGTGCGATGCGCTCCGCGCTGCCGTCCAGCACGTCGGCGACCCGGTCCAGCTCGGGGACGCCGTACCGCTTGTGGCGGGGGCGCGGGTCGCCCGAACCGAGCCGTTCCGCGGTCTCGGCGAGGTCGGTGAGCGGCGAGGCGAGCCGGTTGGCCTGCCGCACGGCCAGCAGCACCGCGGCGACGATCGCCAGCAGCGCCACCGCGCCGATGATCAGGAGCGTCCGCCCGACCTCCCTGGTGACGGACGAGCGCGGCTCCTGGACGGTGACCGTCTCGCCCTCCTCGCCCCGGGCGGTGTAGTGGATGATGTCGCCGGTCGGCTTGGTGCCGACCTCGATGGGGGCGCGGCCGGGGATCTCGATCACGGCGTACCGCTCGTCCGTGACCTGGTCCTTGAAGGTCTCCCCGGTGATCTTCTCGTCGCCGAGGATGCGGCTGTCCACGATGCTGGCCAGGCGCAGCGCCTCGGAGTCCACCCGTTCCTGGGCGCTGTTGCTGATGGTGCGGGTCTCGACGATCACGAGGGACACGCCGAAGACGGCGATCACGACGAGTACGACGGCGAGCGTGGACTGGATGAGACGGCGACGCACGGGGCCCTCCGGGCAGGTGGCTGTACGTGGTCCAGTGTGCCCCGGCGCCGCGCCGGCCCGGGCGACACGACGCCCCCGGGCCGGGCCGGGGGGCCGTCAGCTCTTCTCGAAGCGGAAGCCGACGCCTCGCACCGTCGCGATGTAGCGGGGGTTCGCCGCGTCGTCGCCGAGCTTCTTGCGCAGCCAGGAGATGTGCATGTCGAGCGTCTTGGTGGAGGACCACCAGGTGGTGTCCCAGACCTCGCGCATGAGCTGGTCGCGGGTGACGACCCGTCCGGCGTCCCGCACCAGCACCCGCAGGAGGTCGAACTCCTTTGCCGTGAGCTGGAGTTCCTCGTCGCCCATCCAGGCGCGGTGCGACTCGACGTCGATGCGCACGCCGTGCGTGGCGGGCGGCTGCTGGGGCTCGGCCGCGCCGCGCCGCAGCAGCGCCCGTACCCGGGCGAGGAGTTCGGCGAGCCGGAACGGCTTGGTGACGTAGTCGTCGGCGCCCGCGTCGAGACCGACGACCGTGTCGACCTCGTCGGCACGCGCGGTCAGGATCAGGATCGGGACGGTGTGGCCCTCGGCGCGCAGCCTGCGCGCCACCTCCAGGCCGTCCATGCCGGGCAGCCCGAGGTCGAGCACGACCAGGTCGACGCCGCCCTGCATTCCGGCGTCCAGCGCGGTGGGTCCGTCCTCGCGCACTTCGACCTCGTAACCCTCCCGGCGCAGGGCGCGGGCCAGCGGCTCCGAGATGGACGCGTCGTCCTCGGCGAGCAGTACACGGGTCATGGGGTGATGGTAGTCCGCCGCGGACGACAGCCGTGTGGTGATCGGCCCTCGTAATTCACACCCTCCACCAGGGGGATTCTTACCTGTGGCTGTGGGATGCGATCCTGGTGACCACCTTCGAATGAGTGTCCGTGGTTCCACGTTCACCTGTGATCCATCTCTCAAGTCCTTCCATATGCGGCATTGACATGTCGTATGGTGACCAGAACGCCTGTAGCACCACACGGGGACCTTTGGCGAGAGATTCACGCTGAAGGTCTCTTTTGTGTGCGGGCTGGTGTTTGCCAGCCTTGAAAGGAATGACCTGTGGCCGGGCCCGAACGCGCCGTTGCGTGAAGGGCGTGGATCCCGGTGGTCGCCGTCCGCCGCTTCACGATCTGGAGCGGACTCCCCCTGGGCGTGGGGGTGGACGACGTGCTCCGCCGGTGCCGGCCGCCCCCCACCGGGCGCGCAACGCTCATGCCGCGCGTCCCGACCAGCAAGGAACGACCATGGCGTCCAGCCTGACGAAGGACTCGGTCCGCCCGGGCACCCCCGGTTCCGAGAAGACCTTCTTCGGCCACCCCCGCGGACTGGCCACTCTCTTCATGACCGAGATGTGGGAGCGTTTCTCCTACTACGGCATGAGGGCTCTTCTCCCGCTGTACCTGGTCGCGCCGGGCGGCCTCCACCTGAGCGCGGCCACCGCGACCGCGATCTACTCGGTGTACCTGTCGCTCGTGTACCTGCTCGCGCTCCCGGGCGGCTGGTTCGCGGACCGCGTCCTCGGCCCCCGCAAGACCGTCGCCCTCGCGGGCGGCATCATCATGCTGGGTCACCTGACGCTGGCGCTGCCGACGGCCGGCACCTTCTACGCCGGCCTCGGCCTGGTGGCGATCGGTTCCGGTCTGCTGAAGGCCAACATCTCCACGATGGTCGGCCACCTCTACGACGGCCCGGACGACCCGCGCCGTGACGGTGGCTTCACCCTCTTCTACATCGGCATCAACGTCGGTGCGTTCGCCGCCCCGCTGGTCATCGGCACCATCGGCGAGAACGTCAACTGGCACCTGGGCTTCGCCCTCGCCGCGCTCGGCATGGCCCTCGGCCTCGTCCAGTACCTGCTCGGCGGCCGTCACCTCAGCGAGCGCTCCAGCGAGGTCCCCACACCGCTGTCCGCCGAGGAGAAGGCCGCGACCCTGCGCAAGGCCGCGCTGTGGGCCGGTGTCGCCGTGGTCTTCTACGCGATCGTCGGCTTCTCCGGTCACTACACGCTGAACTGGCTGCTGGTCCCGATCACCATCGCCGGTCTGCTCATCCCGGTCCTGGTCATCGCGCGCATCAAGCGCGACAAGAGCCTCGACCGTGTCGAGCAGTCGAAGATGTCCGCGTACATCTGGTTCTTCGTGGCCGCGGCCGTCTTCTGGATGATCTACGACCAGGGCGGCTCGACCCTGTCGATCTTCGCCGACTCGTCGGCCAAGAACACCGTCTTCGGCTGGGAGTTCCCGGTCTCCTGGTACCAGTCCGTGAACCCGGTCCTGATCATGGCGCTGGCTCCGGTCTTCGCCTGGCTGTGGCTGGCGCTGAACCGCCGCGGCAAGGAGCCGAGCACGGCGGTGAAGTTCGCCTCCGGTCTGATCCTGATCGGTGCGTCGTTCTTCCTCTTCCTGGCGCCGCTGGCGATCGCCGACGGCGGTCACAAGGCCGCCGCCATGTGGCTGGTCGCGATCTACTTCGTGCAGACCGTCGGTGAGCTGACCGTCTCCCCGGTCGGCCTCTCCGTCACCACGAAGATGGCGCCCGCGAAGTACGCCTCCCAGATGATGGGTGTCTGGTTCCTGGCCGTCACCGCCGGTGACGCCACGACCGGTCTGCTCTCCATCGCCGGCGTCGACCTCAACAAGACGGGCATCGTCGCCCTGCAGGCCGCGCTCGCCGTGGCCGCCGGTGTCGCCGTCTGGATGTACCGCAAGAAGGTCAAGGACCTCATGGGCGACGTCCACTGACGGACTCCCGCCTCCACGCGCGCCGAAGGGCCGTCGCACCGACCGGTGCGACGGCCCTTCGGCGTTGTGGCCCGGCCGCAGGACGGCTGCTCCGCGGCGACGGTCCGTCAGCCGCCCGCCCTGCGTCCCGGCAGGAACGTGAAGACCGCTCCGCCCAGCAGGACGACCGTCCCGGCGACCAGGCCGAGGGCCTTGAGCGCCCCGTGGCTGTCGGAGCCGGTCTCCGCGAGACCCCCGCCGGACGCCGTGCCGCCGGAGCCCGAGGCGGCGGACCCGCCGCCCGAGGCTCCGCTCGCCTGCTCCGTGGTGTCCAGCGTCAGGGAGACCTCGGACTTCGTCGGGGTGCAGGTCGTCGTCGTTCCGAGGGCCTTCACCGTCAGCACGCCCGGGGAGAGGGTGGAGCTGCCGCTCGCCCCCGGCTTGTAGGTGCCGGTGAGGTCGGGGATCTCGATCGGGTCGCCCGACTTGATCGCCTTGGCGTTGGTCGGCCCCTCGACGTGCACGGTGCCCTTGTCCGACCCGCCCAGGACCACCTCCATCGACGGCTTGACCGAGTCGGCGGGGATGTCGGCGGGGCTGTCCATCACGGACTTCTTGAACTGCACGGTGAGGTCGAAACTCCCGCCGTTCTTCTTGGCGTCGATCTGCACGGGCGAGGTGGCGTTCTTGTCTCCGATGGGCGTCTTGCACGCGTAGGGGACGGAGACCTCCTTGCCCGTGAAGTCCGACTGGCCGCCGCCGTCACCGCCGGTGGTGGATCCGCCGGTGTCGCTGCCGTCGCTCTCACTCGCGCTCGGGGACGGGGTCGCCGAGCCGGTGGGCAGTGTGGGCAGCCCGGTCGGCAGGGTCGGCGTCACCGTGGGCAGACCGCCCGTCGTGCCGCCCGTGTCTCCCCCGCTTCCCGTCACCTTGATGGTCGCCGCCGGTTTCACCGTCTCCTTCGGCGTGCACTTCGTGTCGGTGGACAGCGGTTTGCTGACGTTGATGTTGTACGCGTCCGGGGTCAGCGTGACGTCTCCGGCCGCGGTGAGTTTCAGCTTGCCGGTCATGTCGGACAGCTTCATGTCGCTGTTCTTGGGGATCGCCGGGTTGGACCGCGGCCCCTCCATCGCGATGTCGGCGGTCTGCGCGCCGGCCGCCTTCAGCGTGCCGGTCGGCTTGACCGTGTCCTTGTCGAGGTCGAGGACGTCGGGGTTCTTGGAGGCCGCCTGGACGAACTTCCAGGTGATGGTGACCTCGTCGCCGACCTTCGCCTCGGCGGGCGCGGTGACCTCGACCTTCGTGGTGCCCTGGACCGGGGGCAGCCCGGAGATCGAGGGCGGGATGCACTCGGTCTTGTACGACACCTCGGCGGCCTGTGCCGGGGCCGCGGCCACACCCAGCAGGATGCCCGCGCCGCCGAGCATCAGCGCGACCCCGGCCGCGCTCACTCTCCGCCCCGGTCCCGGTGCCACTCTCCGTTGCTCGCTCACGTATGTCCCTTCCTCGTCTGACTCGTCCGAGTCGTCGGGCTGTTGTCCTGCGGTGCGGAGAGCTGACCGTTCGCCGCGGTTTCCGGACCGTTGTCCGGGGTGAACCACGGCAGGGTCGGGTTCGTGGAGTTCGTGGACGCCGCCGGCGCCGTGCGCCGCTTCGGTGCCTTCCGGGTCTTCGGTGCCGCCCGCCGCCCGGGGGCCGTGTCGTCGGAGGCCGTGTCGTCGGAGGCCGTGGACAGCGCCGGCCGCGGCAGGCGCAGGGCGAGGCCGGGAAGCCCCAGGACCCGGCGGCGGGCCCGCCCGGTCGACCTGCGCGGCCCTACCCGGTCCACCACGGCCATCCCGGCACGGAACACGGCGGCCGGGACGACGAGGCAGAGCAGGATCCAGAAGACGGTCACGCCCCAGGGGCGGCCCACGCCCCACGGCTGCTCGGCGAGCACCTTGCCGCCGTACTTGAGCGAAACGCTGTAGTCGCCGTGCGCCCCGGCCGAGAGTTCGACCGGGAGCTTGATCTGTGCCTTCCGGCCGGGCGCGATCGTGCCGCGCCACTGCTGCTCCTCCCACTGCGGCGCGAACACGCCGTGGGAGGTGCCGACCTGGAAGAGGGGGTTCTTCACGGGGGCGGTGCCGACGTTGCCGACGGTGAAGACGAGGGTGCGCGAGGGCGGTGAGCCGAACCAGGTGAGCAGGCCGTCGGACCCGTCGAGCCGGGTGTCCGTGAGCACCGACAGGCGCCCGCCGCTCTCCTCCTTCGGCAACGGCTCGACCGAGTGCCCGGCCACCATGAAGATCGCGTCCGCCTCGGCCTTCTCGCCGGTGACGGTGGCGACGTGCACCACGCACGGGCACGGTTTCGGCGGCTCGGCGACCGGCAGCCGCTTGCTGAAGCCGCCCTTCGCGTCGGTGGTGACGGCCCGGCCGTCGGCGTTGGCGCAGGAGTTGGTGCCGCCGATCACCCCTCGGGACGGCACGGACTGACCGCAGATCAGCATCATCAGCAGCGCCTTGGGACGCCATCCGCTGCCGGTCACCGTGATCGAACCACCGGTCCCCGCCTGCGAGGCGGACAGCCGCACGCCCGGCTTCCCGTCGGCGGCCACGGCCGCCGTTCCCACCGTCGGGACCAGGACGAGCGCGAGCGCCGCGCCCAGCGCCGCCATCCGCACCTTGACGCTCACGACACCGCTCCCGTCAGTTCGACTTCCGCACACGGCTCTTCACTCGCCCCGCTGCGGCCCGTCCCGCGACGGGTGCGGCGCCGTACGACGACGAGGGCGCCCACCGCCGCGAGGGCGCCCGCCACCCCGGCCACCGGGCCCCACGGCACGAACCGCACCGACGCGGTCGAGGTGTCGCGTGCGCCGCCCGCGGCCGTCACGGTCAGCCGGACGTCGACCGAGTCCAGCGCCGGCGGGTCGTGCCACGGCTCGCTGAGCGTGACGCGGCGGCCTGGCAGGAGTTCGACGGGCAGGGCGCGCGGGGCACGGTCGAGGAGCTCGCCGAGGACGCCTTCGGCGTGGACCGCCAGTCTCGGGGCGAGGACGGTGGTGCCGCGGTTGACCAGCTCGTACGAGATCCGGTCGTGGCGCACGGTGACGTGCTCGACGGTGAGCGCCGACAGCGTCGGTCCGCCGACACGCAGGTGGACGCGGACCGCCGAGGACCGTCCGCCGGCGCTCGCGACGATCGCGCCGGGATGGTCGCCGGGCGTGGCCCCCGCCGGGACACTCACGGTGAACGGCACGTCGGCGCGGGTGCGGGCCGGGACCCGCACCGCGACCGTGCGCACCCCGACCCGCCGGCCCGCGGTGTGGGCGTCGGCGGCGCGGTCGCCGGCCCCGGTCTCCCGCGCGAAGCCGATCCACGCACCGGTGTCCGACGACCTGCTCCGCACGGTGAACGCGCCGTCCGCGGTGTTGTCGGCGTCCGCGCCGCGCAGCCGGACGGTGAGCGGATCCGGGCCCGGGTTCAGCACGGACACGGAGTCCTGGAGCACCGCGCCGGCGGCTCCTTCCGCGTAGACGTAGGGACGGGCGCCGGCCGGGTCCGCCGTGCTCGTGGACGGCACCACGGACCAGCCGTCGGCCCCGAGGGCCGCGGTCGCGGGTGCCGCGACCGACAGCGCCAGGGTCAGGCCCAGCGCACGGGCGGCGAAGAGTGCGTACGGCATCGGCGGCTCCCTGGGGCTTCGGGCGTGCGAGGCGTCAGCGGCGTACCGCCTGATGCCTGCGCGTGAGCCACAGGACGCCGGCCGCGCCCGCGAGCAGCACCGTGCCGCCGAGAGTGCCGAGGGCGATCGCCGAGTCCTCCGGGCCGGTCTGCGGGAGCTCGCCGCCGGAGTCCGAGCCGGCCTGGCTCTGGCTCGAACCCGACGAGCCCGAGCCGCCGCCCGCGGCGGTGACGTCGAGGGTCAGGGAGGGCTTGGGGTCGTTCGAGGGGGTGCACGTGGTGGTCGTGCCGAGGGCCTTGATGGTGAGCACGCCCGCGGTGAAGGTGACCTTGCCGGACTTCTTCGGCGTGTACGTGCCGCTCAAGTCGCTTATCTTTATGGGGGTGTTGGCGGGGATCGCCGCCGCGTTGGCGGGCCCGCTCACCGCCACCGTTCCGCTGTCCGCGCCGCCCACCTTGATCACGGCGCTCGGGCTCATCGCGCCCTTGCCCAGCTCCACGGGGCTGGAGGAGACGCCCTTCTGCCAGGACATCGTGAGCTTGTAGCCGCTGCCGCTCTTGACGCTCTTGATGTCGATGGGCGAGACGGCGCTCTTGTCGCCGATCGGCGTCTTGCACTGGTAGTTGACGTTCACCACGGCGGCCTGGGCCGCGGGGGCGGCCATCAGCACCGCCGAGCCGGCCAGGGCCGCGGCGGACGCGAGCGCGGCGGTTCGTTTCTGGTACGTCCGGTACGACACCTCGAAGTCCCTCCGTCGCCGAGATTTCCTGACGGCACATCAGATCGGGCGCTCAAAGTACGCCCGGGGTCTTGCGGAGGGAAGACAAAGTGCGCGCCGGATCTGAGGAGATCCGGCGCGCATGCGGCGACGTACGAAGAAGGGTTCGAACCGCCGGTAACCCCAGTTGCCGGGGCGGGACGGACACCGGGCGGCAGGTCCGCGAGGGCGCGGCGCGCCGTGGACGGCGGGTGCGCTCGTGCCGGGCGGGGCGCGGCGCGGCGGGTGTGCGCACGCCGGGGGCGCGCCGCACGAGACCGTGCGGCGGCTCCGCGAGCGCTACGCGGGGCCCCCGAGCTCCGCCCACACGGTCTTGCCCGCGACACCCGGGGTCCGCACGACCCCCCAGTCGAGGCACAGCCGCTGCACGATGAACATGCCGTGGCCGCCGGGACGGCCGGCGCGGTGCGGGGTGCGCGGGGCGGGCTGACCGTTGCCCCGGTCGGAGACCTCGATGCGCAGCACCTTGTTGTCGCAGCTGATCCTGAGTTCGTCCGGACCCTCGGCGTGCAGGCAGGCGTTGGTGACGAGTTCGGAGACGACCAGCAGGACGTCCTCGGCGGCGGCCCGCTGGTCGGCGCCCGAGGCGGGCAGCCAGCCCCACGCGTACAGCGCCTGGCGGGCGAAGTCGCGGGCGAGCGGCACCACGCCGCTCGCGCCGTCGAAGTTCAGCCTGCGGGCCTGGCGGTCCGCGGAGGGGACGGCCGCGACGACCGGGGGCGCGCCGTCTCCGGGCGCCAAGCCGCCCACGGACGCCCCGGAAGCGCCGCCGTCGCCCGACTCCGGGCCGCGGTCGCCCGGCGGGTAAGGCCGGGTGGTGCTCATCAGCGCTTCACCTCACCGATTCACCGGTTCACAATTCAAGACTCGGTACGTTTCAGGTCTCAGTACGTGCGGATCGAACTTGTGGATCAAACGTGCGGACCGACGGCGTGTGCACCGCCGCTCCGCTCCCGCCGCCGGCACATGTGCTGCCGACACGTTCAGGATGTCTCCTGCCCGACCGAACCGTCCGAACACCCACTTATTCGGCACGGAACGCGTGACGCGGGTAACGCATCGGTCACTCAGGGGCAACTGGGGCACAACCTCGAGGCGGGAGGGCCTGTGGAACAGGGCGATCAGCCGCCGAGGGCGGCTTCGAGCGTCTCGTGGACGGTGAAGACGGCCTCGGCCCCGGTGATCTCGAAGACCCGGGCGACCACGGGCTGCATCGCCGCCAGATGGACCCCACCGCCCGCGGCCTCGGCCTTCAGCCGGGCACCGAGCAGCACATTGAGTCCGGTCGAATCACAGAACTCAAGGCGTGAGCAGTCGACGACCAACCGTGAGTACCCCTTTTCGAGGCACTTCTCGAGTGGCTCACGCAACAATTCGGCGGTGTGGTGATCCAACTCACCCGCGGGAGTCACGACGGCGCTTGAGCCCTCTTCCCGCACCTCGACAAGAAGCCGGCCCGACTGTGCGCTGCCGACCGTCCCGCGGTCCATGCCGTCTCTCTCCCGGGTGTCGTGACTGCTGAAATCTGCACTCGAACACTACGCCTTCCCTACGACCTCCGACACCCGAACAACCCCCCGAAAATGGACATTTCGCCGCGAATCATACTTGCGGTGACCTCGTGAAAGCGGGTAGGGCTAGTAGAGACACGTATTCGACACGGCCGGCTTTGGAGGCGCCGCACACCGCAGTGCACGTATTGGCTTCGGCGGCCATATGCCGAGAACGATGGAGGACATCATGTCACCCCGGCTCGACGCATCGCAGACCCAGACGGCGACGTCGACACCTTCTCTGGACCTTCCGGAGCGCCTCGAAAGGACCGGTGGCCCCGATTCGGCCGCCGAAACCCACGAGTTCGACGGTTTCGACGCCCTCGCCGGACTTCCTGAGATCCCCCCGTACGACGAGGTGGGGCCGGTGGACGCACGGGCTCTGTCCAAGACGCTCTTCCAGCGGCTCGAGTCCCTCGAAGAGGGCACCCACGACCACGCCTACGTACGCAACACGCTCGTCGAACTGAACCTCGCGCTCGTGAAGTTCGCCGCCTCCCGCTTCCGCTCTCGCAGCGAGCCGATGGAGGACATCATCCAGGTCGGCACCATCGGCCTGATCAAGGCGATCGACCGCTTCGAGCTGAGCCGCGGCGTCGAGTTCCCCACCTTCGCCATGCCGACGATCATCGGTGAGATCAAGCGCTTCTTCCGGGACACGTCGTGGTCCGTGCGGGTGCCGCGCAGGCTCCAGGAACTCCGCCTGGACCTCGCCAAGGCGGGCGACGAACTCGCCCAGCAGCTGGACCGCGCCCCGACCGTGGGTGAACTCGCCGGGCGCCTCGGCATCAGCAACGACGAGGTCGTCGAGGGCATGGCCGCCTCCAACGCGTACACGGCCAGTTCGCTGGACGCCCAGCCCGAGGAGGACGACTCCGAGGGCGCGCTCGCGGACCGCATCGGCTACGAGGACCACGGGCTCGAAGGCATCGAGTACGTCGAGTCCCTGAAGCCCCTGATCGCCGAACTCCCGCCGCGCGACCGGAAGATCCTCTCGCTGCGCTTCGTCGCCAACATGACCCAGTCCGAGATCGGCGACGAACTCGGCATCTCCCAGATGCACGTCTCCCGGCTGCTGTCCCGCACGCTGGTGCGGCTGCGCAAGGGACTGACCGTCGAGGAATGACCTCCCCCGCCCTCGCCGGGCCGGCCGTGTCCCACCGGTCGGCGTCCGGCTGAGCGGCGTCCGGCCGACCGACTGTGTCCGGTACCCGATCGCCCGGGTACCGGACACAGTCGGTTCCGGACCCGCCCACCGCGCGGCCGACGTGCCCGGCGCCGCCCGCGACCGTCGCGGTCACGGCTTGGCATCAAGCCGAGTTACCCCCGGAAACCCCTTTTCCAGCCGGATCGCCTCCACCACTATGGGCCCCCCATACCCGCCGGTAGGTCAGGGCTCCGGCGGGCGGGCCGAGGGGACGCGAGGAGGCACGGGAATGGCTGGGGCCGGCCGGACCGACGCTGAGGACACCGGGGACGAGGCCGGGGGCGAGGGCATGTTCGCCACCGTCTCCGACGCGCAGCTCACCGAACTGCTGCGCGCCGACACCCCGACCGCGTATCCGGCGCTGCGCGAACTGCGCCTGCGCCACCGGCCCGCGGTCCACACCTACGCCCGCATGTGCGCGGCGGGCGAGGCCGCCGCCCGCCAGCTGACCGCGCAGGCCTTCGCCCTCGCCGCCCGCGACACCGCGCTCGGCAGCGACCCGCGCGGACCCTGGCGTCATCAACTCCTGCTCCTCGTGTGCCAGGTGGCCGCCTCCTGGGCCACCGGGGAACGTGCGAGCCGCCTCGACCCCGACCTGCTCGGACGGCTCCTGCACGCCGGTCCCGACGGGCCCGTCCCGCCGATGCTCGACGCCTTCGAGTCGCTGCCGACCCGCGTCCAGGGCCTCGTCTGGTACGGCGTCGTCGACGAGGAAGGCGACGAGCGGACCGCGACGCTCCTCGGCATCACCCCGCAGGACGTGACCTACGGGCGCGGGCCGGCCTTCCAGGCCCTGCGCCAGGCCTGTCTGAAGACCCGCCTCGCCCGCTCCGGCAACCCGCGCTGCCAGGACTTCCGGCGGCTGATCGAGGAGGCCGCGCACCCCGAGAGCCCCCGCTACAGCGCCGACCTGCACGCCCACATGGCGCACTGCGGACACTGCGCCGCCGCGTACGAGGAGCTGGGCGCCCTGCGGGACACCCCGCGCGAGGCCCTGGCGGAGGGGCTGCTGCCGTGGGGAGGTGCCGCTCTCGTGGGGCGCCGTGACGGCGAGCCCCGGACCGCGCCCGCCGCGCGGGGCGGCTGGGCCGGACTGCCCTCGCGGCGCTTCGTGCTGGTCTCCGCCGCGCTCGGTGTCGCGGTGGCGCCGCTGCTGCTGTTCCTGCTGACGTCCGGCGGCTCGGACCCCGCGCCCACGGCCGGAACGGTCCGCACCCCCGCGGCGCCGCCCCCCGTGACGGTGACGGCGACGGTCTCCGCGTCCGCGTCGCCGTCCCCGTCCGCCACCTCCCGGCACTCCAGCCGGCCGCCGACGCCGTCGCCGACCGCGAAGCCGTCGAAGACGCCCGCGAAGACGCCGAAACCGTCGCCGACGCGCAGCGCCTCCCGTCCGCCGGACGGCACCTTCGCCCAGGTGGTGAACGTCGGCTCCGGCCGGTGCCTGGACATCCGCGACGGCGACCTGGACCGCGGCACGGACGTGATCACGGCCCGCTGCACCTCGTCGCCCACCCAGATGTGGCGCGTCGACACCGACCGCGACGTCCTCCAGTCGTACGCCGACCCGGACTACTGCCTCGACAGCCGCGGCGACACCGACCGGGGTGTCGGCATCTGGGAGTGCGACTCGGTCTACGGCTCCCACGGCCAGAACCTGCGCTTCACCGTGGACGGCGACGGCGTGATCCGGCCCGCCATCGCCCCGGACCACGCGGTCACCCCGGACGACTACGGCGTCGCGCTCCTCACCGCCGGGGGAGGCGAGGACCAGCGTTGGCGCGCCGGGGCGACGGCTACCTGACCGGGACCCCGCGCCGCCACACGCGCGACACCAGCGGGACGCCCGGCCGGTAGGCCAGGTGCACATGGCTCGGGGCGTCGAGCAGGGCCAGGTCGGCGAAGGCGCCCGGGGTGAGACGGCCGACGTCGTCACGGCGCAGGGCCGCCGCCCCGCCCGCCGTCGCCGACCAGAGCGCCTCGTCCGGGGTCATCCGCATGTCGCGCACGGCCAGGGCGATGCAGAACGGCACGGACGACGTGAAGGACGAGCCCGGGTTGCAGTCCGTGGACAGGGCGACGGTGACACCCGCGTCCAGGATGCGGCGGGCGTCGGGCCATTCCGCGCGGGTGGAGAATTCGGCGCCGGGCAGCAGCGTGGCCACGGTCCGGCTGTTGGCCAGGGCGTCCACGTCGGCATCCGTCAGATGTGTGCAGTGGTCCGCGCTGGCCGCGTCCAGTTCCACGGCGAGCTGGACGCCGGGGCCGTAGGAGAGCTGGTTGGCGTGGACGCGCGGGTGCAGGCCCTTCGCCTTGCCCGCCGTGAGGATCGCGCGCGCCTGGTCGCCGTCGAAGGCGCCCTTCTCGCAGAACACGTCGACCCAACGGGCGTACGGGGCACAGGCGTCGAGCATCTCGCCGGTGACCAGGGCCACGTACCCGGCCGGATCGTCCGCATGGTCCGGCGGGACGATGTGCGCGCCGAGATAGGTGACCTCGTCCGTGTGCGCCGCCGCGATACGCAGAGCCCGCGCCTCGTCCTCGACGGTCAGGCCGTAGCCCGACTTCGTCTCGAACGTGGTCGTGCCCTGGCGCAGGGCCTCGGCCAGGTAGTGCGTGAGGTTGCGCTCCAGGGCCGCGTCGTCCGCGGCGCGGGTCGCGGCGACGGTGGTGCGGATGCCGCCCGCCGTGTAACCGCGGCCCGACATACGGGCGTTGAACTCCTCGGTGCGGTCGCCCGCGAAGACGAGGTGCGAGTGGGAGTCGACGAAGCCGGGGATCACGGCCCGGCCCCCGGCGTCGACCCGGTTGTCGGCGGCGGGTGCCTTGTCCGACGCACCGGTCCACGCGATGCGGTCGCCGTCGACGACGACGGCCGCGTCCCGGATCAGGCCCAGGGGCGACCCGTCACCGAGGGAGGGGTCGTTGGTGACCAGGCTTGCGATGTTCGTGATGACGGTGGTGCTGCTCATGGCGTCCTCAGGGGTGGCGGGACTGCGGGTGGGCATCAGGCGCGCAGGGCTTCGACGGCGTCCGCGAGCGCGGTCGGCACGTCCGGCACGAGCGTGTGCACCCCGTCCCGTACGACGTGCCGGCCGGCCACGACCGTATGGCGTACGTCGGCACCCGTCGCGGCGAACACGGCCGTCTCGGCGCCGAGGCGCGGCAGGGGCCCCGCTGTTCTGACCGTGTCGAGGGCGATCGTGGTGAAGTCGGCGGACGCGCCCGCTTCGAGGATGCCGGCGTCGTCCCAGCCGAGGGCCGCGTGGCCGTCGGCGGAGGCGGCGCGCAGCAGGGCGGCCGCCGTCCAGTGACCGCGGGTCCGGGTGCGCAGGCGCTCGTTCAGCTCCATCGCGCGGGCCTCTTCGAGCAGGTCGATCACGGCGTGGCTGTCGGAGCCCAGGGACAGGGGCGAGCCGGCCCGCTGGAGGGCGACGGCCGGCCCGATGCCGTCCGCCAGGTCGCGTTCGGTGGTCGGGCACATGCAGGTGCCGGTGCCCGAACCGCCGATCAGGGCGATGTCCTCGTCCGTGAGGTGCGTGTTGTGGACGCCGGTCGTGCGCGGCCCGAGGACTCCGTGGTCGGAAAGGAGCTGCGTGGGCGTGCAGCCGTGCGCTGCCCGGCAGGCCTCGTTCTCCGCCGTCTGCTCGGACAGGTGGACGTGCAGCGGGGCCCGCCGTCCCTCGGCCCAGCGCGCCACGGTCGGCAGCTGGTCCGCGGGCACGGCCCGTACGGAGTGGACGGCGGCACCGATCCGTGCGTGCTCCCGGTCCTTGAGCAGCGAGGCGCGCTGCGCCCAGGCGTCGGCCGTGCCGTCCGAGAAGCGCCGCTGGTGCGCGTTGGGCGGCTGTCCGAAGCCGGAGGACAGGTAGGCCGTGTCGAGGAGGGTGATGCGGATCCCGGCCTCCCGCGCGGCCTCGATCAGCGCTTCGCCCATCGCGTTCGGGTCGGCGTACGGGGTGCCGTCGGGGGCGTGGTGCACATAGTGGAACTCGCCGACCGCGGTGACGCCCGCGAGCGCCATCTCCGCGTACACCGCGCGGGCGAGCGCGCGGTAGGTGTCCGGGGTCAGCCGGTCGGCGAAGGAGTACATGACCTCGCGCCAGGTCCAGAAGGTCCCGGAGCCGACCTGGACGGTGCCGCGCAGGGCCCGGTGGAAGGCGTGCGAGTGGGCGTTGGCGAGTCCCGGGAGGGTGAGTCCGCGCAGGATCTCGGCGCCCGGCGGCGGGGTCTCGGCTCCGGTGCGGACCGCGGTGACGCGGCCGTCCCGTACGTCCAGGGCGACGCCCGGCTCGACGTGGGTGTCGAGCCAGGCGTGTTCCAGCCAGTACGTCTGCGTCACCTGCAGGCCAGCCCTTCGAGTACGTCGGCGAGTGCGGTCACCCCGGCCACGCAGTCGTCCTCGGCGGCGTGCTCGGCCGGGGAGTGCGAGACGCCCGTGGGGTTGCGTACGAACAGCATGGCGGTCGGGACGGTGCCGGAGAGGATTCCGGCGTCGTGTCCGGCACCCGTACCCAGAACGGGGACGGTGAGGTCCGCCTCCTTGCCCAGGATGCGCGCGAGTTCGTCGCGCAGCGCGTGCTCGAACTCCACGACGGGGGTGAACGACTCGCGGACGACGTCGAGTTCGATGCCGTGCGCCTCGGCGTACTCGCGGGCCGCCTTCTCGACGCCGGTGACGACGGTGTCGAGGGTCGGCTGGTCGGCGGCCCGGGAGTCGAGCCAGCCGCGGACGAGGGAGGGGATCGCGTTCACGCCGTTCGGCTCGACGGAGATCTTCCCGAAGGTGGCGACGGCACCGGCGAGTTCCGCCTCGCGCCGGGCGGCGAGCACCGTCTCGGCGTAGGACAGCATCGGGTCGCGGCGGTCCACGAGCCGGGTCGTGCCCGCGTGGTTGGCCTCGCCCCGGAAGTCGAACCGCCACCGCCCGTGCGGCCAGATGGCGCTGGCGATGCCGACCCGGTCGCCGCTGAGGTCGAGGGCGCGGCCCTGTTCGACGTGCAGCTCGACGAAGGCGCCGATCCGGGCGAGCCGCTCGGGGTCGGGCCCGATCGTGGCGGGGTCGTACCCGGCCCGTTCCATGGCCTGCGGCAGGGTCACGCCGTCCGCGTCGGTGAGCCGGTGGGCCTGTTCGACGGTCAGCTGCCCGGCCGCCAGCCGGGAGCCGACGCAGGCGAGCCCGAACCGGGCGCCCTCCTCGTCGCCGAAGTTGACGACGGCCACGGGCTTGGTGAACCGGACGCCCCGCGCACGGAGTTCGTCGAGCGCGGCGAAGGAGGACACGACACCGAGGGGCCCGTCGAAGGCGCCTCCGTCGGGGACCGAGTCCAGGTGCGATCCGGTGACCACGGCGTCCTGCCCGGCGGGGTCGCCGAGCCAGGCCCACTGGTTGCCGTTCCGGTCGAGCTCATAGGTGAGGCCGCGGGTCTCGGCCTGGTCCTTGAACCAGGCCCGGCAGTCGGCGTCGGCACCGGTCCAGGCGAACCGGCGGTATCCGCCGGAGGCGGAGCTGCGGCCGACCGGCAGCAGCTCCGCCCACATGCTCCGGAAGCTCACGCCTCGCCGCCCTCACGCATCGGCACGCGCACGCCGCGCTCGTCGGCGACCGACTCGGCGATGTCGTAACCGGCGTCGACGTGCCGGATGACGCCCATGCCGGGGTCGTTCGTCAGGACGCGGCGGATCTTCTCGCCGGCCAGCTTCGTGCCGTCGGCGACGGAGACCTGGCCCGCGTGGATGGACCGGCCCATGCCGACGCCGCCACCGTGGTGGAGGGAGACCCAGGAGGCACCGGAGGCGACGTTCACCATGGCGTTCAGCAGCGGCCAGTCGGCGATCGCGTCGGAGCCGTCGAGCATGGCCTCCGTCTCGCGGTACGGGGAGGCGACGGAACCGCAGTCGAGGTGGTCGCGGCCGATGGCCAGCGGTGCCTGGAGCTCGCCGCTCGCGACCATGTCGTTGAACCGCTCGCCGGCCTTGTCGCGCTCGCCGTAGCCGAGCCAGCAGATGCGGGCGGGCAGGCCCTGGAAGTGGACGCGCTCGCCGGCCATCTTGATCCAGCGGTGCAGGGACTCGTTCTCCGGGAAGAGGTCGAGGATCGCCTTGTCGGTCTTGGCGATGTCGGAGGCCTCGCCGGACAGGGCCGCCCAGCGGAAGGGGCCCTTGCCCTCGCAGAAGAGCGGGCGGATGTAGGCGGGGACGAAGCCGGGGAAGGCGAACGCCCGGTCGTACCCGGCGAGCTGGGCCTCACCGCGGATCGAGTTGCCGTAGTCGAAGACCTCCGCGCCGGCGTCCATGAAGCCGACCATCGCCTCGACGTGCTTGGCCATCGACTCGCGGGCGCGGGTGGTGAAGCCGGCCGGGTCCTTGGCGGCCGCGTCGGCCATGTCGTCGAAGTCGACGCCGACGGGGAGGTAGGCGAGCGGGTCGTGGGCCGAGGTCTGGTCGGTCACGATGTCGATGGGGGCGCCCTCGGCGAGCATGCGGGGCAGCAGCTCCGCCGCGTTGCCGAGCAGGCCGATGGAGAGCGGCTTGCGCTGGTCGCGGGCCTCGGTGGCCAGCTGGAGGGCGTGCTCCAGGGAGTCGGCCTTCACGTCGAGGTAGCGGTGCTCGATGCGGCGCTCGATCGCGCGCGGGTCGCAGTCGATGCAGATCGCGACACCGTCGTTCATCGTCACGGCGAGCGGCTGGGCGCCGCCCATGCCGCCGAGGCCGGCGGTCAGGGTGATGGTGCCCGCGAGCGTGCCGTTGAACTTCTTCGCGGCGACGGCGGCGAAGGTCTCGTAGGTGCCCTGGAGGATGCCCTGGGTGCCGATGTAGATCCAGGAGCCGGCCGTCATCTGGCCGTACATGGTGAGGCCGAGGGCCTCCAGGCGCCGGAACTCCTCCCAGTTCGCCCAGTCGCCGACCAGGTTGGAGTTGGCGATGAGGACGCGCGGGGCCCACTCGTGGGTCTGCATGACGCCGACGGGACGGCCGGACTGGACGAGCATCGTCTCGTCCTGCTTGAGGGTCCGCAGCGTGCGGACCATGGCGTCGAAGGAGCGCCAGTCACGGGCGGCCTTGCCGGTGCCGCCGTAGACGACGAGCTTGTCGGGGTGCTCGGCGACCTCGGGGTCGAGGTTGTTCTGCAGCATCCGCAGGGCGGCTTCCTGCTGCCATCCCAGGGCGCTCAGTTCCGTACCGCGCGGCGCTCGGACGGGGCGGGGTCCTGACATGGGCTGCCTCCTGTGCGGACGGGTCCGGTGTCCGGACTGTTCAGCGACTGTTGCTATGGATATTCACATCCTGACTTCTTGAATAGAGCTAGTCAATAGCGACGTGCGCCAGCGCCGCCGAGCCGTGGATGTTTGGCTGGGATGTATGGGTGCAGACAGGGACAGGACGGGGGATCCGGTGGAGCACGCGGAGGGCGGGAACGGGACGGACCGGAGCGGCGCGCACGGGGCCGCTCCCGGGAGCGGGGGGACGGACTCCCGGGGCGCGGGCGGGACCGTTCCGCCGCGGGCCCCGGCGGGGCGCGGCGGGACGGGCGGGAGCGGCTCGCCCGAACGGGACGCCGACCGGGTCGCGCGGCGCGACGAGGCGGTCCGGGCCGCGGTCGAGCAGGGCCTGACCGGGCCGGGAACGCCTGTCGTCGCGCTCCTCGACGTGCACGGCATCAGGGCGTCGGCGGCGGACCTGCGGGCCGCCTTCGCGGCGGTGACCGCCCCCGGCACCCCGGTGCTGCACGCCTTCGCGGTGAAGGCGACCCCGCTCGTCCCCGTCCTGCGGCTGCTGTACGAGGAGGGCATCGGCGCGGAGGTGGCGAGCCCCGGGGAGCTCGCGCTGGCGCGCGCGGCCGGAGTGCCCCCCGCGCGCACCGTCCTCGACTCCCCCGCCAAGACGAAGGCCGAACTGCGCGAGGCGCTGGCGCTGGGGATCGCGGTCAACGCCGACAATGCGCAGGAACTGGACCGACTGGACGCCGCCGTCCGTTCCGCACCCACCCGCGCTCCCCTCGGAATCCGGGTGAACCCGCAGGTCGGCGGGGGTTCCATCGAGGCGCTGTCCACCGCCACGGCGACCTCCAAGTTCGGGGTCGCACTGCGCGACGAGGGCGCGCGTCAGTGGCTCGTCGAGGCGTTCGCCGCCCGCCCTTGGCTGACCCGGCTGCACCTGCACTCCGGATCCCAGGGCGTCCCGCTGTCGCTGATGGCGCAGGGGGTGGCGGAGGTGTACGCACTGGCCGAGGAGATCAACCGGCGCGCCGGGCGGCGGCAGGTCGACACGATCGACATCGGCGGCGGGCTGCCGGTCAACTTCGGCTCCGACGCGACGACACCGACGTACGCGCAGTACGCGCGACTGCTGTCGGAGGCGGTGCCGGGGCTGTTCGACGGGCGGTACGGCCTGGTCACCGAGTTCGGGCGGTCGCTGCTCGCCAAGCACGGGACGGTGCTCGCGCGGGTCGAGTACGCGAAGTCCGCCGGAGGGCGGAAGGTCGCGGTCACGCACGCCGGGGTCCAGGTGGCGACCCGCACGGTGTACGCGCCGGCGTCGTGGCCGCTGCGCATCGCCGCGTACGACGCGAAGGGCCGGCCCAAGACGGGCCCGGACGTCGTCCAGGACGTCGCGGGCCCCGCCTGCTTCGCCGGCGACCTGCTCGCCGAGGGGCGTGCGCTGCCGCTGCTCGAACAGGGCGACCACGCGGCCGCGCTGGACACGGGGGCGTACTACTTCGCCCACCACTACGCGTACAACTCCCTGGCCCGTCCCGGGATCTTCGGGTTCGCCCGGGACGCGGGGGGCGGGGTGCGCTTCGCGGTCGTCCGCGAGCCGCAGACCGTCGACGAGATCGTCGCGGAGTCCGGCGGGGCGCAGCGGTCCGCCCTCACGGGGCTCTAGGAGTGCCGTCGGGGGCGCTCACGGGAACGCACGCCTCCCCGCACTCCTGGGCGCCCCCGGCCACCCCTGCGCGACGACACTTACCGGACACAGAATGTGGCCAGTTGACCCACCTTAGTCACCGCGGGCATGTTCCACAGGAAAATGCCGGATCCCTCACCCGTCACGCACACGTTGCGTAACTTCGGCGTCACTCGGCCGAACCCTTGGCGGGAGGGGAGAGACGGTGCCCGGAATCGACGAGTGCCTACTGGAAGCCATGACACTGCCCGGTGCGCGGGGTGCAGCGGTGGTCGACTGGACCAGCGGCCTGGCCCTGGGCACTGTGGGAGACGCGCCGGGCGGTGACCACGAGACGACGGCGGCCGAGGCCGCCGAACTCGCCCGGCTCGCCGCGGAACACCGCGCCTTCGCCCCGTCGGACGGCTCCGACTGGTCGGAGCAGGAGACCCCGGTCGAGGACCTGATCATCAGCAACCGCGACAGCTACCACCTGCTGCGGTTCGTACGGACGACCTTCGACAGCAGCGTGTTCCTGCACCTGTGGCTGGCCCGCTCCGACGGGAATCTCGCGCTGGCCCGGATACGGCTCGGCGAGATGGCCGGACGGCTGGTGCTGGGATGACGACGGTCAGAACACCTCCCCCGCCCCGCCTCCCCGTGCGGGACAGGGCGGCGGGCACCAGCGGCAACAGCGGCGTCTCGCCGATGCTCAGCCGCCTCGCCGACGAACGGGCCACCGGCGTCCTCATCCGCGAACGCGGCACCCTCTACCTCGCCGACGGCCAGGTGGTGCACGCCGAGAGCCCCTCCACCCCAGGGCTCGACGTGCTGCTCGCCGCCCGGGGAGTGCTGGACGCCGAGGCGTGGCGGGAGGCCGTCGCGGCGGCCGGCGCCCGCCGCCGGGTCGGCCGGTTCCTCGTCGACCACGGCCGGATCGCCGAGGGCGCGCTGGAGCTGTGCCACCTCGGCGCGCTGTACGACGCGGCGTACTTCGTGCTCGGCCCGAGCAGCTCCCCGACCCGTTTCCGCTACGGGGCCGCGCACTGGCTGGGCCCCGTCCACCCCGTGCCCGTGACCGCGCTGGAGCGCGAGACGGTGCGCCGCCGCGAACTGCTGCACCGCATCTGGCCCGACCCGGCGACGGACACCGCTCCGCTGCTGCGCTCCGGGCTGCCCGCCGGGCCGTCCGTGCCGCTGCGCCAGGAAGCCGTACTCGGCCGCGTGGACGGCGTACGGACCGCGGCCGACGTCTCCGTCGCGCTCGGGCGACCGGCCTTCCACACCCTGGTCGACCTGCGCCGGCTGGCCGCCGCCGGACTGGTGGGGGCCGTACCCGCACCACAGCCGCCTCCCCTGCCCGGCGTGCTCACCCAGCCCTCCGCCGATCCCGACGTCGCGCTGCTGCGGCGGCTCAGAGACGCGCTGGAGGCCCTGTGAGTGCCAACCCGGGGGAGGCCTTGTGATCCGCGCGCTACGACAGCGTGCCGAGAGGAGACTGCTGATGGCGGCGGAGCCCGAAGTCCTGGACGAACTCCACCGGTTGAGGGCCCGGGTGCCCCAGCTGACCGGGGCGCTCGCGGCCAGCGCGGACGGTCTCGTCCTCGCCCACGACACCCCCGGTGTGGAGCCGGACGGGCTGGCCGCGCTCACCGCGGCGGCCCTGGGGGTCGCCGCACGGATGACGGACGCGACCGAACAGGGCGACTTCCGCGAGCTGCTGGTCCGCGGCGTGCACGGCTATGTCGCCACGTACGCGGCGGGCACCTCCGCCGTGCTGACGCTGCTGGCCCAGGACCGGGTCAACGTCGGCCGGCTCCACCTGGAGGGGCGCCGTTCCGGGACCCGGATCGGGGAGCTCGTGGACGCCGCCACCGCACGCGGCGAACCGCTCGGCCCGGCCAGGGCCGCCGGGAAGGCCCCGTCCGGGGCCCCGACCACACGTACCCGCACGGCGCGCGGCCCGGGGAACGCGCGCACCACCACCGCACCCAACACCCCGACCACATCGGAAAGCTGAAAGGAAGCAATCCACCATGGCGAACACCGAAACCACGCTGAAAGAGGCTCTGGCGTCCATCGAGGGCGCGACCGGAGCGGCTCTCGTCGACTACACCAGCGGAATGGCGCTGGGCACGATCGGCGGCAGCAAGGGCTTCGACCTCAACGTCGCGGCGGCCGGCAACACGGACGTCGTCCGCGCGAAGATCCGCACCATGGAACACCTCGGCCTCAAGGGCGAGATCGAGGACATCCTGATCACGCTGTCCGACCAGTACCACCTGATCCGGCTGCTCAAGGGGCGGGGTGGGAACGGCCTCTTCCTGTACCTGGTGCTCGACGGCAAACGGGCCAACCTGGCGATGGCCCGGCACCAACTGCGCAGGATCGAAGCCGACCTGGAGGTCTAGGCAGGCGGGATGGTCAGACAGGGCCCAGCGCCCCGTCACGTCGTCACCGGCACCCGCGACCTCGTGGTCAGCGGCGCCGCGCCCCTCCGGGCGCGGCGTCGCCGGCCGCGACGCCGGTGGCACGGCAGGCCTTGACGGGCTTGCCCGCCGGTGCGCCCGCGCGGCGGCCGAGCCAGTCGACCCGCACCCAGATCAGCGTCTCCCCGGCGCGCTCGCGGCGCCCCAGCCAGCCGGCCTTGAGCCACAGCCCGGCCCCCACCCCCGCCAGCAGCATGCCGCCGGCGGCGGGCACCGCGAAGGAGCTGCCGAGCGCGGCCAGGAAGGCCAGGACGAGCCACCAGCGGTGACCCCGGCGCCAGTTGCGCACCGTCACGGCACGGTCCTGGAGCACGTCCTGCTTGCCGGCGCGGGCCGCGGAACGGACCAGGGCCGCGTACCGCTTGCGGCGCACGCACGCCGTCACGGCGGCCGCCACGAGGAACAGCGCTGCCCCGGCCGGCACTCCGATCCGTCGGCCGGTCAGTCCGGGGACCAGCACTCCGATCCCGGCCGCGAACACCCCGCACCACCACAGCGGTGCGGCACCGGCCCGCACGACGACGGCCACCCGGGCCAGTCCCTGCCCTCCGCGCGCCACGTTCCGCCTCCTCAGCTCACCGTTCGCCCCGTCGGGCGGGCACGGTAGCCGACGAAGGTGAGACGAGTCTGAGAGGCGGAGCGGCGCGCCGCGACGGCTACTCGGTGAACAGGCCCCGGGCGGCGGCCCGCGTGTCGAACTCCTCCAACCGCGCCTGTGCGTCGGGCAGGTCGTCGCACATGGCCTCCAGCAGGACACGTCCCAGCAGCATCGGGGAGCACGCCGTGTCGAAGGCGAGGCCGGTGCCGACGGCGGCGGGCAGCAGGAGGTCCGACACCTTGGCCACCGGCGCGAAGGCGGAGTCCGCGACGGTGACGACGGTCAGCCCGGCCTGCTTCGCGTAGGCCAGCGAGTCGACGACCTCGCGCGGGTGGCGGGGCAGCGCGAAGCACAGCAGGGCCGTGGCGCCGGCCCGCACGGCGGCGTCGATGCGGTCGTGGAGCATGGTGCCGCCCTCGTGCAGCAGCCGTACGTCCGGGTGGACCTTGGCGGCGAAGTACGCGAAGCCGTACGCCTGGGAGGCGGCGGCCCGCAGTCCGAGGACGGGCAGCGGGCGGGAGGCCGCGAGGAGCCGGCCCGCCCTGGCCACCGGACGGGGGTCGGCGAGCGCCTCCGCGAGGTGCCTCAGGTTCTCGATCTCGGCCTCGACGGCCTGCTGGTACTCGTTGTACGAGGAGGTGTCCGCGGCCGGTTCCGCGGGGGCGACCTCGCGCAGATGCCTGCGCAGCGCCGGGTAGCCGTCGAAGCCGAGGGCGACCGCGAAGCGGGTCACGGAGGGCTGGCTGACCCCGGCCAGCTCGGCGAGTTCGACGCTGGACAGGAACGGCACGTCGGCGGCGCGCCGCACCATGCTGTGCGCGATGCGCCGCTGGGTCGGTGTGAGGCGGTGCCCCTCGAAGAGAGCCTGCAGCCGTGCGGCGGGGCTGTCGGACACGTCGGCGCCCGCGTCGTCCCCCGCGTGCGGGACGGTCCCCGCGTCCCCGTCCGCGGCCGTGCCGGTGCCCGCGTTCCTGCCCGCGTTCCTGTCCACGCTCTTGCCCGCGCTCTTGCCCGCGCTCATGACGTGCTCCCCCTCCAGATGTCCGTGAACCGGTCCAGCAGCGCGGCCGCCGCCGTCACGTCGTCCGTGAGCGGCCGGTCGGCCTGCTCCGGGTCGAGCACCGACTCGGCCAGCTCCAGCGCCCGGCCCACCGGGAGGTCCGGCTCGGGCCGCAGGTCGCGCTGGCGCAGCGCCCGTACGGCGGCGACCAGTTCACAGCCGACGACGAGACGGTACGCGCCGCACGCCCGCAGTGTCTGGCGCGCGGCGAGCGAGGCGAAGCTCGCCTGCTCCTCGACGCCCCGGGAGAGTACAGCGTGTCCCAGCGAGGCGGGCGCGGAGAAGGCCCGCAGGTCACCGAGCGCGGCACCGGCGGCGTACTCCAGGATCATCACCCCGGAGGACGCGGGCTCCGGGTCGGCGAGGAAGGGACGCAGACGGGTGTAGGCCGGCTCGTTGAGGGTGGAGAGCCGGGAGGTGGACAGCCGCGCCACCTGGGTGACGGCCAGCCTGAAGTGGTCCAGGGCGAGCGCGAGTTGGGCCTGGTAGAAGCCGCCGTGGTGGTAGGCGGCCATGTCCTCGGGCGAGATCAGCGGGTTCTCGGCGGCGGCGTTGATCTCCACCGTGAGGACGCCGTCCAGCGCGTCCGCCGCGTCGTGCGCGGGTCCGTGGATCTGCGGCAGGCAGCGGAAGCCGTACGGGTCCTGGATGCGGCCGAGCGGAGGGGTGGGCCGGTCCGCCGCGCCGATCAACCTCCGCATCCGCCGGGCCACTTCGGTCGATCCCCGGTGCGGGCGGGCGGCGTGCACGGGCTCCGCGTACGCCTCGTGGGACCCGTCGACGGCCAGCAGCGACAGCGCGGCCACCACCTGGGTGGCCTCGATCAGGGCTCGCAGTTCGTGCAGCGCGAGGGCGGACTGGCCGAGGGTGAGCGCGTTGCTGCTGATGAGCGCGAGGGCGTCGTTGTTGTCCAGGGGCTGCGCCTCGGGGGCGCCCGCCCCGCGCCACGGGTGCTCCCCCGCCAGCGCCAGGCCCACCTGGGCGAGTGCCGCGATGTCACCCGTGCCCACCGAGCCGAATTCGTTGACCGCGGGGTACGCGCCGCTCTCCAGTGCCTCGCACAGGGCCGTGACGACGGTGGGCCGCAGGCCGGCGCCGCCCGCGAGGAGCTGGTTGGCGCGGACGGCGAGCATGGCGCGGACCTGGCGGGCGGGAAGCTCCTCGCCGATGGCTCCGGCGTGGCTGCGCAGCAGGCGCAGTCCGTGGTCGGCGGCGGCCTCGGTGGGCACGTCCTCGTTCCGGTTCGCGCCGACGCCGGTGGAGCGGCCGTAGACGCGTCCGGTCGCCGCGATCTGCCGGGCGGCGTCCCAGGACTCCTCGACCCGCTTCATCGCATCGGTGGCCGGCACCGGCCGCGCGGTCCCGTCGGCGAGGCGCACGACGTCCTCGACACCGGTGCCGCGCCCGTCCAGGACCACGAGATCGGTCACCGACAGGGGTGCCGCCGTACTCGACGTGTCCACAATCCGAGACGCCATTACGCCCGTACTCCCCTCAACCCGGACATTCAATCTTGCCTGGCGGTCATTGGTGACCAGCGATTAACGCCGGACCGTTGACAACCTATTCAGATACAGAGAACTCTGCATGACGATATACAGGCCGGGCAAGGGACACCTCATGATCCAGTTCGACACGGTCCACAAGCGCTTCCCCAATGGCACGACAGCGGTCCACGACCTCTCCCTGGAGATGCCGGAAGGTGGCGTGACCGTACTCGTCGGGTCTTCCGGTTGCGGCAAGACGACCACCCTCCGGATGATCAACCGGATGGTCGAGCCGACCTCCGGGACCATCCGCGTCGGCGGCAAGGACGTCCTGGAGCAGGACGCCGCGGAACTGCGCCGCTCCATCGGCTACGTCATCCAGCAGTCCGGGCTCTTCCCGCACCGCACAGTGCTCGACAACATCGCCACCGTGCCGCTCCTGCTGGGCTGGGGCCGCAGGAAGGCCCGGTCCCGGGCGGCCGAACTGCTGGAGACCGTCGGCCTGAACGCCGACGCCGGCAAGCGATACCCGCACCAGCTCTCCGGCGGCCAGCAGCAGCGCGTCGGCGTCGCCCGCGCCCTCGCCGCCGACCCGCCGGTCCTCCTCATGGACGAACCCTTCGGCGCCGTCGACCCGGTCGTGCGCACCCAGCTCCAGGACGAACTGCTGCGCCTCCAGAAGGAACTGAGCAAGACCATCGTCTTCGTCACCCACGACATCGACGAGGCGGTACGGCTCGGCGACCAGATCGCGGTCTTCCGCACCGGCGGCCACCTGGTGCAGTGCGCGGCCCCCGCGGAACTGCTCGCCCGCCCCGCGGACGACTTCGTCGCGGACTTCCTCGGCGCGGAGCGCGGTCTGAAGCTCCTCTCGCTGACGACCCTCGCCGACGTCCCGCAGGCCGCGGCCCCGCAGGACGGCCCCTGGACCCTCGTGCTCGACGAGGCGCGCAAGCCGCTGGCCTGGCGCTCCCGGTCCAAGGACGCCGAGGTGCCCCTGCGGCCGCTGAAGGACGGCGACTCCCTGCTGTCCGCGCTCAACGAGTCGGTCGCCTCCCCGGCCGGGCTGGTGGCCCGCGTCGACGGCGACGGCCGGCTCACCGGCGTGACCTCCCGCGAGGACATCCATGAGCACGCGGGCCGGGCGCACAGCGCGGCCGGTGCCACGACCGGCGCGGGCGTGGCCGCATGACCGTCGACTGGTCGTGGATAGGCGACCACACCGACGACCTGACCTCGCTCACCGTCTCCCACCTCGAAGCCGCGTTCACCGCCGTGCTCCTCGGACTGCTGATCTCGCTGCCGCTCGCCGTGCTCGCGCACCGCGTGCGCCCGCTGCGCGGTCTGCTCCTCGGGCTCTCGAACGTGCTGTTCACGATCCCGTCGATCGCGGTCTTCGTCCTGCTGCTGCCGGTCAGCGGGCTCACCCGCACCACCACCGTCATCGGCCTGACGATCTACACCCTGGTCGTCCTCCTGCGGAACACCGTCGAGGGCCTCGACTCGGTCCCGGCGAGGACGAAGGAGGCCGCGAAGGCCATGGGCACCCGCCCGCTGCGCACCCTGCTCACCGTCGAGCTCCCGCTGGCCCTGCCGGTGATCATGGCCGGCGTGCGGATCGCCACGGTCATGTCGATCTCGCTGGTCTCCGTCGCGACGTACATCGGCGACGGCGGGCTCGGCCAGCTGTTCACCGACGGCTTCCAGCGCAACTTCCCGACGCCGGTGATCGTCGGCGTCGTCCTGACCCTGCTGCTGGCCCTGGTCGCGGACGCGCTGCTGGTCGCGGTCCAGTACGCACTCACCCCTTGGACGAGGCGGCGCGCCTGATGTACGAACTCTTCGCAAACCTCGGCGGCTGGCTGGTCAGCGGCGACCAGTGGTCCGGCACGGACGGGATCGCCCACCGCCTGGCCGAACACCTCCAGTACTCCCTGCTCGCCACGCTCGTCGCCGCAGCCATCGCGCTTCCCGTCGGCCTGCTGATCGGGCACACCGGCCGCGGCGCCTTCCTCGCGATCAACCTCGCCTCCTTCGGCCGCGCGCTGCCGACGGTCGGCCTGGTCGTCCTCGTCTTCCTGGCGAGCGGCCTGTCGATGTGGCCGGTGTACATCGCGCTCGTCGCGCTCGCCGTCCCGTCGATCGTGACGAACACCTACGCCGGCATGAACGCCGTCGACGCGGACGTGAAGGACGCGGCACGCGGCCAGGGCATGCGCGGCCACCAGGTGCTCCTCCAGGTCGAGCTGCCCCTCGCGCTCCCGCTGATCATGACGGGCCTGCGGCTCGCGCTGATCCAGGTCGTGGCGACGGCCACCATCGCCGCGTACGTCTCCTTCGGCGGTCTCGGCCGCTACGTCTTCGACGGCCTCGCCCAGCGCGATCTGGTGCAGGTCCTCGGCGGGGCGGTGCTCGTCGCCGTGGTCGCCGTCGTCCTCGACCTCGCCCTCTCCGCGCTCCAGCGCGTCCTGTTCCGCCACCGTCCCGCCTAGGAGCACTCAGTCATGAACCGTCGCACCCTCCTCGGCGCGCTCGCCGGCGCGGCCGTCTCCGTCCCCGTCCTGACCGCCTGCGGCAGCGGCATCACCTCGCTCGACGGCGGGGGTTCCGCCGGCAGCGGCGGCAGCGGCTCCAGCAAGGGCGGCGTCACCATCGGCACCGCCAACTTCACCGAGAACCAGGTCCTCGGATACCTGTACGCCGCCGTCCTGGAGGCCGCCGGTGTGAAGACGACCGTCCGCCCCAACCTCGGCACCCGCGAGATCCTCATCCCCGCCCTCAAGGGCGGCGACATCGATCTGCTCCCCGAGTACCAGGGCGCCCTGCTCCACTACCTGGCCCCGAAGTCCAGGGCCACCGAGGAGGGCGAGATGCAGAACGCCCTCGCGATGGCGCTCCCGGCCGGCCTCCAGGTCCTCCCGTACGGCATGGCGGAGGACTCGGACGCCTTCGTGGTCACCCGGGAGACCGCACGGAAGTACGGCCTGTCCACGCTCGCCGATCTCGCGAAGCAGAACGGCAGACTCGTCGTCGGTGCCGCCCCCGAGGTCAAGAAGCGCGAGGTCGGCGTGGTCGGCCTGAAGGACGTGTACGGGGTGGAGTTCAAGGAGTTCAAGTCCCTCGACTCCTCCGGCCCGCTGGTCAAGGGCGCCCTGAAGAAGGGCGACGTCGACGTGGCGAACCTCTTCACCACCGACACCGACATCCAGGCCAACGACTGGGTGGTGCTGTCCGACCCCAAGAACCTCATCCCCGGCCAGCACATCGTGCCGCTCGTCGCCGACCGCAAGGCCGACTCCACGGTCCGCAAGGCGCTCGCCGAACTCGGCAACGTGCTCACCACCGCCCAGCTCACCGAGCTCAACCGCCAGGTGGACAAGGACAAGAAGGACCCCGAGGACGTGGCGAACACGTACGCCCGGCAGCACGGGCTGGCCAAGTGATGGCGGGCGGCATCGTGGAGCTGCGCTCCATCGACGTGGTCCCCGACGAGGAACGCCACGGCACGGCGTTCTCCCAGTTCACCCTCTGGCTCGGCGCCAACCTCCAGATCACCGCCGTCGTCACCGGCGCACTCGCCGTCGTCTTCGGCGGCGACGTGGTCTGGTCGATCGTCGGCCTGCTGCTCGGCAATCTGCTGGGCGGCGCGGTGATGGCGCTGCACTCGGCGCAGGGCCCGAAACTGGGCCTGCCGCAGATGATCCAGTCCCGGGCGCAGTTCGGGGTGCGCGGCGCGGTGGTCCCCCTCCTCCTCGTCGTCCTGATGTACGTCGGCTTCTTCGCCAGCGGCAGCGTGCTGGCCGGGCAGGCGGTCGGCGAACTCACGCACACCGACGACACCACCGGCATCGTCGTCTTCGCCGTGGTCACGGCCGTGACGGCGGCGGTCGGCTACAAGGTCATCCACGCGCTCGGCCGGGTCGCGAGCGTGATCTGCGCCCTCGCGTTCGTGTACCTCGGCATCAGGCTGCTGGACCGGGTGGACGTCGGGGCCCTGTTCGGGGACGCCCGCTTCGACCTCCCCATGTTCCTGCTGGCGATGTCCCTGTCGGCGTCCTGGCAGCTGGCCTTCGGCCCCTACGTCGCCGACTACTCGCGCTATCTGCCCCGCACGACATCGGCGCGCGCCACCTTCTGGTGGACCCTCGCCGGCTCGGCCCTCGGCTCCCAGTGGTCCATGACCTTCGGAGTCCTGGTCGCGGCCACGGCGGGCGAGAAGTTCCTGGCGAGCCAGGTCGGTTACGTCGTCGCGCTCGGCGGCACCGGACTCGTCGCGTCCTTCTTCTACTTCGTGATCGCGCTCGGCAAGCTGACCATCAACGTGCTCAACACCTACGGCGGCTTCATGTCGATGGTGACGAGCGTCAGCGGCTTCCGCGGTCAGCGGGTGCTGTCGCGAGCCGGCCGGGCGGCGTACATCGGCCTGATCATGGTGGCCGGCACGGCGGTCGCGCTGCTCGGCAAGGACAGCTTCCTGTCCTCCTTCAAGGACTTCCTGCTGTTCCTGCTGACCTTCTTCACCCCGTGGTCGGCGATCAATCTGGTCGACTACTACCTCATCTCCAAGGAGCGGTACGACATCCCCGCCCTGTCGGACCCGAACGGCCGCTACGGAGCGTGGCGCTGGGACGCGCTCGGGGTATACGCGGCGGGACTGCTCGCCCAGCTGCCGTTCCTCGCGACGAGCTTCTACACGGGCCCCTTCGTGGCGCCGCTGGGCGGTGCGGACGTCTCCTGGATCGTGGGGCTCGCGGTACCGGCACTCCTGTACTGGCTGGTCGCGCGGCGCAACACGGCGCACCTCCCGGAGCCGACGGCGCACGAACCGGCCCCCGGTCCCCGGCCGGCGCACCAGGAGCGATGAGTCCGCCTCCGAATCACCGGATGCGGTGAAACGGGCAGCCGAGGAGGCAGATGCGTGCCTACGGTGAGTGAGCGTCACCAGCACTCCTCCTGAGGGAGCGTCATGCCCTCGAACCGCAGGGTCTTTCTCGCGGCGGCCGGCGCCGCGCTCACCGCGGCACCGGCGGCGGCCCCGGCCGCCGCCGCACCGCATCCCCACCCGGCGTCCGCCCACGCGGCCCTCGCCGAACTCCTCGCGGGCAACCGGCGCTACGCCGCCGGCACCCCCCGCCATCCGCACCAGGGCCGCGACCGGCGGCAGCTGCTGGCCGCCGGGCAGCAGCCCTTCGCGGTGGTCGTCGGCTGCATCGACTCGCGCGTCCCGCCCGAACTCGTCTTCGACCAGGGGCTCGGGGACCTGCTCTGCATACGCACGGCGGCACAGGTGCTGGACGAGGCAGGGCTCGCGTCCGTCCAGTACGGCGTGGCCGAACTCGGCATCCCGCTGGTCCTGGTCCTCGGGCACGAGCGGTGCGGGGCGATCGCGGCGGCCCTCGCGCACCTGCGCGACGGGACGCCCGTGCCGGGACACCTGCGCGTGCTCGTGGACGAGATCCTGCCCGCGGCACGGCGGACCCGGCCGGTCCCCGGGGACTGGGCCGACCACACCGTGCGGGCACACACCTCATGGGTCCGGGACGCGATCAGGGCCGACCCGGCCTTCGACGCGGCCGAGGTGACCGCCGCCCGCTTCGACCTCGACAGCGGGCGGGTGCACCTGCTGCCCTGACCGGAACACGGCGCCTGCCGCCCCGGGGCCGCGGGACGTCCGGGCCCGCTGCCACGCGTACGGGGGTGCGGCACAGCCCGAACAGGGGGGCTAACCCCAGTGCCACGGCGGCCCCGGCTCCCTACCGTGAGCGGTATGACCGGTAGGGAAGCCCGCGGCGACGCCGAATTGAAGAAGGAACTCGACGCCACCCTGCACGCGCGCAGGGAACTAGGCGACGAGTACGAGTCCGCGCTGGTCGACTCGTTCCTGGAGAAGGTCGAGCAGCGCCTCGACGGCGCGGTCGACCGCCGGGTGCGGCGCCAGCTCGCCGAACAGCAGATGGTGGTGGCCCGCGGCTCGCGCTCACCGCAGACGACCGACTCCTGGGGCGAGCGCTTCGGGTTCGGGATCGTCTCGCTCGTCCTCGCGATCCCGCTGTCCGCGATCGGCGGCGGCGTCGCGCACCTGCCCGGCCTGCTGGTCGCCTGGGGCGGCATCGTCGGGGTCAACGTGGTCCAGGCCGCGCGCCTGTCCCCCCACTTCTTCAGCCGCCGCAAGGACCGGCCGGAGTCCGACTGGGAGGACTGAGCGCACCTGCGCGAAGGCCCGCCGGCCGGCGTCGGGACGCACGCGAGGGCCCGGCACCTGTGAGAGGTGCCGGGCCCTCGTGACGTGTTGCGCGGGGACCGCCGCACCCCCGTCACCGGGGGGCGGGACGACGGCGGTCCCCGCGAGGGACGCGGGCCGGGTCAGGGCCGGGCTTGCGCGTCCGTGGCGTCCATGGAGGTCCGGGAGCCGCTCCGGAGGTCCTTGGCGCCGTTTCGGTGCCGGCCCGGGCGGGGAGCCGCTCCCGCCCTGCCGACATCCACCAATGTGCCGGACGCGTGTTAAGCGGGTGCTGCGTGGACGTGACACGCTCGTACCACTTCCGCGAAGTCCCGGCCGGCGCCGCCGGAGGATCCGGCACCCGACGGACACCTCGTACGCCCGTCGGGCGCCGCCCGCCCTCACCGGACGGACGGCGGCCCGGCGCGTCACTGCTTGGCGCCGCCCTTGGCAAGGAAGGACAGCAGGTCCTGGCGGCTGACCACGCCGGTCGGCTTGCCCTCGACGAGCACGATCGCCGCGTCGGCGGAGCCGAGCACCGACATCAGGTCGCCGACCGGCTCACCGGAGCCGACCTGCGGCAGCGGCGCCGACATGTGCTTCTCCAGCGGGTCCTGGAGGGAGGCGCGCTGGGTGAAGAGCGCGTCGAGCAGTTCGCGCTCGACGACCGAACCGACGACCTCGGCGGCCATCACGTCCGGGTGGCCGGCGCCCGGCTTGACGATCGGCATCTGCGAGACGCCGTACTCGCGCAGCACCTCGATGGCCTCGCCGACGGTCTCGTCCGGGTGCATGTGGACGAGGGAGGGGATGGAACCGCCGGCCTTGTCGTTCAGCACGTCGCCGACGCGCGCGCTCGGGCCGGAGTCGTCGAGGAAGCCGTAGTCGGCCATCCACTCGTCGTTGAAGATCTTGCTGAGGTAGCCGCGGCCGCTGTCGGGCAGCAGTACCACGACGACGTCGTCGGGCCCGAGGCGTTCGGCGACCCGCAGCGCGGCGACCACGGCCATCCCGCAGGAGCCGCCGACCAGCAGACCCTCCTCCTTGGCGAGCCGGCGCGTCATCTGGAAGGAGTCCTTGTCGGACACGGCGACGATCTCGTCGGCGACGGTCCGGTCGTACGCCGTCGGCCAGAAGTCCTCGCCGACGCCCTCGACGAGGTACGGGCGCCCGGAGCCGCCGGAGTACACGGAACCCTCCGGGTCGGCGCCGATGACCTGGACCTTGCCGTCACTGGCGTCCTTCAGGTAGCGGCCGGTGCCGGAGATGGTGCCTCCGGTGCCGACGCCCGCCACGAAGTGGGTGATCCTGCCCTCCGTCTGCTCCCACAGCTCGGGGCCGGTGGAGTGATAGTGCGAGAGCGGGTTGTTCGGGTTGGAGTACTGGTCCGGCTTCCAGGCGCCGGGCGTCTCACGCACGAGCCGGTCGGAGACGTTGTAGTACGAGTCGGGGTGCTCCGGGTCCACGGCGGTCGGGCAGACGACCACCTCGGCCCCGTAGGCGCGCAGCACGTTGATCTTGTCGGTGCTCACCTTGTCGGGGCACACGAAGATGCACTTGTACCCCTTCTGCTGAGCGACGATCGCCAGACCGACGCCGGTGTTGCCGCTGGTCGGCTCGACGATGGTGCCGCCCGGCTTGAGCGCGCCGCTCTCCTCCGCGGCCTCGATCATCCGCAGGGCGATGCGGTCCTTCACGGACCCGCCGGGGTTGAAGTACTCGACCTTCGCGAGGACGGTCGCCTGGATGCCCGCGGTCACGCTGTTGAGCCTCACCAGCGGGGTGTTGCCGACGAGGCTGATCATCGAGTCGTGGAATTGCACCGTTGTCTCCGGAGCTGCGTTCTAAAAGGGATGGTCCCGTCAGCCTAAGGCCCTGGGGGACCGTTCACGCGCCGTTGAGATTGGCTGACCCTCTGCACGGGGCAAGCAGTGTTTGTACGGCTACGAGGAGGTGGCGGCCAAGGATGTCGAGCTTGTCGAGGGCGAGGGTGGCGCGGCGCATCGCGGCGGGCGCGGCGTACGGCGGTGGTGGGATCGGCCTGGTGGGCGCGGCCGCCGTCGGCCTGGTGCTGGCCGAGGTGCAGCTGGCGAAGCGCCAGGTGGGCAACGGGAACGCGCCCTACGCGCCGCGCGCCGACGGCCTGTACGGGTACGACTACGCCGGCGCCGCCCCCGGCGAGGCCCCGCTCCGCCTGACGATGCTCGGCGACTCCACGGCCGCGGGCCAGGGCGTGCACCGCGCCCGGCAGACACCGGGAGCACTGCTGGCCTCCGGGCTCGCCGCGGTGGCCGAGCGGCCGGTGGAACTGTGCAACGTGGCGCTGCCCGGTGCCCAGTCCGACGACCTCGACCGCCAGGTGGTGCTCGCCCTCGCGGATCCCGCCCGGGTGCCCGACGTCTGCGTGATCATGATCGGTGCGAACGACGTGACGCACCGGATGCCGCCGACCCGGTCGGTGCGCCACCTGTCCTCGGCGGTGCGGCGGCTGCGTACCGCGGGTGCGGAGGTCGTCGTCGGCACCTGCCCCGACCTGGGCACCGTCGAGCAGGTCCAGCAGCCGCTGCGGTGGCTGGCCCGGCGGGCGTCGCGCCAGCTCGCCGCCGCGCAGACCATCGGCACGGTCGAGCAGGGCGGCCGGACGGTCTCGCTGGGCGACCTGCTGGGCCCCGAGTTCGAGGCGAACCCTCGGGAGCTGTTCGGGCCCGACAACTACCACCCGTCCGCGGAGGGGTACGCGACGGCCGCGATGGCGGTGCTGCCCACGGTGTGCGCCACGCTCGGCCTGTGGCCGGCCGACGAGGAGCGGCCGGACGCCTCGCGGCACGAGGGGTTCCTGCCGGTGGCCCGGGCTGCGGCGGAGGCCGTGTCCGAGCCCGGCACGGAGGTCACCGCCGCCATGCCCACGGGGCCGCGGGGGCCCTGGGCGCTCCTCAAGCGCCGTCGCCGCCGCAGGCTCCCCGCCACGGACCCGGCACCGGCGCCGTCCCCATAGCCCCCTGGGGTCTACCGCCCCTGCGGTGCCGCAGCCCAGGGCAGGCTCCTGTTGCCGCAGCCCAGGGGCAGGCTCCTGTGCCTCAGCCCTGGCGGTGGGTTCGGCGCGCCCGGGCATCGGCCTGGACGGCCTCGTCCTCGAGCGCCGGACGGGCTGAAGTCCTCTGCCCTCGGCCGGAACTTCCCAATCCATGTCGAATCGGCCTGGACGGCCTCGTCCTCGAGCGCCGGACGGGCTGAGGTGCCCTGCCCTCCACCGGAACTCCCCGGTCCACCTCGAATCGGCAGGTCCCCTGCCCGGAAACACTCGGCGCACCGGGGGGCGGAGCGCAAGTTTCAGCCCCTCCGGCGTTTGAGGAGCGGGGTCTGGGGCGGAGCCCCAGGTGTGGGACGGGTAGGGGCGGAGGGGGCGAGAGACAGGTCCGGGGTCCAGGCTGGAGAAGAGGCCCCACCGAAAACCCCCGCCCCGCCAAGAGGAAGCCCCACCGAAAACCCCCGCCCCGCCGAGAAGGAGCCCCGCCGCCCCCAGCTAAAAGGAGCCCCGGAGCCCCCTCACGAGGCGCCCCCGCACGGATGAGCCCACCTCCAGCCCCCCGGCCCCCCGCAAAAGGCGCCCCCGCCAGAAAAAAGCAAGCGCTTAGAAAAGTGCGGCCCGAGTCACACCCCCACACCCGTGACCTCGCCCATACGTACGGGTAACTTCCCAACCAGCCCTGCTCGAAGGTTCATCCCCGTATGCCAATGGAGCCGTGATGCCCGAAGCCGTGATCGTCTCAGCCGCCCGCTCCCCCATCGGCCGCGCCTTCAAGGGCTCCCTGAAGGACGTGCGCCCCGACGACCTGACCGCCACGATCATCGAGGCCGCCCTCGCCAAGGTCCCCGAGCTGGACCCGAAGGACATCGACGACCTCATGCTCGGCTGCGGCCTCCCCGGCGGCGAGCAGGGCCACAACCTCGGCCGCATCGTCGCCGTGCAGATGGGGATGGACCACCTCCCGGGCTGCACCATCACCCGCTACTGCTCCTCCTCGCTGCAGACCTCCCGCATGGCGCTGCACGCCATCAAGGCAGGCGAGGGCGACGTCTTCATCTCCGCGGGCGTCGAGATGGTGTCGCGCAGCGTGAAGGGCACCAGCGACGGCATGCCGGACACCCACAACCCCCTCTTCGCCGAGGCGGAGGCCCGCACCGCCGCCGTCGCGCAGACGGAGGGCTCGACCTGGCACGACCCGCGCGAGGACGACCTGATCCCGGACGCGTACATCGCGATGGGCCAGACCGCCGAGAACCTGGCGCGCCTCAAGGGCGTCACCCGCCAGGACATGGACGAGTTCGGCGTCCGCTCGCAGAACCTCGCCGAGGAAGCCATCAAGAACGGCTTCTGGGAGCGCGAGATCACCCCGATCACGACGCCCGACGGCACGGTCGTCTCCAAGGACGACGGCCCGCGCGCGGGCGTCACCCTGGAGGGCGTGCAGGGCCTGAAGCCCGTCTTCCGCCCCGACGGTCTCGTCACGGCCGCCAACTGCTGCCCGCTGAACGACGGCGCCGCCGCCCTCGTGATCATGTCCGACACGAAGGCCCGCGAGCTCGGCCTCACCCCGCTCGCCCGCATCGTGTCGACCGGTGTCACCGGCCTGTCCCCCGAGATCATGGGCCTGGGCCCGGTCGAGGCCAGCAAGCAGGCCCTCGGGCGCGCGGGGCTGACCGTCGACGACATCGACCTGTTCGAGATCAACGAGGCGTTCGCCGCCCAGGTGATCCCGAGCTACCGCGACCTGGGCATCCCGCTGGACAAGCTGAACGTGAACGGCGGCGCGATCGCCGTCGGCCACCCCTTCGGCATGACCGGCGCCCGTATCACCGGCACGCTCATCAACAGCCTCCAGTTCCACGACAAGCAGTTCGGCCTGGAGACGATGTGCGTCGGCGGCGGCCAGGGCATGGCGATGGTCATCGAGCGCCTCAGCTGACACGGTCGCGCACACGGATCCGAACGGGCGGCAGATCCCTTACGGGTGACCGTTGTTGAACCGAACGTGATCGGATCGGCCCGGATCCCCGCAACCACCGGGGCTCTGGGCCGATTTGTGATCCAATCCCGCCCAAGATGTGACCTATCTCCCCCTGGAGAGGGATTTTCGCAGGTCAGAGCGCTTGCACGACTAAACCCCAGGCACAAAGTCCTGTCCCTTTCGTGACGTTACGCACTGACAGCCGGATGGTCCGCCCTTCAAGCTGATGTAGGAAGTCGGGGGCCGACCTTGAACCGGGAGTACGTCAGTGAGCGCCATGCCGATTGCTTTGCTCCTCACCACGGGTGCCACCGCGGCCGTGGGCATCGCCGTACTGCGCACCGTGCGGGGACTGCGTCGACAGGTCGCGGCTCTGCACACCGAGCTCGTCGAGAGCCGGGCGACGGCCGCCGCGCATGGTCTCGTGCCCGCCGCCCGCCCGGCCGCCGACACGGACGGGATACGGGCCGCGGTCGCCGAGGCGCTCGCCGAGGAGCGGGAGCGGGAGCTCGCCGAGGCGCGGGCCTTCTGGGCCGCGCAGGAAGCGCGTGACGCCTCCGAGGCACCCTCCCTGCTGGGCCTCACGGACAGCGAGATGTTCCTGCCGCGCCAGTCGGACTTCGTCGGCCTGGAGCCCCTGGAGCCGGTCACCGAGGCCGCCGCGGACGCCGAGGAGGGCTCCGCCGGCGCCCACAGCGAGTCGCCGGAACTGGCCGCGGCCCGCCGCCGCCACCCCTCGCACCCGGACTTCGTACCGGTCCAGTCGCCCGTGGTGAACGACCATGAGCGCACGGTGGCGTGCCTGGAGGAACTCGCCGTGTCCGGCACGGAGCTGGCGGACGTCCGCCCCGGCCCGCTCGGCACCCTCGACGTCTATGTCTTCGCGGACGGTACGACGCTGTGCATGACGCCGGGTCACCGCGAGACGGCGGAGCGGCTCGCCACCGCGCTGAGCGAGGGCGAGACCCCGGTCCTGCTCGGCGGGTCGGGCGTGTCGGGCGCCTACACGCTGACGTTCGCCTGCGGCGACGAGAACGTCTACATCCTGGCGGACCGCGTCATCGCGTCGCTGTAGGAGCGCGCGCCACCCAGAAACATCACCCCGCGCCGGAGTCGGTCAGCCGATCAGACCCCGGCGCGTTTCTGTGCCTCCTCCACGAGGGCCACCGCCTGCGCCAGCTCCTCCTCGGTCGTCAGTACGAGAGCCAAGTCGTGTGCCGCGACGGTGATTTGGTCGGCGGCGGCGAACATGCCCGCGTCGGGCATCTCCCGGGGGGCCGCGGAGGGGTCCTCCAGATGCTGGGCACGCAGTGCCAACTCCCTGGCCAGACCCAGTGCCTCGGCTGCCGCGCTGCGTTGCAGGCGGCTCTGCGGCGCGGCCCGCAACCGGTCGGCGAAGTGATCCACGGCTCGGGTCAGCGGCGTCGTATCAAGCACGTCGCGAGACTACGCGCCGCGACAGGACTGTTGCCAACAACCCAACCCTCAGGCACGGTGGCGTGAAGGACCGGCTTACATCCCCATTGCGTCCGGAGGCGCCGATGTCCCAAGTCTTCTCCGAGGAGACCCATCGCAATCTGCTCGCCCGAATCCCCCACTGCACCGGTCGTGAGATCTCCGACTGGCTTCGCACCGTCGAGGAAGGCCCCGCCCTCTTCCGCTTCGAGGAGAAGGTCAGCTGGCTCCGCGCCGAGCACAACCTCGCGTACGGCCACGCCAAAGCGATCATTCACGAGTACGACCTGAGGAGGGCCGCGCGCAAACTGCTCTGAGCGCGCACCGCAGTGACATCAGGCATCCGACGACAGGCATCCCACGACGAAGGGCCCGCGAACCGTGGTTCGCGGGCCCTTCAAGTGCCTGTGGCCGGGTCGTCCGGCCAGGTGGCCGGCCGGTGCGGCGACCGCTGTCGCCGCACCGCCGGCAGCCGGCTAGTCGTCGCCGCTGAAGATGGCGACCAGGCGCAGCATCTCGACGTAGATCCACACGAGGGTGAGGGTCAGGCCGAACGCGGCCAGCCAGGCCTCCTCCTTCGGCGCGCCGTAGGCGATGCCGTCCTCGATCTGCTTGAAGTCGAGGGTCAGGAAGAACGCGCCGATCAGGATCGCGAGGATGCCGACGATCGCGCCGAGCGGGCCCATGCTGCGCAGTCCGCCGTCCTCGGCGACGCCGAAGACGACCAGCAGCAGGTTGACCGCCATGACCACGACGAACGCGATGGCGATGGTCATGCCGATGCGCGCGTACCGCGCGGTCACACGGATCCAGCCCGCCTTGTAGACGAGGAGGGTCGCGCCGGTGACCGCCATGGTGCCGAGCACGGCCTGGAAGGGCGCGCCGGACCACTGGCTGTTGTACATCTCGCTGATGACCCCGAGGAAGACGCCCTCGAAGGCGGCGTAACCGAGGATCAGCGCGGGCGAGGCGGTGCGCTTGAAGGACTGCACCATGGCCAGCACGAAGGCGACCAGTGCGGCGCCGATCGCCAGGCCGTAGCTGGTGGACGACACCGGCAGCAGGGCCCAGGCGAGGATGGCGCCGACGGCGACCGTGCCGAGCGTCATGGCCGAGCGCATGACGACGTCGTCCATGGTCATGCGGCCGGTGGTGGCCGGGGCCTGCGGCGGAACGCCGTACTGGAGGTCCTGCTGTGCGTACGGGTTCTGCGCGTAGGGGTTGCCGCCCTGCTGGGCGTACGGGTTGCCCTGGGTTCCGGCAGCGGGTCCCCCGGCCTGCGGCGCCGCGTTGAACCCCGCGTAACCGTTGTCGCGGCTGAACCCCCGTCGCGAGAAGACCGGGTTACTGCTCCTCATTTCACTCCTCCATGGCCACCCTGCGTGGCCTTGGCCTCAAGGGTAATGGGTAGGCAAAGGATTGACCCTAGTGCTTGGGGAGGATCTTTCCCTCGTGCTGCCACGGTACGCGTGCGGTGTCGAGGCTGCCCGCACTGGTACCAAGCCGTGACAGCGCCCGTGGCCTCCTCTTTATGCCCGCCGGCGCCCCGGGTGCCCGGCCCGGCCCTTCGCGGCCCGTACCGCCCCCTCCGCCCCCGCGGGCGCCGCTCCGTCCGCGGGGCCGTGCCTGCGGACGGCCTCGTCCAGCGGGAAGCCGGTGTATCCCTCGGCCAGGTCGGTCTCGGCGGCCCTGGTGCCCGCGATCCGCTCCAGGCGGGCGAGCTGGATGCGGCCGTCGAAGGGCGACGCCCCAGGGTCGCTGTGCAGCAGCGTCGTCATGTCGTAGGAGAAGCGCTCGGCCTGCCAGACGCGGCGCAGGCAGGTCTCGGAGTACGCGTCGAGCAGGGCGGCGGAGCCGGTCTCCTTCTCGTGCGTGAGCGCCCGCGCGAGGGTGACGACGTCGCCGACGGCGAGGTTGAGGCCCTTCGCACCGGTCGGCGGCACGATGTGCGCGGCGTCCCCGGCGAGGAAGAGCCGGCCGTACCGCATGGGCTCGTGGACGTGGCTGCGCATCGGGGTGACGGACTTGGAGGTGATGGGGCCCCGGCGCAGCCGCCAGTCGTCGCGGGTCTCCAGGCGCCGCTCCAGCTCGTCCCAGATCGCCTCGTCCTCCCATTCCTCGGCGGTGGCGCCCTGCGGCACCTGGAGGTAGAGGCGGGAGACCTCCGGGGAGCGCATGCTGAGCAGGGCGAAGCCGCGCTCGTGGCGGGCGTAGACGAGTTCGTCGTGGGAGGGCGGCACGTCGGCGAGGACGCCGAGCCAGCCGAAGGGGTAGGTCCTCTCGAAGACGCGGGAGAGTCCGGCGGGCACGGCCTGCCGCGCGACTCCCCAGAACCCGTCGCATCCGACGACGTAGTCGCAGTCGAGGACGTCCTCGCGGCCCTCGTACCTGAACCGCACGCGCGGCCGGTCGGTCCCGGCGTCCTCGACGGCGAGCGCCTCGGCGCCGAAGAGCAGCGGGCCGCCCTCCTCGAGCTGGAGCGCGATGAGGTCCTTGCAGACCTCCGTCTGGGCGTACACCGTCACGGAGCGTCCACCGGTGAGGGCGGGGAAGTCGACGCGGTGGCGCCGGCCGTCGAACCGCAGCTCGATCCCGTCGTGCCGCAGACCCTCCCGGTCCATGCGCTCGCCCGCCCCGGCGGCCCGCAGTACGTCCACGGTGCCCTGCTCCAGGATCCCGGCCCGCTGGCGCTGCTCCACGTACGCACGGTCCCGGCTCTCCAGCACGACGGAGTCGATCCCCGCGTTGTGCAGCAGCCGCGCCAGCAGCAACCCGGCCGGCCCGGCCCCGACGATCCCGACGGTGGTACGCATCGGCACGCCCCTTCGCGTTCCCATGTTCGTCCAGTGAAATTTCCTTCACTGCTTTCTCCGGTGTGAGTCTCCGACCGCACCGGCCCGCTGTCAACGGTGAGAGACGAAGCTCCCGGGGGAGCCCGGCGCACGGCCGCGTTCCGCGGTGCGCGACGGATGAAAGAGAGGGTTCGGAGGTGCCCGGAACCGGACTTGAACCGGTACGCCCGCGAGGGGCAGCGAGGTTTAAGCTCGCCGTGTCTGCATTCCACCATCCGGGCAGGCCATGGGCTCCGCATCGAGGTTCCGAGCCTATCGGGGCGCGTCCCCCGGACAGCGGTCGAGCGACCCGATGTTGTCTTATTTTATTGACGTCTGAGGGTGCATCAGCACGCGGTACGGGCCATCCGCACTTGCCAATAGCCTTTCGGACGCCCCACGACATCGCATGCGGAATGACGGAATTTCACCGTCCGAACGAGCGCACTGCGTGACGTCGCACCCGGGGGTCCCCTCAGGGGGTTCCGTCATCCCCAGGTATGACTCGGCCGCCGCCGGTCCGACCGCAGTCTGTCCCCGGAACCGGAACAGCGGCTGACTACAGCGCGCGGATCGGGACCGACGATGGGAGACATCCCCGAACGTCGTCCCGACAGGAGCACTCTCCCGTGACCACCACGCCCCTTGCCGGCACCACCACCGCCGTGGCCGCCCGCGCCACGGAACTGTCGAAGGTCTACGGACAGGGCGAGACCCAGGTGGTCGCCCTCGACCGGGTCTCGGTCGACTTCCGGCAGGCCGAGTTCACCGCGATCATGGGTCCCTCGGGGTCCGGCAAGTCCACGCTCATGCACTGCGTGGCGGGCCTCGACACCTTCAGCAACGGCTCCGTGCGCATCGGCGAGACCGAGCTGGGCTCCCTGAAGGACAAGCAGCTGACCAAGCTGCGCCGGGACAAGATCGGGTTCATCTTCCAGGCCTTCAACCTGCTGCCGACACTGACGGCCCTGGAGAACATCACGCTCCCCATGGACATCGCGGGCCGCAAGCCCGACAAGCAGTGGCTGGACACCGTCATCAAGATGATCGGGCTGTCCGACCGTCTCGGGCACCGTCCCTCCCAGCTCTCCGGCGGCCAGCAGCAGCGCGTCGCCGTCGCCCGCGCCCTGGCCTCGCGGCCGGACATCATCTTCGGTGACGAGCCGACCGGAAACCTCGACTCGCGCTCGGGCGCGGAGGTGCTGGGCTTCCTGCGCAACTCCGTACGGGAGCTGGGGCAGACCGTCGTCATGGTCACCCACGACCCGGTGGCCGCCGCGTACGCGGACCGCGTGGTCTTCCTGGCGGACGGCCGCATCGTCGACGAGGTGTACGGGCCGACCGCCGAGTCCGTGCTCGACCGGATGAAGCAGTTCGACGGCAAGGGCCGCACGAGCTGACGCCCCGTCCGACCACCGACCACCCCGCCGCCGCACCTTCCCTGGACTGAGAAAAGACCCATGTTCCGTACCGCCCTGCGCAACGTGCTCGCGCACAAGGCCAGGCTCCTGATGACCGTGCTCGCCGTGATGCTCGGCGTGGCGTTCGTGTCCGGGACCCTGGTCTTCACCAACACGATCTCGGACGCCTACCAGAAGAGCTCCGCCAAGGGCTTCGACCAGGTCGACGTCGCCGTCCGGCCCAAGAGCCAGGAGGACAAGGGCGACACGGTCGGCAAGGAGCACAAGCTCACCCGGCCGCTGCTCGACAAGGTCGCCGCCGCCCCCGGCGCCGGCACCGCCGTCGGTGTCGTGAACGGCTTCACCGCCATCGCCGGCAAGGACGGCAAGCTCATCGGCGGCGGCTTCCAGTCGCAGGGCGGGAACTACTGGGGCGCCGACGACCCCCGGTACCCGCTGACGAAGGGTCACGCGCCGCACGGCGAGGACGAGGTGGCCATCGACTCCGAGACCGCACGGCGGGCCGGCTACAAGGTCGGCGACACCGTACGGATCTCCGTCGACGGGCCCGTCCTGACCCCCACGGTGACCGGCATCTTCACCACGGACGACGGCAACGTCGCCGCGGGCGGCAGCCTCGCCCTGTTCGACACGGCCACCGCGCAGCGGCTGTTCCACTCGGTCGGCTCCTACGACGAGATCGACGTGAAGGCCGCCGCGGGCACCAGCCAGACCGCGCTGCGGGAAGCGATCGACCGGGTCGTGCCCGAGGACGTCGCCTCCACCACCACCGGCCGGCAGCTCGCCGACGACCAGGCCACCCAGATCGCCTCGGCGATGAGCGGCATGAAGACGGGTCTGCTGGTCTTCGCCGGGATCTCGCTGTTCGTCGGCACCTTCATCATCGCCAACACCTTCACCATGCTGGTCGCGCAGCGCACCAAGGAGCTGGCCCTGCTGCGCGCGGTCGGCGCCTCCCGCCGGCAGGTCACCCGGTCGGTGCTGGTCGAGGCGTTCGTGGTGGGTGCGGTCGCCGCCGTCGCGGGCCTGGCCGCGGGCATCGGCATCGGCGCGGGGATGCGTTCCCTGATGGGCACCTTCGGCGCCACCGTGCCCGACGGCCCGCTGGTCGTGTCGCCCGGCACCGTCGGCACGGCGCTGCTCGTCGGCGTCCTCATCACCATGCTCGCCGCCTGGCTGCCGGGCCGCCGCGCCGCGAAGATCCCGCCGGTCGCCGCGATGAGCAGCGTGCACGCGAAGGCGACGACGAAGTCGCTGGTCCTGCGGAACACGCTCGGCGCCCTGCTCGCCGCCGCCGGTGTCGCCGTGGTCCTGTACGCGACCACCCTGGACGGCTCGGACGGCCAGGCGCCGATGGGCTTCGGCGCGGTCCTGCTCATCATCGGCGTCTTCGTCCTCACCCCGCTGCTGTCCCGGCCGCTGATCGCGGCGGCCGCCCCGGTGCTGCGTGTCTTCGGCATCTCCGGCAAGCTGGCCCGGCAGAACTCGGTCCGCAACCCGCGCCGTACGGCGGCGACCGCCTCCGCCCTGATGATCGGTCTCACCCTGATCACCGGCATGACGGTGATGGCGGGCAGCCTGCAGAAGTCCATCGACAAGATGGCCAGTTCGGCCATCCGGGCGGACTACGTCGTCTCGATGGCGAACGGCAACTCGCTCTCCCCCGACGTGGAGAAGAAGCTCGCCGGGGTCGACGGGGTCACCGACACCAGCTCCCTGCGCAACGCGCCCTCCCGCATCGACCGGCAGACGGAGTTCCTGACCGGCGTCAACGGCCCGGCCATCGGCAAGCTGACCGATCTCGACGTCACCGACGGCTCCTTCGCGGTCGGCGGCACCCGGGTCGTCGTCGACAAGGACACCGCCGCCTCCCACCACTGGAAGGCCGGCTCGCGGTTCACCGTCTCGTACGAGGACGGGAAGAAGCAGCGCCTCACGGTCGCCGGTGTCTACGAGGGCAACGAGATGATCCAGGGCATCATCCTGGACAACGCCACCCTCTCGCCCCACCAGACCGACACCTCCGACATGCAGGTCATGCTGAAAACGTCGCACGGCGCGTCGGACGCGACCAAGGACCGGCTGGAGAAGGCCCTCGGCGACAACCCGGCCATCAAGGTGCAGGACAAGCAGGACCTCTCCGACGGCATCGCGCAGATGTTCACCCTGATCCTGAACATGATGTACGGGCTGCTCGCGATGGCGGTCGTCGTCGCCGTCCTCGGCGTCATCAACACCCTCGCCATGTCGGTCTTCGAGCGCTCGCAGGAGATCGGGATGCTGCGTGCGATCGGCCTCGACCGCAAGGGCATCAAGCGCATGGTCCGCCTGGAGTCCCTGGTCATCTCGCTCTTCGGCGGAGTCCTCGGCATCGGCCTGGGCGTGTTCTTCGGCTGGGCTGCCGGTGAGCTGCTGGGCAGCAGGATGTCGACGTACGAACTGGTGCTGCCCTGGGGCCGGATGGCCGTCTTCCTGCTCCTCGCGGCGACGGTCGGCGTCCTGGCGGCGCTGTGGCCGGCGCGCCGGGCGGCCCGCCTGAACATGCTGACGGCGATCAAGTCGGAGTGACACCGGCCGACACGGACCGCAAGGCCGGGGCCCCTCCCGTACGGATACGGGAGGGGCCCCGGCGCGTGCGGGTCAGTTCCAGGTCCGCGCCCGCAGCGGCAGCCCGGAGGCACCGGCCGGTTCGGGTGTCCTGACCGCAAGGACCTGGTTGACCCCGATGCGGTTGTGTTCGAAGGCGAGCGCGCTGGCCGCCATGTAGAGGCGCCAGACGCGGGCGCGCGGGGGGCTGGAGAGCTTGACGGCCCTCGTCCACTGCGCCTCCAGGTTGGCGACCCAGCGGCGCAGGGTGAGCGCGTAGTGCTCGCGCAGGGACTCGACGTCGCGCACCTCGAACCCGGCGCGCTCCAGCTGTGTCACCGTGGTCCCGACCGGCGCGAGCTCGCCGTCCGGGAAGACGTACGCGTCGATGAACTCGTCCACGGAGTACGTCGTCTCGTCCCGCTGCGGGCGGCGGGCGATCTGGTGGTTGAGCAGCCGGCCGCCGGGCCTGAGCAGCCCGTGCAGCACCTGCGCGTACTCCAGGTAGCGTTCGGCGCCGACGTGTTCGGCCATCCCGATGGAGGAGATCGCGTCGTAGGGGCCGTCGGTGACGTCGCGGTAGTCCTGCACCCGGATCTCGACCCGGTCGGTCAGACCCTCGTCGGCGACCCGCTTGCGGGCGTAGGCGGCCTGCTCCTGCGACAGCGTGATCCCGACGACGCCGACGCCGTGCTCGCGGGCGGCGTGGATGGCCATCGATCCCCAGCCGCAGCCGACGTCCAGCAGTCGCAGACCGGGCTTCAGGCCGAGCTTGCGGCAGATCAGTTCGAGCTTGTCGCGCTGCGCGTCCTCCAGGGTCCCGCCGTCCTCCCAGTAGGCGCAGGAGTACACCATGGACGGGCCGAGGACGATCTCGTAGAAGTCGTTGCCCACGTCGTAGTGGTGGCTGATGGCCCGCCTGTCGGTGCGGCGGGTGTGCAGGTGACGGTGTCTGCGCGTCTCCTCGCGCGGCGGGGCGGGCGGCAGCGGCGGACCCGCCATGGCCACCAGTCCGCGGACGGCGGCCCGCACCTGGGGGTCGCGCAGCGACTCGACGAGCCCCCGGGCGTCCTCCCCGCGCTCCCACACCAGCCCGGACATCAGGTCCAGGGCGGCGTACAGGTCGCCCTCGACGCCGAGGTCACCGGAGACCCAGCCGCGCGCCAGCCCCAACTCGCCCGGCTTCCACAGCATTCGGCGCAGGGCCCGCCGATTGCGTACGACAAGGACGGGAGCGCCCGGGGGCCCCGCCTCCGAACCGTCCCAGGCGCGGATGCGCACGGGGAGGGGGGTTCCCAGCATCTGCTCGACAAGGCTCTTCAGCCGCAGCGCGGCGTCCTGCATGGCGCACACCTCCGATGGGGGTCTCCCCCACTCGAACGAAGCCGAGGGCTCGGGGGCGGACCACTCCCGAACGCTCCGACACCACGTAAACACCATCGCGCCCCGCGCGCAGTCCCCCTTACGCGTTACGGCTTCGCAAAATAGGTGTAGCAGCCATGTTTTTCGTCGGTGCGGGCCGCCGCTTCTTTGACCCGTCCGGCGGAACGCCGAAGGGGCCGCCCGCACCACGGATGGCGGGCGGCCCCTTCAGGGCGTTCGGTGACCGGAGGTCAGGAGGCCTTGGCCTTCTCCTCGGTCTTCACGGCGGGCGCCGGGGCGGCCGCCGCTGCGGGCGCCGGCTTGGCGGCCTCGTAGAACTCCTCGCGCGGAGTCTCCATGGCGCCGAGGGAGACGACCTCGCGCTTGAGGAACATCGCGAGCGTCCAGTCGGCGAACACGCGGATCTTCCGGTTCCAGGTCGGCATGGCCATACCGTGGTAGCCGCGGTGCATGTACCAGGCGAGACGGCCCTTGAGCTTGATCTTCATCTTGCCCATGACGATCATCGCGACGCCCTTGTGGAGGCCGAGACCCGCCACCGCACCCTTGTTGGAGTGCGAGTACTCCTTCTGCGGGAAGCCCCGCATGCCGGAGATGACGTTGTCGCCGAGGACCTTGGCCTGACGCAGCGCGTGCTGGGCGTTCGGCGGGCACCAGGCGTTCTCGACACCGGCCTTGCGGGCGGCGACGTCCGGCACCTGCGCGTTGTCGCCGGCGGCCCAGATGTAGTCCGTGCCCTGCACCTGGAGGGTGGTCTGGGTGTCCACGTGGCCGCGCGGGCCGAGCGGCAGGCCGAAGCGGGACAGGACCGGGTTCGGCTTGACGCCGGCCGTCCACACGATGGTGTTGGAGTCGACCTCCAGGCCGTTCTTCAGCACCACGTGACCGTCGACGCAGGAGTCCATGGAGGTGGAGAGGTAGATCTCCACACCGCGGCTCTCCAGGTGCTCCTTGCCGTACTGGCCGAGCTTCGGGCCGACCTCGGGAAGGATCTTGTCCGCGGCGTCGACGAGGATGAAGCGCATGTCCTCACGGGACACGTTGTTGTAGTACTTGGCCGCGTCGCGGGCCATGTCCTCGACCTCACCGATGGTCTCCGCACCGGCGAAGCCACCGCCGACGAAGACGAAGGTGAGCGCCTTGCGCCGCACCTCCTCGTCCGTGGTCGAGTCGGCCTTGTCCAGCTGCTCGAGGACGTGGTTGCGCAGGCCGATGGACTCCTCGATGCCCTTCATGCCGATGCCCTGCTCGGCGAGGCCGGGGATCGGGAAGGTGCGGGAGACCGCGCCCATCGCGATGACGAGGTAGTCGAAAGGCAGCTCGTACGCCTCACCCACGAGGGGGGCGATCGTGGCGACCTTGCGGTCCTGGTCGATGGTGGTGACCCGGCCGGTGAGGACCTCCGCCTTCGGGAGCACGCGTCGCAGCGGGACGACGACATGCCGAGGGGAGATGCTGCCGGCGGCGGCTTCGGGGAGGAAGGGCTGGTAGGTCATGTACGACCGGGGGTCGACGACCGTGACGGTCGCCTCTCCGTAGCGCATCTTCTTGAGAATGCGCCGAGCTGCGTACAGGCCTACGTACCCACCGCCTACTACGAGGATCCTGGGACGCTCCGTGGTGCTCATGCCATCGAGTATCCACCCGCCCCCGGGGGGTCGCTCGTGCGCCCCTTCACAAGCTTTGACAGGGGCTCTGCTACACTGCGCCGCCCACGTGACCCAGGTCATGTCGCCGCGGGGGAACCACTGTGCCATGAAGGCCGTTGCCAACACCGCGTGAGCTGCCACTCCGGCGCCACCGGCCGTCAGGACCACTGCCCCGCGGGGCCCTCCCACGCCGCCCCGGAGACGCTCCGGTGAGCACTCTCCCGGGCCGCCTGAGCCCTCGTACAGGGCCCTGGGGGCCACATCCTCGCCCAGCAGGGCCTTTTTCCTTGTGAAGAACTTCACGAAGTTTTCCGACGGCGTGTCGCCCGGCGCCGTTCCAGCCGCCCGAGGGGCGCTCATACGTTATTCGACCTGCTCAGCCGAGGCTACCGATTGGTAGTAAAAGGAGAGCCAGACCACGGCGGAGCCGTGGCCCGCGTCACCGCCGGGCCTGCGCCGCCGAGGGCGGAACCCCGGCGGACGACGCAGGCCGGGTCGCTATGCGCCGGAGTCCCCGGCCACACTCCAGGCAATGCCGTCGAGGATGTCGTGCTCGCTCACCACGACCTCCCGGGCGCCGATCCGCTCCATGATCGCGAGCAGGACGAGGGCCCCCGAGGCGATGACGTCCACACGGCCCGGATGCATCGAGGGGATCGCGGCCCGCTCGGCGTGCGTGGACGCGAGCAGCCACTCGGTGATCTCGCGGACCTTGTCGTAGGAGACCCGGGAGTGGTGGATCGCCGCGGAGTCGTACTCGGGAAGGTTCTGGGCGATCGCCGACACCGTGGTCACCGATCCGGCCAGCCCGACGAGCGTGTGCGCCTCACGCAGGGGCACCGTGCGCTCCGCGAGGTCCAGCGCGGCCTCGATGTCGGCGCGGATCGCCTCGACCTGGGCGGGCGTCGGCGGATCGCTGACGGCGCCCTCGTGCACGAGGTGCCGCTCCGTCATGCGTACGCAGCCGATGTCCACCGAGCGGGCCGCGCGCGCGTGCTCCTCGCCCACCACCAGCTCGGTGGAGCCGCCGCCGATGTCCACGACGAGGAAGGGCCGGGCGAGGTCGTCGCGTCCGGTGAGCTCCTTGGTCGCCCCGGTGAAGGAGAACTCCGCCTCCTGGTCCCCGCTGATGACCTCCGGCTCGACCCCCAGGATGTCCAGCACCCCGCGCACGAACTCGTCCCGGTTCTCGGCGTCCCGGGAGGCCGAGGTCGCCACGAAGCGCAGGCGCTGCGCGCCGAGCTCCTTGATGACCGTCGCGTAGTCCCGGCAGGCCGCGAAGGTCCGCTCCAGCGCCTCGGGGGCGAGCCGTCCGGTGCGGTCGACGCCCTGCCCGAGCCGCACGATCGTCATCCGGCGGTCCAGCTCGACGAGTTCACCGGTGTGCGGGTCCGCGTCGGCGACGAGCAGCCTGATGGAGTTGGTGCCGCAGTCGATGGCGGCGACCCTGGTCATGGTCTCTGGTCTCCTGTCGTGATCGTCCTCGCCGCCGGGCGTCCCCGCCCGGCTCCTGCCCGAAGGGCGGTTCCCCGGTGCGCGGGTGCGGGCCGGGGCAGGGTCCCGGGGCGAGAGGTGCGCGGGCGCGGGGCGGCGGCCCGAAGGCGGCCGCTCCCGTCACCCGCGGCAGGTCAGTCCTGGTCCCCGTCCGGCAGGACCACACAGGCCCCCTTGCTCCACCACTCCGGGAGCATGGCGATCGCCTCGTCCCCGAGGGGGTTCACACCCGGCCCGGCGGCCAGCGAGTGCGCCACCAGCACGTGGAGGCACTTCACCCGGTCCGGCATGCCGCCCGCGCTGGGGAAGCCCTCCAGCACCTCGATGGAGTCGCGGCGCGCGATGTAGTCCTCGTGCGCGGCACGGTAGGCGGCGGCCAGCTCCGGGTCGCTCGCCAGCCGTTCGGTCATCTCCTTCATGACGCCGTTGGCCTCCAGCGTCCCGATGGCGGACGCGGCCCGCGGGCACGTCAGGTAGTACGTCGTGGGGAACGGTGTCCCGTCGGGAAGACGCGGCGCCGTCTCGACGACGTCCGGCTGCCCGCACGGGCACCGGTGCGCGATCGCGCGCAGTCCGCGCGGCGGCCGGCCGAGCTGCTGCTTGAAGGCCTCGACGTCCGCGTCGGTCGGTTCGGTGCGCGGGGTGGGCGGCGGTGGCGTTTCCATGCCGTGTGTCACATGTCTTTCTGGTCAGTTCACTTGTCGGCGGCGTCGGACTTGTCCACGCCGTCCCAGACGTTGGCGTACCAGGGGCGCGGTGCCGCCCGCCGGTCGGCGCGGGACTGCTTCGCCGCGTCCGGGTCGACGACGATGTAGCCGGTCTCGCCGGGCATCACGTAGTGCAGCCGGTCCCGGATCTGCTGTTCGGCGTACGCGTCGTCCTGCCAGCGCGCCTTGAGGTCGCGCAGCTGCTCGACCCGCATGCGGGCCTGCTCCCGCTGCCGCTCCACGTCGGCGATCTCGGCGCGCTGGGAGACGTACTGCCTTATCGGGTACGCGAGCGCGACGATCAGGGAGCACAGGACGAGGGCGAGCAGCGCGGCCCGGCCGGTCAGCCGGGAACGACGGGCCTGCCGCTTCGTCTGCGAGCGGTACACCCGGGCCGCCGTCTGCTCACCGAGCAGCCGCAGCCTGGTCGCGGTGGAGAACCGGTCCCGGTCCTTCACGGCCATGTATCCCGCCTCCCCGGTGCTTGCGCGTCCGCCGGCCCGTCACGTGCGTACGTCCCCGCACACGGTACGGGACCGAGTACGGGGACGTACGTACGACGCTTCCTAAGCCAGTGCGACTCAGCCCTTGAAGCGGGGGAAGGCGCTGCGGCCGGCGTACACCGCGGCGTCGTCGAGGATCTCCTCGATGCGCAGCAGCTGGTTGTACTTGGCGACGCGGTCCGAGCGGGCCGGGGCACCGGTCTTGATCTGACCGCAGTTCACGGCGACCGCGAGGTCCGCGATCGTGACGTCCTCGGTCTCGCCGGAGCGGTGGGACATCATGCACTTGAAGCCGTTGCGCTGGGCCATCTCGACGGCGTCGAGGGTCTCGGTCAGCGAGCCGATCTGGTTGACCTTGACGAGCAGGGCGTTGGCGGAGCCCTCCTCGATACCGCGGGCCAGACGCTCCGGGTTGGTGACGAAGAGGTCGTCGCCGACGATCTGGACCTTGTCGCCCAGCTTCTCGGTGATGACGTTCCAGCCGGCCCAGTCGTCCTCGTACAGCGGGTCCTCGATGGAGACCAGCGGGTACGCGGAGACGAGCTCCTCGTAGTACTCGGTCATCTCGGCGGCCGAGCGGGACTTGCCCTCGAACTCGTACTTGCCGTCCTTGTAGAACTCGGACGCGGCGACGTCGAGCGCGAGCGCGATCTGCTCGCCCGGGATGTAACCGGCCTGCTTGATGGCCTCGAGGATGAGGTCGAGCGCGGCGCGGTTCGACTCCAGGTTCGGGGCGAAGCCGCCCTCGTCGCCGAGGCCGGTGGACAGGCCCTTGGTCTTCAGCACCTTCTTGAGGGTGTGGTAGACCTCGGCACCCCAGCGCAGGGCCTCGGAGAAGGACTCCGCGCCGATCGGGGCGATCATGAACTCCTGGATGTCCACGTTGGAGTCGGCGTGCGAGCCGCCGTTCAGGATGTTCATCATCGGAACGGGCAGCAGGTGCGCGTTCGGGCCGCCCAGGTAGCGGAAGAGGGGGAGGTCGGACGCCTCGGAGGCGGCGTGCGCGACGGCGAGCGAGACGCCGAGGATGGCGTTGGCGCCGAGCGAGCCCTTGTTGTCGGTGGCGTCCAGGTCGAACATCGCCTGGTCGATCAGGCGCTGCTCGGTGGCGTCGTAGCCGACGAGCTCCGGGCCGATCTGCTCGATGACGGCGAGGACGGCCTTCTCGACACCCTTGCCCTGGTAGCGGTTGGGGTCACCGTCGCGGAGCTCGATGGCCTCGAAGGCACCGGTGGAGGCGCCGGACGGGACGGCGGCACGACCGGTGCTGCCGTCGTCGAGGCCGACCTCGACCTCGACCGTGGGGTTGCCTCGGGAGTCCAGGATTTCCCGGGCTACGACGACGTCGATGGACGGCACGAGCATCTCCTTCTGGGATGTGACGCGGGTACGCCGGACACCGGGCCCGGCACGGCGCGGAGCCTGGGACGGCTTCGCGACATGAGCCTAACCGCCCCGGGGGGATCGGCCAGCCTGACGACCACCCCTTGAGCAGAACCGAGCGTAAATTGTTTCCGAACGGAACAAAAACCTGCCCCGTACATGAATACCGCCCCGCACGAAAAGCCCCGCCCCGGCGCGTGCGGGGGAACACGTGCCGGGGCGGGGAGCCCGTGGGGACGGGGGGACCCTCACGAGACCTCCGGTGCGGAGACCTCTTCTATGGGAGAGCCATGGACCGGCCGAGGCCTTTCGGGGACCGGTGCCGGACCGCGACCGGCGGCGCGGGGCCGGACCGGACGGCGTGGACGCCGGTCCGGACCGCACACGGCCGATGGGGGCGCGGACGCAGGTGGGGGCTGCGGTCGCGGACGGACGCACGGCGGCCGGTGGGGGGCGCGGCCGCCGCGCGAGGGCCGGTCAGCCGAGGTGCAGCTGCTGGCCCGGGAAGATGAAGTCGGCGTCGTCGACGATGTCCTTGTTCAGCTTGAACAGCTGCTGCCAGCCACCCTTGACGTGCTTCTTCTCGGCGATGGAGCTGAGGGTGTCGCCCTTGACGACCTTGTACTCGCCGTCACCCTTCTTGACCTTCTCGCCGGTCGGGGTGGTGACGGTCTCCTTGGCGGCCGGGCGCTCGGCCGAACGTGAGGCGGGCTGCTCCGTCGTACGGGTGGTGGTGCTCGGGGTGCTCGACGCGGAGTCGGCACTGCCGCCGTTGTACGTGGCGTTCGACAGGCCCGTGCCGCAGGTCGGCCAGGCGCCCTTGCCCTGCGCGGCGAGAACCTTCTCACCGACGGCTATCTGCTGGGCCTTGGAGGCCTTGTCGGCGGTGGAGGCGTAGGCGGTGCCTCCGTACGCGGCCCAGGTGGAGGCCGCGAACTGCAGGCCGCCGTAGTAGCCGTTGCCGGTGTTGATGGCCCAGTTGCCGCCGGCCTCGCACTGGGCGACGGCGTCCCACTCGGACGCGGTGGCGGCGGAGGCGTTGCCGGCGGCCATCAGCGGAGCGGCGATGGCGACACCGGTGACACCGGCGAGGGCGGCGACACGTGCGGCCTTGGAAGGACGACGGTGCTTGCCCTTGTCGGAAAACAGCATGGAGGATCCCCTCACCGACGCCTGCGAGGTGAGCTGTCGGGTTCGGGCGGGTGAGTGCCCGGCCGCGCGCTCCAGCGCTCGGCTCCACCCCTAGCCGCTCCCGGTTCAACAACCGTTCGCGGCACTTACCTTGGGTCCCCCGCTCCTGCCCACGGCGCTTGACGCGTCGACTGTTCCCGTACGGCCGTCGGCAGGATTCGGCGTTGCGACCGTCGGGGCCCGCTGTGGCGAGCGATCACGACCGTAGGCATGCGGTCGACGGAATTCCAAAGACGATCAGGGCCTCTGAGACTCATCTCTCACTCGCACCAAACCGGACATTCCACGGCGAACCGTGACGCGAACTCCCGCTACTTTTCGCCCGATTCGGCATCAACTGCAAGGCTCTGACCGGGGAGGATGAGGTCGGGGTCGGCGCCGACCGTCTTCTTGTTCGCGTCGTACAGCCCGGACCATCCGCCCGGCAGGTCGAGGGCGTCGGCGATCGTCGAGAGGCTGTCGCCGTTGCGCACGGTGTAGGAGCCGTCGGCGGATTCACGCGAGGGGGCCGAGCCGCGGGAGGCGTGCCGCCCCGGAGTGCCGTCCTTGCGGGCGTCACCCGCGCCCTCCGTGGCGTCCTCGTCGGCGCTGTCGCCGCGGTGGCGGCCGGCTCCGGCCGTGCCGCCCTCGGACGCCTCCGAAGACTCGTCGCTCCGGCCCGACTTGTCCGATCCATCGCTCTTCGGCGTCGCCTGGTCCGAGCGGTCCGAGTCCTGGGAGTCCTCGTCGGACGAGGTGTCGGACTTGGTGGAGTTCCCGCCCTCGCGCGAGGTGTCGGTCAGGGAGGACGAACCGGACGAGAAAGAGGAGTCGGAAGAATCAGATGAAGAGGACGAACCGGACGAGTCCGAAGAACCGCCCTCGTTCGAGGAATCGTCGCCCAGGCCCGTGTCGACCTCGACGTCAGCGGAGTTCTTGCTGAGCCCGGAGAGCGGCCCGCAGGTCGGCCAGGCGGTGAGCCCCTCGCCGTCGAGGACCTTCTCCGCGATGGCTATCTGCTGCGAGCGGCTGGCCTGGTCGGCGCTCGGGGCGTAGGCGAGACCGCCGTACCTCTCCCAGTTGTCCTGGGTCAACTGAAGGCCGCCGTAGTAGCCGTTGCCGTTGTCGGCGCTCCAGGCGCCGCCGCTCTCGCACTCCGCGACCCGGTCCCACGTGGTGCCGTCGGCTGCGCTCGCGCTGGTGGCGCCGAGCAACGGGATCGCGATGGCCGATCCGGTCACTCCTGCGGCGACGATGAGGGCCGGGGCCTGACGGGGGCGACGGTGACGGCCGTTCCCGGAGAGCATGCGGAAGCCTTTCGCGTGACAGCAGGTGACTACAGCGGCTACAGCGACAGATGGGCCGCGTTGCTGGGTGAACGTATCCGCACTCGAACGCTTGTCACAAGTCGATGCAGCGCAGATCACGTGAAGATCACAGATATGACGGACCGTCATCCACTGCCGGTCGGGACGCCGTTCCGCGGCATGCCTACCTGATCGGCGTGAACTCCACCGGAAGTGTGCGCAATCCACGCATAATGAGGCCACCACGCCAGCGCAAATCGGCCGGATCCCCCGCGAGTTGCAGATCGGGCAGGCGGGCGAGGAGCGTGGCGAGCGCGGTCTGCCCCTCCAGACGGGCGAGCGGCGCGCCGAGACAGTAGTGAAGGCCGTGACCGTACCCGAGGTGCTGGTTGTCACGCCGGGACAGGTCGAGCGTGTCCGGCTGTTCGAACCGTGCGGGGTCACGGTCCGCAGCCGCCAGGACGACGAGGACGGGATCGCCGGGCGCGATGTCCTGCCCGCCGATCCGCACGGACTCCGTGGCGAACCGCCAGGTGGCGAGCTCGACCGGCCCGTCGTAGCGCAGGAGTTCCTCGACCCCGGTCTCGAGCAGTGCCCGCTCCCCCGCGGCGAGGGAGGTCTGGAGGCGGGCCCGCTGCCCGGGGTGGGTGAGGAGGGCGTAGGTGCCGTTGCCGATGAGGTTGACCGTCGTCTCGAATCCCGCGAAGAGCAGGATGAACGCCATCGCGGCGGCCTCGTTCTCGGTGAGGTGCTCGCCGTGGTCGGAGGCGCGGATGAGCCCGGAGATGAGGTCCTCGCCGGGTGCGGGGTGCTCGGGCAGCGCCTCCCGCTTGCGGTGGATGAGGTCGGCCAGATAGCCGCGCATCTTCTTGACGGACCGCGCCACCCCGCCCCTCGGCCCGCCACCGTGCCGGATCATCATGCCCGCCCAGTCCCGGAAGTCGTCCTGGTCCTCGCGGGGGACGCCGAGCAGGTCGCAGATGGCGTAGATGGGCAGCGGGAACGCGAAGTCGTGGATGAGGTCCGCGGAGCCCTCGCCCGCGAACCGGTCGATCAGCCGGTCGGTCAGTTCCTGCACGCGCGGCGCGAACTCCGCCACCCTGCGCGGGGTGAACGCCTTGCTGACCAGCCGCCGCAGCCGGGTGTGGTCCGGCGGGTCGATGTTCAGCAGATGGGTCATCAGCTCGGCCTTGCGCTCGCCCGGGATGCCCGTCTTCCCCTTGGCGTGGGCGGGTTCGTCGTGATGGGCGGGGTTCTTGGACAGCCGTTGGTCGGCGAGCGCCTGCCGGGCGTCCGTGTACCGGGTGACGAGCCAGGCCTCCACCCCGCTGGGCAGCCGGGTCCGGTGCACCGGGGCGTGCTCCCGGAGCCAGGCGTACGCCGGGTAGGGGTCGGTCGCGAACTCCCAGGTGAAGAGTTCGGGGGCGGGGCTGGCGGAGGCGTGGGGCTCGGTCACTCCCCGACGGTATCCGCAGCGCCCGGAGGTGCCGGGACCGACCGGCGGCCGGGGCGGCCGGCACGGCGCGCACCGACCGCGTGCACGCGTCCACGGCGGCGGGCGGCACGCGTCCGCGGCAGCGGGCGGCACGCGTCCGCGGCAGCGGGCGGCACGCGTCCGCGGCAGCGGGCGGCACGCG
>NZ_BAABKB010000045.1:0-321638 GCF_039543605.1 Streptomyces siamensis | reverse complement strand
AACCCGGAAGCTAAGCCTTACAGCGCCGATGGTACTGCAGGGGGGACCCTGTGGGAGAGTAGGACGCCGCCGAACTAATATTGGAGCTCCGGCTCTTGGGCACACCGCCCGAGAGCCGGAGCTTTTTTGCGTTGAGGAGCGCTTCCGTCGGTGGCGCTCCACCCCCTCCGCACCGCGGCTCGAAGGCTGCGGGTAAGGTCAGGGGGCATCATCGGCTCATTTTTCCCACAGGAGGCCCCCGGGTGGAGGTCCAGGAGACCCGTGTCCAGACGGACCGGGTCCTCACCATCCCGAACATCCTCAGCATGGCGCGCCTGGTCGGCGTACCCGTCTTCCTGTGGCTGATCCTCAGGCCGGAGTTCGGCGGCCCCAAGAGCGACGGCTGGGCGCTGCTCGTGCTCATGCTGAGCGGTATCAGCGACTATCTCGACGGCAAGCTCGCACGTCGCTGGAACCAGATCAGCAGTCTCGGCCGGCTGCTCGATCCCGCCGCCGACAGGCTCTACATTCTGTCCACCCTCGTCGGTCTCACCTGGCGCGAGATTCTCCCCCTCTGGTTGACGGCCGCACTTCTGGCGCGCGAGCTGGTTCTCCTGGTGATGGTGGGCATCCTCCGCAGGCACGGCTATCCGCCGCCGCAGGTGAACTTCCTCGGCAAGGCGGCCACGTTCAACCTGATGTACGCCTTCCCGTTGCTGTTGCTCAGCGATGGAAGCGGATGGATCGCGTCACTCGCCGCCGTTTTCGGATGGGCGTTCGCAGGGTGGGGTACAACCCTGTACTGGTGGGCAGGAGTCCTCTACGTGGTACAGGTCCGCCGGCTTGTCAGGGCGGACGCCATGGCCGATTGAGCTCGGCCCGACTCGGTAGCGAAGACGCTCCGATGGCCCGCGCTCGAAATCTGCGGGACAATCTGGACGGGTGAAGTCGGCTAGACCGTCGTCTCTTCAAGGAGGACGCTTCCGACATGAAGGCCGTCGTGATGGCCGGAGGCGAGGGCACACGCCTTCGCCCCATGACCTCGAGCATGCCCAAGCCGCTCCTGCCTGTGGCGAATCGCCCGATCATGGAGCATGTGCTCAGGCTGCTGAAAAGGCATGGGCTCAGCGAGACCGTCGTTACCGTTCAGTTCCTGGCGTCACTCGTCAAGAACTACTTCGGCGACGGCGAAGAGCTCGGCATGGAGCTGACTTATGCCAATGAGGAGAAGCCACTCGGTACTGCCGGGAGCGTCAAGAACGCCGAAGAGGCGCTGAAGGACGACGCTTTCCTCGTGATCTCCGGTGACGCACTGACCGACTTCGATCTCACGGAGCTCATCAATTTCCACAAGGAAAAGGGCGCGCTCGTCACCGTCTGCCTGACGCGCGTACCGAATCCGCTGGAATTCGGCATCACCATCGTGGACGAAGAGGGCAAGGTCGAGCGCTTCCTGGAGAAGCCGACCTGGGGCCAGGTCTTCTCCGACACCGTGAACACGGGCATCTACGTCATGGAGCCCGAAGTCTTCGACTACGTCGAGGCCGATGTGCCGGTCGACTGGTCCGGTGACGTCTTCCCGCAGCTGATGAAGGAAGGCAAGCCCATCTACGGCTATATCGCCGAGGGCTACTGGGAGGACGTCGGCACCCACGAGAGCTACGTGAAGGCGCAGGCCGACGTCCTGGAAGGCAAGGTCGAGGTCGAACTCGACGGCTTCGAGATCTCCCCCGGCGTATGGGTCGCCGAGGGCGCAGAGGTGCACCCCGACGCCGTACTGCGGGGACCGCTCTACATCGGCGACTACGCCAAGGTCGAAGCGAACGCCGAAATCCGCGAACACACCGTGGTCGGCTCCAACGTCGTCGTCAAGAGCGGCGCCTTCCTCCACCGGGCCGTTGTGCACGACAACGTGTACATCGGTCAGCACAGCAACCTGCGCGGCTGCGTCGTCGGCAAGAACACCGACATCATGCGGGCCGCCCGGATCGAGGACGGCGCCGTCATCGGCGACGAGTGCCTCGTAGGCGAAGAATCGATCATCCAGGGCAACGTCCGCGTCTACCCGTTCAAGACCATCGAGGCCGGTGCCTTCGTCAACACCTCGGTGATCTGGGAGTCGCGGGGCCAGGCGCATCTCTTCGGCGCCCGAGGGGTCACCGGAATCCTGAACGTGGAGATCACTCCGGAACTCGCCGTGCGACTCGCCGGCGCCTACGCGACGACCCTGAAGAAGGGCTCCACGGTCACGACGGCCCGTGACCACTCCCGAGGCGCGCGAGCACTGAAACGAGCGGTGATCTCGGCACTCCAGGCCAGCGCCATCGACGTACGCGACCTGGAGAACGTGCCGCTGCCGGTGGCCCGGCAGCAGACCGCCAGGGGCAGTGCTGGCGGCATCATGATCCGCACCACACCAGGGGTGCCGGACTCCGTCGACATCATGTTCTTCGACGGACAGGGCGCCGACCTGTCGCAGGGCGGACAACGCAAGCTGGACCGGGTCTTCGCACGACAGGAGTACCGGCGTGCGTTCCCCGGTGAGATCGGGGACCTGCACTTCCCGGCCAGCGTCTTCGACTCGTACACCGGATCACTGCTGAGGAACGTCGACACCACCGGGATCGCGGAATCCGGGTTGAAGGTCGTCGTGGACGCCTCGAACGGCAGCGCCGGACTGGTGCTGCCCAGCCTCCTCGGCAAGCTCGGGGTCGACTCGCTGACCATCAACCCCGGTCTCGACGAGTCCAGGCCGACCGAGACGGCGGACACCCGACGGGCCGGACTGGTACGCCTCGGAGAGATCGTCGCGTCGGCCCGCGCCGCCTTCGGGGTGCGCTTCGACCCGGTGGGCGAGCGGCTCTCCCTCGTCGACGAGAAGGGGCGGATCGTCGAGGACGACCGCGCCCTGCTGGTCATGCTCGACCTGGTCGCGGCGGAACGGCGCAGCGGGCGGGTGGCGCTCCCGGTGACGACCACACGGATCGCCGAGCAGGTGGCCGCGTACCACGGCACGCAGGTGGAGTGGACGACCACGTCGCCCGACGACCTGACACGGGTCGGCGGCGAAGAGTCGACGATCTTCGGCGGCGACGGGCGCGGCGGATTCATCATCCCCGAGTTCAGCAGCGTGTTCGACGGCGCGGCCGCCTTCGTACGGCTCATCGGGCTCGTGGCACGGACCCAGCTCACCCTCAGCCAGATCGACGCGCGGATTCCGCGGGCGCACGTCCTCAAGCGTGACCTGGCGACCCCCTGGGCCGTCAAGGGCCTCGTGATGCGCCGTGTCGTGGAGGAGGCCGGAGACCGGTTCGTGGACACCACCGACGGCGTGCGGGTCGTGGAGACCGACGGGCGCTGGGTGATGGTGCTCCCGGACCCCGCCGAGGCCGTCACCCATTTGTGGGCCGAGGGCCCGGACGACGCCTCCGCGGAGGCTCTGCTCGACGAGTGGGCGGCGGTCGTGGACAGCGCCGGCCGGTAGCACGCGTGCGTGCCGGACAAGTGCCCCCAAGGGGGCCTGTCCGGCACGTAGGTGGGGCCATTCGGAGGTAGCACCCGCGACGTGCGACGATGTGCGGCATGCCGCAGCAGCCCCCCGTTCGGAGCAGCGCTCCACGCCCCTCGCGCCCGGACGCCTCCATGTCGCTGCTCACCAACGTCATGGACCACAGCCTCGACGACGGATACGCCGAGGCAGCCGCCCGCAAGCAGGCCGAGGGCGCCGGCGGCATGCCGAAGACGGTCCGGGCGAAGCTGGGGCTCGCCGCCGGGCTCGTCCTCGCGGCCCTCGTGGTCACCGTGGGCGCGGCGAACGCACGCATAGCCGCCCCGGTCGTCGCCAAGGAGCGCCAGGAGCTCATCGACCGGGTCGAACGCGAGACGAAGACCGCGGACAAGCTGGAGAGCACCGTCGACTCCCTGCGGGCCGACGTGAACGCCCGGCAGCGTGAGGCGCTCAAGAAGAGCGGCGGTGACCAGGCCGACCTGGTGAGCATCCTGTCGGGCGCGACCGATGTGCACGGCCCCGGCGTGAAGCTCGTCGTGAACGACGCCAAGGAAGCCAGTACGGGGGGTGGCGGGAACCCGCGGGAGACCTCCGGGTTCTCCGACACCGGGCGCGTCCGCGACCGTGACATGCAGCGCGTCGTCAACGGCCTGTGGGAGTCGGGCGCGGAGGCCATCGCCATCAACGGACAGCGTCTGACAGCCCTGTCGGCGATCCGTGCCGCGGGAGACGCGATACTGGTCGACAACAAGCCGCTGGTGCCGCCGTACACGGTGCTCGCGGTGGGGGACGGCAAGCGCCTCAGCACCAGGTTCCAGAACAGCGCCGACGGGTTGTATCTGCATGCGCTGCAGGAGAACTACGGCATCCGGACCGGCATTTCCGTCGAGGACGACATCCGGTTGTCCGCCGCACCGAGTGTGATCGTACGTACAGCAGAGCCGAGCACAGAGAAGGGCACATCGTGATCGCCGTACTGGGCCTCGTCGTGGGAGTCGTGGCTGGACTGTTGGTCCGGCCCGAGGTTCCGGCGGTCGTCGAGCCTTACCTCCCGATCGCCGTCGTGGCGGCGCTCGACGCCGTGTTCGGCGGTCTGCGGGCGATGCTCGACGGGATCTTCGACGACAAGGTCTTCGTGGTGTCGTTCCTGTCGAACGTGGTCGTGGCCGCGCTGATCGTCTTCCTGGGCGACAAGTTGGGCGTCGGCGCGCAGCTCTCCACGGGTGTCGTGGTCGTCCTCGGTATCCGCATCTTCTCCAACGCCGCGGCGATCCGTCGGCACGTGTTCCGGGCGTGAGGCCGATGAGCAACGAGGACGAGAACCCCCAGGCTTCCGAGAACCCGAGGCCCTCCGAGAGCGAGCGGCCCGTCGAGGGCCGCACACCGCCCGACGAGCGCGGGCCCGCCGCGGACCCCCGGTCTGCCGAGGAGCACGGGCCCGCGGCGGACACCACCTCTGCCGCCGACCCCAGGTCTCCCGAGGGGCGGAGGCCTGCCCAGAACCCCTCTTCCTCCGAGAGCCGGACTTCCTCCGGGAACGAGGGGCGCTCGGAGGAGCGGAGGCCGGCAGAGAGCCCCGCGCCGCCTCAGGCTCCCCAGCAGCCCCGGACACCCCAGTCAGCCCGGCCTCCTCAGCCGACGCATCCTGTTCGGCCTTCTCAGCGCTTCCGACTGCCCGAGGACGCCGAGCCGCAGCAGCCCGCGGGACCGACGCAGGGCGCTCAGCCGCAGCAGCCCGCGCGACCCACGCAGGGCGCCCAGCCGCCGCAGCCGGGAGGGCCGGGTCACGGTCCGAGGCAGTCGCAGCAGGTTCGCCCCCCTCAGGGGGCTCAGCCCGGGCGCCCGGTGCAGCCGGGACCGGGCGGCCGGCCCGCGCACCCGGGTCGGCCGGCTCAGGGCATGCAGCAGCCGGGTCCCGCGCAACAGCCCCGCCCTGCGCAGCGGCCGGGCCCTGCGCAGCAGTCGGGTCCCGTGCAGCAGCCCCGCCCGGCCCAGCAGTCGCGTCCGATACAGCAGTCGCAGTCGCAGTCGGCGCGGCCACCGCAGTCTGTCCGGCCCTTCGAGGGCCCGCAGCCGTCCAGGAGCTCCGAGCCCCCGCGCAACGTCCAGCCGCCCGGTGCTCCGGAGAACCGGCTGCGCAAGGAACTTCCCCAGGAAGTACCCGCCGCGGCTCGTTCCGGAAATTCCGGTGCACATCAGGACGAAGAGGGCGCCGGGCCTTCGATGACCGGACGTCAGCGCCTGGTCGACGGACTGTGGCCGCCGCGTGTGTCGCGTGCCCAACTCATCGTCGCCCTGCTCCTGTTCGGTCTTGGATTCGGTCTCGCCGTCCAGGTCGCCTCCAACAGCGACAGCGGCAGCGCCCTGCGTGGAGCACGTCAGGAAGATCTCGTACGCATTCTCGATGAACTCGACAACCGAACTCAGCGTCTTGAGGACGAGAAGCAGGGTCTCGAGGATCAGCGCACCGAGCTGGAGAACAGCTCGAACCAGGCCGAGGAGGCTCGCAAGCAGACGGTCGAGAAGGAGAAGCAACTCGGCATTCTGGCGGGCACCGTGGCGGCGCAGGGGCCCGGCATCACCGTGACGATCGACGACGCGAAGGGGACGGTGAAGGCGGACATGCTGCTCGACGCGGTCCAGGAGCTGCGCGCGGCCGGCGCGGAGGCGATCCAGGTGAACGGCGTGCGCGTCGTCGCCAATACCTTCCTGAGCGATTCCGACGGCGGAGTGAAGGTCGACGGGAACAAGATCGCCCAGCCCTATCGTTTCAAGGTCATCGGCAAGCCGCAGGACCTGGAGCCGGCGCTGAACATCCCCGGAGGTGTGGTGCAGACACTGGAGAAGGAGCAGGCCACCGTGACGGTGGACCGTGCGACCAAGATCGTGGTGGACGCCTTGCGACCGGCGAAGCGGCCTGACTACGCTCGGTCGTCCTCCCAGTGAGCCGGGGTCGCATGAGGGTCGTCCGGCGAGGGCATGAGGTTGCGGGGGGTCGGCGCACCGATTGGGTGGTGCGTGGTGGAAACTGTCTGGTGGATACGGACGTTGTGAGGATGTCCGGGTCGACCGGTGTGTTCAATCAGGGTTCGTCCTGCCCCACGGGCGGGTCTGTTTCGGTCAAGGGGAATCGCCCGTGAAGTTGTTTGCGAAGTTGTTCGGCAAGAGCGCGCGAGAGGGCAGCGGTGACAACGCCACCGCCCGGCACCGTGCACCGCGCCAGGGAGACGCGGAGGCCCACGGCGGCGACCGCCCGCTGTTCCGTGACCAGGTCGCTGGTCCGGGTGGTGACATTTCCGGTGGTCAGGGCGCGCCGTCTGTTGACCCTGCCCAGTCCGGCCGCATAGGTTTCGGGGATCCGTCGACCTCAAGTGCGGGTGGAGGGTTTGCCTCCGACCCGTATGCGTCCCATGCCCCCGGTGGGCAGCCGCGGCAGGAGGATCCGTCCATGGCCCTGGTGTGTACGAGGTGCGGTAACCGCAACGCCGAGAACAGCCGGTTCTGTTCCAACTGCGGTGCGCCGCTGCGAGGCGGCGCCGAGCGTCCGTCCGAGACGACGTCCACGATCTCCATCTCCGGCATCGAGGCCTACGACGCCGAGGTGACGGGGCAGACGCCGTCGCCGATGCTCTCCCCGGAGGCGCAGGCGGCCGTCGACGCGCTGCCGCTCGGCTCGGCGCTCCTGGTGGTGCGCCGTGGTCCGAACTCGGGCAGCCGCTTCCTGCTGGACGGCGAGCTGACCACGGCGGGGCGTCATCCGCAGAGCGACATCTTCCTGGACGACGTGACGGTGTCGCGTCGCCACGTGGAGTTCCGTCGCGCGGCGGACGGCTCGTTCACGGTGGCCGACGTCGGCAGCCTGAACGGCACGTACGTCAACCGCGAGCGGATCGACCAGGTCGCTCTGGCGAACGGCGACGAGGTGCAGATCGGCAAGTACCGGCTGGTGTTCTACGCGAGCCAGCGGGCCATCTGACCCTCCCCCAGACTCCGTCAGGGGGGACCCCAGGGAAGGTCCATGCTTCAAACACCGAGCGGCGGTGCCGGCAACGGTACCGCCGCCACGGACAGTGGGCTGATGAGCATCGGCGTGGTGCTGAACGCACTGCGCGACGAGTTCCCCGAAGTCACCATCTCCAAGATCAGGTTCCTGGAGTCGGAGGGGCTCGTCGAGCCGCGGCGGACCCCCTCGGGGTACCGCAAGTTCAGTGCCCACGACGTCGAGCGCCTCGGTCACGTCCTGAGGATGCAGCGGGACCACTACCTGCCCCTCAAGGTGATCCGCGAGCACCTGGAGGCCCTGGAGCGCGGTGAGCCCGTGCGTCTGCCGTCCGTGGGCCGTCAGCGCGACGCGGGGGACGGCGAGCCCCTGGGCGACTTCCTGGGCGAGCCGGAGGCGCCCACAGCGGCCCGCGTGGGCCGTGCCGAACTGCTGGCCGCCGCGGAGATCGACGAGCGGGACCTGGCGGAGTGGGAGTCGTACGGGCTGATCGCACCGCTGGCGGACGACGTGTACGACGCCGAGGCGGTGACGGTCGCGACGCTGGTCGTCGAGCTGGGGCGGTTCGGGATCGAGCCACGCCACCTGCGCGCGATGAAAGCCGCCGCGGAGCGTGACGCGGGGCTCGTGGACCAGGTGGTGGCCCCGCTGCGGCGCCATCGCAACCCGCAGACGCGGGCGCACGCGGAGGCCCGTACGAAGGAGCTCGCGGGGCTCACGGTGAAACTGCACGCGGCGCTCGTGCAGACCGCGCTGGGCGTACGACTGCCCTGAACCGGGGCGCCGGCCGGGGCTCCGGATCGTCCACCCGTTCTGTGCCCGACTACCCAAACGTCCCGGGCACGGCCTAGGGTTGCTGTGTGAACGAGCTCGATGTCGTAGGTGTCCGGGTCGAAATGCCCTCCAACCAACCGATCGTGCTTCTGCGTGAAGTGGGAGGCGACCGGTACCTCCCCATCTGGATCGGACCGGGGGAGGCGACCGCGATCGCCTTCGCCCAGCAGGGCATGGCCCCCGCACGACCGCTGACCCACGACCTGTTCAAGGACGTGCTGGAGGCCGTGGGCCAGGAGCTCACCGAGGTACGCATCACGGACCTGCGTGAGGGCGTCTTCTACGCGGAGCTGGTCTTCGCCAGCGGGGTCGAGGTCAGCGCACGGCCGTCCGACGCCATAGCGCTGGCGCTGCGCACCGGAACGCCGATCTACGGCAGCGACGGCGTGCTGGACGACGCCGGCATCGCGATCCCGGACGAGCAGGAGGACGAGGTCGAGAAGTTCCGCGAGTTCCTCGACCAGATCTCGCCCGAGGACTTCGGTACCAACAGCCAGTGAGGCCCCGCCACCGCCCATCGGCGGTGTCCGCGGAGGCGCGCCGGTCCCGGCGGCAATTGCCCGTGGCCAGCGTGGTGTGCCGCGGCCCGGGCCGGGAGCATTCGGCTAGCCTTTCCCCGCGGTGGGGCACGAGAAACCACTCTTAGGGTGATTATCACTCGGCGTGCCGAGTGTGGCGATCGTTGACGCACCCGTGGTGACTGCCTACCGTCGAGAAGGCAGGTCAAGGACGGAGGTCGGCGTGAGAAACAGCGGCGACGGTACGGCTGGGGGTGCCCCCGGACACGGTCTGGGGGAGAGCGGCCCGTACCCTCCCACCAGCGCTCGGCTCCGCTCGAGCAGGGGGTACCCCGACCACGGCAGCACGGGCGAGCACGCTCCGCTGCGGCCGACGGCGGTGCCGGACGAGGGAGGGGCCGTTTCCGAGGAGATCGGCTACCGCGGTCCCACGGCGTGTGCCGCCGCGGGCATCACCTACCGGCAGCTGGACTACTGGGCGAGGACCGGGCTCGTCGAGCCGAGCGTGCGGCCCGCCCACGGATCCGGGACGCAGCGGCTCTACAGCTTCCGTGACGTCGTCGTCCTGAAGATCGTCAAGCGGTTCCTGGACACAGGTGTGTCGCTTCAGAACATCCGCACCACGGTCCAGCACCTCAGGGAGCGCGGCTTCCGGGACCTGGAGCGGATGACGCTGATGAGCGACGGCGCGACCGTCTACGAGTGCACCTCGCCCGACGACGTCCACGCGCTGCTCCAGGGCGGCCAGGGGGTCTTCGGGATCGCGGTGGGAGTGGTGTGGCGGGACGTCGAGGGCGCCCTGTCGCAGCTGCACGGAGAGCGGGTGGACACCGGCGAGACGCTCGTCGGGCACAACCCCGCGGACGAGCTGGCACGGCGGCGCAACCGGGCTGTGTGACCTCCCGGGCGTCCCCGCGAGGGGCGTGCTGCTTCGCGGGCCGTCCCGTGGGCGGCGGGCCGCGCAGGGGCATTGTCAGTGGCGTGGTGCAGCATCGGACATGTGAGAACCGCGCCCACGATCCTGCATCTCGACATGGATGCCTTCTTCGCCTCGGCGGAACAGGCGTCCAAGCCGAGTCTGCGCGGAAAAGCGGTCGTCGTGGGCGGGCTCGGACCGCGCGGAGTCGTCGCCACCGCGTCGTACGAGGCCCGGGTGTTCGGCGTCCACTCGGCGATGCCCATGGCCCAGGCTCGCCGCCTCGCACCGAACGCCGCGTATCTCGTGCCCCGCTTCAGCCTCTACAAGGAGGTCAGCGAGCAGGTGATGGCGCTGCTGCGGGCCCTGTCGCCCCTGGTGGAGCCGCTGAGCCTGGACGAAGCCTTCGTGGACCTGGAAGCGGGGGGCGCCGCCTGGGACGAGGGCTCGGCGCGGCTCGCCGGGGTGAAGCTGCGCGCGGACATCCGTGCCGTCACGGGACTCACGGGATCGGTGGGCCTCGCCGCGTCCAAGATGCTCGCGAAGATCGCCTCTGAGCAGGCCAAGCCCGACGGACTGGTCCTGATAGAGCCCGGCACCGAGCGCGCGCTCCTGGGGCCGATGTCGGTGCGGACGCTGCCCGGCGTGGGTCCCGCCACCGGGGACCATCTGCGGCGGGCGGGGATCACCACGGTCGAGGAGATCGCCGAGGCGGGTGAGGACGAGCTCGTGCGACTGCTGGGGAAGGCGCACGGACACGCGCTCCACGCGATGGCGCTGGCGCACGACGAGCGGCCCGTGGTCGCCGAGCGGGAGACGAAGTCCGTCTCGGTCGAGGACACCTATGACGTGGACATCCACGACCGGATGCGGGTCGGTCTGGAGGTGCAGCGGCTCGCCGACCGCTGTGTGCAGCGGCTGCGCGGGGCGGGGCTGTCGGGGCGGACCATCGTCCTGAAGGTGCGGAGGTACGACTTCTCGACACTCACCCGGTCCGAGACGCTGCGGGGGCCCACGGACGATCCGGCGGTCGTGCGGGAGGCCGCCGCGCGGCTCCTGGAGGCCGTGGACACGACCGGTGGGGTGCGGCTGCTGGGGGTCGGAGTCTCCGGGCTCGCGGACTACACGCAGGAGGACCTTTTCGCGCAGGCGCAGGCCCGTGCCACGGCGGAGGAGCCCCCCGGCCAGGAGCACCCCGCCGACGAGGAGTCGCGCGATTCCGGGGCGTCACCGGAGGCGCCCGCCGAGCGCCGGTGGCCCGCCGGGCACGATGTGCGGCATGCCGAGCACGGGCACGGCTGGGTCCAGGGCAGTGGCCTGGGGCGGGTCACGGTGCGGTTCGAGACGCCCTACTCCGTGCCGGGGCGGGTCAAGACGTTCCGGACCGACGACCCCGAGCTGGAGCCGGCCGATCCGCTGCCCCTGGTCGTTGCGGTGGATTCCCCGGACGCGTTGGAGCATCCGGGTCAGGGCTCGTCCGAGCCCGCGACCTTGCCGAAGTCACGGTCCGGCGGAGGCGGGGAGGGGGCCGCCACGTCGAGTCCGTAGTGGTGGTAGAGCTGGAGCTCCTGCTCGGGCGAGAGGTGCCGGCCCACGCCGAAGTCGGGAGCGTCCTTGATCAGGGCCCGGTCGAAGGGGATGCGCAGGGCCCCTTCCACGAGTTCACTGGGCTCCAGGGGCACGAAAGCGTCCCTGCTGAAGAGGCCTGTGCGTATGGCCGCCCACTCCGGTACACCGGTCGCGTCGTCGAGGTACACCTCGTCGATCGTGCCGATCTTGGTGCCATTGCGGTCGAACGCCTTGCGGCCGATCAGGTTGCGCGGATCGATGTCGGTCTGCACGGGCCCTCCACTTGGTCGCAACTCATCCGTAAGCACTACAAAAGAGCAGATTCAGGCAGGCGGCCACTCGAAGGATCGTGTCTTGTCCTCGCTGGTAGGCTGACAGCGGCTGCTGACCCCGTGCGGGAGAGTCCTCCAGACTTCATCGGAGGCGCCGAAGGAGCAAATCCTCCCCGGAATCTCTCAGGCACACGTACCGCACGGACGAGGTCACTCTGGAAAGCAGGGCGGTCGCCGATGGCCTCCGCCCTCACCGACGGTGAAAACCGGCACGTCGGACGGGCCGGTGAAGCTCTCAGGTTGAGATGACAGAGGGGGAGGCCGTCGGGGTACCCGTGCCGGGGTGCCCCTCGAAGGTCGCGTCAGACCAGGAGGCCTCCGCAATGACCGCCCACCGCATTCCGCTCTCCGAGCTCGAACAGGGAATCCCCTTTGAGCAGCGCCACATCGGGCCCGACCTCGAGGCCAGGGCCAAGATGCTCGCCCACGTCGGATACGGCTCGCTCGACGATCTGACGGCCGCCGCGGTGCCGGACGTGATCAAGAATGCCGAGGCGCTGAAGCTTCCCGGCGCGCGTACCGAGGCGGAGGTCCTCGCCGAGCTGCGTTCCCTCGCGGACCGCAACGAGGTGCTCGGTTCGATGATCGGCCTCGGCTACTACGGCACGTTCACGCCGCCGGTGATCCTGCGCAATGTCATGGAGAACCCGGCCTGGTACACCGCGTACACGCCTTACCAGCCGGAGATCTCGCAGGGCCGCCTGGAGGCGCTCCTCAACTTCCAGACCGTGGTCGCCGAGCTGACCGGGCTGCCGACCTCGGGCGCCTCGCTGCTCGACGAGGGCACCGCCGCCGCGGAGGCGATGGCGCTGTCCCGGCGCATGGGCAAGAACAAGAACGGCCTCTTCCTGGTCGACGCGGACGCCCTGCCGCAGACCATCGCCGTCATCGAGACTCGCGCCGAGCCGACCGGCGTCGAGGTCGTCGTCGCCGACCTCAGCGAGGGCATCCCGGCCGAGATCGCCGAGCGCGACATCAACGGCGTGCTGCTCCAGTACCCCGGCGCCTCCGGTGCCGTACGCGACATCAAGGCGGTCGTCGACCAGGCCCACGAGCTCGGCGCCGTGGTCACCGTGGCCGCCGACCTCCTCGCCCTGACCGTGCTCACCTCGCCGGGCGAGCTCGGCGCCGACATCGCCGTAGGTACGACGCAGCGCTTCGGTGTGCCGATGGGCTTCGGCGGTCCGCACGCCGGCTACATGGCGGTGCAGGAGAAGTTCGCCCGCAGCCTGCCCGGTCGCCTGGTCGGAGTGTCCGTGGACGCCGACGGACACAAGGCGTACCGCCTCGCCCTGCAGACGCGCGAGCAGCACATCCGCCGGGAGAAGGCCACCAGCAACATCTGCACTGCTCAGGTGCTGCTCGCCGTGATGGCCGGCATGTACGCCGTCTACCACGGTCCGGACGGTCTGCGGACCATCGCGCGACGCACCCACCGGTACGCCACCGTGCTCGCCGCGGGTCTGACGGCGGGCGGGGTCGAGGTCGTGCACGGCGCGTACTTCGACACGCTGACCGTGCGGGTCCCGGGCCGGGCCGCTGAGATCGTCGCCGCCGCCCGCGAGCACGGCGTCAACCTCCACCAGGCGGACGCCGACCACGTGTCGATCTCCTGTGACGAGACCACCACGCGTCGCGAGCTCGGCGCCGTGTGGACCGCGTTCGGTGTCGAGGGCGACGTCGAGGCACTCGACGCCACGGCCGAGGACACCCTGCCGGCCGCGCTGCTGCGCACCGACGACTACCTCACCCACCCGGTGTTCCACCAGCACCGCTCCGAGACCGCGATGCTGCGCTACCTGCGCAAGCTGTCCGACCGCGACTACGCGCTCGACCGCGGCATGATCCCGCTGGGCTCCTGCACGATGAAGCTCAACGCGACCACGGAGATGGAGCCGGTCACCTGGCCCGAGTTCGGCCAGCTGCACCCCTTCGTCCCGGCCGAGCAGGCTCAGGGCTACCTCACGCTGATCACGGAGCTGGAGGAGCGGCTCGCCGAGGTCACCGGGTACGACAAGGTCTCGCTCCAGCCCAACGCCGGTTCGCAGGGCGAGCTGGCCGGTCTGCTGGCCGTCCGCGGCTACCACCGGGCCAACGGCGACGAGCAGCGCACCGTCTGCCTCATCCCGTCCTCCGCGCACGGCACCAACGCCGCGAGCGCCGTGATGGCCGGCATGAAGGTCGTGGTCGTCAAGACCGCGGACGACGGCGAGGTCGACGTCGAGGACCTGCGTGCCAAGATCGAGCAGTACCGCGACGAACTCGCCGTACTGATGATCACGTACCCCTCGACGCACGGAGTGTTCGAGGAGCACGTCGCCGACATCTGCGCGCAGGTCCACGAGGCCGGCGGTCAGGTCTACGTCGACGGTGCCAACCTCAACGCGCTGGTGGGTCTGGCCAAGCCGGGGCACTTCGGCGGTGACGTCTCGCACCTCAACCTGCACAAGACGTTCTGCATCCCGCACGGCGGTGGCGGCCCGGGCGTCGGCCCGGTCGGGGTGCGCGCGCACCTGGCGCCGTACCTGCCCAACCACCCCCTGCAGCCCGCGGCCGGTCCGGAGACCGGTGTGGGCCCGATCTCGGCCGCTCCGTGGGGCTCCGCGGGCATCCTGCCGATCTCCTGGGCCTACGTCCGGCTCATGGGCGGTGAGGGCCTCAAGCGCGCCACGCAGGTGGCGGTGCTGTCCGCGAACTACATCGCCAAGCGTCTGGAGCCGCACTACCCGGTGCTCTACACCGGTCCGGGCGGGCTCGTCGCGCACGAGTGCATCATCGACCTGCGCCCGCTCACCAAGGCGACCGGCGTGAGCGTCGACGACATCGCCAAGCGCCTGATCGACTACGGCTTCCACGCGCCGACGATGTCGTTCCCGGTGGCCGGGACGCTGATGATCGAGCCGACCGAGTCCGAGGACCTGGGTGAGCTCGACCGGTTCTGCGACGCGATGATCGCGATTCGCGCGGAGATCGACAAGGTCGGCTCGGGCGAGTGGGCGGTCGACGACAACCCGCTGCGAGGTGCCCCGCACACCGCCGCCGCGCTCGGTGGCGAGTGGAACCACGCGTACTCGCGCGAGGAGGCCGTCTTCCCGGCCGGTGTCTCGGCCGCGGACAAGTACTGGCCGCCGGTGCGCCGCATCGACCAGGCGTACGGCGACCGGAACCTCGTCTGCTCCTGCCCGCCGCTGGACGCCTACGAGGACTGATCGACACGGCGGACGCGGGCGACTACGAGGAGTAGTCACCCACGGACATGCGTCGGGGCCGGTTCGGAGAGTACGTCTCCGGGCCGGCCCCTCGTATGTCCGGGCCGCGTGCCTGCGACCCGTGGTTGCCTCAGGCGGCCGTCATCACCTGTGCGCTGCCCAGCGGGCGGTGCGGGGCGATGATCTGACCGTCGGGCAGGAGCTCACCGGTGTCCTCGAAGAGCAGAACGCCGTTGCACAGCAGGCTCCATCCCTGCTCCGGGTGGTGCGCCACGAGACGGGCGGACTCCCGGTCGGCTGACTCGGCTGACGGACACGGTGGCTGGTGCTGGCACATGGATGGGATCTTTCGCTGGGTAGAGATGTGAGTGATGGCTGTGGTGTCTGTCCCGCGGCTCGATGAGTTCATGGCCGCCCCCCGTTGGTGTGTGGTCTGGAAACCAGTGTTGCTCTACGGACGTCAATCCGCAGGGATTTCGCGGCACCGCTTCTTACAGGTTGATGACGCATCACCCGTGCGGACGGTTCATCCCAACTGCACTGTCTCTTCGGGTGGTTCGGGGTGGTCGAATAGGGCTAGTCCGGTCGGGGCGCCGGGCACGTCCTGCCTCGTACGAGCGCTGTGGAGCACCGACGAGCGCGCTTGTGCGGCGGTCCGGGACGGGCGGTGCGCAGCGGCGTGCCCCGCGGCCGGCGGAGCGGCGGCGGGGCACGGGAGCCGGTGCCTGTCGTGCGCGGTTCACGGGGGTGTCCGCCCGTGCGGGCGGCGCGGTCGTGGTCCTACGCGGGTGTGATGAGCAGCGGTGCGGGCGTGAGCCGGTGGGTGAGCACCGGCAGCAGCTCGGCGACGCTGTGCGGACGGTGTGCGGCGATGCCGGGCGGCGCGGGAGCCAGCGGGACGAGGAGGTCGGTGGCGGCGGGGAGCCCTGTGGCGGCGTCCGCGGTGCAGTCGCCGTGCAGCCAGAGCGTGAGCATGTACAGCTCCGGCACGGACAGCAGGCGTGCCTGGTAAGGCTGCTGCATGGACTCGGCCTGACGCACGGCGCGTTCGGTCGCGGTGATGTACGGGCCCTCGAAGAAGCGGGAGAACGCCCAGCCGTCGGGTGTCAGCATGGTGTCGGCCGCGGCCACCGCGCGATCGCCGCTGCGGATCAGGAAGCGCCAGCCGGCGAGCCGGGTGGCCGGCGCACCCTCGGGAGTGGTCCGGTCCAGGACATGCACGGGCAGCGGGAGTTCGGGTGTGACGGGCCCCTGGGCCAGACGCAGGGACGGGGTGCGGGCCTCGCGGACTGCGGTGGGGGAACCGAGTGCCGTGAGGACGGTGCGAAGGGCGGGCGCGGGAGCCGGGGGGACATGCAGCGGCATGGTGGGTCGCCTCTCATTCGACAGGCATGGCAGCACGAGGGCGGGGGCGGACGGCGCTGTCAGCTCTCGGGGTCAGAGGGGCGTGGGGTCTGGATCTGCCGACAGGTTCCACGACCGCGAGCGCCAATTCTCTGCCTCGTTTGCGGAGTTTATACGACACGTGTTCAGACGGTGTTTCGTCTAGTCGTCCCGAATATGAAGAACAAGGCGCTATTCGGTCGATGAAACGAGGAGATTCATCCCGATTCTGCGCGGGGGCGGCGCGATGACCTCGGAACGCTTCGCCGAAGCGGTCGGCCGATTCTCGTCGGCGTTTTTCACGAGATCATGTCGGGCCGTAACTTGCACATTGCCGCATGCCGCGTGAATGTGCCCGGGGCCCGGACTCCAGCCTAGCGGTCCGCGGGGTCGTCCGGGGGCGTTATGAATGGCGATGCCGGGGCATCATCCCACGTGACCCGGGACGCCAGGGGCCGGAGCATCGGCCGCCCATCCGAGGAGGGACACTTCGATGGGGGAGAAGGTCGTGGCAGGGCCGTTCGACCTGTCCGATCGCCAGCGCCACCGCGACAAGCTCCGCCAGTGTCTGACGGTGCTGGAGCGACTGCTGGAGGAGAAGAGGTTCGATCGCCCCAAGAATCTGATGGGCCTGGAGATCGAGTTGAATCTCGCAGGACCGGACGGCATGCCCAGAATGATGAATGCGCAAGTACTCGATCGCATTGCGAGCCGCGATTTCCAAACAGAACTCGCCATGTTCAACCTGGAAGTCAACATAGCCCCACACCGGCTCGGTGACCGGGTATTCGACCGGCTCGCCGAGGAGCTGCGCACCTCACTCGCGTACGCGCACCGAAAAGCGGGCGAGGTCGATGCCGGAATCGTGATGATCGGCATTCTGCCGACACTCGGTCAGCGCCACCTGGTCCTTGCGAATCTGTCGGACGTCGACCGTTACACACTGCTCAACGATCAGATCGTGGCCGCCCGGGGAGAGGACTTCGCCCTTGACATCGACGGCATCGAGCGCCTGGTGTGCAGATCGCGTTCCATCGCGCCCGAAGCCGCCTGCACCTCCGTGCAACTGCATCTCCAGGTCACCCCGGGCCGGTTCGCGGACGTGTGGAACGCCGCGCAGGCGGTGGCCGCCGCGCAGGTCGCCGTGGGGGCCAACTCGCCCTTCCTGTTCGGCCACGAGCTGTGGCGCGAGTCGAGGCCGCCGCTCTTCCAGCAGTCCACGGACACCCGGCCGCCCGAGTTGCAGGCCCAGGGGGTCAGACCGCGCACCTGGTTCGGCGAGCGGTGGATCTCCTCGGCGTACGAGCTGTTCGAGGAGAACCTGCGCTTCTTCCCGCCGCTGCTGCCGATCTGCGACGACGAGGACCCGCTGGCCGTCCTGGACGGCGGAGGCACCCCCAAGCTCGCCGAACTCGTGCTGCACAACGGCACGGTGTACCGCTGGAACAGGCCCGTGTACGGCATCGCCGACGGCGTCCCCCACCTGCGCGTCGAGAACCGGGTCCTGCCCGCAGGCCCCACCGTCGTCGACGTGATCGCCAACGCGGCCTTCTACTACGGGCTCGTCCGCGCGCTCGCCGAGGAGTCGCGGCCCGTGTGGACGCGGCTGTCCTTCGAGTCGGCGGCCGCGAACTTCGACGCCGCCTGCCGGCACGGCATCGACGCCCGTCTGGAGTGGCCGCGGCGGGGCCGGTACGGCGGGACGACCCAGGTGGACGTGGTCAACCTGGTCCGTGACGAGCTGCTGCCGCTGGCCGCCGCCGGGCTGGACGCCTGGGGTGTCGAACCCGCGGACCGTGACCTCTACCTGGGGGTGATCGAGGATCGGTGCCGATTGCGCGCCAACGGAGCGACGTGGCAGGCGGCCACCTTCCACCGGGCCCTGGAGAAGGGGCTCAGCCGGGAGGCCGCGCTGGCCGCCACGACACGGCGCTACGGCGAGCTGATGCATCTCGGCGAGCCGGTGCACACCTGGCCGGTCGGGCTGCCCGAACCGGTGCCGCTCGGCTGATCGGTCGGTCGGCTCAAGCGGCGGGTCAGCTTCGGCTGCCCGCCGCCACGATCGCCTTCAGGATCACCGAGTGGATCTGCGACGGGTCGTCGACCTGATGGCCCGAGCCGCCGGTCGCCTTGGCGATCTGCTCCATCTCCCGCCGGTCGGCGTCGGGGCCCACCGCGATCGCGATCAGCGGTACCGGCCGCTGCGGGTCGGTGATCCGTTGCAGCTGGTCGACGAGGCTGGAGCGCGAGATGCTCCCGGGATCCTGGTTGACGCCGTCCGTCAGGAGGACCAAGGCGTTGAACTTCCCCTTCGCGTAGGACGAGACGGCCGCCTTGTACGCGGCCAGCGTGGTGTCGTAGAGCCCGGTCGCCCCGCCGGGGACGGGTTCGAGGGCGCTGAAGGCGGCCGAGAGCCGGTCCCGCTGGGTGTCGGTGCCCCTGCGGTCGCCGAGCCGCTCCGTCGGCACGAGCACCCGGTAGTCGCGATCGCCGTCGAGACGGGTGGAGAACTTCCACAGTCCGATCTCGTCCTCCGGGGTGAAGGTGGCGAGGGCCTGCAACAAGGAGGCCTTGGTGACGTCCATACGGGACTGGTCGGTCCCCGCGACGGGCTCGGACATGGAGGCGGACGCGTCGACCACGGTCGTGATCCGGGCGCTCTGCACCGTGATCGTCCACATGCCGAGAGCCTCCTGGAGGGCCTTCGCCGACGCCGGTTCCGCCGAGGCCTGCGTGAACGGCTGTTCGGGGCTGCCGCCGGCCCCGCTGACCAGGGCGTCGGACGGGGTCTCCGCGTCCGTGCGGAACCCGTGCTTCGCGAGGATGCGCTGCGGCTCCGGCTCGCCCAGCAGGGTCATGAACCGCAGGGCGGCGCGGCTCTCGTCGGTGCTCAGCTCCGGCTCGTCGACGAGGGCGAACGGATAGTCGAGCCGGGGCGTCCCGTCCTTGGGGTAGAAGAGGTCGAGCGTCCCGCCGCCGTCCGCCGCGGCGTTGTGCGCGAACGCAGCCTGTTCGGACAGGATCAGCGCCTGATTGCGCTTCGGGTTGCCCTGCTCGGTCCCCGAGGAGTCACGCGGCAGCGTGTCCAGCACCTGGCCGTCGCTGTCCGAGGTGCGCTGCGAGAGGGCCTTCGCCATGGCGGCCGCCCGGGTGTCGCCGCCCTCGGCACTCGCCGCGGCACTGCTGAGCTGTGTCAGCGCCAGCAGACCTGTCGCGCTGCGCGCCGGATCGGCCGCGCCCAGTCTCAGCCGGTCGTCCTGCATCGCGGCCCCGGTCAACTCGGTCCAGGTGTAGGTCTTCCGGGGCCATCCCAGCGACTTCGCGGCGGACGGGACCATGGCGACACCGACCGGGGAGGAGGCGATGTTGCCCGCGTTGGTCACCTGGGTCGCGGAGCTGTCCGCGGCGACGCGCTGCACCCACATGTCGGAGTCCGGGACCCATGCCTGGACGTCGGACTTCCGGCCCGCCCGCAGCGCGTCCGTGACCTTGTACGACTCGCGTGCGCTCACGCCGACGTCGAGGCAGCGGCCGTCGGACGTGATGTTGTTCTTGCGGGCGTACTCGGCGGCGGCCCGCAGAGCGGGCGCCACGTCCGGCGAGGCGGCCACCTCCAGGTGCACGGCGTCGTCCTGGCAGGACCCGCCGAACGACAGCAGGCCGCCACTGACCGCGGCCGCCGTGCCCGCGACGACCGTGAGGACCAGCACCGTCGCGATGGCCACGTTGCGGCGGCGCGCGCGTAGGCGGGGGTCGGCGGCACCCGCCCCGTACTCGTCGGGCAAGCTGTGACGTCCCATGACGGTGGTGCCCTCCCAGTTGAGCCCGGAGCCGCGAAACAGCCGTGAGGCAGGGGAAAGGGGAGGTACGCCCCGTACGGTGTCCGTCCCCTGGACGGCCTGTCGCGCACGATCTTCGTAACTTCTTTCGAGACCCTAGCGGGGTCAAGATGGGGATGCGGCGGGATTACTCAACTGGAGGCGGGAGTGCAGGTGGAGGCGGGGTCGGTGGCCGATTCTTTTCCGAAGGAGGGGCTGACACGGCGGATTCTGCGGGACGAGACGCTGCTCGTTCTGGGGCTTTCGCTCGGTGCGAGTGGGGTGTCCGCGCTGATCAGCTTTGTCGGATCAGTCACCAAACCGGGGGGTCTGAAGGACCAGGCGGCCACCCTCAACGCCTCGGCCGCGCCGGGCCGGCCGTGGCTCGATCTGGCCTGGCAGCTCTTCGGGATCGCGTCGGCCCTGGTGCCGGTGGCGCTCGTCGCGCACTTCCTGCTGCGGGAGGGCACGGGGCTGCGCGTCATCGGCTTCGACCGCACGCGCCCGTGGCCGGACCTCGGCCGCGGGGCGGGCGTCGCGGCGGTGATCGGCAGTACGGGCATCGCCTTCTACCTGGCGGCCCGGGGGCTCGGCTTCAACCTCACGGTGGTGCCGGAGGCGCTGCCCGACGTGTGGTGGAAGTACCCGGTGCTGATCCTCTCGGCCGTGCAGAACGCCGTGCTGGAGGAGGTCATCGTCGTCGGCTATCTGCTGCGCAGGCTCGGGCAGTTGGGCTGGACGCCGGGGACCGCGCTGGTGGCGAGCGCGGTGCTGCGCGGCTCGTACCACCTCTACCAGGGCATCGGCGGGTTCATCGGCAACATGGTGATGGGCGTCGTCTTCGTCTACCTGTACCGGCGCTGGGGACGGGTCGGCCCGCTCGTGGTGGCCCACTCGCTGCTCGACATCGGTGCCTTCGTCGGATACGCGCTGCTGGCCGGGAAGGTGGGGTGGCTGCCGACGGCGTGAGCGCCGCCGGGCGGGGCGGGGTGGGGCGGGGCGCGGGCCTGACGCCCTTGCGGCCGCCGCCCTGCTCCGGGCGAAACCGTCCGGAGGCCGGGCGCGCGGGGCGTACGGCAGGCCCGTACGCCCCTTCTCGCCGTGTCGTGAGCCTGTGCCGTGAGCCGCGCCGTCAGGCCAGCAGCTCGCCCTCGATGACCGTGACCGCGCGGCCGGTCAGGAGCGTGCGGTCCCCGCGCAGCCCGGTGCGGACGAGGCCGGAGCGGCGGGAGGCCTGGAGCCCCGTGAGGTCGGGCCGGCCCAGGCGCTCGGACCAGTACGGGGCGAGGGCCGTGTGGGCGCTGCCGGTGACCGGGTCCTCGTCGATGCCGACGTTCGGGAAGAAGCAGCGCGAGACGAAGTCGTAGCCGCGGGAGGCGTCCTCGGCGCGGGCGGTCGCGATGATGCCGCGCCGGGAGTGGCGGGAGAGTCCCTTGTGATCGGGGGCGAGACCCAGGACCGTCTTCTCGTCGGCGAGTTCGACCACCAGGTCACCGACCTGCGGACCGGTGTCGCAGGCCGCGAGCGGCTCGGCGCCCAGTGCCTCGGCGACGCCGTCGGGGACGTCGACCGGCGTGAGCGGCGCGGTCGGGAAGTCCAGGGTGATCGAACCGTCCTCCTGCGGTGTCGCGACGAGGACGCCACTGAGCGTCGCGAACCGCACCGGGCCCGGGTGCGTGCCCGTGCTGTGCAGGACGTGCGCGGTCGCCAGCGTCGCGTGCCCGCACATGGCGACCTCGGTGGCGGGCGTGAACCAGCGCAGCGCCCAGTCGGCCTCGCCGCCCTCGGGCAGCCGGTGGGCGAACGCCGTCTCGGCGTGGTTGACCTCGAGAGCGACGTTCTGGAGCCAGGCGTCGTCGGGGAAGGAGTCGAGGAGGACGACCCCGGCCGGGTTGCCGGCGAAGGGGCGGTCGGTGAAGGCGTCGACGATTCGAATCCGCATGGCCCGACGCTAGCCGCAGGTCGGAGCGGCGGAACAAGGCCAATCATCAGGATCTGGACCCGGAGGATTGCCAGCCGAACTATTCCGATATATCGTTGAGGCATCGCGATCGATCAACGATGGAATGGAGTGATGGCGATGCGTTCCCGTGAAGACGACTTCGGATACGAACACGGACATGGACACCACGGCGGCCCCGGCCATCGGGGTCGGGGCGGCTTCGAGGGGCGGCGCAGGGCCTTCGGGCCCTTCGGGCCGGGTGGTCCCGGCGGTCCTGGTGGCCCCGGCTTCGGTGGACCGGGCTTCGGCCCGGGTCCCTGGGGCGGGCGCGGCGGTCGGGGTGGACCGCGCGGCAGGGCGCGGCGCGGCGACGTACGCGCGTCGATCCTGGCTCTGCTCAAGGACCGGCCCATGCATGGTTACGAGATGATCCAGGAGATCGCCGAGCGCAGCGGCGGGGCGTGGAAGCCCAGCCCCGGTTCGGTCTACCCGACCCTCCAGCTGCTGGAGGACGAGGGGCTGATCATCAGTGCGGCCGAGGGCGGCAAGAAGCTGTTCTCGCTCACCGAGTCCGGCCGCGCCGCGGCGGACGAGGGACCCGACGCGCCGTGGGAAGAGGCCGGGCGCGGGGTCGACTGGGAGACGCTGCACGAGATCCGGCAGGCCGGCTTCGGCCTCATGGAGGCCTTCGGCCAGGTCTGGAAGACCGGCAGCAAGGAGCAGCGCGACAAGGCGCTGGTGGTCATCAACGAAGCCCGCAAGAAGCTGTACCTGATCCTCGCCGACGAGGACTGACGGCACGCTGTGGCAATGGACGGCGCCCCGCGGAAGCGATTCCGCGGGGCGCCGTCCGTGTCTGCCCGGGCCCCGGGGCGCGACTCCGCGGGTCGCCGTCCGCGTCTGCTCGCGCCTGGAGGCCACATTCCGCGGGGCCCTTCCTTGCGTGCCGTCCCCGAGTGAGCCGGGCCGCCCGGGGGTTCAGGCGACCAGGCCGCCGAGCTTGCGCAGCGACTCGTTCAGCGCGGCCGTCGCCGAGTCCTTGAGCTTGCCCGCCATGAGCGAGACCGCGGCACCGGTGAACTCCCCGTCGATCCGCACCGTCGTCGACCCGCCGTCGGGGGTGAGTGTGTAGCGCGTCGCGACGTTCACGGCCATCGGGCCCTTGCCGCGGATCGCCAGGAGGTGTCCCGGCTCCAGTGCGTCGATGGTCCAGGTGACCTCGGCGGGGAAGCCCATGAGCTTCATGTTCTCCTCGAAGGTGCCGCCCACTTCGAGGGTCTCGGGTCCGCCCTTGGGGAAGCTGGTGTGGGTCGCGTTCCACTCGCCGTACGCGGGCCAGTCCGTGAGCTGGGCCCAGATCTTCTCGGCGGGCGCCTCGATGCGTGCTTCCGCGCTGACTTCGGCCATGCGACCACCCCTTCGTGTCGGGCGCTGCGCCCGGCGCAGCTACGGTGTCGCGGAACGTAGCCGCAGGCCCCGGAACATTCAATACTGATGAACTGTCAGAAATTGTGGAGGGTGGCCCGTCCGTCCCGGGCAGGGCCGGCTCGCTCGCCGTGCTTCGAGGGGAACGTCGAGGCGGCGCGGCCGCGGGCGGGGGCGCAACGCAAGGCGGCGCGCGCCCCAGGGGGAAATCGGTCCGAAGTCATCCGCAAGGAGGAGAACATCCCCATGGATGCCCAACCTGTGTCGGACGCGAAGATGCTGCCCGCCGAGGATGTCCCGGCTCCGGGAGGCTGATGGGGTAGGGGTTGTGCCATCCCGTATTCCCCAGCAGTCCGCCGCCGAGAGCGGCCCGAACCGAACAGAACTCGATGGCGGGCTCAGTGCCGAGCTGGCCTCGGTGGTCTCGGGTGCGCGCAGGCGGGCGCTGCGGGACGGGGACCGGCAGATCGACACCGCGCGTCTGCTGCACTCGCTGCTGGAGTCCGATCCCGAGGTGCGCGCCGCCTTCGAGGGCGCCGGTCAGGTCGCCCGGCTCCTCGGCTACCTGGTGCAGCGCAGCATCGGTTACGGGCTGCGCTGGCAGAGCTCCGTCGAGGACTCCGGTGCCGTACCGGTCGTCGCCGAGGCGGGCTGGTCCCCGGTGGCGGCCGGGGCCATGGAGCTGGCGTACGAGCGTGCCGTGCTGCGCGGCGACGAACAGGCCCGCGGTCTCGACCTGCTCGCGGCGCTCGTCGCCGACCCCCAGTCGCGGGCCGTCGAGGTCCTCGGACGCGCGGGCGTCGACACCCCCGCACTGCTGGAGCGTGTCGAGGCCGCCTGCAAGGGACGGGTGGGCCGGGTCGACGGCGGGCGCTGAACCGGAGCGGTCGGCCGTGCGGCCGACCCCGCGTCCGCGGCGGCCGCCGGGCTGGTGCCCGCAGCCTCCCGCGGACCAGGCCGGAGTCCAGCCGTTGAGACAGGTGTCAACGGGGGTGACGCTCATGTCATCGCCTGTCATCATGTGGCGGTGCATACGTCTCAGGGCAGTCAGGGCAACCGTGTGAAGAGCGTCGGCCTCGGCCTCGCGCTCGTGTCGGCGGTCGCCTTCGGCGGATCGGGTGTCGCGGCCAAGCCGCTGATCGAAGCGGGTCTCGACCCGCTCCATGTGGTGTGGCTGCGGGTCGCGGGCGCCGCGCTGGTGATGCTGCCGGTGGCGGTGCGCCACCGGTCGCTGCTGCGGAGCCGCCCGGCGCTGCTCGCCGGTTTCGGACTGCTCGGTGTGGCCGGTGTGCAGGCCTGCTACTTCGCGGCGATCTCCCGCATCCCGGTCGGCGTCGCACTGCTCGTCGAGTACCTGGCGCCCGCGCTCGTGCTCGGCTGGGTCCGCTTCGTGCAGCGTCGTCCCGTCACGCGGGCCGCGGCCCTCGGAGTGGTGCTCGCAGTCGGCGGACTCGCCTGCGTGGTCGAGGTCTGGTCGGGGCTGAGCTTCGACGCCTTCGGACTGCTGCTCGCATTGGGGGCCGCCTGCTGCCAGGTCGGCTACTTCGTCCTGTCCGACCAGGGGAGCGACGCCGGCGACGAGGCGCCGGACCCGCTCGGCGTGATCGCCTACGGCCTTCTCGTCGGCACCCTCGTACTGACCGTCGTCGCGCGTCCGTGGACGATGGAGTGGTCCGTGCTCGGCGGCAGCGCCGACATGAACGGGACCTCCGTGCTCGCCGCCCTGCTCCTCGGCTGGATCGTGCTGATCGCGACCGTCGTCGCGTACGTCACCGGAGTGCTCTCCGTGCGCAGGCTCTCCCCGCAGGTCGCGGGCGTCGTCGCCTGCCTCGAAGCGGTGATCGCGACCGTCCTGGCCTGGGTCCTGTTGGGGGAGCACCTCTCGGCGCCGCAGATCGTCGGCGGTGCGGTGGTGCTGCTGGGTGCGTTCATCGCGCAGTCGTCGGCGCCCGCGAAGCCCTCGGACGGGCCGGTCGCCAGTGGCGGGAGCGACGCCGAAAGGGAGTTGTCCACTCCGGGAATGGTCGCCTAAAGTGCAGGTCATGCCTTTGACGCTCGTTCTCCCGCCCCCGGCCGCCTGAGGCGGGCCCTTCCGGATCCACACCCGGCCACGTGCCGGGTGGGACGGTGCTGCCCGCGGAAGAAGTCCGAGGACCCCTCGTGAGCCGGCGCTCCGAGCCTCGCGTCCCGAGCCCTCCGATGAGTCTCGTGTCCCGAGTTTCGTGCTGAGCCCCGTGCCCCGTGTCCCGTGCGCCGTGTCGCGCGTCCCCGAGCCCTGTGCTCCGTGACGCGCGCCCGCGCCCGGTGTCCCGTGCGCCGGCGACGACGTGGTCCCTTCCCGAACTTCTGCGAATCTGCGGAGAGAACACGTGTCGCACACTGCTTCCGGCCTGCCCATCGGGCGAGGCCTCCTCTATCTGATCGTCGCCGGTGCCGCCTGGGGCACCGCGGGCGCGGCCGCGTCACTGGTCTACCGGGCCAGTGACATGGGGCCGATCGCCCTCTCCTTCTGGCGCTGCGCGGGCGGGCTCGTACTGCTGCTCGGCGCGCGCGTGCGGTCCCGCCGACGGGTCCGGCCCGCCGTGCGGGAGCCGCTGCGCAGCAAGGCCCTGCGCATCGGGACCACCGGCCTGGGGCTCGCCGTCTTCCAGACCGCCTACTTCGCCGCCGTCGAGGCGACCGGCCTCGCCGTGGCGACCGTCGTCACCCTGGGGGCCGGGCCGGTACTCATCGCGCTCGGCGCGCGCCTGACCATGGGGGAGCGGCTCGGACGCGGCGGGATCGCCGCCGTCGCCGGGGCGCTCACCGGACTCGGGGTGCTGGTGCTGGGCGGCGGGGGCGCGACGGTGCGCCCCTGGGGTGTCGCGCTGGCGGTGCTGTCCGCGGCCGGGTACTCCGTGATGACGCTGCTCACCCGGTGGTGGGGGCGCGACGGCCGCGCCGACGGAGGCGGTACGACGGTGTGGACGTTCGCCGTCACCGCGGCCTGCCTGCTGCCGCTCGGACTGGCCGAGGGACTGGTCCCGCACACCGCCCAGCCGGTGCACGTACTGGCGCTGCTGGGATACATCGCGGCCATCCCCACGGCGCTGGCCTACGCCCTGTTCTTCGCGGGCGCGGCCGTGGTCCGTTCGGCGACCGTTTCCGTGATCATGCTGCTGGAGCCGGTGAGCGCGGCGGTGCTCGCGGTCGGGCTGCTCGGCGAGCGGCTCACGGCGGCGACGCTGGTGGGCACCTTGCTGATGCTCGGGTCGGTTACCGGCCTCGCGGTCGCGGAGACGCGCGCCGTGGCGACCGACCGGCGCAGGTCCGACGACGGGCCTGTCGCCGCCGGGTCCGACGACCGACGTGTCGCCGCGGGGGCCCACGAGGCCACGGCCGATGCCGTGGCGTGCCCGGCCTCCGTCGTGGCCGGGTCCGACGACGGGGCGGTCACGGCCGCGGCCGGCGCCGATGCCACCCCGGCCGTGTCCGGCGCCGGTGCCGTCGACAGCGGGCCGACGGCCTGACGCCGCACGGCGCCCGATGAGGGGCCGGCGCTCGTCGGGCCTCGTCCGATCGAGGACCGGCGTTCCTCCGCGGTGACGGGTGCGGGCCCCGCGGGCTCGCACCCGTCACCGCCCGTGGGCGGTGAGCCCCGGCGGTCTCACAAGGCGGCGAGGTAGTCCGGAAGGCCGATGCCGGGAGCCAGGTCGTCGGCCGGTACCGGGGCGTCGAACCCCTTGGCCAGTGGCAGGACTCCGGTCCAGTGCGGAAGCGCGAGGTCCTCGGGCTCGTCGTTCGGGCCGCCGGTGCGCAGCTTCGCGGACACCTCGTCGAGGTCGAGCCGGATCACGGCGGTGGCCGCGAGTTCCTTGCCGTTGGCCGGGCGCGAGTCGAGCGAGCGACCGGGGACGACGTGGTCCACCAGGGCGTCCAGAGCCGCACGCTTCTCGTCCGGGTCGGTCACCTGGTGGGCGATGCCGTGCACCACCACCGAGCGGTAGTTGATCGAGTGGTGGAAGGCCGAGCGGGCCAGGACCAGCCCGTCGACATGGGTGACCGTCAGGCAGACCGGCAGGCCCGGGTCGGCCTGGCCCGTCATGCGCAGCGGGCGCGATCCCGTCGAGCCGTGCACGTAGAGACGGTCGCTGACACGGCCGTAGAGCGTGGGCAGGACGACGGGGGCGCCGTCGCGCACGAAGCCGAGATGGCAGACGTACCCCTCGTCGAGTATCGCGTGCACGAGCTCGCGGTCGTACGCCGCGCGTTCCTTGGAGCGGGTGGGGACGGTGCGGTCGGTCGGGGTGTAGGCGGTGGCCCGCGGCGTCCCTGGCTGGGTGCTCGTCTCCGACATTGCGTACTCCATTGCACTAGTGCATACTTTTATTTGTGCTAGGAGAGTATCGGATCACAGGGCGTCGTGCAGCCGAGATTGCCGCCGACGTCGAGAGCGCGGTCGGCTCCGGAGACCTCGAACCCGGTCAACTGCTGCCGCCGATGCGGGAGTTGGCGGAGCGGCTCGGAGTGAACCCGAACACCGTCGCGGCCGCCTATCGGACGCTGCGTGAACGCGGGGTCATCGAGACCGCGGGCCGCCGCGGCAGCAGGGTCCGGACCAAGCCCGCCACCACGGGGCGTGAGCACATCCGTGTCGAGGTGCCGGACGGCGTACGGGATCTGGCGGACGGCAACCCCGACCCCGCACTGCTGCCCGGTCTCGCCGAGGCGTTCGCCGTGGCGGCCGGGCGGACGGACCGTGAGCCCGTGAGATACGGGGAGGCCGCCGTCGAACCGGAGCTGGAGCGGATCGCCCGCGCCGACCTGGACGAGGACGGCGTCCCCGGCGGGCCCGTCGTCGTCACCTCCGGATCGCTCGACGCCATCGAGCGTGTACTGACGGCTCATCTCAGGCCCGGGGACACCGTGGCCGTCGAGGATCCCGGCTGGGGCAGCCTGCTCGACCTCGCCCCGGCGCTCGGACTGCGCACGGTCGGCGTCGGCGTCGACGACGAGGGGCCGCTTCCCGACGACGTGCGCCGTGCCCTGGAGGCCGGCGCGCGGGCCCTGATCGTCACGGACCGGGCGCAGAACCCCACCGGAGCGGTGGTGACCGCCACGCGGGCGGGTGCCCTGCGCGCCGTTCTGCAGGAGCATCCGCAGACCCTGCTCATCGAGGACGACCACGGGCACCGCATCGTGGACCAGCCGCTCCGTCCCCTCGCGGGCGTGACGCACAGCTGGGCCTTCGTCCGTTCCGTCGCCAAGGCGTACGGCCCGGACCTGCGCCTCGCGGTCCTCACCGGCGACCCCGTCACCGTCGACCGGGTGCACGGGCGCCAGCGGCTCGGGCCGGGCTGGGTGAGCCGCCTGCTCCAGAAGGCCGTCGTCCATCTGTGGACCTCCGGCGCCGTGGACGCGGCGGCTGTGGCGGCGGAGTACGGGCGGCGGCGGGACGCGCTGATCGACGCCCTCGGTGAACGCGGCGTGGAGGCGTACGGGCGCAGCGGGATGAACGTGTGGATCCCCGTGCCGGACGAGACCGGGGCGGTCGCGCGGCTGCTGCACGCCGGCTGGGCGGTCGCACCCGGCGCGCGCTTCCGGATGAGCGCGCCGCCCGGCATCCGGATCACCGTGTCGACGCTGACGCCGGACGACATGGAACCGCTCGCCGATGCGGTCGCGTCCGCGGTCGGCCCCGCACCGGCCCGCCGCTACGTGTGACGCGATGTCGGCCGGGGCCGCGGACGCCCCGGCCGGTGCCGGCGGCACCGCAGGCCGATCAGGGGCGCGGCCTGGCCTGGGTGAGCGCCGCGCCCGCGAGGACGACCACGGCGCCGACCGGGGTCGACCAGGACAGCGATTCGCCGAGGATCGCGACGCCCGCCGCGGTGGCTATCACCGGGATGAAGTAGGTGACCATCTGCGCGGTCGTCGGGCCGACCTCGGCGACGATGCCGTACTGGATGAGCATGGCCAGGCCCGTGCCGAGGGCTCCCAGGGTGACGACGGCGAGCAGCGGGACGACCGGGAAGTGGCTCGGGAGGGTGGTGAACAGCGGCGTCACGACGGCCAGTTGGGCGGTCGCCAGGAGGAGCTGGGCGCCTGTCATCGACAGGTGGGAGTGGCCGGTGCCGGCCAGCGTGCGACGGACGTAGATCCATCCGACCGGATAGCTCAGGGAGGCCAGCAGGGCCATCGCCGTGCCCGTGGCGTCCAGGCCGTGGAAGCCCTGCCAGACGCCGAGGACCGTCAGGACGCCGATGAAGCCGATACCGAGCCCGGCCACCCTGCTCCGAGTCGGCCGGTCCTCCGAGAGGGCGACCAGCGACAGGGCCATGCCCCACAGCGGCGAGGTCGCGTTGCAGATGCCCGCGAGCGTGGACGGGACGGTCAGCTCCGCGTAGGCGAAGAGCGAGAACGGCAGCGCGTTCAGCAGGAGGGCCGCGACCGTCAGGTGCCCCCAGGTCCGCACCCCGCGCGGCAGCCGCTCGCGCTTCACCGTCATCGCCGCGGCGAGCACCGCCGTGCCGAACAGCAGCCGTCCGAAGGTGACCTGGAACGGCGCGTACCCCTCCGTGCCCACCTTGATCAACAGGAAGCTGAAGCCCCAGATCAGGGCGAGAACGCCGAAGCGCACCCGCCAGTCGAGGGCGGCGCGGCGACGGGGCCCGGCCGGGGCGGGGGAGAGGGCGCGGGCGCTGGTGACGGTGCTCATGCACACCACCATGGGGTACGACGATCTCTTAGCACAAGCGAGATTTTCGGAGCGGTATCTCGTAGCATTGCTTACATGTTGAACCTGGAGCGCCTTCGCACCCTGGACGCCCTCGCCCGGCACGGCTCGGTGAGCGGAGCGGCCGAGGGGCTGCACGTCACGACGTCGGCCGTATCCCAGCAGATGTCGAAGCTGGAGCGCGAGGTGGGGCAGCAACTGCTCGCGAAGAACGGCCGCGGAATCCGCCTCACCGACGCCGGCCGGCTGCTCGCCGATCACGCCGCGCGCATCCTGTCCCAGGTGGAGCTGGCGCAGTCGGACCTGGAGGCGCAGCGCGGTCAGGTCGTGGGCGAGCTGCGGCTCTCGGCGTTCCCCACCGCCGCACGCGGGCTGTTCCCGGCCGTGCTCGCCACGCTCCGTGCGGACCACCCGGGGCTCCGGGTGCGCTCCTGCGAGCTGGAGCCGGAGGCCGGGGTGGCCGGAGTGATCCGCGGCGACCTCGATCTGGCCGTCGTGCTCGACTGGTACAACAAGCCGATGCCGCTGCCGGACGGCCTCGTCAAGGCATCGATCCTGGACGACCCCGCCGACGTGGCGATGCCGGTCGGGCACCGGCTCGCGGACCGCGCGGAGGTGGACCTCGCCGACTTCGCCGAGGACGAGTGGATCACGTGGAACGAAGGCGAGTTCTGTCACGAGTGGCTGATGTTCACGCTCCGCTCCAAGGGCGTCGAGCCGCACATCGTCCATCGCGCGGCCGAGACGCACACGCAGCTGGCCATGGTCGCCGCGGGGCTCGGCGTCTGTGTGGCGCCGCTCCTCGGGCGGCACCCGATGCCCGAGGGCGTGGTCACGGTGCCCGTGCGGCAGCGTGTACGCCGGCATGTGTACGTCGTGTGGCGGGCCGACGCCGACCGCCGGCCGTCGATCAGGGCGGCGGTCCGCGCACTGCGCGGAGCGGGGGAGGCCGTCAAGTGAGCCTCGGGGGCGGCGCCGTGGCCCGCCCGCCGCGCCGAGGCGTCACTTCTGGGCGACGGAGCGAGGGCCCTGGGGCGACGGGCCGGGGCGCCCCGCGCGGGCGGGCGACCCGGGCCCCTGAGACGGTCGCCGCTCCCCGGTGGGCGCCCCGAGAACCCTGGAGCGAGCGGCCCGTTCGGCGCCGTCGGCCGGTCGACGCCCTCTAGAGCAAGGGGAGTTTGCGGAAGTCCCAGGAGGCGACGGCCTCCGGAGTCAGCCGCATCCACGCGTGCCTCCCGTCGTGCGGCATCTCCGCCAGGCCGAAGTTCTTGCGGGCGAACAGCGTCTCCGGGACGTCGAGTTCGGCGCACAGGTCCCCGACGCGAGGTATCTCGCCGACGAACTCCACCGTGCCGGACAGTTCGACCCCGCGCAGCTCCCCGTACTGCTCGCCGGAGTCGATCACCACGGCCACCCGGGGGTCGCGGCGCAGCTCCGCCCACCGCTTGCTGCGCACCACCGAGTACAGCCACAGCGATGTGCCGTCCCAGGCGAACCAGAGGGCGCTGACATGCGGCGCGCCGTCCTTCGACACGGTCGCGACCCGGCAGGTCCGTTCGGTGGTGAGGAACTCGTCCAGTTCGCCGGGGGTCATCATGATCTTCCGGCCCCTGCGCTGAGTGACGGCCATGCGGTCTCCTCTTCTTCCGCGTCGGCCCGCTTCGCTGCCGACAGAGATCCTCTGACATCACGTCAGAAAAGCATGGGCCGTCTTCCGTCCCCACGCAATGGTCGTTACGCTCGCCCGCCCCGACCTCGACGACCAGGGGGAGCCATGCCGTCGTACGAACAGCTCAGTGAACTCCTCGACCCCGCCACCACGGTGCTGCTCACCGTCGAGTGCCAGCAGGGTGTCGTGGGCCAGGACAGCGCACTGCCCGAACTCGCCAAGGAGGCACGGTCGTCGGGAGCGCTCGTCAACGTGGCCCGGCTGGTGGCCGCGGCCCACGAGAGCGGAGTGCAGGTCGTCCACGCCGTGGCCGAACGGCGCCCGGACGGCCGGGGCGCCAACCACAACGCCCGCCTCTTCCGCGCCGCGGCCCGGCTGCCCGTCCAGCAGCTCACCGGCACGACGGCCGTCCGCATCGCGTCGCCCGTCGTGGTCGCCGAGGAGGACCTCGTCGTACGCCGACTGCACGGACTGTCCCCCCTCGCGGGCACCGACGTGGACCCGTTGCTGCGCAACCTGGGCTGCCGCACCCTCGTGGTGACCGGTGTCTCGGCCAATGTGGCCATCCCCAACGCCGTGTTCGACGCCGTGAACCTCGGCTACACCGCCGTCGTGCCGGCGGACGCCATCGCGGGGGTGCCCTCCGACTACACCCCCGCGATGATCCGCAACACGCTCGCCCTCGTCGCCACCATCGCGACGACCGACGACGTGCTGGCCTGCTTCAGGCGTCCGCGCCGCTGAGGCCGCCGCCGAAGCCCAGGGGGCTCAGGAGAGCTTGATGGAGTCGCCCTCGACGGTGATGGTCGCGGCGGCCAGCGCGGTCGTCGCGGGCCCCTTCTTCACGCTGCCGTCGGCGGCGGAGAACTGGCTGCCGTGGCAGGGGCAGTTGATGACGCCGTTCGCTATGCCCTTCACGGCACAGCCCTGGTGCGTGCACTTGGACGAGAACGCCTTGAACGTGCCCGCCGTCGGCTGGGTCACGACGACGCCCTGGTCCGCGAAGACCTTGCCGCCGCCCTCCGGGATGTCGCTGGTCTTGGCGAGCACCGTGCCGCCGGCGTTTCCGGCCGCCGCGTTGTCGCCGCCGCCCGAGCCGCCCCCGTTCACCTCGCTGGAACCGGACGACTTCTTGTCGTCCCCGCACGCGGTCAGCGCGACGGCGAGCCCCGCCGCGCCGACCGCCGCCACGACGGTGCGCCGGGCCGGTGCCGGGACGGGGTGAAGCGATTCGCTGGTCATGCCGACTTTCCCTTCAACGGACGTGATGGTGATCCGTAGACAAGTACGGTTCGGGCGTGTGCCCTGTTCAGGGGGTTGGCGACTTCTTGACCCGATCGACAGCGGGCCGACAGGATCGACAGCGGGCCGACAGGCGGCGGCCCGGCCGGTGCGGACCGCCGGACCCTCGGCCCCGGGCGCGGCGAGCACCCACGGGTCGCGTCCTCGCCCTCCGTCCACCCCAGTAACCTGGGGCGATGCTCAAGGAAGTCATCGCGACCCGCTACATCACGCCCCTGCGTGAGGGCGGCTCGTTGCCGGGGCTCGTCGAGGCCGACGACCTGGGGACGTACGTCATGAAGTTCACCGGTGCCGGGCAGGGGCGCAAGACGCTCGTCGCCGAGGTCGTCTGCGGTGAACTCGCCCGCCGGCTCGGATTCAGGGTGCCCGGCCTGGTGACGATCGGCCTCGACCCGGTCATGGGACTCGGCGAACCGGACCAGGAGGTCCAGGGGCTGCTGAAGTCCAGCGGCGGGCTGAACCTCGGGATGGACTTCCTCTCCCGCGCGATCGGCTTCGACTCGCTCGCCTTCGACGTGAGCGCCGAGGAGGCGGGGCGGATCGTCTGGTTCGACGCGCTGGTCAACAACGTGGACCGTTCCTGGCGCAACCCCAACATGCTGGTGTGGCACGGGGACCTGTGGCTCATCGACCACGGCGCCACCATGATCTGGCACCACCACTGGCCCGGCGCGCAGGCGTCCGCGGCCAAGCCGTACGACGTCTCCGAGCACGCGCTCGCGCCCTTCGGGCCGGATGTCGCCTCGGCCGCGGCGGAGCTGGCACCGCTGGTCACGGAGGAACTGCTCGCCGAGGTGACCGCCGAGATCCCGGACGCGTGGCTGGCCGACGAACCGGGCTTCGACTCGGCCGACGCGCTGCGGCACGCCTATGCGCAGCCGCTTCTGGCACGGGCCGCCGTCATCCATGAGCGGATCAAGGGCATCGAGGCCGTCGGGGCCGGCAAGGGGGACGCGTGAGCGAGCGGGACGTCTTCGAGTACGCGCTGCTGCGCGTGGTGCCGCGGGTCGAACGCGGCGAGTGCTTCAACGCGGGCGTGCTGGTGTACTGCCGTGCCAAGTCCTTCGTCGCCGTTCGGACGCATCTGGACGAGTCCAAGCTGCGGGCGCTCGACCCGGAGGCGGACGTGACGGGCGTGCGCGCCGCCCTGCGGGCCGTCGAGGGTGTCTGTGCGGGAGGGAAAGCGGCAGGTCAGGCGGCACGGGACGATGCCGGGCGGCGCTTTCGCTGGCTCATCGCGCCGCGCTCGACGGTCGTGCAGCCGGGCCCCGTGCACACCGGCCTGACCGCCGATCCGGAGGCCGAGACGGAACGGTTGCTCCAGCTGCTGGTCAGGTAATGGATCACATGCGCGCGGTGTGCCGTTGACACCGAGTGCCAGGGCTTCTAGCGTCACGTCTGCTGAAGGTACTAAGCGGTCGCTCACCCGAGGGGCGTACCGTGAGCCGCAGGCCATTCCGCACCGCCGAGGCGCCGAGAAGATGCCAAGGTTGCCGGGACGGGCTTTCCGACAGGCTTTCCAAGGGCGAGGAGAACCAGCAATGTCCACCACTGAGCAGCGGGTCGCCGTAGTCACCGGTGCCGCGCGCGGCATCGGTGCCGCCACCGCCGTACGACTGGCCGCCGAGGGCCGTGCCGTCGCGGTGATCGACCTCGACGAGGCCGCGTGCAAGGACACCGTGGAGAAGATCACCGCCGCCGGTGGCAAGGCCATCGCGGTGGGCTGCGACGTCTCCGACGAGGCTCAGGTCGAGGCCGCCGTCGCGCGCATCGCCGAGGAGCTCGGCGCGCCGACGATCCTCGTCAACAACGCGGGCGTGCTCCGCGACAACCTGCTGTTCAAGATGAGCGCCACCGACTGGGACACGGTCATGAACGTGCACCTGCGCGGCGCCTTCCTGATGGCCAAGGCCTGCCAGAAGCACATGGTCGACGCGAAGTTCGGCCGGATCGTGAACCTCTCCTCGTCCTCGGCCCTGGGCAACCGCGGCCAGGTCAACTACTCCGCCGCCAAGGCCGGTCTCCAGGGCTTCACCAAGACCCTCGCCATCGAGCTCGGCAAGTTCGGCGTCACCGCGAACGCCGTCGCGCCCGGCTTCATCGTCACGGACATGACCGCCGCCACCGCCGCCCGTGTCGGCATGGGCTTCGAGGACTTCCAGGCCGCCGCCGCCACCCAGATCCCCGTGCAGCGCGTCGGCAACCCCGACGACATCGCCAACGCCATCGCCTTCTTCACCGGCGAGGCCGCCGGATTCGTCTCCGGCCAGGTGCTGTACGTGGCCGGCGGACCGCTCAACTGAGGCCGGGGGACAAGGACATGACCACTCTTCCCGAACTCTCGGGCAAGGTCGCGCTGATCACGGGCGCGAGCCGCGGCATCGGCTACGGCGTCGCGGAGGCCCTGGTCGCCCGCGGTGACCGGGTCTGCATCACCGGCCGAAACGAGGAGGCCCTGAAGGAGGCCGTCGAGGCGCTCGGTTCCGACCGCGTCATCGGCGTCGCCGGAAAGGCCCACGACGAGGCGCACCAGGCCCTCGCCGTCGAGCGCACGATGGAGGCCTTCGGCCGCGTCGACTACCTGGTCAACAACGCCGGCACCAACCCGGTCTTCGGGCCGATGGCCGAGCTCGACCTCAATGTGGCGCGCAAGGTCTTCGAGACCAACGTGATCTCGGCGCTGGGCTTCGCGCAGCAGACCTGGAAGGCCTGGCAGAGCGAGAACGGCGGGGCGATCGTGAACATCGCCTCGGTCGCCGGCCTCGCCCCCTCGCCGTTCATCGGTGCCTATGGCGTCAGCAAGGCCGCCATGATCAACCTGACGGTGCAGCTCGCGCACGAGTTCGCGCCCAAGGTGCGGGTCAACGCCATCGCGCCCGCCGTGGTCAAGACCAAGTTCGCCGCCGCCCTGTACGAGGGCCGTGAGGCCGAGGCCGCCGCGGCCTACCCGCTCGGCCGGCTCGGGGTGCCCTCCGACATCGGGGGCGCCGCCGCGTTCCTCACCTCGCAGCAGTCGGACTGGGTCACCGGGCAGACGCTGGTCGTCGACGGCGGCATCTTCCTCAACGCCGGCGTCGAGTGACGCCGGGCGCCGGGGTCGAGTGACGCCCGGCGCAGTGGACGCCCCGCTCCGCGGAACCCGACGTCGGTTCCGCGGAGCGCCGCGTCGCTCCTTCGTGAGGCACGTTCCGGGCGGGCCGGGCCTGCCGGTGGACCCGGAGCGTGAGCTCCGTGCCGGACCGCAGCGCTCCGCATTTTGTGGGGAGTTGACAAAAACACCGACGTTGTCGAGAGGCGGCGCGTTCGATATCCGGACCGCCCGCGGCATCACAGAAGCCTGACAACGTAGTCACATTCGTGCTGATCAAGTGCCCTGTCGGGAACATGTTCCACCGGCGGGGCGCTGCGGTATGGTCTGCCGACCCTTGGTACGGCAGATCGAGGAGTGTGCGCGTGTTCAACCGGAACCGACGTCTGCGGCAGCTGGCGGCGATCACGTCCATAACCCTGGTGGCCGGGTGTGGCGTTCTCTCCTCGGGATCGTCCGACGACAAGGGTCCGATCGTGGTGGGCACCACCAGCGCTCCGAGCACACTGGACCCGGCCGCCTCCTGGGACGGCTCCTGGGAGCTGTTCCGCAACATCTACCAGACGCTGCTCAGTTACCCGAACGGCGCGGTGACGCCCCAGCCCGACGCCGCGAAGAGCTGCGGGTTCACGGACGACTCCAAGCGGACGTACCGCTGCGAGCTCCGTCCGGACATGAAGTTCTCCGACGGCGACCCGCTCGACGCGCACGCCGTCAAGCATTCCATCGAACGGATCAGGACCATCGACGTGCCCGGCGGTCCCGCGGGCCTACTCGGGAATCTGGGCCGGGTGCAGGCCCTGAGTGACCGTGAGGTCGTCTTCCACCTCAAGAAGTCGGACGCCACCTTCCCGTTCGTGCTGGCCACGCCCGCCATGTCGATCGTCGACCCCGACGACTACCCAGCCGACGCCCTGCGCAAGGACGGCAAGGTCTTCGGGTCCGGGCCGTACACCCTCCAGTCCTACGAGGAGGGCAAGAAGGCCGAGCTCGTCAGGAACGACCACTACGACGGGTTCGCCGACCGCAAGAACGACTCGGTCACCATCCGCTACTTCCAGGACTCGTCCCAGATGGTCGAGGCCCTGCGGGACAAGAAGATCGACGTGACCTACCGAGGACTCGCCTCCTCGGACATCGTCCAGCTCCAGAGCCGCGACTCCCAGCACGGCATCCAGCTCATCGAGGGCGCGGGCACCGAGATCAGCTACCTGGTCTTCAACCCGAAGGACCCGTGGGCGAAGAAGCTCGCCGTCCGCAAGGCCATCGCCCAGGTCGTCGACCGGCCCGCCATCGCGCACAAGGTCTACAAGGACACCGTCGACCCCCTGTACTCCATGGTCCCGGCCGGCCTGATCGGGCACTCCACGGGATTCTTCGACAGCTACGGGAACCCCAGCAGGACCAAGGCGCAGAAGATCCTCAAGGACGCGGGCATCACCCAGCGGGTGCCGCTGACCCTCTGGTACACGACCGATCGCTACGGCTCCGAGACCGCACCGGAGTTCCGGGAGCTGAAGGCCCAGCTCGACGGCTCCGGGCTGTTCAGCATCACGCTCAAGAGCCGCCCCTGGAAGACGTACGAGGCGGGCTACCGCAAGGGCGAGTACCCGGTCTTCGGGCGTGGCTGGTTCCCCGACTTCCCGGACGCCGAGAACTTCATCGCGCCCTTCGTCGGCACGCAGAACGCGCTCGGTACGCCCTATCCGTCGCCGAGGATCACCAACCAGCTGCTGCCCGATTCCCGCCGGCAGAGCGACCGCGCCGCCGTGGTGAAGGAGTTCGAGGAGGCGCAGCAGATCCTCGTCGACGACGCCCGGCTGCTGCCGCTGTGGCAGGGCAAGCAGTACGTGGCCGCGAGCGAGGACATCTCGGGCGGTGAGCGGGCCCTGGACCCGTCGACGATCATGACGATGTGGGAACTGCACCGCAAGACGAGCTGGTAGGGGGAGCCGGCCGGGGGAGCGGGGCCCGGAGTCGATTGTCAGTGGGCGGCGGTAGGTTCTGTGGTCTGGAAGTGACCGCACATCGGAGGAAGTTGACGTGACCGATATCGCCATGCTGCCCGAGTCCTGGCGCGGCGTCCTGGGCGAGGAGCTGCAGCAGCCCTACTTCAAGGAACTCACGGAGTTCGTCGAGGAGGAGCGCGCCAAGGGTCCTGTCTACCCTCCGCGTGAGGAGGTCTTCGCCGCGCTGGACGCGACACCGTACGAGCGGGTGAAGGTCCTCGTGCTCGGCCAGGACCCCTACCACGGCGAGGGCCAGGGGCACGGCCTGTGCTTCTCGGTCCGCCCGGGTGTGAAGACCCCGCCCTCCCTCCGGAACATCTACAAGGAGATGAAGGAGGAACTGGGCACCCCGATCCCCGACAACGGCTATCTGATGCCGTGGGCCCAGCAGGGAGTGCTGCTGCTCAACGCGGTGCTGACCGTGCGTTCCGGCGAGGCCAACTCGCACAAGGGCAAGGGCTGGGAGAAGTTCACCGACGCGGTGATCCGTGCCGTGGCCGACCGGCCCGACCCGGCCGTCTTCGTGCTGTGGGGCAACTACGCGCAGAAGAAGCTCCCGCTGATCGACGAGGAGCGGCACGTCGTGGTGAAGGGGGCGCACCCCTCGCCGCTGTCCGCGAAGAAGTTCTTCGGCTCGCGTCCGTTCACGCAGATCAACGAGGCGGTGGCCCGTCAGGGGCACGAGCCGATCGACTGGCGGATTCCCGACCTCGGCTGACGGGGACCTGCGGTCGGCCCCCGTCACCGGGGCCGGCCGTCACCGTCCCCGTGGTCTCGTCCGGGGGCCGCATCTCCGCCCGTCACCGGCCTGGCCCAGCGGCGTACGGGGGCGCCTGAGCCCGATTGACAGTGGCTCCGGCTAGCGTCGTAGGGACAGTGACGAGCCTGGAGGACGCGGTGGCGGAGCAACGGGAGCAGGCGGCGCCGGACGCCATGATGACCCGGATCGGACAGGTCGTCATGCTGCACCACGGCGGGGACCGCGAGGAGGCTCGCGGCCGCTTCCTGGACCTGTGGGCGGAGATCGGCGAGGACGGCGACCCGCTGCACCGCTGCACGCTGGCGCACTACATGGCCGACACCCAGGACGACCCCTCGGACGAACTCGCCTGGGACCTGCGCGCGTTGTCGGCGGCCGAGGAGCTGAGCGACGGGTGCCTCGCGGAGCATCACCAGTCGCTCGCGGTCCGCGCCTTCTACCCGTCCCTCCACCTGAATCTCGCCGCCGACTATGTGAAGCTCGGCCACGGCGAGGTCGCGCGCAGCCACCTGCGCCGAGCACGGGGCGCGGTCGGCGCCCTCGGCGACGACGGCTACGGCGACGGGATCCGCGCGGCGATCGCCCGCCTGGAGACGAGACTCGCCCACGACGGCATCCCGGACGGGGACAGCCTCCCCGACCGTCTCGGCGGTCCGGGAGGCGAGACCCTGGGACCGCCGAGAAAATGCCCCTAGCGAGCTACCGCCCCCGCTCCGGGGTGCCCCTGGGACGCGCACGGCCTCCGGTTCGGCCGGTGTCCACGGGGACGGGTGACGCCGTGCCCGTCTCGGGACGGGCACGACAGCGACCGCAATCACTCAGGGGCCGTACGCCTTCTTGCAGATGATCGCCTCCGGGCTGTCCGCCTTCCAGCCGCCGTACTTCCTGCCCAGGGCGCACACGTCCGAGCCTCGTGGCAGGCCGGTCGGGACGGGCGGCTCGACGCGGTGCGTGTCGGGCCGGTGCGGCGCGGGCTGCGGGGCCGGCCGGTCGCGGTGCGGCGGGGCCGCCGGTGTCGTGGCGGCCGGCGGAGGAGTGGCCCGGTGCGGTGCCGCGGCACGCTCCGAAGGCTTCCGGGACGGCCCGATGAGCTCCAGCGCCTCCTTCGCGGGTGCCTGCACGATCTGCGGTTCGCCCTTTCCGTCCGGACGTGGCGCGGCGGGCCGGGGCGGCGCGGGCGGCGGGCCGGGGGAGGGCGGCCGCTGGACGGTCACACAGCCCGAGAGGGCGGTGACAGCCGCGGCGACCAGGAGCGTTGCGGTGGTCGTCGTTCGATGCACTCGCGCAACTCTGCTGTGTCCCGGCCGATTTGGGGAGCGGACAAGCGCAGGTTGCCCCACATGGGTGATCCTTCCGTTCCTCCGATGGGCGCGGCCGCCGGAAAACCGACCGCCTGCGCACGGCTCGCCGTGCGGCCCGGGATCAGGGTGCCAGCATTCCCCGCAACAGCTCGCGGAAGCTCGCGCGCAGCTCCTCGATCCCCGGTACCGCGTCGTGGAACGAGCCGGCCACGCACGAGAACATCATCCCGTCGCACCAGGCGACCAGGGACAGCACGTGCCGGTCCGGGGAGCTCGACCCCGCGGCCGTGACCAGCGCGGTCAGCGGGTCCCGGAAGCGCCGCCCCGCCGCGTCGAAGAACTCCCGCAGCTCGGGGCGCCGGGTCGCCTCCAGCGCCAGCTCGTAGCGGGCGACGAGCAGTTGGCGATGGCGGGTCAGATAGCGGTGCAGGGCGAGAGCGAGTCCGTCGGCCAGCGCATCGGGCCCGCCGCGCGGGTCCGGCATCTCGTCGGGCGTGAGCACCTGCGCCTCACGCTCGGCGAGCCGCCGTACGGCGACCTCCAGCAGGGCCAGCCGGGTGCGTGCCTGATTCGAGGTCGAGCCCTGGGGGAGCCCGGCGGCCTCGTCGACCGCGCGGTGGGTCAGACCGCGCATCCCGCGCTCGGCGAGCAGGCCCAGCGCGGTGTCGGCGATCAGTTCGGCGCGACCGGCGCCGGTGTTGCGTACGGGCATGGGGCCAATCTATCGGGATCACTACATCTGTAGTACGGTCGAGATGCCGGGTAACTACAGGTGTAGTGACCTGTGTGCGCGGTCATCGCAGTCGGGTGGTGACCCCTGAGGGCCAGGAGGAGCCATGACCGAGGTGCCCGAGGTTCCGGCGAGGCCGGTGGCGGCAAGGACAGGAGCGGCACGAACCGTGGCGCGGCCCACCGACGCCCGGGCCGCCACCAAGGGCGCCACGGCCGAGCCGCCCGGCCGGCCCCGCGCGGTCGTCGTCGGAGGCGGCATCGGCGGCCTCACCGCGGCCCTGGCCCTGCGCCTGCGCGGCTGGCAGGTCACCGTCCTGGAGCGCTCCCGCTCGCTCACGACCGTCGGCGCGGGCATCTCCCTGGCACCCAACGCCCTCCGCGCGCTCGACGTGATCGGCATGGGGGACGAGATCAGGGGACTCGCCGCCTGGCAGGGGGACGGCGGAATGCGTACCCCGCAGGGGCGCTGGGTGTCCCGCACCAGCGCCTCCGCCCTCGCCGAGCGCTTCGGCGGCCCACTCGTGGTCGTGCACCGTGCCGAGCTCGTCGCACGACTCGTCGCCCGGCTCCCCGAGGACACCGTCCGGACGGCCGCCGAGGCGCGGCTCGCCGACCCGGGCGACCTCGCACGCCCCGCCTTGGTCGCCACCGCGGACGGCGGCCTGGAGGCCGAACTGGTCGTGGGTGCCGACGGCATCCACTCAGGTGTGCGGCAGGTGCTCTTCCCCACGCATCCCGGGCCCGTCTACTCAGGCTTCACCACCTGGCGGATCGTGAGCCCGGCACCGCGGCAGGCCTTCGACGCCCACGAGACCTGGGGGAGGGGCCGCATCTGGGGCACCCAACCGCTCAAGGACGGCAGGATCTACGCGTACGGCGCCGCTCTCGCCCCCGCCGGGCAGCGCGCCGCCGACGACGAGAGGCAGGAGCTCCTGCGCCGGTTCGGCGACTGGCACCACCCGATCCCCGCCCTGATCGCCGCCACCGATCCCGCGCACGTGCTGCGTCACGACGTCCACCACATCGCCGAACCGCTGCCGGCCTTCCACCGCGGCCGGACGGTTCTCCTCGGCGACGCCGCGCACGCGATGCCACCGACCCTCGGGCAGGGCGGCAACCAGGCCGTCGAGGACGCGATCGTCCTCGCCCATCACGCCGGCCCGGACGCCGCCGACCTCGCCGCGTACTCCGCGGCCCGGGCGCCACGCACCGCCGCCATCGCCCGCAAGGCCGTCCAGGTGGCACGGATCGACATGATGACCAGCCGCGCCGGCATCGCCGTACGCAACGCTGCTCTCGCCGCGCTGTCCAAGGCCGGGCCCACGCTCCTGCTGCGGGGCTTCGACGGCATCGCCGACTGGCGACCGCCGCAGCCGCCGTATGCTTCCGTCGAGGCCGCGCCGGCCACCCGTCCGGCCGGACCCGAGCCGGTCACCGGAGCCGGCACCTGAACGCGAGGAGAGCTCAGTGAAGGTCGGCTGCATCGGACTCGGCGACATCGCGCAGAAGGCCTACCTGCCGGTGCTCGGAGCGCAGCCGGGGATCGAACTGCACCTGCACACGCGCACGCCCGAGACGCTCCACCGAGTCGCCGACGGCCTGCACCTGCCGCAGGCGCAGCGCCACACCGACCTGGCGGACCTGCTCGCACAGGGCCTCGACGCGGCGTTCGTGCACGCGGCCACCGTCGCGCACCCGGAGATCGTCACGCGACTGCTGGAGGCCGGTGTACCGACGTACGTCGACAAGCCCCTCGCGTACCGGCTCGCCGACTCGGAGCGGCTGGTCCGGCTGGCGGAGGAGCGGAACGTCAGCCTCGCCGTCGGCTTCAACCGGCGCTACGCACCCGGGTACGCGCAGTGCGCCGACCACCCGCGGGAGCTGATCCTGATGCAGAAGAACCGCATAGGACTGCCCGAGGAGCCGCGCACGATGGTCCTCGACGACTTCATCCACGTCGTGGACACCCTGCGGTTCCTGGCGCCCGGCCCGGTCGACGACGTCACCGTGCGGGCCCGGGTCGCGGACGGACTGCTGCACCACGTCGTGCTGCAGCTCGCCGGCGACGGATTCACCGCCCTCGGCGTGATGAACCGCCTCAGCGGATCGAACGAGGAGATCCTCGAGGTCTCGGGCCAGGACACCAAGCGTCAGGTGGTCAACCTTGCCGAGGTGATCGACCACAAGGGCCAGCCCACCGTGCGGCGGCGCGGGGACTGGGTCCCCGTGGCCCGGCAGCGCGGCATCGAGCAGGTGGTCCTCGCCTTCCTCGACGCCGTACGCGCGGGCAAGGTGCTCAGCGCCCGTGACGCGCTGGCCACCCACGAACTGTGCGAGCGGGTGGTACGTGAGGTCGAGCAACGGACCGCCGCAGCCTGACCGCGCGGACGCCCTCCGTCGCGCACAGCGCCGCCAGCACCATCAGGGCCGCGTACACCGGCCAGTCGCCGAACCGGACGTACGGCGTGACCCCGCGGGCCAGCGGGACCTCGTACACCATCGCCGCGTGCGAGCCCGTGCCGAGCCAGGAGCCGATGCGCTCGCCGCTCGGGCCGTAGACAGCGGAGACGCCTGTCAGGGTCGCGTGCACCATCGGGCGTCCCGTCTCGGCGGCCCGCAGCGCGGCCAGCGAGGCATGCTGCTCGGGCGCCCAGCTGTGCTGGAACGTCGACGTCGACGACTGCGCGAGGAGCACCCCGGCGCCGTCCTGGGCGAGGTGCCGGCTCATGTCGGGGAACGCGGACTCGAAGCAGACCATCGGGCCGACGCGCAGCCCGTGCCCCACGTTCATCACCACCTGCTCGCTGCCGCGTCGGCGGTCCTCGCCCGCCGCCTTGCCCACCGAGGTCGCCCAGCCGAGCAGGGAACGCGCGGGCACGTACTCGCCGAAGGGGACGAGCCGCATCTTGTCGTAGCGGTCACCGGTCGGACCCTGCGGGCCCACCAGGACCGAGCTCTTGTAGATGCCCGGACGGTCGGAGCGGCGGGCGTCGACGTTGACCAGGATGTCGGCGCCCGTCAGCCGGGACAGCGCGGTGATCCGCTCCGCCAGATCGGGGCGGTCCGCCAGGTCGAAGCCCACACTGCTCTCGCCCCACACGACGAGGTCGACGTCCTTCCCGGCGAGCGTGCGGGTGAGGGCCTCCTCGCGCGCGAACCGCTCGGTCCCGCTCCCGATGCCGTCCACGACGCCCGGCTGCACGACGGCCACCCTGACCCGGCCGTCGACGTCCGGGCGCGGTGACCACACCCACGCCGCCGACGTCACGGCCGCGGTCGCCACCAGCCCGGCCACGGCGGGCACACGGGCCCGGCGCACCGCGATCAGGACGGCGACGGCGACGTTGACAGCCACCACCAGGAAGCTGAGCAACCACACACCGCCGACCGAGGCGAGCCGCAGCGCGGGCGCCACTTCCCACTGGCTCGACCCGAGCAGACCCCACGGGCCGCCCAATCCCTGCCAGGAGCGAGCGAGTTCGACCATCAGCCAGCCCGAGGGCAGCACGATCAGCGCGGCGGCGACATGGCCCGCGGAGGGTGCCCCCGCCAGGAACCGTCGCACGAGCCGGCCCCAGGGGGCCCACAGCAGTCCGAGCAGCGCCGCTATCAGCACCGTGAACACGTGCAGACTGGGCAGCAGCCAGTGGTGCACGGCCAGCATGAAGCCGAGCCCGCCGAGCCAGCCGTCGTAGGCGGCCTGTCTCCCGGTCGGCGCCGAGCGGATCAGCAGGATCCAGGGCACCAGGGCGACGTATGCGAACCACCACCAGGACGGGGCGGGGAAGGCGAACACGGGCAGGGCGCCCGCCAGTGCGGCGAGGACCGCGCGCCGCCATGGAGAGCCGAGCCACAGCCCGAGCCGACCGGGCCGACCGTCCGGCCTCTGCATACAGCGCCTCCCTCCCCAGGTGGTCCTTCCAGTGTGCGCGCCCTCGGCGATCTCCGACAGAGGGCCTCGGACGGGCCGCGTTCCTGCGGTGACCTCGGGGGTTCGGGTAGCCGCGACGGACGGCAGGGACTCCGGAGGCCGCCGGTGCCGTCAGGAGTTCAGCCGCCCGCGGGGGCAGGGACCCGGGAGGCCACGGGTGTGGACCTCAGGGATTCACGAGGACGCCGGCACCGGGGTGCGCCGCCACTTCTCCTGGACGACCACCTCTCGCAGCCGCCAGCCGTCGTCCGTACGCACCAGACCGAAGGCGTACCGGCCGCCGCACACGAAGTCGGGCGCGGTGGAACCTCCGTCCGCTCCCGGCGAGGCGCCGTCCGGTGTCGCGAACCGCATGGGATTGATGTAGTCCGCCTGCACCCGGGCCGTGTCTCCGGTGTCCTGGTCGAGGATCCCGAACCGAACCCGGCGGTTCACGATCAGGTGCTGACGCATGGGGAACAGTTGCATGCTCCGGGCCAGCCACTCCGCGATGTGCGCGGCGTCTCCCTCGATGCCGCCCGCCGAGCGGTAGTCCGCGCGTCCGTCCGCCGTGAACAACCCTCGGTACGCCTCCCAGTCGCCGTCGTCCACGGCCACGGCGTACTCGGTGACGAGTCCGTCCACGGCGAGCCTGTCCATCACGGTGGCGAGCTCCACACGCTGCGTCATCGGCTCAGTGTTGGCCACGGGGCGTGCCACGCCAAGGGGCGTGCGGCGACATTCGGTGGCCGCTTCGAGGTCGCCCGGTGGCCCCTGGTCGCGGCCGGTGCGGCCGGAGGCCCGCCGGACAGAGCCGCTCGCCCCGGCGCCGGGACGCTCCCTGCCCGACAGGGGCGTCCGCCCGTCTGGGATCGTAGGTGATCCACATGCGGTCGAAGGTGACCGATTCCCGGCGCGAGGAGGCTCTTATGACACGTCCGGTCACGATCGTCACGGGTGGCAGTCGGGGGATCGGAGCCGCCACGTGCAGGCGCCTCGCGGCGGACGGGCACGACGTGGTGGTGGGGTACGTCAGTGACGGCGAGGCGGCCGAGTGGACCGCGACCGCCGTTCGCGCCGCCGGAGCGCGTTGTGTGACCGTCCGCGTGGACACGTCCGACGAGGACGACGTGGACCGGCTCTTCGAGACGGCGGCGGAGCGGCTCGGCCCGGTCACGGGCCTGGTGAACAACGCCGGGGTGACCGGTCCGCTGGGCAGACTCGCGGACGCCGACCCCGCCGATCTGCGCAGAGTGGTGGAGGTCAACCTGCTGGGCACGCTGCTCTGTTCGCGCCGCGCCGCCCGCTCGATGGCCGCCTGGGGGAGCGGTGTCATCGTCAACGTGTCGTCGGCCGCCGCCACGTTGGGCAGCCCCGGAGAGTTCGTGCACTACGCGGCCACCAAGGCGGCCGTCGACGCGCTGACGACGGGGCTGGCCAAGGAGCTGGGCCCCGACGGCATCCGCGTCAACGCGGTCGCGCCCGGGATGATCGACACGGAGATGCACGCGACGATGGGAGACCCCGGCCGCGCCGAACGGGCCGCCTCGTCGATCCCGCTGCGCCGCGTGGGCGAGGCCGACGAAATCGCCGCCGCCATCGCGTGGTTGATGTCCCCCGAGGCGTCGTACACGACAGGGGCGGTGCTCCGGGTGTCCGGAGGAAGGTGACGGGCGCAGACGACGGGCGCGGGGCTGCCGACCCGCCGATGCGGTCCGGTGCCGGCGTCGACCGGCCGGTCGGAGGGTGCTGGGCCGCCGCCGCGTTCCGGGCCACCAGGGTCCCGGACACGGGCCGGTGGCAGAGGCTGCCGGCCCGGATTCCACGAGCGGCGTCGGGACGGGCGGTCTTCGGAGGATGCCTCGGGCGGGTGGCCCTCGGAGGGGCTCATGGAGCGTGGGCTCCGGGAGAGTGCCCCGGTCGCGTCCAGGATTCCGCGGGCGGTGTGCGGCCGGGTGTACCCGGGCCGGTCAGGCGGCTTCGACGACCCCGCCCCGGATCGCCTCCGCCCACCGCACCACGAGCAGCTCGTACTCCGCGCGCTCCTGGGCGGACAGGGAACCGCCGGCGCGGGTCCACAGGGCGCGGATCTGCTCGTTTAACGCGGCCGCAGACCGCACGGAACCAGAGGGTGTGGAATCGGGGGACATGCGCACAAGCCTAGGGGCAAGGACTGACACTGCGCTACCGGACGGCTACTCATCCCGTATGTGCTTCGTCACGGCCGACGGCCGGGAGCCGTGCTGCGAGGCGGTGAAGCGCACGTCATCACCCGTGGGACAGCGTCCCGCCTGCACGGCGGACCGTCGGCTCAGCCCGCGGACTCGGCCGCGTGCGGGCTCAGCGCGCCCGTCGTCACCAGCGCGATGATGACGATGCCGAGCGCGATCCGGTACCAGACGAACGGCATGAAGCTCTTGTGCGAGATGAACTTCATGAACCAGGCGATGACGGCGTAGCCGACGGTGAAGGCGATGACCGTCGCGAAGATCGTCGGGCCCCAGGAGACATGACCGCCCTCGGTGGCGTCCTTGAGCTCGAAGGTGCCGGAGGCGAGCACGGCCGGCATCGCGAGGAGGAAGGAGTAACGGGCCGCGGCCTCACGGGTGTAGCCCATGAACAGGCCGCCGCTGATGGTCGCGCCGGACCGGGAGACGCCGGGGACCAGGGCCATCGCCTGGCAGACGCCGTACAGGAGTCCGTCCTTGGCGTTCAGGTCCTGAAGTGTCTTGCGCTGCTTGGCCGCCCGGTGCCTGCCGCCCGTTTCGTCGCGTGCGGCGAGCCGGTCGGCGATGCCTATGACCACACCCATCACGATCAACATCGTGGCGGTGACGCGGAGATCGCGGAACGGTCCCTCGATCTGGTCCTTGAGCGTCACGCCGAGCACGCCGATCGGGATCGAGCCGACGATCACCAGCCAGCCCATCTGGGCGTCGTGGTCCCGGCGCATCGCCTTGTTCGTGAGCGAGCGGGACCAGGCCGAGAGGATCCGGCCGACGTCCTTGCGGAAGTAGATCAGCACCGCCGCTTCCGTGCCGAGCTGGGTGATCGCGGTGAACGCCGCGCCCGGGTCCTTCCAGCCGGCGAAGGCCGCCGTCAGCCGCAGATGCGCGCTGGAGGAGACGGGAAGGAACTCGGTCAGCCCCTGGACGAGTCCGAGGATGAGGGATTCAAACCAAGACATGAAGTTACGTGGTCCAAGTGCTGATCGTGGAAGGGGCGATGGGCGCGCCGTGACGCTTGTGTGGTGATCACGGGCGATGAGGGCAGCGTAGCGCCCGCGGGTGACAGCTCGGCCACAGGGGCTTCGCGGCGGCGGGCGAGAGGGGCCTCGGCGGGCTCCGGCCGCGGCTGTGCGGAGCTTGTCCGGTGCTCGGCCGAGGTGTTGACCGGCCGCTGCGGCGCCGCATACGTTGCGGCACGAGGGAAAGCGCTTGCTCCGGCCTGGCTCGACCCGGGCCGACAAGCGTTGGCCAACGTCCGGCGTCGCGTCCGATGGAGTGCTGATCAGGTCCATGCCCACACCCCGCATCGCAACCGAGACCTTCCCGGGCCGCCCGGCGGCCACCCCCTTCGCGGGCCGCCGTATCAGGGCGGCCGTCGTCGGCGCGGGCGCCATCGCGCGCGGGAGCCACCACCCCGCGCTCGCCCGGCTCGCCGAGGAGGGCGAGACGGAAGTCGTCGCCGCGGTCGACATCGCCGAGGAGGCCGTGCGGGACTTCTGCGCCACGGCCGGGATCCCGCACGCCTACACCGATCTGGACCGGATGCTGGAGGAGCAGCGACCCGACCTGGTAGCCGTCTGCACCCCGCCGACCCTGCACCGTGAGCAGACCGTCGCGGCGCTGCGCGCGGGTGCCTGGGTCTGGTGCGAGAAGCCGCCCGTGCCGACGCTCGCCGACTTCGACGCCGTCGAGGCTGCCGAGGGCGAGGACCATGGCCCGTACGCCTCGATCGTCTTCCAGCACCGGTTCGGATCCGGCGCCGGGCACGTCAGGCGGCTGATCTCCGACGGCGCCCTCGGACGTCCCCTCGTCGCGCACTGCCAGACCACCTGGTACCGCAATGCCGACTACTACGCCGTGCCCTGGCGCGGACGCTGGGCCACGGAGGGCGGCGGGCCCGCGATGGGCCACGGCATCCACCAGATGGATCTGCTCCTCGATCTGCTGGGGCCGTGGAGCGAGGTGCGCGCCATGGCCGGGCGTCTGGTGCACGACATCGAGACCGAGGACGTCTCGACCGCCCTCGTGCGGTTCGGGAGCGGCGCGCTGGCCACCGTCGTGAACAGCGTGCTGAGTCCGGACGAGGTGAGCCGCATCCGTGTCGACTGCGAACGCGCCACCGTGGAGCTCACCCACCTGTACGGACACCGGAACGACGACTGGCGCATCACGCCGGCGCCGGACGTACCGGATGCGGAGGCCGCGGGCTGGCGGGACTTCGGTGCGGACGTGCCCAGCTCGCACCTCGCGCAGTTGCGGGACCTGATCGCGAGCATGCGCGCCGGTGAACGGCCGCGCAGCAGCGGCGCCGACGGGCGGACCAGCCTGGAACTGATCAGCGCGCTGTACAAGTCCGCGTTCACGGACACGACCGTCCGGGCCGGGGAGATCGGCCCGGGCGACCCGTACTACACGGCGCTGCACGGCGGCGCCCCGGGCTGGGCACCGGCCGCGTCCGGCGCGCACGCGGCCCCGGGTCCGCGCGAGTCGCCGGATCCGCCCGGAACAGGCGGGACGACACGGGAGACCGCGCCCGGCGCGGGGCGGGAGGTGTCGGCATGAGCGGAGTCCCGGCCGACGGCCCGCGCGTCGTCCATGCGCACGGCGACCGCATCACGATCAGTGACGCCACCACGGGTGTCGAGCTGCTGAGTTACGTCTATCGGCCCGAGGCCGCCTGGGAGGCCCCGAAGCCGTACCTGCATCCGCTCCGGACGCTGGCCGGCGACGTCGTCACGGACTACCGGCCCAACGACCACCGCTGGCACAAGGGCCTGCAGATGACGGCCTCGCATCTCTCCGGCCAGAATCTGTGGGGCGGCAACACGTACGTCCACGGACAGGGCTATCGCGAACTCCCGGAGCGTGTCGGGTCGATGGCGCACGTCGCGTTCGACGAGGTGGCTTCGGGCGGGGGCCGCGCGGTGATCGCGGAGCGCCTCACATGGCATCCGTACGACGGCGAGCTGTGGGCCGACGAGAAGCGGCGCATAGAGGTGCACGACATCGACCCGGAGACGGGCTCCTGGGCCCTGACCTGGACCACCGCTGTCACCAACCGCCGCACCGAGCCGCTGCGCTTCGGCAGTCCGACCACCGCGGGGCGGGAGATGGCGGGCTACACCGGCCTGTTCTGGCGCGGGCCGCGCGCCTTCCGCGGCGGGCGGATCATCGGACCCGAGGCCGAAGGGCCCGCGCTGATGGGGCGGCAGGCACCCTGGATCGCGTACTCGGGGGAGCACGACGGTGCCGACGGGCACGCCACGCTCGTCTTCGCGCACGCCCCGGAGAACGATCACGCCGGGGCCGGCGGCGGGCATCCGGCCCACTGGTTCGTCCGCAACGAGCCCTTCGCCGCCGTCGCCCCCTCGCTCGCCTTCTTCGACGAACTGGAGCTCGCGCCCGGGGACACCCTCACCCGGCGCTACCGGGTGGTGGTGGCGGACGGTGCCTGGGGGCCCGCCGAGGCGGTCAAGTACCTGGAAGAGCACCCCTGGTGAGCGCCGCGACCGCCGGCTTCGCCGGGCTGCCCGGAGCCGTCGCCGTCTCGCACCTCCGCGTGTACGACTGGCCCGCCGCCGACGGCGTTGCCGGGGGAACTCCCCATGTGCACCTGACGTGTTCTGAGGCGTATGTCGTCACCGGAGGGCGCGGGGCGGTGGAGACGCTCACCACCTCCGGGTACGAGGTCACGCCGCTCGCGCCCGGCACCGTCGCGTGGTTCACTCCCGGCACGATTCACCGGCTGGTCAACGAGGACGAGCTGCGCATCACGGTCCTCATGCAGAACAGCGGACTGCCGGAGGCGGGCGACGCGGTCCTCACGCTGCCCCCGGAGCACCTGACCGATCCCGAGACGTACGCGGCGGCCACGGTGATCCCGGTGGACGCGTCGCAGGAGGAGCAGGCCCGGTTCGCCCGCGCCCGGCGGGACCTGGCCCTCGACGGCTACCGGGCGCTGCGCGACGCGGACGGGCCCGAGCCGCTCGCCGCGTTCCACCGGGCCGCGGCGCGGCTGGTGCGGCCCCGCCTCGCGGAGTGGCGTGAGCGGTGGCGGCGGGGTGCCGAGGCGGCGGCCGCGGCCACGGGGGACCAGCTCGACCGGCTGGAGCGCGGCGACGCGTCGCACCTCGCCGACGCCGCGGTCCGGGCCGAACAGCCTTCCGCGCTCGGCCGGTTCGGGATGTGCGGGCGGCTCGACGTCTACAAGGGGAACGACTAGGCGCGCCGGTCGTGGGGTGGTCCGCACGCGCCGGAGCGGCCGGACGGGCGTCGTCCGCCCCGCGGCCCCCGCCGGCTCCGCGGAGCAGCGGTGGAACCTAGGCCACCACGGGGCCCGTCACCGTCCAGCCCGGCGCCTGCGGGTGGGCCGTCAGATCGTGCTGGTGCACATCCTCGCGGCACTCGGCGCACACGATCTGCGGGACCAGTTCGTTGCCGCAGACGTGCTCGATCACCATGGGGCGGTCCCCGTCCGCGTGCAGGTGGCGGTCTCCCCAGGCCATCAGGGTCATCAGGACCGGCACCAGCTCCAGGCCGGACGACGTGGGCCGGTACTCGTAGCGCTTGGGGCGCTCGCTGTACTCGACCTTCTCCAGTACACCGGCGTCTACGAGGCGCTTGAGGCGTGCCGTCAGCACGTCGCGCGGGGCGCCGATGTTGCGGACCAGCTGGTCGAACCGCCGGGCGCCCAGGGACACCTCGCGCAGGACGAGCAGGGAGTACTTCTCGCCGACCAGGGCCAGGGTGTCGGCGATCGAGCAGGGGCGTGCGTCCTTCATGCCACCAGTCTACCGGGTGGGTTGGAATATCCAACCTACTAAGCTACTCTTGGGTCACTTAGCGGGTTTGGAAAACGAACTCAGTGAGTCTGGAGATCGAACATGCGTGACGCCGTCATCGTCGAAGCCGTACGCACTCCCGTGGGCAAGGGCAAGCCCAACGGCTCCCTCGCCCAGGTCCACCCGGTGGAGCTCCTCGCCCACACCCTGCGGACCCTCGTCGAACGCTCGGGAGTCGACCCGGCGCTCATCGACGACGTCATCGGAGGCACCGTCGACCAGGTCGGCGAGCAGGCCATGAACACCACCCGGTACGCCGTGCTCTCCGCCGGATTCCCCGAGACCGTGCCCGCGACCACCGTGGACCGCCAGTGCGGCTCGTCGCAGCAGGCCGTGCACTTCGCCGCGCAGGGCGTCATGTCGGGCGCGTACGACATCGCCGTGGCCTGCGGTGTGGAGTCGATGAGCCGCGTCCCGATGTGGTCCAACGTGCCGGCCGGCAAGGACCCCTTCGGGCCCGGAGTCGCCGCACGCTTCCCGGAAGGCCTGGTCCCCCAGGGCATCAGCGCCGAACTCATCGCCGCCAAGTGGGGCATCTCGCGCGAGCAGATGGACGCCTTCGCGGTGAGCTCGCACCAGAAGGCGGGCGCGGCCTGGGACAGCGGTCTGTTCGACGCGGAGGTCGCCCCCCTGGAAGGCGTGACGCGCGACGAGTCCGTCCGGCCCGGCAGCACCACCGAGATACTCGCCGGGCTCAAGCCCGCGTACTACGACCCCGCGTTCGGCGAACGCTTCCCGCAGATCGACTGGGGCGTCACCGCGGGCAACGCGAGCCCCGTCAACGACGGCGCGTCGGCGGTGCTCATCATGTCGAGCGAGACCGCGGCCCGCCTCGGCCTGCGCCCCCTCGCCCGGCTGCACAGCTTCGCCGTCACCGGCTCCGACCCGCTGCTGATGCTCACCGGCGTCATCCCGGCCACCGAGAAGGTGCTGCGCTCGGCCGGACTGTCCCTCGGCGACATCGACCTCTTCGAGGTGAACGAGGCCTTCGCTGCCGTCGTCCTCGCCTGGCAGCAGGAGACGGGCGCCGACCTGTCCAAGGTCAACGTGCACGGCGGCGCCATCGCGCTCGGCCACCCGCTCGGCGCGAGCGGTACCCGTCTGACGACCACGCTCGTCCACGCGATGCGGACCCGCGGCGCCCGCTACGGGCTCCAGACGATGTGCGAGGCGGGCGGCCTCGCCAACGCGATGGTGATCGAAGCGCTGTAGTGCGCTGCGGGCCTCGGCAGGCCGCCTGAGCTGCTCCCGTCCGGCCGGTGCGAACTGCCGTACGCGGCAGGCACCGCCGTGGCCCGGGTGCCGCGCGGGCGGACGCGAACCGCGTGCGGTGGCCGCGAACGCCCGCGTGCGGCCGTGCGGTCAGGTGGCGCGCAGATGGTGCCGCTTGCGCCACGCCACGACCGCGCCCACGAGACCCGGCACCGCGATGCAGCCCATGGCGATCAGGAACGCGGGCGACGTCGGCGTCGAGGCCCGCGCGCCGGCGACGGCGTAGGCGGCCGTGTTCGGGATAGAACCGAGCGCGGTGGCGAGGAGGAAGGGCATCCAGCCCATGCGGGAGACGGCCGCGCAGTAGTTGGCGGCCCAGAACGGCACCCCGGGGAACAGCCGGGCCACCATCATCGAGCGGAACCCGTGTCTGCTGAGCTGACCGTCCGCGGCCTTCAGCCAGCGGCCGCGCAGCAGTGGACGCAGCGCGTCCTGCCCGAGCACCCGGCCCAGCCCGAAGGCGACCCCGGCACCCAGGACCGTGCCCGCGAGCGCCGTGCCCAGGCCCAGTTGGGAGCCGAAGAGGGCGCCCGCCGCGAGATTGAGCAGCGGACGGGGCACGAAGGCGACCGTGCACAGTCCGTACGCCACGGCGAACGCGGCGGCGGCCGCCGCGCCCCCGAGGTGAGGTGGCCAGCCGTCGGCCAGCAGGCGCTGTGGTTCGAACAGCAGAACGGTCGACGCGGCTGCCGCGAGCAGCGCCACGAGGAGCGAGAAGCGCGACCAGGGCGACAGCAGCACTCTGCCGCACCGGCCGGCCGGCCGGGTGCGCCCGGCGATCAGTGCCGCGGGCGCGGCAGCGGTGGATTCAGTGGTGAGGGCGAGCTCCGTGGCGGCGGCCCGGGGAGTGGCCGTGGCGGTGCCCCCAGAGCGGGTGGTGGCATCGAGCATCCGGTGACACTAACCGACGTATGTGTGTGATCGCCGTATGGTTCGTCTCATGGGCGTCACAGCTACCGGAACGTCAGGTGCCCGATTCGCGGCGCCGAGCAGTGCTTTCGCGGACATCGTGCTGCCGCGCCTCACCGCCGCCTACGCCGCGGCGGCCGACCCCGACCGGGCCGCGTCGATGCGCGCGTACATGAAGGACGTCGCCCCCTTCCTCGGTCTGACGACGCCCGGCCGCCGCGCCCTGTCGCGGACCGTCCTGGGCGGCACGGCACGCCCCGACGAAGTGGACTGCACGGCGCTCGCCCTGCGTTGCTGGGAGCTGCCGGAGCGCGAATATCACTACTTCGCCGTCGACTTCCTGCGCCGCCACGTCGCCCGGCTGTCGTCGGGATTCCTGCCGGTGGCCCGCCACCTGGTCAGCACCGTCCCGTGGTGGGACACCGTCGACGCGCTCGCCGCGCACGTGGTGGGCGGGCTGGTGGCCGCCGACCCGGAGCTGAAGGCCGACATGGACGCCTGGATCGAGGACGACGACCTCTGGGTCGCGCGAACGGCGCTGCTCCACCAACTGCGCTACAAGGAGGACACCGACACCGCGCGGCTCTTCGCGTACTGCGCCCGCCGGGCCGGGCACCCCGACTTCTTCATCCGCAAGGCGATCGGGTGGAGTCTGCGCGAGTGCGCGAAGACGGACCCCGGGGCGGTACGGGAGTTCGTCGCCCGCGAGCGCGGCCGCCTCGCTCCGCTGTCCGTCCGCGAGGCGCTCAAGAACATCGGCCCCTGACACCCCCGGGGCACCAGCCGCACCACCCGTCGCCCCGGCACCGAAAACCATTCGACGCGGACGGACGCGTCGGAGATGATCTCCCCATGTTCCGGTACGCCTTCCTCCTCGCAGCATCCGCAGTCGCGGATGCGCCGAAGGCTGCCGTCCCGATCGTCGTGGCAGCCGTAGACGGCGCCCGAAGCTGACCCTTCCCGGATCGTCCGGCGGACCCCGCAGGGGGAGGGTCGGCGAGTCCTTGGGGTCCCCGTCCCGGCCGTTCGCGCCGGGGCCATCACTCGGTTCCGCCGACACTGAAGAGGCTTCGAGGTACAGCCATGCCCAAGACGGCTTACGTGCGCACCAAACCGCACCTGAACATCGGCACCATGGGGCACGTCGACCACGGCAAGACCACCCTGACCGCCGCCATCACCAAGGTGCTCGCCGAGCGCGGCTCCGGCACCTTCGTACCGTTCGACCGGATCGACCGGGCGCCGGAGGAGGCCGCGCGCGGCATCACCATCAACATCGCGCACGTCGAGTACGAGACCGACACCCGGCACTACGCCCACGTGGACATGCCGGGCCACGCCGACTACGTCAAGAACATGGTCACGGGCGCGGCCCAGCTCGACGGGGCGATCCTCGTCGTCTCCGCGCTGGACGGGATCATGCCGCAGACCGCCGAGCATGTGCTGCTCGCCCGTCAGGTGGGCGTCGACCACATCGTCGTCGCCCTCAACAAGGCCGACGCGGGCGACGAGGAGCTCACCGACCTGGTGGAGCTGGAGGTCCGCGAACTGCTCTCCGCGCACGGCTACGGGGGCGACTCCGTGCCGGTGGTACGGGTCTCCGGCCTCAAGGCCCTGGAGGGGGACCCGCGGTGGACGGCGGCGATCGACGCCCTGCTCGACGCGGTCGACACCTATGTGCCGATGCCCGAGCGGTACCTCGACGCGCCGTTCCTGCTGCCGGTCGAGAACGTGCTCACCATCACCGGCCGCGGCACGGTCGTCACCGGTGCCGTGGAGCGCGGCACGATCCGTGTCGGAGACCGTGTCGACGTGCTCGGCGCGGCGGTCGACACGGTGGTCACCGGTCTGGAGACCTTCGGCAAGCCCATGGAGGAGGCCCAGGCCGGCGACAACGTCGCGCTGCTGCTGCGCGGGGTGCCCCGCGACGCGGTCCGGCGCGGGCACATCGTCGCCGCGCCCGGCAGCGTCGTGCCCAGTCGCCGCTTCACGGCGCAGGTGTACGTGTTGTCGGCACGCGAGGGCGGGCGTACGACCCCCGTCTCCACCGGGTACCGGCCGCAGTTCTACATCCGCACCGCGGACGTGGTCGGCGACGTCGACCTCGGCGCGACGGCCGTGGCCCGGCCCGGCGACACCGTCACCATGACGGTGGAGCTCGGCCGCGACGTGCCGCTGGAGCCCGGTCTCGGCTTCGCGATCCGCGAAGGCGGCCGGACGGTCGGCGCGGGCACGGTGACGTCGGTCGGCTGACCGCCGCCGGGACGGCGGGTGTCCGCCCCTGAGAAGGGGCGGACACCCGCTCGTCGCGCTGTCGGTGCCGTGCGCGAGACTGATCGCGGACAGTGCCGCGGCAGTGTCGTCGAGGGGGGCGTGGCCGCCGGTCACCGTCGACGGTCGGCGCTGGATGGACGGCGGCACCCACTCACCGGCCAACGCCCACCTCGCCGCCGGGTACGGCCGCGTCGTCGTCACCGCCCCGATCGCGAGGGGCGGCGGCCCCCTGGTCTCCGCCGCCGAACAGGGCCGCAGGCTGACCGAGGACGGCACACAGGTCGCCGTCGTCTCCCCGAGCGCCACCGCGCGGCGGTCCTTCGGACGCAACCCGCTGGACCCCGCGGCCAGAGCCGCGGCGGCCGAGGCAGGACGAGCGCAGGCCCCGGCGCACACGGCGCGGATCGCCGAGGTCTGGCGGGCCTGAGCCGAGCGGCTCGCGGACGCCCCGGCACACGACCCGCGGCGCCGCATGCCGCGCCCTCCCACGGGCGCGTGACCTCCGCCCCGGACGCCACGGCACAATGGACGCGTGGACGAGCCCATACCCGTGACGCGCGCCGTGGATCACGGCACGGCGAAGCTGATGCCCGACATCGACCGGGATCGGGCATGGCTGCTGACGGTGGACGGCGCACCGCAGTCGTACGTCGATCTCGACGAGCCGACACACCTGGAGTTCGAGTACACGCGCCGACTCGGGCATGTGCTGGACACGGTGGCGGCGCCGGGCCGGGCGCTGGACGTCCTGCACCTCGGCGGCGGGGCGCTCACCCTGCCCCGCTACGTCGCCGCCACACGGCCCGGTTCCCGGCAGGACGTGGTGGACGCCGACCGCGCGCTGCTCTCCCTGGTCGGCGAGTACCTGCCGGTGCCCGAGGACGCCGATGTCGCCCTGCACGGCGCCGATGCCCGGGCCTGGCTCGAAGCGGCAGCGCCCGACTCCGCGGACATCCTGATCGCGGACGTCTTCGGCGGCTCACGCGTACCGGCGCACCTGACCACGCTGGCGTACGCGCGCGCCGCCGAGCGGGTGCTGCGCGCCGACGGTGTCTATCTGGCCAACCTCGCCGACGCCGCGCCCTTCGCCTTCCTGCGCTCCCAGCTCGCCACGTTCTCCGCGGTGTTCGAGGAGCTGGCCCTCATCGCCGAACCCGGCGTACTGCGCGGCCGCCGCTTCGGCAACGCCGTGCTCGTGGCCTCCCACCGCCCCCTCGACACGGCCGCCCTCGCCCGGCGGACGGCCGCCGACGCCTTCCCCGCGCGCGTGGAACACGGACCCGCACTGCGGGAGTTCACCGGCGCCGTCGAACCCGTCCGTGACGAGGACGCGGTCGCCTCACCCGAGCCGCCCGCCGGAGCCTTCGGCATCGGCTGACCCGGCCCCGCCGGCCGTCGCCGTGGGGGAACCGGCGGCCACGGCCGCGGCCTTGGTCAGGCCGTCCGCCACGGCCGCCTCACCGGGTGCAGCGCCGGCCCCGCGCCCGGGTGTACCGTGCGCCAGCTGCTTCGTCCGCCGCGTCAGGTTCCGCACGTCGGACACGCACAGGACCGCCGCCGTGACCAGCACGACCAGCGCGGAGCAGCTCCACAGGGCGGTCGTGCGCCCGACGGCCTGTTCGACGGGGCCCGCCAGCGCCGTGGCCAGCGGGACCATGGCGATCGACCCGAACCAGTCGTACGCGGAGACGCGCGAGAGCTTGTCCTCGGGGATCTCCTGGTGCAGTGCGGTCATCCAGGACACACCGAACACCTCGATCGCCAGACCGCTGGCGAACATGACCGCGCACAGCGGGCCCACCGGCACGGGGACCGCGAGCGCGGCTGCGGGAAGGGCCAGCGGGAAGACGCAGAGAGTGCCCGCGAGCAGCAGCCGACGGGGTTTCCAGCGGGTCATGAGCAGCGCACCGCCGACGGTGCCGGCGCCGAACGCGCCGAGGGCCAGACCCCATGGACCCGGGCCGCCGAGGCTGTCCTGGGCGACCAGCGGTCCGTACACGGCGTCCGCGGCGCCGACGACCGCGACGACCACGGAGAACTGCGCGACGATGGTCCACAGCCAGGGCCGGCCGACGAACTCGCGCCAGCCGTCGCGGAGATCGGCGAGCAGCCCGCCGCCGGGCTCGCGCGGCGGAATGTGACTGACGTCGAGGAACGAGCGCAGCGCTCCGGCGAGCGCGAACGCCAGCGCGTCCACGGCGAGCACCCAGCCCGGCCCGAGCACGGCCACCAGCGCGCCGCCGAGGGCCGCGCCGCCCAGCCCCGCGCCCTGCATCGCCATCCGGAACATCGCGAAGGCTCGGCTCGCCTGCTCCCCGGCGACCGAGGACATCAGCATGCCCTCCGCCGCGGGGTTGAAGAACGCCTGGCCGGTGCCGCCGAGCGCGGACAGCAGCATCATCTGCCACAGCCGCGCGTCACCGCCGATCACCAGGGCGGCGAACACGGCCTGGGACACGCAATTGAGGGCGTTGGCCGCGACCATCACCCGATGCCGCGGCAGCCGGTCCGCGACCGCACCGCCGATCAGCAGGAAGAGCACCAGCGGCAGGGTCCGGGCCGCCGCCACCAGGCCCACGTCGCCGCCGTCGCCGCCCGATTCGAGAACCGCGAAGGCCGCGGCGATCAGGGCGCCCTGGCTGCCCAGGTTGGTGACGACCGCGGCGGCGGTCAGGAGGGTGTAGTTCCGGCCCGCCCAAGAGGGACGGCGCAGGTGGCGCGGGGAGTCGGCGGCAGTGTTCACCGGCTGACTATCGCCGCAGGAGCCACTCCTTGCCAAACCGATCAGGCCGCTGCCGGACCTCGCCGGGTCGCCGCCCGGCCGCCGCGCGGGTGCACGGCGGCCGGGAAGGACGCGGGAACGCGGGCTCGGGCGGGGCGGCCGCCCCGTGCTCGGACTGCTGTCGCAGCCGCCGCGTCAGGACGGTCGCTCAAGGACGGTCGCCGCGGTCCGACGGGCCCGGACCGTCCCTCGGGGCTCAGGAGCCCGTGGGGTCACCGTGCAGTCGTACCGTGCTGAGGATCTTCTGCACGGTCGCGTCCGACACCTCTTCGCCGACACCCTTGGCACCGTAGAAGGTCCAGGACACGAAGTCGCCCGCCGAGTTCTTGAAGGCGAAGGTGGTCGCCTTGCCGTTGGAGTCGCACTTGCCCTTCTTGGGCACACCGGACGAGTACGTGGTCGCGACGCTGCCCTCGACACCGGACTTCGTCGTGTACGCCTTCGGCTTGCCGATCTTCAGCAGCTTCTTCGAGGCGTCCTTCTGGTCGGTGTAGCCGCCGAAGACCCACCACGCCGAGTCGTTGCGCGCGACGTCGTCGGTGTTCTTGGCGCCGCTCTGGCCCTTGGTGCCCGCCGCGGCCAGTGCGGTGTCGCTCTTGTACCCGTCCTTGTCGTCGTCGGACGTGCACCACTTCTCCTTGAGGAACGCGGGTGCGGACATGCCGATCAGCGCCGAGCCGTCACCCTTCTTGTCGTCCTCGAAGCCGATGAAGGTGCCGGGAGTCTTGACCTCCCAGTCCGCCGGGACGTCGAAGGCGGTGCCCCACTTGGGGTTCACGACGACCTTCCAGCCCGCGATGGTCGCCTTCTCCTCGTCGCCGCCGCGCGGGTTGTCGTCGCCGCTCGGGCTCGCCGACGTGGAGGCGGACTTCTTGGGCGACTTGGACGGCTTGCCGTCCGCCTTGTCGTCGTCGCTGCCGCCGCCCAGGACCAGGAAGCCGGTGACCCCGGCCGCGATCACCACGGCCGAGGCCGCGACGATCGCGGTGATCTTCGTCTTGTTGCCGCCGCCGCCGCTGCCCCCCGCCGGCTGAGGCGCGCCGGGCGTCTCCGACGGGGAGCCCCACTGCGGCTGCCCGTACTGGTTGGGCTGCTGGTACCCGGTCTGCTGGTATCCGGGCTGCTGGTACGGATTCGGCTGCTGGTACCCCGGCTGCTGGTACGGGTTCTGGTCCTGCGGGTTCTGCTCGCCCCCGGGCGGCTGCTGTCCTGGCCACATGGGCAGTAACCCTAGTGCCGCCCGTGACATGTTTGGGTCACCGCGTTTCGTCAGACGTGTACCGGATCAGTGACTCGGACAACGAGTCAGGACGCCGGGGGGACGTCGTAGAGCCGTACGGTGGAGACGATTTTCCGCACCGTCGCGTCCGAGACCTCCTCGGACACCCCCTTCGCCCCGAAGAACTCCCACGAAACGATGTCGTTCGAGGGGTCCTTGAAGGAGAAGACGGTCGCCTTCCCGTCGACGGCGCACTTTTTCGATTTCTCCACACCCGACGACGACGCCGTGGCCAGACTGCCCGTGATGCCGGACTTCGTCGTGTACGGCTCCACGGCGCCGGACGTCACCAGTTTCTTGTCGGGCTGGGTGTAGGCGCCGTAGACCCATGCCGCGGCGTCGTCGCGAGCCGCGTCCTCGGGGGTCTTCGCCCCGTTGTTCCGCTTGGTCCCGGCACCCGCGAGCATCGTGTAGTCCTCGGTGCCGTCCTTGTCGTCGTCGGAGCCGCACCACTTCTCCTTCAGGAGCGCGGGGGCCGCGACGGCGGCGAGAGGCTCGTCACGGGGGTCGTCGTCCTCGGAGACGTAGGTGACCCAGCCCGTCGACTTCAGTCCCCACTGCGGGGGGACGTCGAAGGCGATGCCGCGCTTGGGGTTCACCACGGTCTTCCAGCCGGCCACGGTCGGCTTCTCGGCGCCCTCGGTGCCCCGCGGATCGCTCGCCGGGCTCGACGGCGCGGACGGCGACCCGGTCGGCCCGGGTCCTGCCCCGTCGTCCTTGCCCGGTCCGAGCAGGACGAAGCCGGTCACTCCGGCGGCGACGACGACCGCCGCGGCCGAGATCAGGGCGAGGACCTGCGTCCGCCTGCCGTCGCCGCGGCTCGCGGGCGGTGCCGCGGCGTCCGCGGTGACCGTCGGGGCGTTCCAGGGGGCCGGTGCCTGGTGATAGGGATTGGGCTGCTGGTACCCCGGCTGCCGGTACGGGTTCGGCTGCCCGGCCCCGGCGTCCGGCCGGGGACCCGGTCCTTCTGCTCCGGCGGACGGCCGCGGGTTCGACTGCCCGCCACCGGTGGGCTGTTGGGGATTCTGTCCGCCCGCGGGCGGCTGCTCTCCTGGCCACATGGGGCGTAACGATACGGCGATGATCGGCGCGCGCTGGCCAAGGGTTGCTACTCGCGGGTAACATGCCGGTATGAGCGCAGACCAGATGACGATCGGCGAGATGCTCGCCGCCACCGTGCCGATGGCCCGGACCCTGAACCTCGAGTTCGTGGAGACCGGTCCGGACAAGGCCGTGGTGGCGCTGCCGGACCAGAGCGACTACCACAACCACGTGGGCGGGCCGCACGCCGGAGCGATGTTCACGCTGGGGGAGTCGGCGAGCGGAGCGATCGTCCTTGCCGCGTTCGGGGACCAGCTCTCGCGCGCCGTGCCGCTCGCGGTCAGCGCCGAGATCGCCTACAAGAAGCTCGCGATGGGGCCCGTCACGGCCACCGCGACCCTCGGCCGGCCCGCCGCCGACGTCGTCGCCGAACTCGACGCCGGCCGGCGTCCCGAGTTCCCGGTCGCCATCGCCATCCAGCGCGCCGACGGTGCCGTCACCGGTGAGATGACCGTCGTGTGGACGCTGCGTCCGAACGGCTGAGCCGTCTGTCGGCAGGGGCCCCGGCCGGGACGTACGCTCCGGCCAGGGCCCCTGCCGTGCCGCCGAAGGCCCTGGGTCGACGGCCGGCTGACGGGTGCTAGTGCCAGTTGCTGATCATGACGTCGTGCGGCGCGGGATCGCCCTTGCCGGTCTCGACCAGCTTCTTGAGGCTCATCAGGAAGATCGCCCACTTGGTGTTGCAGTGGTACATGAACTCCACCGGCTCCTTCCAGCCCTCGTGCCGGAACAGCACGATCGTGAAGCCGTCCTCCTGCTTGAGCTCGAACGCGACCTGCGTGCCGATCCACTCCTCGGGGCCGTCGACGACCTCCCAGAGCACGCGCTCGGCGGGCTGGGCCTCCAGGACCTTCATGTCGAATCCGCCGGGTACGAAGCGGAACCGGATGACGCCACCGACCCCGCTGTCACCCTCCGTGTCCTCGGTCCACCATTTCGACAGCCCGTCGATCGTGGTCAGGGCCGCGTAGACGTCGTCGGGCGACGCCGTGACGCCGATCCTGTGCAGGATGTCCACCATCTCGATACCTCTTTCGTGCGGGGGCGCCCGTGCGCGGGCGCGGTCGGTCAGCTGTCCTTGCTGCGCTGGATCGCTTCGGCGATCCGCTTGATCCGCTGGAGCCGGGCGTCCCATGCGGCCCCGACCGACGACAACTGCGCCACAGCGCGGGCGAGTTGGGCTTCGTCGACCTGATACAGGCGCTCGCGTCCGGACGGCGTGACGTGGACCAGACCGACCCGGTCGAGCACGCCGAGGTGTTTGGCCACCGCCTGCCGTGTGACCGGCAGCCGCTCGCTCAACGTGGTGGCGGTACCACCGCCGCCGCTCAGCAGCAGGTCGAGCATCCGGCGCCGTATGGGGTCCCCGACCGCCGACCAGAGGTCGTCGTCGACGGTGACGCTCATGACGCCGACACCAGCCGGGAGACGTAGGAGACGAGGCGCGGCAGGAAGTGGTCCCATCCGGACACGTGGTCGAGGTACTGCTCCTCCAGGACGGCCGCCTCCCAGCCCTTCTCGCGGAATCCGGCCTCGGTGAAGTGCAGCAGGGTGCCGGCGCCGGAGGGGACCAGGTCGAAGGTGACCAGGAGGGAGTTGGACGCCGACGCGGTCACGCCCTCGTCGTACACCCACCGGAAGGAGAACCGTCGCGGCGGGTCGGCCTCCACCACCGTGAGCGGCACGGCCTTCGCCTCGGGGGTGGACGCGTCGCCGAAGGTGATGACTCCGGTGCCGCCGGGAACCGGTTCGAGCTCCGCCTCGTCCGGCCACCACTCCCGCAGGTGCTCGGGCCTGCTGACCACCTCGTAGACCACCTCGGGCGTGGCCTCGACGTAGATCTCGCGCTCGATGCTGCCGTACTCCATCCCACCGACCTCCATGTGCAACCTTTAGTTGCGTAACACTTTAGGGTGCCCCTCCGTGATGTGCAACCTTTGGTTGCTCGATGGGGTCCGGTGTGAGCTCCACGGCACCCTCGGGCCCTCCGTCGGGCCAGACCGACCAGGTAGGCTTCCCGGCGTGTGCTCAGGGGGAAGTGCACCCCGGGTGATCATGTGCGGCGCATGTGCCCGGACCAGGCACAGTCAAACGGGAGGTACCGGCGTTGCACGTCCAGGACTGGCTCGAGACGGTGCCCGCGGTCAGCATCTATGCGCTCGTGGGCCTGGTCATCGGCTTGGAGAGTCTGGGCATCCCGTTGCCCGGCGAGATCATCCTGGTCTCGGCGGCGCTGCTCTCCTCCCAGCACGAGGGCATCAACCCGTTCGTCCTGGGCGCCTGCGCCAGCCTGGGTGCCATCGTCGGTGACTCCATCGGATACGCCATCGGCCGCAAGGGCGGGCGTCCGCTCCTGGCCTGGCTCGGCGCCAAGTTCCCCCGGCACTTCAGTGAGGGGCACGTCGCCACGGCCGAGCGGTCCTTCCAGAAGTGGGGCATGTGGGCCGTCTTCTTCGGCCGGTTCATCGCCCTGCTGAGGATCTTCGCCGGTCCGCTCGCGGGCGTGCTGCGGATGCCGTACTGGAAGTTCCTGATCGCCAACGTGCTCGGCGGCATCGTCTGGGCCGGCGGCACCACCGCGGTCATCTACTACGTCGGTGTCGTCGCCGAGTCCTGGTTGAAGCGCTTCTCGTGGCTGGGTCTCGTCGCGGCGGTGCTCGCGGGCCTCGCCTCGATGCTGATCGTCAAGCGCAAGGCCAAGCGGGCCTCGGCCGAGCGGGCCGAGGCCGGCGCGGAACCGGTCGCGGCGCCCGCCGGCGACTGAACCGGACGGCACGCGTCCGAGCCCTGGTCCTTCTCCGGGCGTGACCCGGCGGGTCGTGCGCCCGGCCATCCCGTGCCGCGCTGCTCGGCCCCGGCCGCACCGCCGACGGCGACAGCGACCGGGAGGCCGGGAGGGGCCTGAGGGGTGGGGCTCAGTTCTCCTCGTGCGCGGCCCGGTGGGCCTTCGCCAGCTCGACGTACAGCGTGCCGTTCAGCGAGATGCCCTCGCGCTCCTCGGCGGTCAACTGCCGTTTCACCTTGGCGGGCACCCCCGCGACGAGAGAGCCCGGGGGCACCCGCATGCCCTGTGGGACCAGCGCCTGCGCGGCCACCAGTGAACCGGCGCCGATCACCGCGCCGTTCAGCACCGTGGCGCCCATGCCGATCAGGCAGTCGTCCTCCACGGTGGCGCCGTGCACCACCGCGTTGTGCCCGACGGAGACCCGCTCGCCGATCGTGATGGGGAAGCCCGGGTCCACGTGAAGGCTGCAGTTGTCCTGCACGTTGCTGTCGGCGCCGATGACGATGGGACCGCAGTCGGCGCGCAGCACCGCGCCGTACCAGGCGCTCGCACCCGCGTGCAGGGTGACGTCCCCGATGATCACGGAGGTGGGTGCCGCGAAGGCATCCTGGTCCACCTTCGGGTCCTTGCCGCCGATCCCCATGATCAACGCCTGCTGCGTCATCGCCGCCCCACCGTCTTCTCGTCGCGTCGGTACACCGGCACCGTATGTCATCGCCTGCTGCTCCGGTGGGGTGAAGATCACAGCCGCACGAGCTCATCGGCGCAGCTCGCGCTGAGTACGGTGAGCGGGTGCCCAAGAGCAAGAACACGTTCTCATCATGGCGGCGGCGCCTCGCTCAGCGCGCCGTCCACGCGGGCTGGGCTTGGGTGCAGCGCACGGGAGCCGTCTCGGCCGAGCGCCCGGGGCGCTTCCGCTTCGGGTCGATGGGAACAGGTACCAGACTCGCGTTCCCGCTCGGCACGGTCTTCGGCGAACCCTGGATCCACCTCGGCTCGCACTGCATCGTCGCCGAACAGGTCACGCTGACCGCCGGGTTGATGCCCGACCTGGACCTCGGACCCGACCCCATCCTGCGCATCGGCGACGGTGTCGTCCTGGGCCGCGGCAGTCACGTCATCGCCGACACGACCGTGACGATCGGCAGTGACTGCTACTTCGGGCCGTACGTGTACGTCACCTCCACCAACCACTCGTACGACGATCCGCACGAGCCGATCGGCAAGCAGTGGCCGCGGATGGAACCCGTGGAGATCGGGCCCGGGTGCTGGATCGGGACCGGCGCGGTGATCCTGCCTGGCGCCCGCATCGGGCGGAACGTCGTGGTGGCGGCCGGTGCGGTGGTGCGCGGTCAGGTGCCGGACCACGCCGTGGTGGCGGGCGCTCCGGCGCGCGTCGTACGGCGCTGGGACCCGGTGGCCGGCTGGCAGCCGCCATTGCGGACCCCGGCGCCCGTGCCGATTCCCGACGGCGTGACGCCGGAGCAGCTGCTGGCCCTCTCCGGGCTCGACGAAGAGGCCGCGGCCCGGCTCGCGGAACTCGACCTCGACGCCGAGGGCGCCACCGGGGACGTGCGCGCGGAGTCCTGAAGCGGTGCCGGCCGTGCGGCCCCGGTCTTCCGCGCTTCCTGTCGGACGCGGCGTCAGCCCGTCGCCAGAAGCACGGTGCCGACGAGGGCGAGGCCGGCGCCCGCCGCCTGCACACCGCGGAGCCGTTCGCTGAGGAAGCCGCGCGCCGCCAGTGCCGTGACCACCGGGTACAGCGAGGCGAGGACGGCGACCACGGTGACCGGGCCGTGCTGGGCGGCGACGGAGTACGTGCCGTTGGCCGCGACGTCGGCGAGTCCGACGAAGGCGAGCGCGGGCAGGGTGCGCCAGGGGAAGCCGCTCTCGGGGAGCGCCCGGGCGCCGCGCCCGACGGTGACGAGCAGCGCCGCGCCGCCCGCGGCCACGTTGGTCACGCGCTGCACGAAGAGGGCGAGGAAGAGTCCGGTGACCGACGACGACGCCTCCGCGATCAGGGCGAAGACCGTGCCGAAGCCGAGCGCCGCGAGCAGCGAGAGCAGGATCGCCTGCCGCTGCACGGGAGCGCCCCGCAACTGGGGGCCGCCCGCGAGGATCACGCCCGCGACGGCGATCGCGATCCCCACGAACTGGGTCGGCCCGGGCCGCTCCCCGAGGACGAGTCCCACGGTGATCGGGACGGCCACGGCGAGGGAGCCGAGCGGGGAGACCACACCCATCGGGCCCAGGGCGAGGGCCTTGTAGAAGGAGAGCAGCGCGACCGGTCCGACCAGACCCGCGGCGAACGCGAACCACAGCTGCGGTCCCGCCGCGCTCCAGCCGCCGGTGGCCACGACGATCGCGCCCAGGACCACGGCGGCGATCGACTGGGAGACGACGACCACCGTGAGGGCCGGCGTGCGACGGGTGAGCAGCCCTCCGCCGAAGTCGGCCAGGCCCCACAGGAGGCTGGTCGCCAGGGCGAAGAGTGCTGGCAGTGCCGTCATCGGGCCCCTCGCAGTACAGTTCGGTGAACGATCGGGTGCACCACACGATAGTTCACCTGATTGAACTCTGTCATCCAGAATATTGGACGGAATGTGTCGGACCTCGACCTGCTGACCCAGTCCCTGGGGCGCAACGTGAAGCGCTGGCGCACCGAGCGCGGCTTCACCCTGGACGCGCTCGCCGCGCGCGCCGGGGTCAGCCGCGGCATGCTCATCCAGATCGAGCAGGCCAGGACCAACCCGAGCCTGGGCACCGTCGTCAAGATCGGCGACGCCCTCGGTATCAGCATCACCACCTTGCTCGACTACGAGCAGGGGCCGAAGGTCCGTATCGTCCCCGCCGAGCAGGCCGTACGGCTGTGGCACACCGAAGCGGGCAGCTACAACCGGCTCCTCGCGGGCACCGAGGCCCCCGGTCCGCTGGAGATGTGGGACTGGCGGCTGATGCCGGGCGAGGGCAGCCCCTCGGACCCGCACCCGACGGGCACGGTCGAACTCGTCCACGTCACCGAGGGCGAACTGACCCTCACCGTCGACGGGGTCGAGCATCTCGTCCCCGCCGGCGCCAGCGCGTCCTTCGAGGCCAACACCCCGCACCGGTACGGCAACGACGGTGACGTGCCGGTCGAGATGGTCATGGCGGTGTCCGTCCCCCTCGTGCACTGAGGTGTCGCGCGGGCCCCGTTCCTCGTGGACCGAGGAGGCCGGCGGGCCCTGTTCCTCTCGTACGTCGAGGCGTCCCGTGCGTCTGCTCCTCGCGCACCGAGGCGTCCTGCGGGCCGTGCCGTTCGCGTGCCGAGACGTCCGGCCGACCCCGCAGGCACGGCTGTTAGCGTGCCGTCATGCGCGCACCCATCGGACGCTTCGACACCGCCACGCCCGCCCCCGACTGCCTCGACGAACTGACCCGGCCGGTCGCCGACGCCGTACGCGCATGGCGCGGCGGCACCCCTGCGGACCAGATCGTCTACGTCGACACGGAGCCCGACTGGGCCGACACCGCCACGTTCGTCGAGCACTACGGAGCGGAGCTGCTCGACCAGTCCGCCAACTGCGTGGTCGTCGCGGGCAAGCGGGGCGGCGAGACCGCGCTCGCCGCGTGCGTCGTCCTGTCCGCCACCCGCGTCGACGTGAACGGAGCCGTGCGGCGTCAACTCGGCTCCCGCAAGGCCTCGTTCGCGCCGATGGACACGGCGACCGGGGAGACCGGCATGGAGTACGGCGGCATCACACCCCTGGGGCTCCCCGCCGACTGGCCGCTTCTCGTGGACTCGGCCGTCGTCGAGCTGCCCTATGTACTGGTCGGCAGCGGGCGGCGGCGGGGCAAACTGCTGGTGCCGGGCAAGATGTTCGCCGAGCTGCCGAACGCGGTGGTGCTGGAGGGGCTCGGAGTCGCCTGACCCGCGGTTCGGCGAGGCGGCCGGGCCCGTGCCCGCGGGGGCTCCCGGCCGTCGGGTGCGCGGCGGTCAGGCCGCAGCGTGGTGCGCCAGCGCCAGGTGCGGGTCCGACTCCCCGGGCGCGGTCGCCGGGTCGGCGTGCACCAGCACGGCGGTGAGTCTCGGCACCGCGTGCAGCAGGGCGTGTTCGGCCTCGACCGCGATGCGGTGGGCCTCGCGGACGCTCGCCTCGCCGTCGACGACCACCGCGACCTCGGCGCGCAGCCGGTGCCCGATCCAGCGCAGCCGCAGCTCGCCCACCGCGTGCACGCCCGGCACCTCGCACAGCGCCCGCTCGGCGCGGTCCACCAGCTCCGGGTCCACGGCGTCCATCAGCCGCCGGAACACCTCCCGGGCGGCATCGCGCAGCACCAGCAGGATCGCCGCGGTGATCGCCAACCCGACCAGCGGATCGGCCAGTTGCAGGCCGAGTGTCGCGCCCCCCGCACCCACCAGCACGGCGAGCGAGGTGAAGCCGTCCGTCCGCGCGTGCAGCCCGTCCGCGACCAGGGCGGCGGAGCCGATCTCCCGGCCCACGCGGATACGGTGGCGGGCGACCCACTCGTTGCCGAGGAAGCCGATCACGGCTGCCGCCGCGACGACCGGGACGTGCCGCACGGGCTGCGGGTCGAGCAGTCGGTCGATCGCCGTCCAGGCCGCGAAGGCCGCGGACGCCGTGATCGTCAGCACGATCACGATGCCCGCGAGGTCCTCCGCCCGCCCGTAGCCGTACGTGAAGCGCCGCGTCGCGGCGCGGCGGCCCAGCACGAAGGCGATCCCCAGCGGCACGGCCGTCAGGGCGTCCGCCGCGTTGTGCGCGGTGTCGCCGAGCAGCGCCACCGACCCCGACATCACGACGACGACCGCCTGGGCCAGGGCCGTTGCGCCCAGGACCACGAGCGACACCCAGAGCGCACGCATGCCGCGCGCCGACGACTCCAGCGCCGAGTCGACCTTGTCGGCGGTCGCGTGCGAGTGCGGCGTGATCAGGTGCCGCAGGCGGCTGCCCAGGGTGTGCGCGTGACGGTGCCCGTGCTCATGACCCTGCCCGTGTCCGGCGCTGTGGGAGGGGCCGGGCGCGGGGGAGCGGGCGTGGTTGTGCGCGCGATCGTTGAGGTGGCCGTGGCCGTGCTCGTGCTCGTGGCCGTGCTCGTGCTCGTGGTCCTCGTCCGAGTGGCGGTGGTCGCTCACGGGAGTCCCCTTCCGGTGCGCGGGAGTGGACGTGTCGGCGTCCATGAGGCCATTATGTGCGTATGAGCGCACGCATGCACCTGTCACCTGCGCATGATGCGCACCCGCGTAGTCCCGGCGAGGAACAGTTCGCTCTCGCCGCCGAGCTGCTGGCCCTCCTCGGCGACCGCACGCGCCTCGCGCTGCTGCACGCGCTGACCGGCGGCGATGCCGACGTCACGACGCTCACGGAGGCGTGCGGGGCCGCCCGTCCGGCCGTGAGCCAGCATCTGGCCCGCCTGCGGCTCGCCGGACTCGTGAACACCCGGAAGAAGGGGCGCCGGGTGATCTACTCGCTCGGCGACGGTCATCTGCGCCGGGTGGTCGACGAGGCCCTGAACCTGGCCGACCATCGCATCAGCGACCGTCCGCCGCACGACTGACGACCTTTCGCGTACGGCTGCGGGGGCGGGCCTCGTTCCGCAGCCCGGCCCGGTCCGGCCCAGCCGAGCTCGGCCCGGCCCGGCACCCGGTGGCCCGCGGGAATGCGCGGTGTTCCGCGGGAATGCAGGGCCGTGCGCGGCAAACGGATTGCCGCCGACGGCGCTCGCTCACGAGGATGGCGGCATGCCGGACTTCACCGCTCCCGACGGAACCCGCCTCGCCTACCGCGTCCTGGGCGAGGGCGAACCGCTGCTCTGCCTGCCCGGCGGCCCGATGCGGGCCTCCTCCTACCTGGGCGACCTCGGAGGGCTGTCGCGGCACCGTCGGCTGATCGTGCTCGACCTGCGCGGAACGGGCGACTCCGGCACCCCCGCCGATCCGGCGACGTACCGCTGCGACCGGCAGGCCGACGACGTCGAGGCGCTCCGCGCGCATCTCGGTCTGGACCGGGTGGATCTGCTCGCGCACTCCGCCGGCGGTGACCTGGCCCTCCAGTACGCCACCGGACGTCCCGGACGCGTCCGCACCCTGACGCTGGTCGCCGGGCGGGCGCGCGCCCTCGGCGTCGACTTCACCGTGGAACACCGCCTGGAGGCGGCCGCGCTGCGCAAGGCCGAACCGTGGTTCGAGGCCGGGCACCCCGCCTACGAACGGATCTGGGCCGGCACCGCGAGCGACGCCGACTGGGACGCCGCCACGCCCTTCTTCTACGGGAACTGGGACGCGACCGCCCGGGCGCATGCCGCGACCGAGGTCGAGGAGACCAACGAGGAGGCCGCGGAGCTGTACGCGGCACCCGGTGCCTTCCGTCCCGCCGAGACCAGGGCCGCCGTCGCCGCCTGGGACGCGCGGGTCCTGCTCGTGGCGGGAGAACTCGACAGCGGTCCCCTCCCGCGCGTCGCCGCGACCGTCGCGGACCTCTTCCCGCGGGCCGAGTTGAGCGTGCGCCCGGGTGCGGGCCACTATCCGTGGCTCGACGACCCGCGCGGCTTCAGCGGAACCGTCGCGGCGTTCCTCGCCCGCGGCCGGTGACGCGCCCTGCGTCCACCGGGCCGCCCGCCGGGACCCGTCAGGCCAGTCGCAGATCGATCCACTCGGCACTCTCGCCGGGCAGCACGTAGCGCTCCACCTCGACGAAACCGTGCTTGAGGGCGAAGCGGAGACCGTCGTCGTTGGCCGCGAGCACGACCGTCTCGATCACCTCGGCGCCCAGCCCGCGTGCCTCCTGGAGGCCGCGTGAGTAGAGCTCCTCGCCGAAGCCGCGACCGCGGTGCTCGGCGAGCACACGGGCGATGACCGTGGCCGTGGCGGTGTCGTCGGTGGGCGGGCGCACGGTCGTGCACCCGACCAGGACGTCACCGAGGTAGGCGACTTCGAGGCGGTACCGTCGGGCACGCTCCCGCGCGTCGTCCAGGGACATGGCGGCGGCCGGCACGATCACGTTGTGGACGTGCCGCCAGTCCTCCAGACGGGCGTCGTCGTGCGGCTGCTCGATGCGAAGAGTGGACACCGCAGCAGGAAACCGGTGCCGCGGTCGCGCCGTCAACCACAATTCCCGGCGCACTCCGGGCGCCGGTCGCCGCGTTCGCCCCGAGCCCGGGCGCGGGCAGGGGTCAGCCGAGGCGCGGGATCTCGATGGCCGGGCAGCGGTCCATGACCATGTCGAGTCCGGCGGCGCGGGTCCGGTCGTACGCGGCATCGTCGACGACACCGAGCTGGAACCAGACGGCCTTGGCGCCGATGGCCGCCGCCTCGTCGGCGACGGGACCCGCGAGGTCGCTGTTGACGAAGACGTCGACGACATCGACCTCGAACGGAATGTCGTCGAGGGAGGCGTAGCCCTTCTCCCCGTGGACGGTCTCGGCCTTCGGGTGCACGGGGACGATGCGCTTGCCGTAGCGCTGGAGGACATCGGCGACGCCGTGCGCGGCGCGCCGCTCGTTCGACGAGAGGCCGACGATCGCCCAGGTGTCGCCCAGCTCGGTGAGGATCTTGCGGATCGTTGCCGGGTCGCCGTACATGCTCGGCCTCCTAGGGGTCCCTGTCGTCGCAGCTCGTCGCGGTGAACGCCCGCATCGGGGCGCCCAGCGGGGAAACAGCGGACGTCACCGGGTGATTCCCAGCAGGAGCTCCGTGTTCCGGTCACCGGCCGTGCCGGCCCAGCTCTCCTGCACGCCGCCCGGCATGCCCGCGGCGAGGCCGGGCGCGTTGTACGCCAGTTCACGGTAGAGGGAGGCGAGGCCCACGGCCGACAGGTCGTCGAAGCCGGGGGCCGTGCGGTGCGGGGCGGCGGATTCGATGAGCGTGGTGAACAGGGAGATCGTTCCGTCGCCGTTGTCGGCCAGTTCGATGAGGCGCGCGTGGTGCGGATAGTCCACGTGGGAGGCGGTGTTGACCTCCCAGAAGGAGCGCGCCGGCGTCGCGTGCCCGTGCGGGGTGATCCGGTTGACGTGGCTGTGGCCGTTGATCCAGGCCACCACGTTCGGGAACCGGCTCAGCAGGGCGACCACCTCCGCACCGTCGTGGCGCGGCTCGTCGGTCGGTGCGGCGTCCGGGCGACGGGTCATGCCGGCGCTGTGGTGGTGACTGAAGACCAGGATGTGCGCGTCGTCGGCCCCGGGACGGCGGACGAGCCGTCCGTCGGCGTCGTACGACCGGGAACTGTGCGCCGCCAGGGTGCGTTCGAGCCAGCGCAGTTGCTCGCTGCCGAGGGAGCCCTCGTAGTGGCCGCCGCGGTACGTCGTGTCGATGCTCACGCCGACCACGTTCTCGGCGACGCGGAAGCTGTAGTACATCCGCTCGCCGTCGAGATGGTCCTCGGTGTATCCGTGGCCGCGGGGACCGGCACCGGTGTGCGCGGGGTCGAGATGTGCCGCCAGGTAGTCGTGCGGGGTGAACGGCCGGCGCCGTTCGTCGGGCGTCACGGTACGTGCCGAGGCCGCGTGCCTGCGCAGGACCGACGTGAGCACCTCGCTCCGCGGGTCGTCACCGGTGCGCAGCGCCCGCGCGTAGGCGGCGGCGTCCGCGTCCGGGACCGACAGCAGCTTGCGGGAGCCGACGGCGATGTCGTGGAGCGCCGGCGAGAGGCAACCGCCGGGCAGGTCGTCGTGGTTGCCGACCGTGGAGTACCAGGGGACGCGCAGACCGGGACTGGACACCGTCCGGGTGGCGGCCTCCAGGAACCCGGGGACGAGAGGGAGCCCCCGCCGCTTGTCCAGGTCGCGCAGAGCGGCGTCGTCCGGGTGCCAGTAGAGCGGCAGCCCGGAGTTCTGGACACCTTCGTAGGCCGCCGGATCACCGCTGTTCGGGGTGATCGGGCCGCCGCTCATCAGCGTGAGGAACCACTCCAGCTCGATCACCGAGTTGTTGTCGACGTTGTCGCCCGTCGTCATGACGAACGCGGGCGGCAGCCCCGTGTGCGGGCCTGGCCCGAGGGCGTTCACCTGCTCCACCATCGCCACCGCGCCCGCCACCGTGAGCGCCTCCTGCGCCCGCCACGCGGAGGCCCCGCGCGACCGCAGGAACTCCGTGCGCAGCGGGTTCTGCACATCGGTGAGGTGCAGGTCGGTGAACTGGACGAAGCAGGCCAGTGGCGTACGCCGGTCCTGGCGCCCGTTGCCGGCGGCTGCGAGCTCCGTCCGCACGGTGAGCGGCCAGCCCGGGCCCGGGACGAGCCGCCGGTACGAGCCGGGCCCCGCAGCTCCGCCGAGCCGTGCCGTCGTCTCCAGCGTGGTCGTGCCGTAGGGCGTGGGACGCCGGACCGCTCGGGACTGCCGTCCGGCCGGGTCCCGCGGAGCCGGGGCCCGCGTGTCCGGGTGCCCGGGGGCGTCCGACGTCGCGGGCGGGCGGCGTCCGCCGGGCAGGAACGCCCCGGTCGTCCCGGCGGCTCCGGCGGCGACTGCGGCGCCGGAGGCGAGCAGCAGGCGGCGGCGGTTCAGCGTGGCGGCGGGTTCGGTACCCGTCATGGGTCGGCCCTTCGGTCTCCGGTGATTCTCACGATCGGCGGTGCCGGCGTCGGCGGTGTCGGCCGTGTCGGGTGCGTGCGGCGTCGCCGCGCGGTCTCCCTGAGCGGAACCACTCATTCAGGTTTCCGGGGCACATGCGTGGCGTCCCCATGAACGCCGTGTGATGCGCCGCCGAAGTCGACTTCAGCCGGTGCGCGAGGCGGTGAGTCCGCCGCGCGGTCTGCCCGGCCGGGTGCCCGGTGCCCGAAGCGGGCGACCGCCTAAGCGGGCGATCGCTGGGCCGGCCGACCGCCGAACCCGGTGATCGCCGAACCTGGTGATCGCGAACCGGATGATCGCCGAACGGCGCGATGCCCGACGCCAGATGCGCGCGGCGGCCGGCCCGGTGCGTGGACTCCGGCACGGCCCGCACACGGGTCCGGCGCACCGGACCGGAATCCCGAAGCGCGAACGCCTGTCCGGAACGGGCTCCATCTCCCTGCGTTCGGCTGCCGGCACGCCTACGCTCACCTCGTGCTCCGTATCATCGACGCCCGCTCGGGCGAGCCCACCGACGCCGTCCCGGCCCGCCGCAGCCTGGTCCGCGTCCACGCGCGCCCGCCCGGCTTCGACACCACCGGTCTGCGGGTGCTGCTCGTCGCCGACGTCCTCGTCCGCGCGCTGGAGCTCGGCGGGACCCCCGTCTGGGCGACGTCCGGCCCCGTGGCGGACCCGGACGCGCTGCGGGCGAGCGCGGCGGCGCTCGGCATCCGGCCGTTCGAGGACCACCGCGACGCCACGGGCGGCCTCGGCGCGACCCACACCCTCCAGGTCCTCACGCCCGGGGGCGGGGCGACGGACGCCTCGGCGCCCCCCGGCGGGACCGCGGACGACACGGCCGCCGGTGACGTACGCGTGGGAGTCGCCCCCGTGGAACCCGGCGGCGGACCCGCGACCGGACCCGGCCTCGGCGCGGGGGCGGGCCCCGGCGCCGACACCGGTGCCCCCGACCCGACTGTCCTGCGCCTCGCCCTGCTCCAGCACCGCAGGGACGATCCCCTGCGCCTCGACGCGGCCGCCCTGGCCGACGCCGCGGTCACGTTGGCGCGCTGGCGCGCCGCGGTCGCCGCCTGGGCGACCCGGCCCTCGCGGCCCGTGCCCGAGGAGGTACGGCAGCGACTGCGCACCGCCTGGGAGGACGACCTGGACGTTCCCGGCGTCCTCCGCGTCCTGCGATGGGTGGAGGAGTCCGACGTACCGGAGGGGGCCCGCTTCGAGACGTACGCCTACGCGGACCGGCTCCTCGGGCTCGAACTCACCCGGGACATCGGAGCGGCGTCGTGACACCGCGTGCGGCCGCCGGGCCGTTGCGGCGGCTCGTGGTCCTGCGGCACGCCAAGTCCGCGTGGCCCGCGGACGTGCCCGACCACGAGCGGCCGCTCGCGGCGCGCGGCCGTCGTGACGCCCCGGCCGCCGGGCGGGCGCTCGCGGGCGCCGACTGGCTGCCCGACCTCGCCCTGTGCTCCACCGCCGTCCGCGCGCGCCAGACCTGGGAACTGGCGGCCGAACAGTGGGGCACCCCGCCTCCCGTACGGTTCGACCGGCGCCTGTACGGGGCGGACGCCCCCGAGCTGCTGGCGGCCGTCCGGGAAGTCCCGGAGCGCGTCAGGACGTTGCTGCTGATCGGGCACAACCCGGGGCTCGAGGACCTGGTCCTCGACCTCGCCGGGGACGGCCTGGACGACACCCTGGACCAGGTGCGCACGAAGTTCCCGACCTCGGCCGTCGCCGTCCTCGCCTGGCACGGCGGGAGCTGGCAGGAGCTCGCGCCCTCCGTGGCGCTGCTCACCGACGTGACGGTGCCGAGGGGGAAGAAGAGGTGACGGTACCGGGGAGGAAGTCGCGGTCTTGAGCCCGCGGGCGGGGGCCGGTAGGAGCCCCTCGGACGTGACACTGCCGACACCCGTCGCGGCGGTCACCAAGGGCGGCCGGGCCCGGAGGCGGGGGGAGGGCGTGCGGGGCGGGAGGCGGCGTACGGCACGCGCGCGTGCAGCGCATACGCTGGCCCGATGCAGGACGAGTACCGCACAGTGGCCCGCGCGGGTGTGCACGAGACCGAGATCAACCGCTCCCGCTTCCTGTGCGCCCTCGCCCCGGCCGCCACCGAGCAGGAGGCCCAGGACTTCGTCGCCGCCGTCCGCAAGGAGCACGCCGACGCCACCCACAACTGCTACGCGTACGTGATCGGTGCCGACGCGGCCGTGCAGAAGGCGAGCGACGACGGCGAACCGGGAGGCACCGCCGGCGTCCCCATGCTCCAGATGCTGCTGCGCCGCGACATGCGGTACGTCGTGGCCGTCGTCACCCGCTACTACGGCGGGGTCAAGCTGGGCGCGGGCGGACTCATCAGGGCCTACGGCGGCTCGGTGGGGGAGGCCCTGGACACGCTCGGGACCATCACCCGCCGCAGGTTCCGGCTCGCCACCGTGACCGTGGACCACCTGCGGGCCGGCAAGGTGCAGAACGACCTGCGCTCGGCCGGGCGCGAGGTGCGCGACGTGCGGTACGGCGAGGTGGTCACGATCGAGATCGGGCTGCCGGACGCCGACGTGGAGGCCTTCCGCGCCTGGCTGGCGGACGCGACGTCCGGGGCGGCGGAACTCGAACTCGGGGGAGAGGCGTACGGGGACGCGTGACGGGCCGAACGGACACCCACCGCCGGTGCGGCGGACGGGGGATACGGGAGTAGCCGCCCGTGATGTCCGACCCGCCCGTTAGTCTCGGGGATCATGAGGCTCCTGCACACTTCCGACTGGCATCTCGGCCGGGCGTTCCACCGGGTGAACATGCTCGGCGCCCAGGCCGAGTTCATCGCCCATCTCGTCACGACCGCGCGCGAGCGCGGCGTCGACGCGGTGGTCGTGTCGGGAGACGTGTACGACCGGGCGGTGCCGCCCCTCGCCGCCGTCGAGCTCTTCGACGACGCCCTGCACCGGCTGGCCGACCTCGGCGTGCCCACGGTGATGATCTCCGGGAACCACGACTCGGCCCGTCGGCTCGGAGTCGGCGCCGGACTCATCGGCCGGGCCGGCATCCACCTGAAGACCGAGCCCTCGGCGTGCGGCACCCCCGTCGTCCTCGCCGACCAGCACGGCGACGTGGCCTTCTACGGCCTGCCGTACCTCGAACCGGCCCTCGTGAAGGACGAGTTCGGGGTGGACAAGCCGGCACACGAGACGGTACTGGCCGCCGCGATGGAGCGGGTCCGCGCCGACCTCGCCGCCCGCCCGCCCGGCACCCGCTCCGTGGTCCTCGCGCACGCCTTCGTCACCGGCGGCGAGCCCAGCGACAGCGAGCGGGACATCACCGTCGGCGGCGTCGCCTCCGTGCCCGCCGGAATCTTCGACGGCGTCGACTACACCGCGCTCGGACACCTGCACGGCAGCCAGACCATCACCGAGCGCGTGCGCTATTCGGGCTCCCCGCTTCCGTACTCCTTCTCGGAGGCGGACCACCGCAAGACCATGTGGCTGGTCGACCTGGGCGCCGACGGCTCCCTCGAAGCGGAGCGGATCGACTGCCCCGTGCCCCGTGCCCTCGCCCGTGTCCGGGGCCGCCTGGACGACCTCCTCGCCGATCCGGAGCTGGCGCGCCACGAGGAGGCGTGGGTCGAGGCGACCCTCACCGACCCGGTCCGCCCGGCCGACCCCATGGCCCGGCTGTCCGAGCGCTTCCCGCACACCCTCAGCCTCGCCTTCGACCCGGAGCGCGCCCCCGAGGAACCCGACACCTCCTACGCCCGGCGGCTGGCCGGCCGCAGCGAGGAGCAGATCGCGGAGGACTTCGTGGCCCATGTACGCGGTGCGGGCCCCGACCCGCACGAGCAGACCGTGCTGCGCGACGCCTTCGACGCCGTCCGCGCCGACGAGGCAGTGCGGGAGGTCGCCCGGTGAGACTGCACCGCCTCGACATCACCGCGTTCGGACCCTTCGGCGCACCCCAGACGGTCGACTTCGACGAGCTGTCCGCCGCCGGACTCTTCCTGCTCCACGGACCGACCGGCGCGGGCAAGACCTCCGTCCTGGACTCCGTGTGCTACGCGCTGTACGGCGCGGTGCCGGGCGCCCGCCAGACGGGCCAGGGCCTCGGTCTGCGCAGCGACCACGCGGCACCCGGTACCCGCACCGAGATCCGCCTCGACCTCACCGTCGCCGGACGCCGGCTGGAGATCACCCGGCAGCCGCCCTGGGAGCGGCCCAAGAAGCGCGGCACGGGCACGACCACCGAGAAGGCCCAGAGCTGGCTGCGCGAGTACGACGCGTCGGCGGGGTCCTGGAAGGACCTCAGCCGCTCCCACCAGGAGATCGGTGAGGAGATCACCCAGCTGCTCGGCATGAGCCGCGAGCAGTTCTGCCAGGTCGTGCTGCTGCCCCAGGGCGACTTCGCGCGCTTCCTGCGGGCCGACGCCGAGGCCCGCGGAAAGCTGCTCGGCCGCCTCTTCGACACCCACCGCTTCGCCGAGGTCGAAAAGCGCCTCGCCGAGCGGCGCCGCACCACCGAGGCCGAAGTGCGGGCGGGGGACGCCGAGTTGCTGGCCGACGCGCACCGCATGCAGCAGGAGGCCGGGAGCGGCGTCGAGGTCGCCCTGCCCGAGCTGAAGCCCGGCGAACCGGGCCTCGCGGAGTCCGTCCTCGCCTGGGCCGCCGTCGCCCGGAGCACCGCCCGCGAGCGCCTCACGATCGCTCACTGCGCACGCACCGCCGCCGCATCCGCGCACGCCGCAGCGGACCGCGAGCTCGACGACGTACGTGAAGTGGACCGGCTCCAGCGCAGGTTCACCGCGGCTCGGGAGCGTGCCACGCGCCTGGAGGAGCGCGCCGACGCCCACCAGGAGGCCCAGGCGCGCATGCAGCGCGCCCGCAAGGCCGAGGCGGTGGCTCCGGCGCTCGACCTGCGCGACCTCGCCGGGACCGAGCACCGGCGCGCGGCGGCCGAGGAGGCACGCGCGCGTGCCGGTCTGCCGCAGACGTTCGCCGACGCCGGGGCGCCCGGACTCGCCACCGCCGCCCGCAAGGCGGCCGAGGAGCTCGGCGGCCTGGAATCCGCACGCCGGGCCGAACGACGCCTGGCCGAACTGACCACGGAGCGCGCCTCCTTGGACCGCCAGGAGCGCGCCGACGAGGACGTCCTCCAGGAGGCCGAGGCCTGGCTCGCCGCGTGGGAGGACACCCGCGCCGGCATCGAGTCGGACATCGAGACCGCACAGGAGGCGGCGACACGCGCCGAGCAGCTCGCCGTCCAGCGCGAACCGGCCCTCAGGCGACTCGACGCGGCCCGGCAGAGGGACCAGTTCGCACGCGACACGGACGCCGCGCACGAGCGGGCCCTCGCCGCGCGCGAGCGGGCCACCGAGGCACGCGCCCACTGGCTCGACCTGAAGGAACAGCGCCTCAAGGGCATCGCCGCGGAACTCGCCGCGGGCCTCGTCGACGGTGAGCCCTGCGCCGTCTGCGGCGGCACCGAACACCCGGCACCGGCACGGAAGGTCGACGGACACGTCGACCGCGAGACCGAGGAACGGGCCCTCGCCGGGTTCCAGAGCGCCGACGAGGAGCGTGCCGAAGCGGAGCGCCGGCTCGGCGTCGTGCGCGAGGCGCTGGCCGCCGCGACCGCCGAGGCGGGCGACACCCCCACCGCGCGCCTCACCCAGGAGACCGAGGAGCTGGAGCAGCGGCACGCCGAGGCCCGCTCCGCCGCCTCCGGCCTGCACGCGGCGCGTGAGGCGCGGGAGCAGGCGGAGCGCGAGCACCGGCGGCGGACGGACGCCCAGCAGGAAGCCGCCCGCCGTGTCGCCTCGCGTGCCTCCCTGCGCGAGGCGCTGGACCGCGAGAAGACCGGTCTCGAAGGGGAGTTGACGCAGGCACGCGGCGACGCGGGCAGCGTGTCCGCGCGCGCCGCGCAGCTGGAGCGGCAGGTCGCGCTGCTGACGGAAGCCGCGGACGCCGTCCGCGCCGCCGAGGACACCGCCCAGCGCCTCAAGGAGGCCGACGCCCGACTCGCCGACGCGGCGTTCCGTGCCGGGTTCGACACCCCGCGGGCGGCCGCCGCCGCGCTGCTCGACGACGCCGCCCACCGGGAACTGCAACGGAGGCTCGACGCCTGGCAGTCGGAAGAGGCGGCCGTGCGGGCGGTGCTCGCCGAGGCCGACACGGCGCACGCCGCCCAGCGGCCGCCCGCCGACCTCGCCGCCGCGGAGCGGGCCGCCGAGTCGGCCGCCCGCCGCCTGCGGGAAGCGGCCTCCGCACAGGACGCCGCCGCCCGGCGCTGCGCCGGGCTGGACGCCCTGTCCGGGCGCGCCGACAGAGGCGTACGCCGGCTGGCCCCGCTGCGCGAGGAGTACGACCGCGTCGCCCGCATGGCCGGCCTCGCGGCGGGCACGTCGGCGGACAACGAACGCAAGATGCGCCTGGAGTCGTACGTCCTCGCCGCGCGCCTGGAACAGGTGGCCGCCGCGGCGACGGCGCGCCTGCACCGCATGTCCTCCGGGCGCTACACGCTCGTGCACTCCGCCGACCGCGCCGGCCGTGGCCGCAGCGGACTCGGCCTGCACGTCGTCGACGCCTGGACCGGACGCGAGCGGGACACGGCGACGCTGTCCGGCGGCGAGACGTTCTTCGCCTCGCTGGCACTGGCCCTCGGCCTCGCGGACGTCGTCACCGACGAGGCGGGGGGCGTGCGGCTCGACACCCTCTTCATCGACGAGGGCTTCGGCAGTCTCGACGACCAGACCCTCGACGAGGTCCTCGACGTCCTCGACTCGTTGCGGGAGCGTGATCGCAGCGTCGGCATCGTCAGCCACGTCGCCGATCTGCGGCGGCGCGTGCACGCCCAGCTGGAAGTGGTGAAGGGGAGGACGGGCTCGGTCGTACGGCAGAGGGGCGCCGTCGACTGACGCGGCGCACCGCTGCCCCGTGGCCCGGCGTACTCAGTGGCCGAGGGGCCGGCGGGGGAGCGGCGAGGAGTAGACGACGCTGGTCGTCACCGAGCCCAGGGCGCCGATCCTGCCCGACACCTCCTCCAGGTGGCTCATCGAGCGTGCGGCGACCTTGATGACGAAGCAGTCGTCGCCGGTGACGTGATGCGCCTCCAGGATCTCGGGCGTCGCCGCGACGAGGTCGTGGAACGGCTTGTAGTTGCCATGGGGATACCTGAGTCGGACGAACGCGAGGATGGGCAGGCCGAGGCTCTCCGGATCGACGACGGCCGCATATCCCTGGATGACGCCCGCTTCCTCCAGGCGGCGCACCCGCTCGGTGACCGCGCTCGCGGACATGGAGACGGCGCGGGCGAGCTCGGCGAAACTGGCCCGCCCCTCCCGCTGGAGGACATCGAGGATGCGCCAGTCGGTGGCGTCCGGGGAATACGCGGTCATGTGCGATGGATAGCAGGCGAATCCCCGGCCGATCAAGAGAGAGGCCGTGGATCGCCACTTCAGGAAGTGGATCACCGACCGTAGATTTCTGGTCAGAACGTTCCGCCCGGCCGGGTGCGCAGGAAGCACCGGGGCCGCCGGACGCGCGGAGGGTGCGCGCACCGGCGCCGGCGGGCGGGACCCGGGAGGGAAGGCCAGACCATGACCGCGACCGCCGCCACCAGCACGACCGGCACCACCGCCGCCACCGGCACCGTGACGACGACGCAGCCCGACGCGGGCACCACGGCCGCCGGGACCACGACCGGGTCGGCGGGCGCGAACCCCGTCCTGCGGGTCGCGCCCGCGTCCCCGGCCGCTGCCGCCGCCTACTTCGGCGCGAGCCTCGTCTTCCACGCCGACGTGTCCGACGTCGCCGCCGCCCTCGCCGACGGCGGCGACCCCGGCTTCGTCGTCCTCGACTCCCGTTCCACCGAGTCGTGGGACACGGGCCACATCCCCGGCGCCGTCCACCTGCCCACCGCGCTCATCCCCGAACAGGCCGAGCAGATCCTCGACAGGTCGGTTCCGGTCGTGACCTACTGCTGGGGCCCCGGCTGCAACGGCGCCACCCGCGCGGCTCTCGCCCTCGCCCGACTCGGCTTCCAGGTCAAGGAGATGCTCGGCGGCTTCGAGTACTGGGCCCGTGAGGGCTTCGAGTTCGAGACCTGGGAGGGCCGGGAGCGGCGCGCGGCGGACCCGCTGACCGCACCGGCCGGCACGGACGACTGCGGCTGCTGATCCGCTCGTATCGGACAGGGTGGGGGACACCGAACACCCCTGCGGTCCCGGGCGTGTAGCTTCTGCGCATGGCCAGATACGCGGACCCAGGTGCGGTCGATTGGGTGGAGTCGGGCGGCGGACCCCTCATAGCGATCCCGGAGGTCGTGCTGCCGTTCTGGTCGGGGGCGGACGGCGACGACATGTCCTCCGACTACGACCGGGCATGTGACGTCGAAGGGTTCATCGGCCTCGTGCCGGTCGGGGACACCAGGGCCCTCGTCCTCGGCGACCAGCCCGCCTCCACGGCATACCTCCCCGAGTACGGCACCTTCGTACGGTGGTGCGCCGCCGAGTCCGAGCAGGAGCTCCTCTCCGGCGTACCCGCCGCGCTGGCCGGGGCCGCGTGGGAGCCGGAGGTGCAGTGGAAGGTGCCGGGGCCGGTGGTCCTCTTCGACGCGGCCTGGCCCGGCACCGCCTCGGAGCGCACCGACCATCTGCGGGTCGCTCTCGAACCCGGCCAGTACGCGGTGCGCGCCGCCTACGCGGAGCCGGGCCCCGAGACATGGCTCGGCCTGGTGCAACTGCGCCGGCTGACGCACTGAGCGGCCGGGCGGGTACCGGCCCCGGCCGCTCAGTACGCGCAGGTCAGAGCCGGGACAGCTCGTCCACCAGGTCGTCCAGGCCCAGCGAACCCTGGGACAGGGCCGCCATGTGCCAGGCCTTCGCGTCGAACGCGTCGCCGTGGCGCTTCTTCGCGTTCTCCCGGCCCAGCAGCCACGCACGCTCGCCGAGCTTGTAGCCGATGGCCTGGCCCGGGATGGTGAGGTAGCGGGTCAGCTCGCTCTCCACGAAGTCGGCCGGGCGGCTGCTGTGCGCGTCGAAGAACTCCTGCGCCAGGTCGGGGGTCCACCGCTCGCCGGGGTGGAAGGGCGAGTCCGCCGGGATCTCCAGCTCCAGGTGCATGCCGATGTCGACGATGACCCGGGCGGCGCGCATCATCTGCGCGTCGAGGTAGCCGAGCCGCTGCTCGGCGTCCGTGAGGAAGCCCAGCTCGTCCATCAGCCGCTCCGCGTAGAGCGCCCAGCCCTCGCAGTTGGCGCTGACCTGGCCGACGGTGGCCTGGTAGCGGGAGAGGTCGTCGACCACGTACACCCACTGGGCGAGCTGGAGGTGATGGCCGGGCACCCCCTCGTGGTACCAGGTCGAGACCAGGTCGTAGACGGGGAAGCGGGTCTGCCCCATGGTCGGCAGCCACGTCCGTCCGGGGCGCGAGAAGTCCTGCGACGGCGCGGTGTAGTACGGTGCCGCGGCGCCTCCGGGCGGTGCGATGCGGGACTCCACCTTCCGTACCGGCTCGGCGAGTTCGAAGTGCGTGCCGTCCAGGGCCTCGATCGCCTCGTCCATGAGGCCCTGGAGCCAGGTCCGCACCTCGTCGACGCCTTCGATGTGCCTGCCGTGCTCGTCGAGGTGCGCGAGCGCCACCCAGGGGGTCGCGGCGCCGGGCAGGATCTTCTCGGCCTCGGACTTCATCTCCCCGAGCAGCCGGTGGTACTCGGCCCAGCCGTAGGCGTACGCCTCGTCCAGGTCGAGATCCGTGCCGTTGAAGTAGCGGGCCAGCCGCGCGTACCGCTCACGGCCCACCGTGTCGGGCGCGCCCTCGATCGTGGGGGCGTACACGTCGCGCATCCAGTCCCGCAGCGCGACGATCGCCTCGGTGGCGGCGCGAGCGGCCGTGTCGAGCTCCTCCCGCAGCGCGTCCGGGCCCGCCGACGCGAAGTCCTCGAACCAGCCGAGGCCCTGCCCGTCGGTGTCCGACCACTCGGTGAGCTGCCCGATGAAGGTCGCTGTCGGGCGCGGGCCCGCGTACAGCTTGCGGTCCAGGCCGAGGGCGAGGGACTCGCGGTATCCCGCCAGGGCGGCCGGCACGGCGCGCAGCCGCTCGGCGATGATCGCCCAGTCCTCCTGCGTGTCGGCCGGCGTCAGGGTGAAGACCTCGCGCACGCCGTGCGGCGCCGTGTGCAGGTTGCCGACCGCGCGCAGGCCCTCGCCGGCGTCGTGGACGGCGAGTTGGGCGGTGAGCCGCTCGCGCAGCAGCCGGGCACACCGGCGCTCCATGTCACTGTCCGCCCCGGGCAGCCGCTCGGCGTCGTCGAGCCGTGCGAGCGTCGCCCGTGCGAGCTCCGCGACCGCCTCCTGGCCGGCGGGCGAGGTGTCGGGGAGCTTGCTGTGACTCTCCTTCACACCGAGGTACGTTCCGAGGACCGGGTCGAGGGCGATGAGTTCGTCGACATAGGTGTCGGCGACCTCGCGGGGCAGCGGGCTCTTCGTCTGTGACATGCGGACATCCTCATATGAGGACGGGCGTCGCGTCAGCCCGGTATCCGGCTCTTGTGCCGGATCAGCCGGCCCCCGCCGCCGGTCTGGCGGGCTGCTCGGGCACCGGCGTCCTGCCGGACCGCACGGACGGTTCCGCGGACGGCTGGCCCGTGTGCGGGTCCCGGCGGGGAGGCAGCAGCGGACCGCAGTCCCACTGCTGGAAGATCAACCGGGTCTCGACCCGCGCCACTTCGCGCTGCGAGGTGAACTCGTCGAGCACCAGGCGCTGCAGATCCGCCATGTCCGCCACCGCGACATGGACCAGATAGTCGTCGGGACCGGTGAGATGGAAGACCGTGCGGGACTCCGGAAGCGCCCTTATCCGGTCCACGAAGGGCCCCACCAGCTCCCGTCGATGCGGCCTGACCTGCACGGACAGCAACGCTTCGAGACCCCTGCCCAGCTTCGCCGGGTCCAGCCGCAACTGATGGCCGAGAATCACCCCCGCACGGCGCAGCCGGGTCACCCGGTCCAGGCAGGTCGAGGGCGCGACACCGACCTGTGCGGCGAGGTCGCGGTACGTCGTCCGGGCGTCGTTCTGCAACAGCCGCAACAGATGAAGATCCACCGGATCGAGTACGACGGAATCGGCCATGGCGCGAACGTAACACGGGATGTGGCGCTCACAGCCCGTTCGGTGTTCAGGCTTCGCCGCATGGACTCCGTTGTGTACGACGCATATGACGCTCGCGATGACCGGGACGACCTGAACGGAACCCGTCAGGTGTCCGCCGCGCCCCTGGTCCGGGCGCTCGCCACCGAGGCCGTGCACGCCGGGCGGGACGATCTCGCCGCCCAGGGACTTCACGCGGCGCCGATCGATCTGTCGACGACCTACCCCTCGTACGACAGCCGGGGCGAGGCCGCCCGCATCGACGCGTTCGCCGCGGACGGCGCCGAACCGGACGGCCCGCCCGTCTACGCCCGGCTCGGCAATCCGACCGTCGCCCGTTTCGAGACCGCGCTCGCCCGGCTCGAAGGCACCGAGAGCGCGGTCGCCTTCGCCAGCGGCATGGCCGCGCTGAGCGCCGTCCTGCTGGTCAGGAACGCGATGGGCCTGCGGCACGTCGTCGCCGTACGCCCGCTGTACGGATGCAGCGACCACCTGCTCACGGCGGGCCTGCTGGGCAGCGAGGTCACCTGGGTCGACCCGGCGGGCATCGCCGACGCCCTGCGTCCGGACACCGGTCTGGTGATGGTCGAGTCGCCGGCCAACCCGACGCTCGCCGAGGTGGACCTCAGGGCCGTCGCGCACGCCTGTGGCACCGTGCCGTTGCTCGCGGACAACACGTTCGCCACGCCCGTGCTGCAGCGCCCCGCCGAACACGGCGCGCGCCTGATCCTGCACAGCGCGACCAAGTACCTCGGCGGACACGGCGACGTGATGGCCGGCGTGGTGGCCTGCGACGAGGAGTTCGCCCGGCGGCTGCGCCAGGTGAGGTTCGCGACCGGTGGTGTCCTGCATCCGCTGGCCGGGTATCTGCTGCTGCGCGGCCTCTCCACGCTTCCCGTACGGGTACGGGCCGCGTCCTCGAACGCCGCCGAACTCGCCCGGCGCCTCGCCGCCGATCCGCGCGTCGCCCGCGTCCACTACCCGCGCATCGGCGGCGCCATGATCGCGTTCGAGGTCCACGGGGACCCGCACGACGTGATCGCCGGGGTCCGACTGGTCACCCCGGCCGTGAGCCTCGGCAGCGTGGACAGCCTGATCCAGCACCCGGCCTCGATCAGCCACCGCATCGTGCCCGAGCAGGACCGCCACGACGCCGGCGTCAGCGACCGGCTGCTGCGGATGTCGGTCGGTCTGGAGGACGTCGACGACCTCTGGGTCGACCTCGACGCGGCGTTGGGGAGCAAGGTGCCCGTGGCGTAGGGGAGCGGCACGCCGGGGGTGGGAGCGGGGGAGGAGCCGGGCCGGTCCGAGTGACGGCGGACGCCCGGCTCGACCTCGCCGTCCGGACCCACGGGGGGCCGGACGGCGAGGTGTCCGTACGGGGGGGGCGGTCAATCGCGCGCGACGCGCTCCCCGCGCTGCTCTTCGCCCTGCGGCAGCCGCGTCCGGCCGGCCGGCTCCAGGCGGGCCGTGATGACCAAGGTGCCCTCCTCGATCTGGTAGTCGAGGGGGAGACCGAGGCCGCGCATGGCGGCGACCATGCCGGTGTTGGAGGCCTGCGTCACGACGTACACGCTCTCGCAGCCGGCCTCGACCGCCAGGGCCACCAGCCGGCCGAGCAGCTCGCTGCCGATGCCGCGCCGCTGCCACTCGTCCTCGACGAGGAGCGCGATCTCCGTCTCGTCACCGTCCCAGAGGAGGTGTCCGAGCCCGACGATGCGGCCCGACGCCGTCTGTACGGCCAGGGTGCGACCGAAGCGCGGGCTGAGCAGGTGGCTGAGGTAGCGGTCCGCGTCGCCCACCGGGCCGTGGTAGCGCATGCTCAGCGTCCGCGCGGAGCAGCGCTCGTGCATCGCCTTGGCCGCCTCGACGTCGGACCCGTCGGCCCGCCGCACGGTGATGGCATTGCCCTCGGGCAGCGTCAGCACGTCCTGGCTCCGCGGAATGCGCGGACCGAGCCGCGCGTCCAGCTCCACCAACGCCCTCGCCCGCGCGAACTCGGTCGGTGTGAACGGCAGATACGGCCGCTCCACCGTGATCACACCGCCCTCCGGGGCCCGCAGCCGCATGACGGTGTCCTCCAGCGCACCCTCCACGGGCGCGCCCTCCTCCACCCGTCCGGAGACCGGCGACTTGCCGGGCAGCGACCGGATGGTGCAGCGGCCGAGCAACTGCCGCAGAGCAAGGGGCAGTTCGGCTGCGTCGAGTGCGGTGCGAGTGGCCAGGCCGAGCACCCGGGTCGGAGCGTCCACCAGGTCGTGGGCGTCGGCGCGCTCGATCCACGTCCCGGCACCGCCCGCCCGGGACACGGCCCGGGTGATCTCGGCGGCGTCCAGGTCCGCGGGGGCCCGCAACAGGAACTCGTCCACCGTGCCCTTCGCCAGCGGATGCGTCTGCAGGCTGAGGATGTCGACCCGCTGCCCGGCCAGCGCCGTGCACAGCGCCGCCAGCGAACCCGGCGCGTCCTGCACCGTCGTGCGCATCCGCCACAGCACGGTCTCCCCGGCGGCGGCCCGCGGGGCCGCGCCGGGCTCGTCGGAGCGCCCGGCCCGTCGCCCGTGGGCGCCGGGCCGGGCGCCGGTATCGTCCGCCGGCGGGGCGTGGCCGTGGCGCCGTGCCCACCAGATGTGGAAGCCGGCCGTGGCGACCAGGATCATCGCCGAGATCACGAGCAGGGCAGGGCCGTCGGGCCCGTGCCCGATCAGGTTGGCGACGGCGTCGGCGACGGCCACGGCCGTGAACAGGGCGGCGAGTTCGACGACGTCCCGCCGCCAGTGGTGTATGGGGCGCCCGTGCTTCGCACGGGTCACATCAGACATGTCAGGAGTCATACAGTCACTGTGAAGGAACGGTGTTGCGTGATCACGAACGCTTTGTGACTGATCGGTTAAGTGTCGTTCTGCCCCTTTTGCAGTTCTTTTTAAGGGTCCTTTGCTCGGCCCGGACCGCTCGTGTTCCGCACTGGTCACGGGACTCGTCGGAGGCGGTGGGTCCCCCTCGGGTCATGCCGCCGACGGGCCGGTCCTACGTCAGGCGGCTGCCTCCTGCGTCAGCGCGATCCGTAGGCGGCGGGCCTGGGAGACCAGCCGCGACGAGCCGCGCCGCCCGGCGGCCCGGGCGAGATGTGCCAGATCGCCGCGTGCCCCCGACCGCTCGGCGCAGTCCGCGGCGACCGCCAGCAGGTCCCCGAGCCCGCGCGTGGCACTGCCGCCCTTACCGTCCGTCGCGAGGTCGGCCAGCAGGATCGGCAGCGCGTCACGGAGCACCGACCACACGGTGGCGTACGCGCCGGTCGCCGCCGCGGTGCGTATCGACTCGGCGAGCCGCAGCGGCTTCACACAACCGCGGCGAACCAACTGGCCGAGATCGGCGCCGAGCCGCGCCGCGTCGAGCTGACCGCGCGCCGCCAGGACCAGCAGGGCGTCCACGGCGCACAGCCGGTCCTCCGGGTCGCGCGCCGCCAGCCCGTACGCCAGGCACAGATGCAGGGCCTCGCCCGCCTCGCCGTCGGCCTCGGCGAGCAGGGGCAGAATCGCCGCCTCCTTCCGGCTGTCGTCCACGGCGGCCGAGGCGAGGTCGCCGAGCACGCGGGCCGCCACCATCTCCCGCCGGCCGGGCAGCACCGCCGACCAGTGCTGCCGCTCCGCCCGGTCCCAGTGCGGGCAGTACGTGCGGTTCTTGAAGACGGACTGCGGACGTCCCAGCTGCCGGAACTCCGGCGGGAACTGCCCCTGTATCTCGTCGAGTTCGCCCAGCTCCAGCAGGATGCGGGCGCCCGCGGTCCGACGACGGCTCAGCGGGAGACGCGGGCCCTGCGCGGTGAGCCACTGGGCCAGCCGGTACCCCTCGGGTGTGCCGAGCGCCCGCGCCGCCGCGGCCGCCGGCGCCCCGTCGCCGTCCCGCCGGACACGCAGCAGCGCCTGGGCGAAGTCCGCCGCTCCCGGCCGGGCGTCGAGCCGCCGGTACTCGGCCAGACGCGCCACGAGTTCGTCCGGCTCCAGCAGTCCCGTCGACCAGCTGGGGGTGGCCAGCAGGAACGGCAGCGGATCGGTACGGATCCGATGAGCCACCTCCCACAGACGCGCGTCGAAGGCGCGGGACAGGGCACGGTGCGGGCAGTCGCCCCTGTCCGGCCTCTGCTGCACCGCCGCGTGGAGCGTGGCCGTCCGCACCCGCCCGAGCAGCGCCGCGAGGACGACCTCCAGGCCGTGGGGCGACTCCCGGAAGTAGCGGTCCACATGCGTGTCGGAGACGTCGGCGTCCAGCCACCAGCGCCGTGCGACAGCGGGGTGCAGGGCCTCCAGCAGTGCGTCCCGGTCGTCGTGGGCATGTCGGACCAGTCCGTCCAACGCGCGCTCGAACGTGGAGACGTCTCCGCCCGACGCCAGCAGGGCGCCGACCTCCTCGGCCACCTCCACCGCCGACCCTGGCGCCGGCGCCGGCCGTGAGCGCTCCGGGACAGGCGGCAGCACCTCCGTGTGGACCACCGGCGAGGAATCCACCACACCGGCGCCCAGCAGCCGCTCCGCCCGGGCGCGTGGCCCGGGACTCAACTCCGCCGCCAGCTCGGCGATCCGCTCACGGGCCCCGTCCGCACCGTCGAGCCGGGCGAAGTGCCGCTCCACGAGCTTGAGCGCGCGCTCCTGCACCTCCGTGTCCTGGTGCCCGAACGCCTGCGCCACCGCCGGCAGGAGGTCGGGCGCGCTCGACGGATCGCGCTTGAGTACCTTGCCCAACAGGATGAGCTGGGCCCGGACCAGCTTCTTCTCCGGCCTGAACAGCACCCTGGAGGTCATTTCGGCGAGCTGCCGGAGCGGCGACTCGCCGTCCAGGAAGAGGGAAGCCAGTACGGACTGGGCGTGCCAAGCCACCGGCGACGCCGCGTCGCAGGCCAGCGCCGTCCAGTCCGCCGACCGCTCCCGCTCCTCGTCCCGTGTCAGGTCGAGGCAGGTCAACAGGCGCAGGAACAACCGCTGGTCGGCGGTCGCTCCACCGCGCAGCAGCCTGGCCACGCAGGCGTCCACCATGGTCTTGCGGTCGAGGGCGCCTTCCCGGGTGAGCCGCGCGAGCGCGCTGTACCAGCTGTCCGGACCGTCTCCGAACAGCCAGCCGACCCGGCCGGTCACCTCCAGGGACTCGAAGAGGGCGGCGATCATGACCGGCAGATGCGGCTCCCGGCGGAGGCGCTCGACCACGGTGTCCCCCTGGTGCCACGCGCTCCCGATGTGCTCGAACCAGCCCGTCACATGGGCGTCGGTCGTCGGGATCTCGCAGCCCGACAGCCGCACCAGGCCCTCCGTCAACGCGTACGGCACCCGCGAGGTGACCGGCCGCCGCGCGAGCCGGTGAGCCACGTCGCCGAGCCATTCGGGCTCACGGTCGCCCAGGACGTGCAGGAGCACGCCGGGGGAGGCCTGGGACCAGCGCATGTCGGCCGCCGCGATCCAGGTGGCCGCCCCCGCGGCGCCCGTGTGACATGCCGCGCCGGCCGCGTGCAGCGCGGGATGGGCCTTGCGGGACGGGGCGCTCCACGGAGCGCCCCGCAACTCCTTGCGCAGCTCCTTCAACGCGGGCAGGCACGCCCGCCGTTCGGCATCCGTCATCCCGCCCAAGAGGCCGGTGACCTCGATCGTCTGCCCCGCCCGTACCGCTGTGACCAGTGCCTCGCGACTCATCGCACACCCCCGCCGATCCGCATCTCCCGCTGCTCCGTCGCGCTTCCCCGCCGCACCATGCGCACCGCCAGCGCGTGCTTGCACGGTCCGCGTCCTCCCCGGTACCTGGCCCACCACAGGCAGGAGCAGCTCAGTGTCCCCGCGTCGTCGCGCACCCGGTGGACATGGCCGTCCTCGGCGGTCACCGTGCCGAGTGCGCCGTCCAGGGCGACCGCACCCGCGGCGACCAGGGCCCGCGCCGACCGCAGCCTCGGATTGTGACGCTCCACCCGCTCGGCGTCGTACGGCAGTTCGCGGTGGAAGTACGCCGCCTCCGCCGTGTCGTACCCCACGCGGCCCGAGGTGCCGAGGCGGACCAGCGCGGCGCGCACCCGCTCGGCCGGCAGGCCGGAGGCGGCGGCCAGTTCTCCCACGTCGACGCGCGGCTCCCAGGCCAGCAGCACGGCGATCAACTCCGCGTCCTCGGCGGCCTCGTCGGTCGCGAGGGCGTCCAGCACCCCGCCTTCCCCGGAGAACCCGCGAGCGGAGTCGGGCGACAGCGTCAGCGTCAGCCGCATCCCCGGCAGGACGACCTCCCAGGCCGCGGCGCTGGTGTCGCCGGTCACCGGAGGGCCGTACACCCGCAGCGCCGACGCGTGGCGCAGGACCCGCTGGAGGGCGATCAGGCGCTCCGGGCCGGGCAGGCACACCGCCCCGGGCACCGGGCGGGTCGTGGGCCGCAGGCCGCGCCCCGCCGGCACCACCCACTGGGCTCCACGCGAAGCTCCGCGCGCGGTGCCGCGCGGCAGCGAGCGCAGGAAACGCACTGTCTCGGCCGCCGGCAGCTCGGCCCGCAGGTCGAAACCGGCCGCTGTCACCTGGGCCTCGGCGAACCCCCGCAACCAGCGGTCCGGCAGCGGCACCTTCTTCTCGACGACGGGGCCGTCCAGCGTGGTCACCGTCATGTCGTCGGGGCCGACCCGCAGGTGCAGCGGATCGTCCGTGCCGATGCGGGAAAGTGCTTCGCGCAGCGGGTTGTTGACGTCGACATTGGTCGTGCCGTGGCCGACCTCGCCGCCGTCGAGACCCGGCGTCAGGACGTCCAGGCGCGCGTACACACCGCCGCAGCCGGAGAAGGACTCGAAGCGGAGCCGATCGCCGTTGCCCGTGACCACCGGGTCCAGGGACGCGCCCAACTGCCGCTGGTAGTACCGGGCCGCGGCGACGTCGGCCACCGCCAGAAGCCCGGCCGCAGCGACCTGAGGGGAGGTCAGGAAGCCCGCGAAGAAGCGCGGGTGAGCCTGGAGCCCCATGGGCGTCGCGCCCTGCGAGGTCTCAAGTCCCAGCCGCCGTCCGCCCGGTGCGGACTCCAGCGCGGAGGGTCGGGTGTAGGCCACGGCCTGGAAAGATCGCGTCATGGAAAAACCGTAGAGGTGACCACTGACAATCGGCTCTGACCTGCGTGTACTTGCGGACGGTCCGAGCTGGGCCGCGCCGACCGACCACCGGCGCGCCGCGCCGCGCCGGGCCGCGTCGGTCGAGGCAGGCCGAGCCACGCCGCGCCGGGCCGGGCCGAGGTGAGTCGCGCCCAGCCACGCCGCGCCGGGCCGAAGTGAGCCGCGCCGCGCCGAGCCCGGTCGACCTGTGCCACGCCGGGGCGGTCCGCACGGAAGGCGGGCGGGCCGCGCACCGGGGGATGACTCCGGTGCGCGGCCCGCCCGTTCGAGGGTACGGGAGTCGCGAGACCCTACTGGCCCACGCGCCCCGGCTGGAGCACCTGCGTGAACAGCACGGTCCCGTCCTGCTCCCGCAGCCGTACCGTGAGCTCGCCGTTGTCTCCGTCGATGTCGACCTCGCCGAAGAACTGGTAGCCGCCCGCGGGCGACACGTTCGACGCGGTCGGTGCCTTCACGAACACCCGCTCCGGACCGAACGTGCCGTCCAGCGCGCTCGCCGGGAAGGCTCCGGCGTTGAGAGGCCCGGACACGAACTCCCAGAACGGCTCGAAGTCGGTGAAGGCCGCCCGCGACGGCTGGTAGTGCTGCGCCGACGTGTGGTGCACATCGGCGGTCAGCCAGACGGTACCGGTGATCCTCCGGTGCTTGACGAACCGCAGCAGCTCCGCGATCTGCAACTCGCGTCCGAGAGGCGCGCCGGGGTCGCCCTGTGCCACGGCCTCGATGTTCGGCTTCCCCTCGGTCGTGTCCGGCACGACCAGGCCGAGCGGCATGTCGGAGGCGATCACCTTCCACACCGCGCGCGACCGCGACAGCTCGCGCTTGAGCCACTCCAGCTGCTCGGCGCCGAGGATGCCCTGCGGGTCGGTGGTCTGGGTGTCGGGCGAGTTGGCGTTGCGGTAGGTCCTCATGTCGAGCACGAAGACGTCCAGGAGCGGACCGTGGCGCATGACCCGGTACACGCGGCCGTCCTTGTCGCCCGGCCGCAGCGTGGAGAGCGGGAAGTACTCGCTGAACGCGCGACGGGCACGAGCGGCCAGCACGTCGACGCTCTTCTCCGTGTAGCGCGTGTCCGAGGCCGCGATCACCTCGCCGGGGTACCAGTTGTTGCGCACCTCGTGGTCGTCCCACTGGATGATCGACGGCACCTGCGCGTTGAAGCGCTTCAGGTTCTCGTCCAGCAGGTTGTAGCGGAAGTTGCCGCGGAACTCGGCCAGGGACTCGGCGACCTTGGACTTCTCCTCGGTCGTGATGTTCCGCCAGGTGCTGCCGTCGGGGAGCGTCGCGGTCGCCGCGATCGGTCCGTCGGCGTAGATGTTGTCGCCGCTGCACAGGAAGAAGTCCGGATCGAGCCGGGCCATGGCGTCGTAGATGCGGTAGCCGCCGATGTCGGGGTTGATGCCCCAGCCCTGTCCCGCCAGGTCGCCCGACCACAGGAAGCGCACGCCACGCCGCCGTCCGGCGGGCGTCGTGCGGAAGGTGCCGGTCACCGGTTCGCCGGTGCGCCGCGGGTCGTCGGGGTCCGCGAGCAGGACGCGGTAGTGGATCTGCTCGCCGGCGGGCAGCCCGCGCAGCCGGGTGGTCCCCGTGAAGTCCGTGTCCGCGCCGAGCAGCGGTCCTCGCCATCTGCGGGAATGGCGGAACGACTCGGTCGCCGACGTCTCGACGATCATCCGCGCGGGGCGGTCGGAGCGGACCCACACGAGGCCGGAGTCGGCGGTCACGTCGCCCGCCTGGACGCCCCACCCTGCCTTGGGCCGTCCGGACAGGGCGAACGCCGGTGCCGAGCCGAGCGCGGTGGGCAGGGCGAGCGCCGCGGACGCGGCGAGGGAGCCGCGCAGCACGCTGCGACGACCGGGGAAGTGGCTGGGCGGACGGTGCGACATGAATGCGCCTCCTGGGACGGATCCGGCCGGTGTGCAGTGCCACAACTACTGGTGCGCCGCAGCGCACACGGAAACCACAAGTGAACAACTGGCCCCAGGGGCAGGGGAACCGCCGTTCCGGGCATGTGGACACCCGTGGGCATCGCGGAACGCGACGGGACCTCCAGGGCCGGTCGCGGGCGGCGGGTCCGTGGGCTCCAGCGCGCCGGGGCAGGTGCACTCGTGGGCGGAAGGTCCGCGTGCGCTCGTGCGCGGCGGGACGGGGAACGCGCCGAGTCGATCAGTCGCGTACCGCGTCCGCCATCAGGGCCACCCCGTCGCGGATCCGCGCGGGCGACAGGTGGGCGTACCCCAGCACCAGCCGCAAGCCGTCCTCGACCGCCGTCCCGTACTGCGCCAGCGGACGCACCGCCACCCCCGCCGCGCGGGTGCGTTCCAGGAAACGGTCGAGTGGCCCGTACCGCTCGGGCAGCGCCGCGATGGCGTGGAGACCGGCCGCGACGCCCGACACCTTCGCACCGGGAAAGTACGCCGCCAGCGCGGTCACGAGGGCGTCGCGCCGTTCCCGGTAGGCGCGCTGGCAGCGCCGGAGCTGCCGGTCGTAGTCCCCGCGCTCCAGGAAGCGGGCGAGGAGCGCCTGGTCGAGGACCGGGTTCCCCAGATCCATCGTGCGCTTGCGTTCGACGACCTCCTCACGGAGCGAGGCCGGTACGAGCAGCCAGCCGAGCCGCAGGCCCGGGGCGAGGGACTTGCTGACCGACCCGGTGTAGGCGACGTGCCCCGGGTCGAGCCCCTGGAGGGCGCCCACGGGAGCACGGTCGTAGCGGAAGTCCCCGTCGTAGTCGTCCTCGATCACGAGCCCGTCCACCGAGCGTGCCCAGTCGAGGAGTTCGGTGCGGCGCCGGGCCGAGCAGGCGATGCCCGTGGGGAACTGATGAGCCGGCGTCGTCACCACCGCCCGCACCCCCGAGGCCTTCAGCGGGCCGACGGCCAGTCCTTCGTCGTCGAGCGGCAGCGGTACGGTGCCGATGCCGGCCGAGGCGTACAGCGCACCGTGCTCGGGACTGCCCGGGTCCTCCACGCCGACGGTGCGCAGACCGCGCGCGTGCAGCACGAGTCCGAGCAGGGCCATGGCCTGCGCCACTCCTGATACCACGACGATCCGTTCCGGGTCGGCGACCACGCCGCGACGCCGGGCGAGCAGCTCGGCGAGCGCGGTGCGCAGCCGGGGCAGCCCGCGCGGATCGGGGTAACCCAGGGCGTGGTGCGGCAGTTCGGCCAGCACGCCGCGGTGCGCCGCCGCCCACGCGGCGCGCGGGAACAGCGACAGGTCGGGCGTACCGGGCACGAAGTCGGCCCGCGTCCCGGAGCTCCGCGGGGCCAGGTCACGCGCGCGGGGACCGGCCGCCCGGACGGCGTCGCCGACCCAGGTCCCGGCACCCCGGTCGCTGCGCAGGTAGCCCTCGGCGGTCAACTGCTCGTACGCCTCGGTGACCAGGCCCCGTGACACGCCGAGGTCCGCGGCGAGCTCGCGGCTCGACGGCAGCCGGGTCCCCGGAGCGAGTCGGCCGGTGCGGACCGCCTCACGGAGCGCCGCCTGAAGGGTGCGGCCACGCGCGCGTGCGGGGGCCGAAGCGGCCGGAAGGAGCAGTTCCCAGGCGGCCGCCCAGGGAGCGCCGTCCGACGGCCCGGGCCCCGCCGGTCCGCTGCGATTGGTCCCCGATGACGTCATGGAAGTGGACCTTAAACCGGACCACGCGCCTTCATAGCGTCGCCCTCATGAACCCCACCACCGCCCGAGGCGCCCTGCTCGCCGCCTTCGCCTGTGTCCTCGTCGGAGGCTCCTTCACCGCCAACAGCGTCCTGGGCCACTACCCGTACGCGGGTGGTCAGTTCCTGCGTTACGCACTGGCCTGCCTGCTATTGTCGCCCCTGGTCGGCCGGGGCTCCATCGCGCGACTGCGCTCCCTCGGCGCGCGTCGGTGGAGCCGTCTCGCACTGCTCGCTGCCGTCGGCATGGTCGGATTCAACCTCGCGGTGATCGCCGCCGAACGGACGGCGGAACCCGCGGTCCCGGGCGTCTTCGTGGGCTGTGCCCCGGTCGTCGTGGCGGTCGTCGTGCCCCTCCGGGAGGGACGCCGCCCCCGACGCCGCGTCCTGTGCGGGGCGTTGCTCGTGGCACTGGGCGCCTTCACCGTCCAGGGATGGGGCCGTACGGACGCCGCGGGCATTGCCTACTCCGTGGGCGCGCTGTGTGGCGAGGTGGGCTTCGCGGTCCTGGCCGTACCCGTGCTGCGGCCGCTGGGGCCACGGCTGTTGTCGGCCACCGTCTGCGGGGTCGCCGCCGTCGAGTCGGCCGTGGCGGGGCTGCTCACGGGCGGCAGCGCGTGGCTGCGGGTGCCGGACGCCACCGAGACCGCCGCGCTGCTGTGGCAGGCGGCGGTCGTCACGGTCGTCGGGTTCGTGTGCTGGTACATGGGCATGCAGCGCATCGGCGCGGAGCGCGCGACCCTGTTCTCCGGCCTCATCCCCGTCGCGGCTGCGTGCAGCGCGCCGCTCATCGGCGCGGGCAGCTACGGAGCCGCGCAGGCCGTCGGAAGCGGCCTGGTGGGCGCCGGAGTCGCCCTCGGCTCCGGCGTCCTGGCCTTCGTCGGCCGCCGGTCAGCGGCTGCCGTCGAGGATGACGCGGGCGACGAGCGCGGGATCGTCGTTCATCGGGACGTGTCCGCAACCGGGCAGCCGCACCAGACGGGCACGCGGAATGATGTGCTTGGCGCGGATCCCCTGGCGGCGCACCAGCAGCCGGTCACGGCTGCCCCAGGCCACGGTGACGGGAAGGCCCGGGACGTCGTCCGTGAACTGGACCGTGGTTCCCGCCCTGAGGGTCTCGGCGAATCCCTCGGCGTGGGCCAGCGCCAGGGTCTCGGCGACGACGGCCTCGGGTGAACGGCGCCCCGGCCGGGCGTAGATGGTGCTCGTCAGCGCCGCCCGTCCGGCGGCCGTCCGCGACAGCCGCTCGACCACCGGGAGCGGCAGCCGCCGGGCCCCCTGCCGCATGGCGCTGAGCACCCCGAACGCGTAGCGCCGCTCGACCGGCGACCAGAAGCCGGCGGGCGAGAGCGCCGTGACAGACCGTACGAGCTTCTCGCGGCCCAGCTCCAGGGCAAGCAGCCCGCCGAGCGAGTTGCCCGCCACGTGCGGCCGTTCGATGCCGAGCGCCTCACAGAGCGCGCCCAGCGCGGGCACCACCGTCGACAGGTCGTAGGTGAGCCCGTCGGGCAGCGCCGGGGAGTCTCCGAAGCCGGGCAGGTCGACGGCTATGACGTCACGTTCGGCGGCCAGGATGTGGAGCACCGGGTCCCACGCCTGCCGGTGGTGACCGATCCCGTGCAGCAGCAGGAGCGGTTCACCGGTGCCCACGCGCGCGTAGGAGACCGTGACGGTCCTGGGGCCGCGCGAGGTGGGGAGGCTGAACGAGACCGTGGCGGACATGGGGCTGCTCCTCGTCTGGGACGCATGGGACACGCTGACGGACAGTCTTGTAGACAGCTTGTCAGCAACTGCTACCGACGGGTAGCCCCCGCGCCGAGAACCCTGGCACCCGGACGCGCGGACTCCCGGACGCTCGGACGTTCGGACTTGCGGACACGGGGACCCGCGGACACACGGATCCTGGCGGTGGTGCGAGGTCTTGACGGCGGCGCGGGGCCGCGTGGACGCCTCCACACGGCCCCGCGGTGGGCGAACCGACCTCCGCGCACCCCCGCGGGGACGTACCGAGTGAGCGCGGTACGCGCGCGTGGCCGGTGCCGTGGCCCACGCGCGCGTACCGTCCAGGCGCGCGCCCTCGCGTCCCGGACCCGTCACGCCCGCGCGGCCCGCGCGTTCATCACCCTCAACGTGCCCTGCGCACCTCTACGTTGAACTCGGGGTGCCCGATGTGCTGGAACAGGGTCAGCCACAGCGGCAGCATCATCTCCGCGGCCCGGGCCGTGCGGATGCCGCCGAGGTCGATGACGCGGTGCGGAGGCCAGCCGAACTCCCCGAGCAGCGCCGTCACCTGCTCCTTCGCGCTCTGGTCCTCACCGGACACGAAGATCTGGTGCTCCCCGGGCACCATCGCCGGGTCCACCATCAGATAGCAGTTGATCGTGTTCAGGCTCTTCACCACGCGCGTGTTCGGGAAGGCCCGCTGGATCTGCTCACCCACGCTGTCCGACTCGACCGGGGCCAGACGCACCTGCCCCTCCTCGAAGGCGATGGGGTTGGACACGTCGAGGACGATCTTCCCGTCCAGATGCTCCTCGTCGACGGAACGCAGCACGGTCAGGGCCACCCGCCCGCCCACCGCGTTCACGACGACCTCGCCGAAGGCCGCCGCCTCCGCGAACGTACCGTGGCCCGCGCCGGGGCCCATGCTGTCGGCCCACTCCACGGCCGCCGGATTGTCCTTCACCCGCGAACCCAACGACACCTCGTGACCCAGTTCGATCAGCTTGCCGCCGAGGGTGCGCCCCACTTCGCCCGTGCCCAGAACCGCGTACCGCATCGTCACTCCTCCAGGGTCGGGGCCGCCGGCCACCGGTGGCCCGCGGGTCATTCTGCTCCGGCGGTGACCGATTCCGCCTGGACATGAGGGGATGCGTCGGGTGGGATGGAGCCGTGGCACCCGACACGGCGACCGACGTCTTCGAAGAGCACCGCCCCCTGCTGACGGGGGTGGCCTACCGCATGCTCGGCAGGGTCGCCGACGCGGAGGACGTGGTGCAGGAGGCCTGGCTGCGCTGGTCCGGTGCCGACCGCTCGGACGTGCGCGAGCCCCGCGGCTATCTGGTGCGCGTCACCACCCGGCTCGCCATCGACCGGCTGCGCCAAGTGCAGTCGCGCAAAGAGGCGTACGTGGGGCCGTGGCTTCCCGAGCCGTACGTCACGCACTTCGCGGACACCGTCCCCGACAGCGCGGAGCGGGCCGTCCTCGCCGACTCGGTCTCGCTCGCCGTCCTCGTCGTCCTGGAGTCCCTCTCGCCCCTGGAACGGGCCGTTTTCGTGCTCAGGGAGGCGTTCGGCTACCCGTACGCGGACATCGCCGCCGTCCTCGACCGCGAGGAGCCCGCGGTGCGCCAACTCGCGGGCCGGGCGCGCAGGCACGTCGACGAACGCCGGCCGCGGTACGAGGTCGACCCCGCCGAACGCCGTGACCTCACCGAGCGGTTCCTCGCCGCCGCCGCGGACGGCGACCTGGAAGGGCTCATGGCCATGCTCGCCCCCGACGTCCGCCTCGTCGGCGACAGCGGCGGGCTGTCGCAGGCTCCGCTGCGCATCATCGAGTCCGCCGACAAGGTGGGGCGGTTCCTGCACGGCGCCGCGAAGAAGGGCGTACCGCACGTCTCGTTCCGCTTCCTGGAGGTCAACGGCGGCCCCGCGCTCGTGATCATGTCCGGTACGAAGCCCGACAGTGTCTTCCAACTGGACGTCGTGGACGGCCGGATCCAGTGCATCTACATCATGCGCAACCCGGAGAAGCTGCTGACGCTCGACGTCGCATGAGCCGCACCCGCGGCTGAGCCGCCGTGGGCCGGGCTCGGCGGCCCGTGTCGGCGCGCACCGTCCGGATCGCCCCTGTACGTGCTCGAGAGCCCCCGTCCTCTGGACGGGGGCTTTCGGCGTCGTGTCCGGAAGATCACCCCGTGAGAACGCCCCGTGAACGCTCTGCGGCAACGCGCCTGTGCACTGCGTAAGGGATCGAGGATTGGTCTTGACCAAGGGTGGGGGCGGGCCTATCGTCGCAGAGATAGTGCAAGAACCTTTAATAAACAAGGGCGCTAAAACGCCGCCGGGCCACGGCGATTGCGGAGGACAGGGTGGGGACCACGCAGTTGGAATCGGTGCCGGAGCCTAAGTACTGGCATCTCAAGACCGTGCTCAGTGAGGCGCTGGACTCCGAGTTCTCGGTCGGCGAGATCCTGCCCAACGAACGTGACCTGGCAGCCCGCTTCGGCGTCGCCCGGGCCACCCTGCGGCAGGCCCTCGAACAGCTCGAACTGGAAGGCAGGCTCCAGCGCCGCCGTGGTGTCGGCACCACCGTCGCGCCGCCGCGCGTGGGCGTGGCCGTGGGATCCGAACAGCACACCTGGCCGGGTGCGGCCGGCGACGCGTGGCAGGCCACGGACTGCACGGTGGCGGCGCCGCCCGCTTCGGTGGCCGGCATCCTGGAGACGGCACACGGCGAACAGGTCCACACGGTGCGCCGCTCCCGGGTGACCCACGGCCAGCAGGTCGCCGCCGAGCTGCTCTACGTGCCGGCGTCCTCGGTCCCGGACCTGTCGGCCATAGACGCGCCCTCGGGTGCGGCACGCGCGCGTGCCGTGCTGCGCGAGCTCCAGCGGCTGGACCTGGAGAACCAGGACCGGGCGGTGGAGCTCGGCTCGGCGCGCGCGGACGACGCCAAGGAGCTGGACCGGCTCCCCGGAGCTCCCGTGCTCGTCGTCACGACCCGGTTCTTCGCCGAGGGGCGTACCGCCGCGGTCTCGGTCGCCACGTACCGGGCCGACACCTGCCGGCTGACCTTCGGCGACTCCGGTGGGGTCGAGATACACCACGACCCGGAGCGCCGCGCCTCCTGAGCCGCGCGTCGCGCCCCGGTCACGCCCGGGGCGTGGCGCGCTTCGCGGGTCAGCGGCGCGCCGTCACGGTGCCCTCGACCGCGAACAGCTGCTCCTCCACGTGATCGAGGGCCAGCCGCAGGGCACCCGTCGCCACGGCGGCCTCGCCCAGCATCGACAGCGTCACCTTCGGCGGGCGCAGACAGTACCGTGCCAACTCGCGCCGCAGCGGCTCCAGTACACCGTCCAGCCCGGCCGCCCAGCCGCCGATGACGACCAGTTCGGGGTCGAGGGCGAGGACGAGCGCCGCCACGTCGTGCACCAGGCGCTGGATGAAACGGTCGACGGCCGCGCGGGCCCGCTGGTCGCCGTTTCGCGCGAGGGCGAAGACCTCGGCCACGGCCTGCTCGTCCAGCGGGTGCAAGGGCTCGTCCGTCGTGGACAGCAGGGTCTCCGGCGTGACGTCGCGCCCCAGCAGATGCAGCGCGCCGATCTCGCCGGCCGCGCCCCCGTACCCGCGGTGCAGCCGACCGCCGATCAGCGACCCGGCGCCCGGACTCAGTCCCGCGAGGACGAACACCACGTCGTCGGACTCGGTGGCCGCGCCCTTCCAGTGCTCGGCGACCGCTGCCGTGTTGGCGTCGTTCTCGACCAGCACCGGGCACTTGAAGGAACGGCTCAGCCGCTCGCCCAGCCGCAGGCCCGTCCACTCGGGCAACGCCGTGCCCAGCCGCACGGTGCCGTCCGCCTCGACGATCCCGGGGCTGCCCACGCCGACCGCACGCAGGGAGTTGCGGGAGACGCCCGCCCGGCGCAGCAGCTCCGCGACGGCCACCCGCAGCCGTTCGAGCCGCTCGTCCGCGGAAGCGGTCTCTTCGACGTCCTTCGCCATGGCCCCCATGACCCGGCCGTCCAGGTCGGCGAGGAGCGCGGCGACCCGGTGCGGGCCGATCTCCAGGCCCAGCAGATGGCCGGCCTCGGCCCGGAAGCGGAACCTGCGCGCCGGACGCCCCTGGCGCCGTGCGGCGCCTTCCTCGGCCGCCTTCTCGACGACGAGCCCGTTCTCGATGAGGCCCTCGACGACGCCTTCGACCGTCGGCCGGGACAGTCCGGTCACCCGGGTGATCTCGGTGAGGGTCGCGCAGTCCGTGGCGCGCAGTGCGTGCAGCACCACCGCGGAATTGATCCTTCGCAGCAGCGAGGGGTCCCCGCCGGTCAACCGCCCCAACGTCCGTCCTCCCAGCTCGCGCGCGTGTTGGGCGGATCGTACTCGGCGGGGCGCACCTCGGCGAGTGCCGGGACCCCTTCACCGCACGCGCGTCGTGATCAGCCCGGTGCCACGAACCCCGATTCGTACGCCGCGATGACCGCCTGGGTGCGGTCCCGGGCCCCCAGCTTCGCCAGTACGGCACTGACGTGGGACTTCACCGTCTCGGTGCCGACGGTCAGCCGTGCGGCGATCTCCGCGTTCGACAGACCCCTGGCCATCAGGCGCAGGACCTCCGCCTCCCGCTCGGTCAGCGCGGCCCGCTCCATGGCGGCCCGGGCGGCGGGATTGCCCGAGGTGTCGCCGTACTCGGCGGCCAACTGCCTTACGGAGGCAGGGAACAGCAGCGACTCGCCCTCGGCGACCAGTCGCACCGCGTGCACGATCTCGGCAGGCCGCGCCCGCTTGAGGAGGAACCCGTCGGCTCCCGCGCGCAGCGCCTCGTAGACGTACTCGTCGTTCTCGAACGTCGTCACCACGAGGATCTTCGGCGGATCGCTCACCGTGCGCAGCACCGCGCGCGTCGCCTCGATGCCGTCCAGGAGGGGCATACGGACGTCCATGGCGACCACGTCGGGACGCAGCTGCCGCACCAGGGGGATCACCGCGGCACCGTCCGCCGCCTCCCCGACGACCTCGATGTCGGGCTGCGCCTCCAGGACGGCGCGCAGACCCGCGCGTACGAGGGGTTCGTCGTCGACGAGGAGAACGGTGACCGGCATCCGGCCAGCCTAGATCAACTCAGCGGCAGCTCTACATGCACCTGCCATTCGCCCTGGTCCGGACCCGTCCGCGCGCGGCCGCCGAGCAGCGCGGCCCGCTCCCGTATGCCCCGCAGCCCGCTGCCCCGGCCGGGCCCCGGTATGTCCGAGGTCAGCAGATTGCGGACCTCCAGCTCCAGCGACTCGTCCCGGACTTCGACACGCACCTGGACGGGGACGCTGCCCGCGTGCCGCAACACGTTGGTGAGCGACTCCTGGAGGATGCGGTAACCCTCCCGGGACACCGGACCGGGCACCGTGTCCAACGGGCCCGTCACCTCGGCGTCGACCTTGGCCCCGGACGCGCGCGCCGACTCCAGGAGCCGGTCGGCGTCGGCCAGCGTGGGGCGGCTGCTCACCGGCCGCTCCGCCTCCCGCAACACCCCCAGCACGCGCTCCAGGTCCTCCAGGGCGGCACGGCCCGTGTCCTCGATGGCCGCCAGCGCTCGCTCGGTGAAGGCGGGGTCACCTGCCGCGCGGGCCGCTCCGGCCTGGACCACCGCGACGGTCAGCGCGTGCCCGATCGAGTCGTGGAGTTCGCGGGCGATGCGATTGCGCTCCAGCAGCTGCTCGGTGCGCTCCTCCAGCGCCGCGAGCCGTTCGGCGGGGGAGGGGCCGAGGAGACGGCGCGCGATCAGTGCGATCAGCTCGCCGAGACCGACGATCGTGCCGTACAGCGCGAGCAGCGGCAACGGGGCGAGCAGCGCGTACGCCCAGTGCGGATCGGCATGGAGCGTCACGATCGGGGTGTCGATCGTGACCGGTCGGAACGAAGCCTCGGTGAGGACGAGCACCGACACCGGCAGCCAGACGGTGGCGAACGCCGTGATCCACCCGAGGACCATGCGGGCCTCCAGCCAGAGCACGGTCCGCAGCCGGTCGCGCCAGGTGACCGCGGGCGAGACGGAGAAGGCCGACTCCGGGGTGTCCCGCTCGCCGGGCGCCAGCATGTAGCGCGCCTGTACTCCCTCACCCCGGCGCACGGCAGGGATCAGTCCCAGCGGGACGAGCAGGGCGGCCGGCACCCACGGCTTCGACATGTCGATGAACATCCACACGGAGACGAACAGCATCGGCACCCACAGGTGCAGCAGTCGTGTGTACGTCGTCCCCCGGACCAGCGGGCGCAGAAAGCGGGCCATCGCGTCATCGTGCCAGGAGCCACTGACAACGGACCTCCCCCGAGCGGGGGAGACGTTCTCCACCGGCGGGGGAGGCCCTACCCGGTCGGCACCGGCCACGCTGTCGCCATGACCAGCATCGACGTCCAGGACCTGACCAAGGAGTACGGCACCAAGCGCGCCGTGGACCACCTCACCTTCAGCGTTCTCCCGGGCCGTGTCACGGGATTCCTCGGTCCCAACGGCGCCGGAAAGTCCACCACCATGCGGCTCGTGCTCGGCCTCGACCGGCCCACGTCCGGCACCGCCACCGTCGGAGGCCGTGCCTACGCCACGCTCGACGAGCCGCTGCGCCACGTGGGCGCCCTGCTCGACGCGCAGGCCGCACACGGTTCGCGGACCGCCCGCGACCATCTGAGGGCGCTCGCCGCGAGCAACCGCATCCCCGAACGCCGGGTGGACGAGGTGCTGGAGCAGTCGGGACTCGGCTCCGTGGCCCGGCGCCGGGTCAAGACCTACTCCCTGGGGATGCGTCAGCGCCTCGGCATCGCGGCCGCCCTCCTGGGGGACCCGCCCGTGGTGCTGCTCGACGAGCCGTCGAACGGGCTCGACCCCGAAGGGATCATCTGGATCCGGGAGTTGCTGCGCGAGCTGGCCCGCGAGGGCCGCACCGTCCTCGTCTCCAGCCATCTCATGAACGAGACCGCGTCCTTCGCCGACCACCTCGTGGTCCTCGGCCGCGGCCGGCTCCTCGCGGACATGCCCATGCGGGAGTTCATCCACGCGCGCGTGCAGCCCCGGGTGCGGGTGCGCACCACGGACACAGCCGCGCTGGGCGACCTGTTCGCCCGGCACGGCATCGAGGCCGTCGAGGGCGAGGACGGCCGCTGGACGGCCTTCGACGCACGCGTGGAGGACATCGGCCGCCTCACCTCGGCAGCGCACCTCCCGATCCTCGAACTCGCCTCGGAGGAGGCCACGTTGGAACAGGCCTATCTGGATCTGACGGGCGCCGAGACCGAATTCGCCGCCACCCCGACCGCGCCGCAGACCCAGGAGGCCTGACCATGACGTTCGCACCCGCACTCCGCTCGGAATTGATCAAGATCCGTACGCTGCGGTCGCTCCTGTGGGGGCTGGCCTCCGTCCTCCTCGCGACCGCCGCCTTCTCCGCACTCGCCGGACTGGACGACTCCGGGGAGGAGTTCGACCCGCTGTTCTCCACGTTCTTCGGCGTCAGCTTCGGACAGATCGCGGCGATCACCTTCGGCGCGCAGGCGGTCTCGGCGGAATTCCAAGGAGGTGCCCTGCGCCTCTCGCTCGCCGCGGTTCCCGACCGTGTGCGGTGGTTCGCGGCCAAGGCCGTGGCCGTGGGCGGCCCCGCCCTCGTGATCGGTCTGGTCTCCGGGGGCGTGAGCATGGTCGTGGGCACGGCGGTGCTCGGCTCCAGGGCGAACACGCTCACGTGGGGCGAGGAACTGCGCGGCGCTGTCGGCTGCGGCGTCTATCTGGCGCTGATGGCCCTCTTCGCGGCGGGAATCGCGGCCGTCCTGCGCAGTGGAGTCGCAACATTGAGCATCCTGATCCCGTTCCTCCTGATCGTGTCCTTCGTCGTCGGCGGAGCGTCGGGCACCGTGGCGGACTTCCTGCCGGACAAGGCGGGCCAAGTGGTGCTGCATGAGACGTGGGACGGCGCCCTCGGCCCCTGGACGGGCCTCGGCGTCACGGCGCTCTGGGCGGCGGGGGCCCTGGCGGCCGGAGCGTGGAGCATGCGCCGCCGGGACGCCTGACGGGACGCCAATTGTCAGTGGCAGCCGCTTTACTGGATGTCATGACCAGCGCGCAGCACCTCGCCACGATCGAGCGGCTGTGCTCCGCGGACTTCCCGGCGGAGCACGGCCGGTCGGACGTCGGCACCGCAGGACCCGGTTACCACATAGCCGAACTGGCGACGAGCGAGGACTTCTGGGAGGACGACGGCACGGCGTGGGAGGAGACGGAGGAGCAGTACGAGGCGGACCGTGACGGTCTGTCGGAGCTGCTCAGCCGCCGCTGGGGAGCACCTCAGCGGGTCAGCCTGAGGAGTGTGTTCGGGCGGACGGCGAGCGGCGAGGACATACCCGAGCCGTGGGGCGACCTGAGTTCGCACGTGCCGGACGTGCACCTGTGGAAGGCCGATCACCACGACCGCTGGGTGGCCCTCGGGGTCTCCCAGTGGGACAAGGAGCTGCCGTTCCAGCTCCTCGCCGTCATCACGGAGATCGACCCGCCCTGACCCGTCCGACCCGTCATCCCTCGGACCCGTCACTCCTCCGACCCGTCACCCCTCGGCGGCGGCCTCCCGCAGCCGGGCGTACTCCTCGGCCATCGTCGCCGCCGTCCAATGAGCGTTGAGCCCACTGGGGTTGGGCAGCACCCACACGCGACTGTCTCCGAACGTCCGTTCCTGCGGCCCCACCCGGGCCCCGCGCTCACCGAACGCGGCCCGGTAGGCGGTCACGCCCACCACGGCCAGCCACCGCGGCCGCAGCCGCTCCACCTTGGCGGCCAGCAGCAGCCCGCCCTCGCGGTACTCGTCGGCACTGAGCTCGTCGGCACGGGCGGTGGCCCGCGCCACCACATTGGTGATGCCGAGCCCGTAGGACAGCAGCTCCTGCTGCTCCGCCGGCTTCATCAGCCGGGGAGTGAAGCCGGAAAGGTGCAGCACGGGCCAGAAGCGGTTGCCGGGGCGGGCGAAGTGGTGACCCGTCGCGGCCGTCATCAGACCCGGATTGATACCGCAGAACAGCACGTCGAGGCCGTCCGCGACGACATCCGGCACCAGCCGGTCGCGGGCGGCCTCGAGGTCCGCGGGTGTGAGCCGTGTCAGAGGATCGCTCCCGGCGTGTAGCCGGCGGCCTCCGGGTGCTGCTTCACGATCTCCTCGACCCGGCCCACGACGACGGCGACCTGGTCGGCCGCGGCACCGGTGAAGGACAGCTTGTCCGCCATCAGCTCGTCGAGCTGGGCGCGGCCGAGCGGGATGCGCTCGTCCGCGGCGAGCTTGTCGAGCAGTTCGTTGCGCTCGGCACCCTGCTCCCGCATGGCGAGGGCGGAGGCGACGGCGTTCTCCTTGATGGCCTCGTGCGCGACCTCGCGGCCGACGCCCGCGCGCACCGCGCCCATCAGGACCTTCGTCGTCGCGAGGAACGGCAGGTAGCGGTCCAGCTCGCGGGCGACGACGGCCGGGAACGCACCGAACTCGTCGAGCACGGTGAGGAAGGTCTCCAGCAGGCCGTCCAGCGCGAAGAAGGCGTCGGGCAGCGCGACCCGGCGCACCACGGAACAGGACACGTCGCCCTCGTTCCACTGGTCGCCCGCCAGCTCGCCGGTCATCGACGCGTAGCCGCGCAGGATGACCATCAGGCCGTTGACGCGCTCGCAGGAGCGGGTGTTCATCTTGTGCGGCATCGCCGAGGAACCCACCTGGCCCGGCTTGAAGCCCTCCGTGACCAGCTCGTGTCCGGCCATCAGACGGATCGTCTTGGCCAGCGAGGACGGGGACGCCGCCAGCTGCACGAGAGCCGTCACGACCTCGTAGTCGAGGGAGCGCGGGTAGACCTGGCCGACGGAGGTGAAGGCCTGCGAGAAGCCGAGGTGCCCGGCGATGCGCTGCTCGAGGTCCGCGAGCTTCGCCGCGTCCCCGCCCAGCAGGTCGAGCATGTCCTGCGCCGTACCGACCGGGCCCTTGATGCCACGCAGCGGGTAGCGGCCGATCAGCTCCTCGACCCGGGCGTACGCGACCAGGAGCTCGTCCGTGGCGGTCGCGAAACGCTTGCCGAGGGTGGTCGCCTGAGCGGCCACATTGTGCGAGCGGCCGGCCATGACCAGCTCGGCGTACTCGCCGGCGAGCTTGCCGAGACGCGCCAGCACGGCCACCGTGCGGTCGCGCATCAGCTCCAGCGACAGCCGGATCTGCAGCTGCTCGACGTTCTCGGTCAGGTCGCGGGAGGTCATGCCCTTGTGCACGTGCTCGTGCCCGGCGAGGTCGTTGAACTCCTCGATCCGCGCCTTCACGTCGTGGCGGGTGATCTTCTCGCGCTCGGCGATCGACGCGAGGTCGACCTGGTCGAGGACACGCTCGTAGTCGGCGATGGCGGCGTCCGGAACCTCGATCCCGAGGTCCTTCTGGGCCCGCAGCACGGCCAGCCAGAGCTGACGCTCCAGCTTGACCTTCTGCTCGGGGGACCAGAGCGTGGCGAGCTCGGCGGAGGCATAGCGTCCGGCGAGGACGTTGGGGATACGGGGCTTTGCAGGCGCAGCAGTCACGTGTACGGATTCTACTGGCGATTCCTGCAGGCCAGAGCCGCGGGGTTGTTCGTGGGAAGCTACGAGTCCGGCGCCGACCCGTCCGCGATCTCGGCCAGGATGTCGCCGTGGCAGAGCTCGGGAGCGCACCAGCAGGCCAGCGTCTTCCCGCGCAGTGCCGGAACCAGCTCCAGCAGCTCGGGTCGTTCCAGCAGATAGGCCCGGTACTTCACCATCACCTCGGCGCGGGTGCCGTCGCGCCGCTTGGTGGCGGTGTCGGGCGCGAACGGGTTGTACAGCGGGTGCTGCGGAAGGTCCCAATGGCCCATGGTCCAGCGGCGGCCCACGTAGACGAGATCGTCGGGGGCGGTTTCCAGCCGGGGACCGAACTCGCGGATGTGGCCCTTCAGGTTGATCACGGTCGTGGGCACGGGGCTCCCTTCAGCGGTACGTCTCCTGTGTACCCCACGGCGCCGTCCTGGCGTCGGCGGCTATGCCGCCGGACCCTCGTACGGCAGCAGTTCCGGCCGCTTCGCAGGGCGACCGTCGCCGGAGGACCGGCCGGTCAGCCGGCGTCCGATCCACGGCAGCAGGTGCTGCTTGGCGAACCGCGCGTCGGCGGTGCGCCGGGCGAGCCAGCGCGGCGGGGCCGTGGCCGCCATCGGCGTCCGCCAGGCGGTGTCCTCCGGCTCGTGGCCGAGGGTCTGCCACACGGCTTCCGCGACCCTGCGGTGCCCCTCGGGCGTCAGGTGGAGCCGGTCCACGTCCCACAGACGGGGGTCGGCGAGCGACGGCGCTCCGTAGAGGTCCACCACGAGCGCGCCGTGCCGTGCCGCGAGGTCGTCGACACAGGCGAAGAGTTCCTCCATGCGGGGCCGGAAGCGTTCCAGCACCGGACCGTTGCGGCCCGGGCTGCGCATCAGCACCAGCTGTTCGCAGGCGGGGGCCAGCCGCTCCACGGCCTCCTCCAGGAGACCGCGGACACGCCCCATGTCGACCTTGGGCCGCAGCGTGTCGTTGAGCCCGCCGACCAGGGTGATGACGTCGGGCCGCATCGCGGCTGCCACGTCCACCTGCTCGTCGACGATCTGCTTGATGAGCTTGCCGCGCACCGCGAGGTTGGCGTACCGGAAGCCGGGCGTTCGGGCCGCCATGCGGCTCGCGAGGAGATCGGCCCATCCGCGGTACGAACCGTCGGGCAGAAGGTCCGACATTCCCTCGGTGAAGGAGTCCCCGACCGCGACGAGGCTGGTGTAGGTGGCATTTGTTTGCATGGCGTCAAAGATGGTAACCCGGTCACATACTTGTCGGTCGGTCGGGCCGTCGCCCCCCGCCCCACCTCGACCGGAGACGCGTGGCGCACGTCTCTCCGGGAGCCGCCTTTCGGGGCGAACGCCCAGGAGGACGCGCCCCACGTTCGGACCGCGGAGCCGCCCCCGGGGTGCGTCCGGGCGCCGGGGGCCCCGACGCCGCGGGAAGCCCCGGCGCGTCGGAGCGCACGGCGCGCCCGCCCGCGCACGGCCCGGGCCGGTGCCACCACCGGGGTCCGGGACGGCCCGCCCGGGGGTGTCCGCTAGGCCGGCTGACCGAACAGTTCTCGCAGTACGTCCTCCATCGTGACCAGCCCCGCGAGCCGCCCGTCACTGCCCATGACGGCCGCGAGATGCGTACGGCTGCGCCGCATGGCCGTGAGGACGTCGTCGAGCGGAGTGGTCTCGCGGACCCGCGCGATGGACCGCATGTCCTGCACGCGGAACGGCAGGTCGCGCGGTGTCGCGTCGAGCGCGTCCTTGACGTGCAGGTAGCCCACGATGCGACGGCCGTCGTCGACGACGGGGAAGCGGGAGAAGCCCGACTCGGCGGACAGCCGCTCCAGCTGCTCCGGGGTGACGCCCACGCGCGCGTAGACGACGCGTTCCAAGGGCAGCACCACGTCGCACACCGGTCGGCGGCCGAGCTCCAGGGCATCGTGCAGCCGCTCCTTGGCGCGGTCGTCGATGAGCCCCGCGGCGCCGGAGTCCTGCACCAGCCGGGCCAGCTCGTCGTCGGAGAAGGTCGCGGAGACCTCGTCCTTCGCCTCCACCCGCAACAGCTTGAGCAGCCCGTTCGCGAAGGCGTTGACCGTGAAGATCACCGGGCGCAGCGCCCGGGAGAGAGCGACCAGCGGCGGGCCGAGCAGCAATGCCGTGCGCACCGGCTCCGCGAGCGCGATGTTCTTCGGCACCATCTCGCCGAGCAGCATGTGCAGATACGTCGCGAGGGTCAGCGCGATGACGAACGAGACCGCGTGACCTGCGCTCGACGACACGCCCATGGCGTGGAACGCGGGCTCCAGCAGGTGTGCGATGGCGGGCTCGGCGACGATGCCGAGGACCAGCGTGCACAGGGTGATGCCCAGCTGCGCGGCGGCGAGCAGTGCCGACACGTGCTCCAGTCCCCACAGCACGCTGCGGGCCCGCCGGTCGCCCTGCTCGGCGTGCGGCTCGATCTGGCTGCGGCGCACCGAGATCAGCGCGAACTCGGCGCCCACGAAGAAGGCGTTCACGACGAGTGTCGCGAGGCCGATCAGCAGTTGTACGGCGGTCATCGCGCCCCCTCCTCCTGGTCGCTCGGCGCGTGCATCAGTACCCGGGCGGCGCGCCGCCCGGAGGCGTCCACCACGTCGAGCCGCCAGTCGGCGACCTCGACGGTGTCGCCGACGGCGGGAATGCGGCCGAGCTCGGCGGCGACGAAGCCGGCGAGCGTCTCGTACGGGCCCTCGGGCACCCGCAGCCCGACCCGAGCGAGCTGGTCGATGCGGGCGGAGCCGTCGGCGGAGTACAGCTCGTGGCCGTCCTCGTCCTGGCCGACCGGGGCGAGGTCGGGTGTCTCGTGCGGGTCGTGCTCGTCGCGCACCTCGCCGACGACCTCCTCGACGATGTCCTCCAGGGTGGCGACCCCGGCCGTCCCGCCGTACTCGTCGATGACCACGGCCATGGTGCGCTTGCCGGCCAGCCGGTCGAGCAGCCGCTCGACGGTCAGCGATTCGGGGACGAGGAGGGGCTCGCGCACGATCTGGGAGACGGACGTCTGCGCGCGACGCTCGGCCGGCACGGTCAGCACGTCCTTGATGTGCGCGACGCCGACGACCGAGTCGAGGCTGCCGCGGTACACGGGGAAGCGGGACAGGCCCGTGGCCCGGGTCACGTTCGCCACGTCCTCGGCGGTCGCCTGGACGTCCAGCGCGATGACCTGGACGCGCGGGGTCATCACGTTCTCCGCGGTCAGGTCGGCCAGGTTCAGCGTGCGTACGAAGAGCTCGGCGGTGTCCGCCTCGAGGGCGCCCTGCTTGGCGGAGTGCCGGGCGAGTGCCACCAGCTCCTGCGGACCGCGCGCGGAGGCCAGCTCCTCGGCGGGTTCGAGGCCGAAGCGGCGTACGACACGGTTGGCCGTGTTGTTCAGGTGCGTGATGAACGGGCGGAACGCGGCGCTGAACCAGCGCTGCGGCGTCGCCACCCGCTTGGCCACGGCGAGGGGGGAGGAGATCGCCCAGTTCTTGGGCACGAGCTCGCCGACGACCATCAGGAAGATCGTCGACAGGGCCGTACCGATGACCAGGGCCACCGACTGCGACGCGGAGGGGGAGATGCCGACGGCCTCCAGGGGACCCGCGATCAGTTTCGCGATCGAGGATTCCGAGAGCATGCCGACCACCAGGTTGGTGACGGTGATGCCGAGCTGGGCGCCGGAGAGCTGGAAGGTGAGGTTCCGTACGGCCTTGAGGGCGCCGGACGCACCGCGTTCACCGCGCTCCACGGCGCGCTCCAGCTCGCTGCGCTCCACGGTGGTCAGCGAGAACTCCGCCGCGACGAAGGCGCCACAGGCGAGGGACAGCAGCACCGCCACCAGGAGGAGGAGCACTTCGGTCATCGGGTCACCTCCGTCCCATGGTCGGCCAGGGACGGGAGGACCGCGCGACGTCGGCGGTCGCCGTGCGGATCACGGCATCTGCTACTGGGAGGCTCGCCCATGGGCGGACGCTCACACCTTTCATGTGTCATCGGATGATCGAGTGATCTTCCAATGGTAAAGGACGGGCAAAGTGTTCCGGTCGGGGGGTTCCCGGGCGGCGGCGCCCCGGCCGCACCTCTCAGCCGGAGAGCGGCTTCACCCAGCGCCGCCAGTGTTCCTCGGACCGGTACCCGGCCGCGCGCCAGACATGGTGCGCGGTCTCGTTCCGCTGAAGCACCATGGCATCCCCGCGCCGCCCTCCGAGCCGTACGAAGCGTTCCTCCGCGGCCGCGAGGAGCGCGGAGCCGATGCCCAGCCGGCGCCGCTGCGGGTGCACCGCCAGCCGGTACAGATGGCACCGCCACCCGTCGAAGCCCGCGATCACCGTGCCGACGAGTTCTCCGTCGTGCTCGGCGAGGATCAGCGCCTCCGGGTCGCGGGCCACCAGTCGTTCGACGCCGTCCCGGTCGTCGCTGATGCTCGTCCCCTCCGCGGCCACCTTCCAGAAGCCCAGCACGGCGTCGACGTCGGCGGGCGCGGCGGCCCGTATCCGCAGCTCAGTCATGCGGCGATCCCATCACCCGGTCCGGACGATGGCACGGAATTCCATCATCCGGACGCCGCCGTGGCCGAGGACGCGCGTGGCGGGCTCATTCGCCGCGCAACGCCTCGACGACTGGCGCGAACGCCTCCATGTGGGGTTCCAGGACCGTCAGGTACGAGATGCCGTACCGCTCACGCTGCGCCCGCAACCGCTCGGTGATCTCCTCCAGCGTGCCCACCAGGACGATGGGCAGCTCCAGGACCTGCTGTTCCGTCAGGTGGGGGATACGGGGCAGCCACGGCCGGATCGCCTCGGAGCGGTCCTCGGCGACGGTGACGATCTGGATCAGCAGGTTGAGCTCGGCGGGCTCCTTCCGCCCGGCCGCCGCCTCCCGGTACACGGCGACGCGCTGGTCGAGCTCCGCGGCCGTGACCGGTTCCAGCCTGCCGCCCGGCAGGGTGCGCGCCCCGGTGAACGCCGCGATGTCGGCGTGCTCGGCGGTGAGCCGCAGCATCCGGTCGCCGTTGGCCCCGATCAGCAGCGGGACCCGGGGGGACTGGACGGGGCGCGGCTGGTGGTCCTCCGAGCCCAGGAGCCGGTCCAACTCCTCGATGGTGTGCTGGAGATGGTCGACGCGCTCACGTGGTGTGCCCCAGGGCAGCCCGGCCGTCTCGTGCTCCGCCTGCACATAGCCGGTGCCCAGGCCCAGTTCGAGACGCCCGCCCGTCAGTGCGTCCGTGGTGGCCACCTCGCGGGCCAGCAGTGCGGGGTTCCAGAAGCCCGTGTTGAGCACGAACGTGCCGAGGCGCGGTCGCTCGGTCACCTGAGCGGCGGCCACCAGGGCCGGGAACGGCGCGGGCAGGCCCAGGTGGTCGGCCACCGTGATCACGTCGTACCCCAGGTCCTCCGCCCGGCGGCACTTCGCGTGCCACTCGTCGACCGGGGCGGGTGCGAGCAGGCTGACGCCGAAACGGAAGGGACGCGGCAAGCGGGACATGAACTCTCCTCGGTCACGGTCGACTTGCGTCCGGGCGGCGGACAGGAGACGGGTACGTCACTCGTGCGCGATCGCGGCCAGCACGTTCATCCGGGAGGCGCGCAGGGCGGGCAGCAGGGCGGCGACGATGCCCACCACCGCCGAGCCGACCACGACGGCGATGATCGTCCCCCACGGGACGGCGAGCGCCTTCATGCCCTGCAGGGCGAGGACCTGCTGGATGCAGACGCCCCAGACGATCCCGAGCGCCAGACCGAGAACCGCTCCGAACACGGCGATCACCACCGACTCGAGCCGGATCATCCGGCGCAGCTGACGGCGGGCGAGCCCGATGGCGCGCAGCAGACCGATCTCACGGGTGCGCTCCACCACCGACAGCGCCAGGGTGTTGACCACCCCGAGCACCGCGATGACGATCGCGAGCCCGAGCAGCGCGTACACGAGGTAGAGCAGTACCGCGATCTGATCGTGGATCAGCTTCTTGTAGTCGGCCTGGTCGCGGACCTGCACCTGCGGATACGGGTCGAGGGCCTTCTCCAGATTCGTGCGCAGCCGGTCGGGCGTGGTGCCCGACGCCGCGTTCACGTACAGCGCGGAGTCCTGCCCGCCGGGCACGTACTTCTCGATGGTGCCGAAGCCGAAGAACAGGCCGCCCTGCATGCCGAAGCCGTCGCCGGAGTCCTGGTCGGTGAGGGCCCCCACCGTCAGGCGGGTGTTGCGGCCGGCGGGGAACTCGACAGGGACGGTGCTGCCCACCCGGACGTCGTGCTCCTTCGCGAACTTCCTGTCCATGGCGATACGGCCGTCGCCGAGCGCCGCCGCCGTGTCGCCCTGCGCGTACGTGACGTGGGCGACCTCGTCGAGTCGCGGATCGTAGGCCGCCGCGGTCGTCTCGACGCGCTTCCCGTCCGGCAGCCGCACCGCGACCGGTGTGAACCGCTGACGGACCACCAGCCCGGCGCCGTCCGTGCCGCGGACCTTGTCCGTGAGCTCCTGCGAGAAGGGCTGGAAGTTGCTGTTCTGTATCACGAAGTCCGCGCCGAGCGTCTTGTCGATCTGCTGGTCGAACGACTTCGTCATCGACGCGCTCGCCACGGACATCCCGCCGACCAGGGCGAGGCCCACCATCAGGGCCGCCGCGGTGGCGCCCGTGCGACGCGGATTGCGCAGCGCGTTGCGCTGGCTCATCCGGCCGACCGAGCCGAACAGGGCCGGGAAGGCCCCGCCCAGGACCCGGATCACCGGCCGCACCAGGAGCGGACCCGCGATCACCGTCGCGATGAGCGTCAGAACGACGCCCAGGCCCAGCAGAGAGGCGGCCGTCGAGGTCTTCGACGAGGCGGCACATCCCGCGAGCGCGGCCACACCGGCCACGCCGACCACCGAACCCACCACGGCGCGCATCCGCAGGGGCCGCCCCACGCCGGCGATCTCGGCGTCCGCGAGGGCCGCCATGGGGGAGACGCCCGCCGCGCGCCGCGCGGGCAGATAGGCGGCCACGAAGGTGACGCCGACGCCGACCACGTACGCCGAGACGGGGGTGGCCCAGCCGACCACCATCTCGGTCGACTTGAGGTTCATGCCGAACGCGGACATCAGCTTGATCAGTCCGAGCGCGAGGCCGATTCCGGCGGCCAGCCCGAGCGTCGAGCCGACCAGACCCAGCAGCAGCGCCTCGGTGAGCACGGACCGGCGCACCTGACGCCGGTCCGCGCCCAGCGCGCGCAACAGCCCCAGCTCGCGGGTGCGCTGGGCGATCAGCATCGAGAAGGTGTTGACGATCAGGAAGATGCCCACCAGGACCGCGATGCCCGCGAAGCCGAGCATCACGTACTTGATGACGTCCAGGAAGCCGCCGAGCTGTTCGGAGGAGGACTTGGCCTGCTCCTCGGCCGTCTTCAGCTCGTAGGTCCGGGTGCCCAGTTCGGCGGCGACGCGCTGCTTGAGGACGGTGTCGCTCACCCCCGGTGCCGCGTCCAGGGAGACGCTCGTCGCGGCGTCGGGACTGCCCAGCAGCTTGGTCTGCGCGGTCGGTGTGTCGAGGAACAGCAGCGCGGCGCCGGGGTTGGTGGTGGTGAAGGTGGCGATGCCCACGATCCGGACCTTGAACGAGCCGGGCTGCGCCTGCACCGTCAGGGTGTCACCGATGCCGACGTGCTTCTTCTCGGCGGTGTCCGCGTCCAGGAGCGCCTCTCCGTCACCCCTCGGCTCGTGGCCGGAGGTCAGCTTCACCGGACTGCGTTCGGTGACCTCCCAGTTGGTCACGATGGTGGGGGCGCCGGTGGTGGGGCCGACGGACTTGTTGTCGGCGTCGACGACCGTGGCGTTCTCGACGGCCGCGTCCACATGGGTCGCGGCGACGCCGTCGACCTTCGCCAGCCGGTCCGCGAGCGAGGCGGGCACCGTCTGGGTGGCGCCGGTCGGGATCTGCGAATCCAGATCGTTCTTCGGTTCCACCGTCACATCGGCCGCGGTGGAGGCGAAGAGCCGGTCGAAGGTACGGGTGACCGTGTCGGAGAAGATGAGGCTGCCCGCGACGAACGCGACGGACAGCACGACGGCCAGCGCGGAGAGGAGCAGCCGCCCCTTGTGCGCGAGAAAGCTTCGCAGTGTCGCCTTGAGCACGACCGCCTCAGTCCTTGTCCAGGGTCACGTCGCTGGATTCGATGGAGTCGCCGGGCTCGCCCGGACGGCCGACACTGCCGGTGGCGGGGGCCGCGGTGACGGGTCCGTCGCCCGTGCCGTCGAAGGTCACCCGGATCGTGTCGAAGCGTTTCATCCGCTCCAGGACGGCGTCCGCCGTGGGGCGCTCCATCTCGTCCACGATCCGTCCGTCGGCGAGGAACAGCACCAGGTCGGAGTGGGCGGCGGCACCGGGATCGTGCGTGACCATCACGACGGTCTGGCCGAGGTCGTCGACGGCCTCGCGCAGGAATCCGAGGACCTCCAGGCCCGCACGGGAGTCCAGGTTGCCGGTCGGCTCGTCCGCGAAGATCAGCTCGGGGCGCGAGGCGAGCGCGCGGGCGCAGGCGACGCGTTGCTGCTGGCCGCCGGACAGCTGGGCGGGCCGGTGCTTCAGCCGTGCGCGCAGCCCCAGTGTGTCGATGACCTGGTCGAGCCACTTCTGGTCGGGCTTCTGGCCCGCGATGTCCATCGGCAGCGTGATGTTCTCGGCCGCGTTCAGCGTCGGGATCAGGTTGAACGACTGGAACATGAAGCCGATGCGGTCACGCCGCAGCCGGGTCAGTTCGCGCTCCTTCAGGCCGGTGATCTCGGTGCCGCCCAGCCACACCTGACCGGCCGAGACCGTGTCGAGCCCCGCCAGGCAGTGCATGAGGGTGGATTTCCCGGACCCCGACGGGCCCATCACCGCGGTGAAGCGGCCGCGCGCGATGTCGACGTCGACCGAGTCGAGGGCGAGCACCGCGGTCTCGCCCGAGCCGTAGGCCTTGGTCAGGCCCCGGGCGCGGGCGGCGATCCCGTCCCCCTCCGCGCGCCCGAGAGCATGCTCCGCAGCAGGTGTGGACAAGGCCGCCTCCTCAGCGATCGACGTCCCGACTCCTCATGTCCCGGCAGAGCCTAATGTGACCGGGGGCACACTTGGTATCCCCCCGAGGTGCCGGTCGGCCTCCACCGCAGGTCGTGCCCACGATGCCGGTGTAAGGGCCATGCTCCACCCGGGGCACTCCACCCCCGGATGCGCCGACCCCCTTGCCGGTGCTAGCGATCCGGCGCTAGCTTCGAAGCATGGCCAAGACTCAGCTGAACGTACGGGTGGACGAGGGCACGGCCCGCGCCGCCCGCGAGCGAGCGCTGGAGCGCGGGATGAGTGTGAACCGCTACATCGAAGAGCTGGTCCGGCAGGACACCGGGGAGGCCGGCCACACGTTCGTGGAGGCCGCCGCCGATTTCATGAAGCAGTACGAATCCGTCTTCGCCGAGGAGTTCGGCGCGGACCGAGAAGGCACGCGCGAAGGTCGTCGTTGATCCGTTGAGCAATCTCAGAGTCGACCTTGCCTGGCTCCTCATGATCGCCGAACAGAAGACACCCGGGGACCCCCAGGTCACGGACTGGGGAGCGCTCGTCGCCGCCGTCAGCCGGCACGAGGCGGAGATATTCGGCATCCCCGTCTACGACACTCCGCACGCCCGTGCCGCCGCGCTGCTCCAGCTGCTGCTGCACGTCCCCGCACTGGAACGCTCCAACGCCATGTTCGCCTCGGCCGTCGCGTACGCCTATCTCGTCGCGAGCGGGCTGAAGGTCGTCACCTCGCCGGAGCAGGTGCGCGAACTGGCGCGACTGGTGAAGAGCGGTGAGGCCACGGTGCACGACATCGCGCACGAGCTGCGCCGCTGGAGCCTGTGAGTACGGGGACGGCGGCGCGGACCGCTCCGGCCGCGTCGGCCGGTCCTGCTGCTCCGGCCGGTCCCGCAGTACAGATCGCTCTCGGCCCGCCGATCGCTCCTGCCGCGCCGGGCGTTGCGGTCACACCGTCTGCCCCGGCTTCTCCGGCTCGGTGAGGCGAGGGCGCCACGCCGTGCCCAGCACGCAGTACGAGGTGGGCAGCCGCGGCCCCTTCTCGGGCATCATCAGCCGCCGGTACGGGCCGAGTTCGAAACCGGCGTCCCGCAGCGCGGCGACCGGGTCGCGGGCCAGATGGCAGCCGCCGGTGAGGCGGGGCCAGACCGTGCGGTCCAGACCGCGCTGGGTGAAGGTCATCGCGGATCCGCCGCCCCTGCCGTGCTCGAAGAACCGCAGGGTGCCGCCCGGGCGCAGCACGCGCTGCAGCTCGGCGAGGGCACGTCGCACGTCGCGGACGCTGCAGAGCACCAGCGACACCACGGCGGCGTCGAAGGCCTCGCTCTTGACCGGCAGGGCCTCAGCCGTACCGGGCGCGACGTCCACGGGCACCTCGGAACGCAGCGCCGCCTCGACCGCCAACTGCCGCAGCAGCCGCTCGGGTTCGATGGCGACGACCTCCGAGACGGTGTGCGGGTAGTGCGCGAAGTTCAGACCGTTGCCCGCGCCGATCTCGATGACCCGCCCGGACAGTCCGGCGAGCAGCCGGTCGCGGATCCCGCCCATGCCCATCCGCGTCTCGGCCGCCACGCTGATGCGGGCGTAGTAGCGGGCGAAGAGAGGATGGTGCACCGCGTCTCGTGCCACCTTGCGGGAGCCGGCCGGGCTGAGCGGCGTGAACGGCATGAAAGACCTCCCGGGACGACGCGCCCTACCGTGATTGTCCCCCCGGGAGGTCCGCCGCACGCGCGACCCGGCCCACGAGGAGCCGCGGTGCACCGGAAGAGCCGTACGGGAACACCCGATCGGCACGGCCAGGACGTCGGCCCGGTGCACCCGGACGCACCGGTGCCGCAGGTCCAGGACGTCGGCCCGGCACATCCGGATGCACCGGCACGGCACGCCCAGGACGCCGGTGCCGCGCGGGCGCCACCCCGGCTCGGCCCGTCCGGACATAAGGTGCCGCACGCCCAAGACTCCGGCTCCGCACGGCCGGGCGCACCGGCGCGCGCCGCACGTCCCGGACCTGTCGCCGTCCGGGACGTGCCGCGCCCGAAGTCGCCTCAGGCGGGATGCGTCGCGGTGAAGGCGTGCGCGTCCCAGGTCCCGCCGAGCGGCGCGGCGAGCCAGGTCGCCGCCCGGGCACGGAAGTCGAGGGGGTCCCGCGCGCCGGCGCCGGCCGGGATCGCGCCGAGGAGCGGCCCGCCCGACACCTCCGGCAGGTCGGCCAGATTGCACCGCATGGCCAGGTCGGGGGAGTCGGGCCAGCTGCCGATGACCACTCCCGCGAAGTCCAGCCCCTGCCGCCGGAGTTCACGGGCCGTCAGCTCCGTGTTGTTGAGGGTGCCGAGGCCTGCCGCGGCGACCACGAGCACGGGCGCGTCGAGCAGCCGTGCCACGTCGGCCAGCGTCGCGCCCTCGTCGTCGAACCGTACGAGCAGTCCGCCCGCGCCCTCGACGAGCACGAGGTCGTGGTCGGCGGCCAGCTTGCCCGCCGCGTCCGCGACCTCCTGCGGCCGCACCGGGGCGAGCCCGGCGCGCCGCGCGGCCGTGGCGGGCGCCAACGGCTCAGGAAAACGGCCGAGTTCGCGCGTGGTCAGGGTTCCCGCGAGCCGGGCCACCTCGTCCGCGTCACCGCACTCGTGCGGCCCCACACCCGTCTGCGCGGGCTTCAGTACGGCGACGGAACGACCGGCGGCGAGGGCCACGGCCGCCACGGCGGCGGTCGTGACCGTCTTGCCGACCTCCGTGCCCGTCCCGCTGATCACCAGTACCGGCATGTCATCCCTCCCGTGCCGCGGCGCAGACCGCGCGAGCGATCCGTGCCACGTCCTCGTCGCCCGTCACGAACGGCGGCATCGTGTAGACGAGGTCGCGGAACGGCCGCAGCCACACGCCCTCGCGGACCGCGGCAGCCGTCGCCGCCGCCATGTCCACCTCGTGGTCGAGTTGCACGACACCGATCGCGCCGAGGACCCGTACGTCCCGTACCCCCGGTGCCGAGGCGGCTTCCGCGAGGCCGTCCCGCAGACCCGTCTCGATCCGCTTGACCTCGGTCCGCCAGTCCTGGCCGAGCAGCAGGTCGATCGAGGCGCAGGCGACCGAGGCGGCCAGCGGGTTGGCCATGAAGGTGGGCCCGTGCGCGAGCACCGGAACCTCGCCGCGCGAGATGCCGTCGGCGACCCGCGGGGTGCACAGGGTCGCCGCCATCGTCATGTAGCCGCCGGTCAGAGCCTTGCCGACGCACATCACGTCCGGGGTGACACCGGCGTGGTCCGCGGCGAACAGCGCGCCCGTCCGGCCGAAGCCGGTGGCGATCTCGTCGAGGACGAGCAGCACGTCGTGCGTGTCGCACGCCTCGCGCAGCACCCGCAGGTACTCGGGGGAGTGGAAGCGCATCCCGCCCGCGCCCTGCACCACCGGCTCCACGATCACCGCGGCGAGCTCGTCGGCGTGCCGCCCGATCAGCTCACGCAGCCGCTCGGCGTACGCCTCGTCGAACTCGGCGGGCGGTGCCTCGGCGAACACCTGGCGCTGGAGGACGCCCTGCCACAGCTCGTGCATCCCGCCTTCCGGGTCGCACACGGACATCGGCTGCCAGGTGTCCCCGTGATAGCCGCCGCGCCAGGTCAGCAGCCGCTGCTTGCCGGGGCGGCCGAGCGAGCGCCAGTGCTGGAGGCACATCTTGACGGCGACCTCGACCGCGACCGAGCCGGAGTCGCAGAGGAAGACGTGCTCCAGCCCCTCGGGCGACATGTCGACAAGGCGCTTCGCCAGCTGTACGGCGGGTTCATGGGTGAGTCCGCCGAACATCACGTGGCTCATGCGGTCCAGCTGACCGCGCGCGGCCTCGTTGAGGACCGGGTGGTTGTAGCCGTGGATGGCCGACCACCAGGAGGACATCCCGTCGATCAGCTCGCCCGAACCGTCCGCCATGCGCAGCCGGACACCGCTCGCCGACTCCACGACGAGCGGTTCCTGACGTCCCGGCATCGGCCCGTAGGGGTGCCACACATGGCGCCGGTCGAGGTCGAGCAGTTCCCTGACGGACAGCTCAGGCATTGGGTGCGAGATCCGTTCCGGCCCCGCGACGGCGTACGGCGACGAGGTCGGTGCGCGCGTCGGAGGGCTGCTCCGTGACGGTGGTGGCGGCCGCCGGGGCGGAGCCGCACACGCCGCCACCCTGATGCGAGCCGCAGCCGGCATCCGCGTGCGAACCGCATCCGGCGCCTTCCTGCGCACCGCAGCCGGCGTCCGCGTGCGAGCCGCAGCCGCCGCCCGCGGCTGCCCGGTGCTCGGGCAGCGTGACCTCGCCCGCGCCCTCCACCTCGAAGCCGGCGTCGGCGATCATCTCCAGGTCCGCCTTGCCGGCCTGGCCCTCACTGGTGAGGTAGTCGCCGAGGAAGATCGAGTTGGCCAGGTGCAGGGCGAGCGGCTGCATGCTGCGCAGATGGACCTCACGGCCGCCCGCGATGCGGACCTCGACGTCCGGGCAGACGAACCGGACCATCGCGAGGATCCGCAGACAGCGCTGCGGCGTGAGGTTCCACTCCTTGGCGAGCGGCGTGCCCTCGAAGGGGATCAGGAAGTTCACCGGAACGGAGTCGGGGTCGAGCTCGCGCAGCGCGTACACCACGTCGACGAGGTCCTCGTCGGACTCGCCCATGCCGGCGATCAGGCCCGAGCAGGCGGACAGTCCCGCCGCGTGCGCCTTCTGCACCGTGTCCACCCGGTCGGCGTACGTGTGGGTGGTCGTGATGTCCCCGTACGTCCCCTCGGACGTGTTCAGGTTGTGGTTGTAGGCGTCCGCGCCCGCGTCGCGCAGCCGCTCGGCCTGGCCGTCGGAGAGCAGGCCGAGGCAGGCGCACACCTCGACGTCCTCGTTCTGGTCCTTGATCGCCTTGATGGTGTCGGAGACCCGGTCCACGTCACGGTCCGTCGGACCGCGCCCACTGGCCACCAGGCAGACCCGCTTGGCGCCGCCGGCGAGACCCGCCGCGGCGGCCTGAGAGGCCTCGTCGGGCTTGAGCCAGGTGTACTTGAGGATGTCGGCCTTGGAGCCGAGCCGCTGCGAGCAGTACGAGCAGTCCTCCGGACACAGGCCAGATTTGAGGTTGACGAGGTAGTTGAGTTTCACCCGTCGGCCGAACCACTGCCGGCGCACCTTGCCGGCCGCGGCCACCACGTCCAGCACGTCGTCGTCGGAGGTGGCCAGTACGGCCAGCGCCTCGTCGCGGGTCGGCAGCTCGCGCCGAAGCCCCTTGTCCACCAGCGTGTTCAGCAGGTCCATGAGGCCCGATCCTTGCTTATGCGACCACTCCCGGCCAAGGAGAGTTTGCACAAGAGAGACGGTTCGACGTGTGGGTATTGCCACACCCTGGCCCGCTGGCCCGGCCGCTAGGGTCTGTGCACTGCCTACAAAACACCCGCCCCTACGGTCCGGAGGACACATGGCGTTCGGCTGGATCGACGAGCAGGCCCGGGCGCGTCGCGCCGCCGGACTCGTCCGCACGCTGCGTCCGCGCCCCGCCGACTCGCCGCTCCTCGATCTCGCGAGCAACGACTACCTCGGACTGGCCCGGCACCCGGAGGTCACCGGGGCGGCGGCGGACGCCGCGCACCGGTGGGGCGGCGGCGCGACCGGCTCCCGCCTCGTGACGGGCACGACCGAACTGCACGGCGAGCTGGAACGCGAACTGGCCGACTTCTGCGGCTTCGAGTCCGCCCTCGTCTTCTCCTCCGGCTACGCGGCCAATCTCGCCGCCGTCACCGCCCTCGCACAGCACGGTTCACTCGTCGTGTCCGACGCGGGCAACCACGCCTCGCTCATCGACGGCTGTCGGCTCGCCCGGGGCACCACACAGGTGGTCGGGCACGCCGACCCCGACGCCGTGCGCAAGGCGCTCGGCACCCACCAGGGGCCCGCCGTCGTCGTCTCGGACACGGTCTTCTCGGTCGACGGGGACGCCGCTCCGCTGGCCGAACTCGCGGACGCCTGCCGGGAGTACGGGGCCGGACTGGTCGTCGACGACGCGCACGGACTCGGTGTCCTGGGCGACGGCGGCCGGGGCGCGCCGCACGCGGCGGGGCTCGCGGGAGCGCCGGACGTCGTCGTGACGGTCACGCTCTCGAAGTCGTTCGGGAGCCAGGGCGGCGCGGTCCTCGGACCGGCAGCCGTCATCGACCACATGGTCAACGCGGCACGTACGTTCATCTTCGACACGGGCCTCGCACCCGCCGCGGCCGGAGCCGCTCTGGGGGCTCTGCGGCTGCTGCGCCGGGAGCCGGAACGCGCGCTCCGGGCACGCGCGGTGGCGACGGTCCTGCACACCCGCCTGACGGCCGAGGGCCTCGAAGCCGTACGGCCGGACGCCGCCGTCGTCTCCGTGCGCGCGCCGTCCCCCGAGCGAGCGGTGCGCTGGGCGGCCGACTGTCGTGAGGCGGGTCTCGCCGTCGGGTGCTTCCGTCCCCCGTCCGTGCCCGACGGCATCTCACGGCTGAGGCTGACCGCTCGCGCGGACCTCACCGAGGAGCAGATCGAGCACGCCGTGAGCGTGATCAGCCGGACGCGGTGATCGCGGTGTGCGGGTTCGGGGTCAGCCCAGTCCGCTGATGAACCCCTCCCAGGCGGCGGGGGCGAACAGCAGGGCGGGTCCTGCCGTGTTCTTGGAGTCGCGCACGGCCACCAGTCCGGACCAGGGGCCCGGGCCGGGTCGTGCGGTCTCGACGCAGTTGTTCATTCCCGTGCTGCGGCTGCTGCGCAGCCACCGTGCGTCGTGGAGTGAGGTACTGGAAGGTACGTTCCGAGGCAGTGCAGACATGGTGCCTCCTTACGCGCCGTCAGCTATCCCGGCGATGTAGTCCAACGATTCCTCGGGCGAAAGGGCGTGGAACTGAAGAGCGTCGAAGGCCTCGCTGTAGGCCTGAAGGTCTTCTTTCCGCTCGAGATAGAGGCTACTCGTCAAGTGGTCGAGAACAACCACATCCAGATCAGTTGTGTTCGGAAATGAGAAGATAACGAAAGGCCCGGTGACGCCGATGTGCGCTCCGGCGGTGAACGGCAGGACCTGAAGCCGCACTTGGGGCAGTGTCGCGGCGTCGCACAACCGCCGTAACTGGTGCGCCATCACCTCGGGCCCGCCGACTTCGCGCCGTAACACCGCCTCGTCCAGGACGGCGTTCAGCTCCAGCGGCGGACAGGAACGCAGCACGTCCTGCCGGGCGAGGCGCACCTCGACGAGCGCGTCGAGCTTGCAGTCCTCCAGCCCGTCGACGGCGGCCCGCGTCACGGCGCGCGCGTACTCGGGCGTCTGGAGCAGTCCGGGTACGACGGACGTCTCCAGCGTCCGCATCCCGCGCGCCTGCGACTCCAGACTGATGAAGTCCCGGTACGCCGGAGGCAGCACCCCGCGATAGGCGTGCCACCAGTGATGCCTTCCGTCGTCCTCGGCGCCGGCCAACACGGTGAGCAGGTCGCGCAGTTCGGGGTCCCCGACCGCGTAGACGTCCAGCAGCCGTGTCACGTCCGTGGGCTTCACCCCGCTGGTCCCGGTCTCGATCCGGCTCACCTTCGACTGATGCCAGCCCAGGAGCCGGGCGGCCTCACCGCTCGTGAGACCCGCGCCGGCGCGCAGCGCGCGCAGTTCGGCACCGAGCTTGCGGCGGCGCACCGCGGGACCGTGCTGCATGGCCGTACTCCTTACTCCTTCCGAGCCGCCCAAATACGCTCTGCCGTCGCAGAGTTCACCGCTTCGAGCGACAGATATATGCATATCTTGGTGGATCGCACCCGTGACCGGCCCGGTAATGGCAGTCTGGCGCGAAGCACCAGTCCGGGACCGTACTCGAACCATCCGCTCCGTGTCGGACTCCGGTCCCGTGGGAAAGGGACGACGTCGCCATGGCAGATCACCAGGAAGCATCCGTCACCCTGCCGAGCGATCCCGCCTCGGTCTCCGCGGCCCGCAGGTTCGTCGCCGACGTACTCGTCGAATGGGGTATGCCGTGCGACTCCGAAGTCGCCGACACCGTACGGCTCATCGTCTCCGAACTCGCCACCAACGCAGTCCAGCACACGTTCGGGCAGTCGCCCACCTTCACCGTCGACGTCCGGCTGGAACGGGACGAACAGCTTCGCCTCGGAGTCACCGACAGCCACCCGCGTTTCCCCAAGAGGCTTCCTGCGGCCGTCCAACAGGACAACGGACGCGGCATGGTGATCATCCGTTGGCTGACCGCCGAGTGCGGCGGCAGACTCGCCGTCCGACCCACCCGAGAGGGCGGCAAGACCGTCTCGATCGAACTGCCCTGGACGGCGCCGGTCCAGCCGGTGGTGGCCGGGGGTCCGCAAGAGCCCTGAGCGACGGCTCAGTTGTCCGGGCGGTGGCGGCCGGCCCGTTCGAAGGTGCCACGCAGCAGCGCACGGAACGCGTCGGCGGCGGGTGACATCTCGTCGGTCCGGTGGACGACCGAAATCGTACGGCGCAGATCTCCCGGCTCCAGCAGGCGCGTCCCCACCGGAGTCGCCGCCGTCCTGGCGACCATCTCCGGCACGACCGCGACCCCGAGCCCGGCGCTCACCAGGGCGCACACGAGCGCGTAGACCGGAGTCTCGACCAGCACCGCGGGGGTGGCCCCCGCGCGGGCGACTGCCGCCTCCACACCCTGCCGGGGCGGATGATCCGGAGCCATGCTGATCAGCGGCTGACCCGCGAGCTCGGCCAGGGGGAGCCGGGCCGAGCCGCCCGCCAGGACGTGCCCGGGGGCGGTCACCAGCACCAGCTCCTCGACCAGCACCGGTTCCAGGCTCACGGACGACGGGACGGCGACGGGGGCCGCGGGCTCGTAGGTGTGTGTCAGGGCCAGGTCGACCTCGCCCGCCGCGACGGCCGCGACACCGGCGGGCGGCTCGTAGTCGGCGACCGCCAGCTCCACGTCCGGATAGGTCCGGCGGAAGGCACTCAGCACGGGTGGCAGCAGATGGATGCCCGCCGTCTGGAAGGTGCCGAGCCGCAGTGTGCCGCCGGACAGACCGGCCAGGTGCGCCAGCTCGTGCCGGGCCCGCTCCATCTCGTCGAGCACCCGGCGCGCTCGCGCCACCAGCAACTCGCCGGCGCCCGTCAGCCGCGTCCCGCGATGGGACCGGACGAGGAGCGTCGCGCCCGCCTCGCGCTCCAGCTTCGCCAGCTGCTGGGAGAGCGCGGGCGGGGTGTAACCGAGCCGTTCGGCGGCCCGGGTGATCGACCCCGCCTCGGCGACCGCGACCAGCGCCGCGAGCCTCGTCGGGTCGTACATCGGACCACCCCGGATCTCGCCACGACCGCGCCGGTCTGAACGAATGCTTAAGACCGACCCAGGATATTCGACATACCTGCTGAAGACCCGACAGAGGCAATCTGGGGTCCATGGACGCTCAGCTCATCGCCTTCACAGCAGTCGCCGCGGGCATGGTCGCCGTGCCGGGTGCGGACTTCACCGTCGTGGTGCGCAACGGCATGGTCTCGCGCCGGGCCGGCCTCGCCAGCGCGCTCGGCATCGTCGGCGGACTGCTCCTGCACACGGCGCTCGCCGTGGCCGGGGTCGCCGCGGTGCTCACCGCCGTGCCGGCGCTCTTCCGGGCGCTGCAACTGCTCGGCGGTGTCTACGTGCTCCACCTCGGTGTGCGGACGCTGCGATCGTCGGGGCGGCCGCGCGAGGAGGCCGCGGAGGCGACCGCGGGCGGCGCGCGTCCGTTGCGGCAGGGGTTCGTCACCAACGCGCTCAACCCGAAGGCCCCGATCACGTTCCTCAGCCTGCTGCCGCAGTTCGTGCCGGCAGGCAGTCCCGCGATGCCGCGGACCCTGCTGCTCGCACTGATCGTGGTGGTCCTGGGCCTGGTGTGGTTCCCGGCGGTGGCGCTCCTCGTGGACCGGCTCGGGCGGTGGCTGCGCGCACCGCGCGCCGCGCGGGCCGTGGAGGCGGTCACCGGCACCGCCCTGACGGTGCTCGGTCTGGTGCTCGTCCTGGAGCCCCTGAGGAGCTGAGGGCAGGCCTCACCGGCCAAGGCGGCGGCGCCGATCGCGCCGGTGGGACGCCGAGCGAGCCCTCGTGGTCTCCTGTCGCACGCCCTTGGGCGGCGGCGGCGCCGTGCCGCCGCCACCCAAGGGCGGATCAGCTCACCCGTCCGTACCAGACGCTCCTCGTCCAGATCTTCTGCAGCTTCACGACGTCCCCGGTCTTCGGGGAGTGCCAGATCTTTCCCTTCCCGGCGTAGATGCCGACGTGGTACACGCTCCGGCCCGAGTGGAAGAACACCAGGTCTCCGGCCTTGCGGTGCGAGGCCGAGATGTGGTGGGTCTTGTTGTACTGCGCCGCGGCCGTTCGAGGGAGCTTCTTGCCCGCCTTCTTGAACGAGTACAGGGTCAGCCCGGAGCAGTCGAAGCGACGCGGTCCGGTGGCCCCCCACTTGTAGGGGGCGCCCTTCTTCGAGGCCGCGACCTGGAGTGCCTTCGTCGCCACGGTGGCCGCCTCGGCGTCGGGAGCGACGCCCGGGACCACCAGGCTGCCGCCGACGGCGGCGATGGTCAGAGCCGAGGCCGTACCGGCCCGGGTCCACAGCGACGGGACACGATTGAGCGCAGTCATGCGCAACCCTTCGTCAGCCGCCTGTGAAGGATGACCTGTCGGATTCGGGCTGGCGAAGTAGCCCGGCCGCGTACTGCGGCTTCACCCCAAGGACCGCCCGGATCTCTCCGGCGGCCCGTCGTGCTGGGTCCTCCACTCCTGCCGATCCACTTCTGTCGACCGGACATCCGGGCGGCGGCAGGACTCGGCGTCCGCCCGGATCGCCCCGCCGCTGTGGCGGGGGCTTGTCGTCGGAAGGGATCTTCACGCATGAGAGTCGGAAATGCCGAGCGGAACCGGTGATTTGTGGCGTTACTCACCACTCACCCGTTCGGGTGGACACCCCTTTGTTCGGGCGGGTGTTGAGGTGTGCGACGACGCCCGTACCTGCAACGGAACATCAAATTCCGGCCCATGACCACGCGCGTTGCGCAACTCGGGGACGTCGTACAAAGGACCCGGAGATACTCCAACGGGGGGTAATCCTTCTGGTCCGTTTGAAACCCGGGCCGGACGTCCCGCCCGTCGGCGTTCGTCGCGGCCCGGGTGCGCGCACCGGTGGCGCGTCAACTTCCCGAGCAGGGCGGCACGGTGACCCGGGACGCGCGCCGCTCGCCGTCGAGCACGCGCAGGGCCCGCGCGAGCGTCGGGGCGTGCACCTCGCTCTCGCCGCGCTGGTGCATCAGGGTCAGCGCGTCACGCAGTGCGGTCGCCTTGACCACCAGTGCCTGAGCGGCCCTCAAGCCGCGGTAGGTGTCGCCGGGGCGGGCCGGGTTGATGCGGCCGAGCAGGTCGACGACGTCGAGGTAACGGTCGATCAACTCGGCCTCCGCACGCGTGAGCGCGGGCAGCGGGGGCAGTTCCGGTGGGAGCATCGGCCGGTCACCTCCCGCCGGGCGTGCTGCGCGAGCTCTTGCGGCTCGGGATGATCCGGTCGATCAGTCCGTACTCCACCGCCGCCGGTGCGTCGAGGATCTTGTCGCGTTCGATGTCGGCGGCGACCCGCTCCGGGCTCTGGCCCGTGTGCCGGACGAGCATCTCCTCCAGCAGTCCGCGGGTGCGGATCAACTCCTCGGCCTGGATGGCCAGATCGCTCGCCTGACCCTGGACCGGCTCGGGCAACGAGGGCTGGTGGATGAGGACACGGGCACCCGGAAGGGCGAACCGCTTGCCCGGTGTGCCGCCGGCGAGCAGGACGGCCGCGGCCGACGCGGCCTGTCCGAGGCAGGTCGTCTCCACGTCGCAGGTGACGAACTGCATCGTGTCGTAGATCGCGGTCATCGCGCTGAACGAGCCGCCCGGGGAGTTGATGTACAGCGAGATGTCCCGGTCCGGGGCCAGATATTCGAGGTGCATGAACTGCGCCATCACGTCGTTCGCCGACGTGTCGTCGATCGGCGTACCGAGGAACACGATCCGTTCGTCGAGCAGCTTCGAGTACGGATCCAGGGTCCGCTGCCCTGCGCTGGTGCGTTCGGTGAACTCGGGCAGGACGTAGCGGGCGGACGGTTCGGACATGGTGCGCGCCTCCTCTGGGGGACTCTGTAAAAAATGTACAGGACGTACAGAGTCTGTCGATGGGTACTCGCTGACAGCGAAAACGCGGACGGGAGGGGCCCGAGGGAGTGCACGGGATGGGCCCGGCGGAGTACACGGGTGGGGCCCTGGAGACACACGGCAGCGGCCGGGGAGAGATCGTTCGCTCCGGGTCGGTTCGGGACACCGGTCTAAGCTGGACGGCATGGCCTACGAGATTCCGGTGACGCAAGCCAGGGCTGAGCTCGCCGACCTGATCAACCGCGTGGTGTACGGCGGTGAGCGCGTCGTGGTGACGCGGCACGGGAAGCCTCTCGTCGCGCTGGTCTCCGCCGCCGACCTGGAACGCCTCGAGGAACTCCAGGACCCCGCCGACGAGCAGGTGATCAGCTCCCTCTCCAGCGTTCGCGAGGTCGCGTCGGCGCCCCGCGAGCGCCAGCGCTTCGGTATCGCCGCCGAGCACCGGGGGCCGAGCGCCTCCTAGACGGAACCGGCGCGGTCCGCATGCCGTGCGCCCGCCGCCGCACGGCGGGGTGGACGCGCGCCCGCACGGGGCAGGACCACGACCGGCCGTACGGGGCGGCCGCGACATGCCGTATACGGTCCGGCTCGCGGCGGCGTCCCGGACGGTGCCTTCGTCGCCCCGCGGTGCGACACGCCCGCCACGGCACCGCGCCACCGGAGGTCCCCCGCGGCGATCCGCACGCCGTGAAGCGCCTCGTGGGTCCGACGCGGCCGACCGGCGGGCCGGCACTCGGCCACAGGCCGGTTAACGTCCCCGAAACCCCGGCCAACTAGCGTGCGCATCCACGCCACCAGGGGTTTCGGTGGCTGCGGCCACCGGACCCCGCACGGTCCGGAGCGAGGACTGTGAGGTGGTACGCCGTGCAACTGACCCCGCACGAGCAAGAGAGGCTGCTCATTCACGTGGCCGCCGACGTGGCCGAGAAGCGCCGGGCCCGCGGAGTGAAACTGAACCACCCCGAGGCCGTAGCCCTCATCACGTCGCACATCCTCGAAGGCGCGCGGGACGGACGCACCGTCGCCGAACTCATGGCCTCCGGCCGGAAGATCCTCACCCGCGACGACGTGATGTCGGGCATCCCCGAGATGATCCACGACGTCCAGGTCGAGGCGACCTTCCCGGACGGCACCAAGCTCGTCACCGTCCACGACCCCATCGTCTGACGGGGAGCAGCGCCATGATTCCCGGAGAGATCCTCCACGCCGACGGGCCCGTCGTCTTCAACGAGGGCCGCGAAATCACCCGGCTGACCGTCCTCAACGCCGCCGACCGGCCCGTCCAGGTCGGCTCCCACTACCACTTCGCCGAGGCCAACCCCGGCCTGGACTTCGATCGTGCCGCGGCGCGCGGCAAGCGGCTCAACGTCGCCGCCGGCACCGCCGTGCGCTTCGAGCCGGGGATCCCCGTCGACGTCGAACTCGTCCCGCTCGCCGGCGCCCGCGTGGTGCCCGGACTGCGCGGTGAGACAGGAGGTGCCCTCGATGCCTGAGATCTCGCGCGCCGCGTACGCCGACCTGTTCGGCCCCACCACCGGTGACCGCATCCGCCTCGCCGACACCGACCTGCTGATCGAGATCGAGGAGGACCGGTCCGGCGGTCCCGGACTCGCCGGTGACGAGGCGGTGTTCGGCGGCGGCAAGGTCATCCGCGAGTCCATGGGACAGTCGCGTGCCACGCGCGCGGACGGCACGCCCGACACCGTCGTCACGGGTGTCGTGGTCGTCGACCACTGGGGGATCGTCAAGGCCGACCTCGGCATCCGCGACGGCCGGATCACCGGCATCGGAAAGGCCGGCAACCCGGACACCATGGACGGCGTCCACCCCGATCTGGTGATCGGCCCCGAGACCGAGATCATCGCGGGCAACGGGCGCATCCTGACCGCGGGCGCCATCGACGCCCATGTGCACCTGATCTGCCCGCAGATCGCCGACGAGGCACTCGCCTCCGGGATCACCACGCTCGTGGGCGGCGGCACGGGGCCCGCCGAGGGCTCGAAGGCGACCACCGTCACGCCCGGCCCCTGGCACCTGGCCCGGATGCTGGAGGCGATGGAGCAGTACCCGCTCAACTTCGGCCTGCTGGGCAAGGGCAACACCGTCTCGCACGAGGCGATGCTGTCGCAGATCCGCGGCGGCGCGCTCGGCCTGAAGATCCACGAGGACTGGGGCTCGACGCCCGCGGCGATCGACGCAGCGCTCACCGTCGCGGACCGCACGGGCATCCAGGTCGCCATCCACACGGACACTCTCAACGAGGCCGGTTTCGTGGGCGACACACTGGCCGCCATCGGCGGACGCGGCATCCACGCGTACCACACCGAGGGTGCGGGCGGCGGGCACGCGCCGGACATCATGACCGTGGTCGCCGAGCCGTACGTCCTGCCCAGCTCCACCAACCCCACCCGGCCCTACACCGTCAACACCGCCGAGGAACACCTCGACATGCTGATGGTGTGCCACCACCTGAACCCGGCGGTGCCCGAGGACCTGGCCTTCGCCGAGTCCCGGATCAGGCCGTCGACGATCGGGGCCGAGGACATACTGCACGACCTCGGTGCCATCTCGATCATCTCCTCGGACTCGCAGGCGATGGGACGCGTCGGTGAGGTCATCATGCGGACCTGGCAGACGGCCCACGTGATGAAGCAGCGGCGCGGCGCCCTGCCGGGCGACGGGCGCGCGGACAACCACCGGGTCCGTCGCTATGTCGCCAAATACACGATCAACCCGGCACTCGCGCAGGGCCTCGCCCGCGAGGTCGGCTCCGTCGAGCCGGGCAAACTCGCCGACCTGGTGCTGTGGGAGCCCGCCTTCTTCGGGGTCAAGCCGCACCTCGTCATCAAGGGCGGCCAGATCGCGTACGCGCAGATGGGCGACGCCAACGCGTCGATCCCGACTCCCCAGCCGATCCTGCCCCGGCCGATGTACGGCGCCGTCGGGAGGGCCCCGGCCGCCAACTCGTTCAACTTCGTCGCACCGCTCGCCATCGAGGACGGGCTGCCCGAACGGCTCTCCCTCGGGAAGCGGTTCGTCGCCATCGAGTCGACCCGGGCGGTGACCAAGGCGGACATGCGCGAGAACGACGCGCGACCGCAGGTGCGGATCGACCCGGACAGCTTCGCCGTGCACATCGACGGCGAACTGGTCGAGGCGACCCCGGCCGCGGAACTGCCCATGGCCCAGCGTTACTTCCTCTTCTGATGTCCCGCGCGGCACTACTGGTCCTGGCCGACGGACGCTTCCCCGCCGGAGGGCACGCCCACTCCGGCGGGGCGGAGGAGGCCGTCAAGTCCGGACGGGTCACCGGGGCGGCGAGCCTGGAGGACTTCTGCCGGGGCCGGCTGCACACGACCGGTCTCGTCTCGGCCTCGCTGGCCGCGGCGGCGGCGCTCGGGGCCGATCCGGCGACCCTGGACGCCGCCGCCGACGCCCGGACACCGTCACCCGCCCTGCGGGCCGCCGCGCGACGGCTCGGGCGACAGCTGATGAGAGCGGCCCGGGCGGCCTGGCCCTCGGCCGAACTCGACGCACTGGCGGGGGAGTTCCCCAAGGGTGCACATCAGCCCGTCGTTCTCGGCGTGACGGCCCGGGCCGCCGGCCTCGCGGCGGACGACGCCGCGTACTGCTCCGCGTACGAGAGTGTCAGCGGGCCGGCGACGGCCACCGTGCGGCTGCTGAGCCTCGATCCGTTCGACGCCAGCGCGGTGCTGGCCCGACTGGCGCCGGAACTGGACCGGGTGGCCGGCGCCGCCGCGGCTGCCGCGCGGGACGTGCTCGACCACGGCGTCGACGCGCTGCCCGCGGCCTCGGCCCCGCTGCTGGAGATCGGCGCTCAGGCGCACGCGGCCTGGCCCGTACGCCTCTTCGCGTCGTAGGAGCACCCCGCACCCTCTCCGCCGCCGCCCTCACACCACCTTGGAGACTCATCGTGCATCTCGATCACACCCATGACGGTGCGTCCGCTGTCAGCGCCGACGCCCATCGTCCGGACGGCGCTCGCCGTGCCCTGCGGATCGGGCTCGGCGGGCCGGTCGGCTCGGGGAAGACCGCCACCGTCGCCGCGCTCTGCCGGTCGTTGCGCGACGAGTTGTCCCTCGCCGTCGTCACCAACGACATCTACACGAGGGAGGACGCGGAGTTCCTGCTGCGGGAGGCGGTGCTGCCGCCCGAGCGGATCGCCGCCGTCGAGACCGGGGCCTGCCCGCACACCGCCATCCGGGACGACATCTCCGCGAACCTCGAAGCGGTCGAGGACCTGGAGGACGGGGTCGGTCCGCTGGACCTGATCCTCGTGGAGTCCGGGGGCGACAACCTGACGGCCACCTTCTCCAAGGGGCTCGTCGACGCGCAGATCTTCGTGATCGACGTCGCGGGCGGCGACGACATTCCGCGCAAGGGCGGGCCCGGTGTCACCACCGCCGATCTGCTCGTCGTGAACAAGACCGACCTCGCACCCCATGTGGGCTCCGATCTGGGACGGATGGCGGCGGACGCGAAGGCGCAGCGCGCCGAACTCCCGGTCGTCTTCCAGTCCCTGCGTACCGAGGACGGGGTCGCGGCCGTCGCCGGCTGGGTGCGGGAGCGGCTCGCCGCGTGGACGGCGTGAACCGGACGGACGGCGTGCGCCGGACGGGCGAAGTCGGTCCGGTGGGCGACTTCGGCCGGTCGAACGGGGTCGGTCCGGTGGACGACCTCGGCCGGGCGAACGGTGGCGGTCCGGCGCGCGACGTCGGGCCGGTTGACGGTGTCGGCCCGACGCTCGGCGCGACCCCGTCGGCGGACGGCAGCGGGCCGGGGCGCCCGAGTCGGCAGGGTGGCGCGAGCCGGGCAGGTCGCCTGACGACGGCGGGGGTGCGGGCGACCGCGCGGATCGCCGCAAGGGATGACGGCCGGGGCGGCACCTCGCTGCCCGTACTGGAGGGCGAGGGCCCGCTCGCGGTGCGCCGCATCCGGTCCCACGGTCCCGAGGCCCGCGTCATGCTCGTCGGCGCGATGAGCGGTCCGCTCGGCGGCGACCACCTCACCGTCGAGGCGCGCGCCGACGAGGGCGCGCGCCTCAGGGTGGGGTCGGCCGCCGCGACGATCGCGCTGCCCGGCCAGAACAAGGGCGAGGCGCGCTACGACGTCCGGCTCTCCGTCGCCGACGGAGGCGAACTGCACTGGCTCCCCGAGCAGTTGATCTCGGCCGGCGGCAGCGACCTGTGCGTCTCCTCGCGGATCGACCTCCAGGGACGCGCCCGGCTGGTGTTCCGGGAGGAGCAGGTGCTCGGGCGCGTGGGCGAGGAACCCGGGCGGCTCACCAGCCGTCTTGTCGTGCGACTGGACGGGCGGGCGCTGCTGGACCAGGAGTTGGCCTGCGGTCCGGGCGCGCCCGGTGGCTGGGACGGGCCCGCCGTCCTGGCCGGGCTGCGCGCGGTCGGGCAACTCGTCGTAGTGCGCCCCGAGTTCGCCGACCACCTCCCCGAGCCCCGCATGTTGGGGGAGTACACGGCGATGGCTCCGCTCGCCGGGCCCGCCGTGCTCGTCACCGCACTCGCGCCCGACGGGCTCGGACTGCGGCGCGTGCTGGACGAGGCGCTGCGTCTGCTCGACTGACCGCGAGCCGCGGCGGCCCGCTCTCCGGCGGTGGACGGAGAGGTCTCCGCTCAACGGCACAACACGCACCGGTTATCGGATTAGTAAAGAAGCCCTGCCGCATCTGTTCTCAGGGACCTCACAGCCGAAAGGATCCCCCTACCAATCGCAACGATGTACGGGGAGGCCACACTTGAGGGCTAAGAGACCGTCGAGACGGATGACGGCGCTCGGTTCGGCCGGAGCGCTCGTCACGGCGACCCTGATCGCCGGAGCCGTCACGGCTCCGTCGGCCACCGCCGCGTCACGTCACGGGCAGGACCGGGAGCAGCGCGGAGCGGCGATCGCCGCGGAGCGGGCGGCCAAGGCCGGCATCGACTGGCAGGACTGTCCCGCGGACTGGGGCCTGGAGAAGCCGATCCAGTGCGGCTGGGTCAGCGTCCCGCTCGACTACGCCCACCCGAACGGCAAGCAGATCAAGCTGGCCGTGGACCGTATCGGGAACACGGGCACCAAGGACGAGCGCCAGGGCGCCCTCGTCTACAACCCCGGCGGCCCCGGCGGCTCCGGCATGCGCTTCCCGCGCCGCGTGACCACGAAGAGCCCCGTCTGGGCGAACACCGCCAAGGCGTACGACTTCGTCGGCTTCGACCCGCGCGGTGTCGGCCACTCGGCCCCCATCTCCTGCATCGACCCGCAGGAGTTCGTGAAGGCGCCGAAGGCCGACCCGGTCCCGGACAGCGAGGCGGACAAGCGCGCCCAGCGCAAGCTGGCCGCCGAGTACGCCGACGGCTGTGCCGAGCGCAGCGGCGCGATGCTGCCGCACATGACCACACCGAACACGGCACGCGACCTCGACGTCATCCGGGCCGCCCTCGGTGAGAAGAAGCTCAACTACCTGGGCGTCTCGTACGGCACGTACCTGGGAGCCGTTTACGGCACGCTCTTCCCGGGGCACGTCCGCCGCATGGTGGTCGACAGCGTCGTCAACCCGTCGCGGGAGAACATCTGGTACCAGGCCAACCTGGAGCAGGACATCGCCTTCGAGGGCCGCTGGAAGGACTGGGAGGACTGGGTCGCCAAGAACGACGCCACCTTCCACCTCGGCGACACCCGGGCCGAGGTCCAGGACCAGTGGCTGAAGCTGCGGGCCACCGCGAAGAAGAGCCCCCTCGGCGGCGTCGTCGGCCCCGCCGAGCTGATCTCCTTCTTCCAGAGCGCGCCGTACTACGACTCCTCCTGGGTGCCGGTCGCGACGGTGTTCAGCAAGTACGTCGCCGGTGACACGCAGGCGCTCGTCGACGCGGCTGCCCCCGACCTGTCGGACACCGCGGGCAACATCGCCTCGGAGAACGGCAACGCCGTCTACACGGCCGTCGAGTGCACCGACGCCCAGTGGCCCACGAGCTGGCAGAAGTGGGACCGGGACAACACCCGGCTCCACAAGGACTACCCGTTCATGACCTGGGCCAACGCGTGGATGAACCTGCCGTGCGCCACCTGGCCCGCCAAGCAGCAGACCCCGGTGAACGTCAAGACCGGCAAGGGTCTGCCCGCCGTCCTGATCGTGCAGTCCACGCGTGACGCCGCCACCCCGTACGCCGGCGCCGTCGAACTGCACAAGCGCTTCAAAGGCTCCCGCCTGATCACCGAGCAGGGCGCGGGCTCGCACGGTGTGACCGGGCTGGTCAACCCCTGCATCAACGAGCGGGTGGACAGCTACCTGCTCTCCGGCAGGACGGACGCGTCCGACGTGACCTGCGCGCCGCACGCCACGCCGAAGCCGTAACCCGTCTGCGGGAAGGGGGCGGCCGGACTCCGGCCGCCCCCTCACTCGTTCCGGTCGCCCCACGCGCGGTCCGGTCCGGCTGCTGCCGGGCCGGACTTCTCGCTCAGGACACGAGCCGGGTGGGCGCCTCGGGGTCGCAGGCGTTCAGGACGCGCGACATCGGCCGCCCGGCCGCCGGCCGGATCAGCTCGGCGACGGTGCGGACACTCACCGGGTGGAAGCGGCTCAGGCCGCCGAACACGAGGACCCGCCGCGGACGACGCGGCCGGCGAGCCCCGTCAACCGGCGTGCGTGCTCGGCTCCGTAGGCGACGACGTAGACCAGCACGTCTCATACGTAAAAAATGTACAGAACGTACATCCCGTGCAGATGGACTCCGTCCCGCTCAGCTCGGCGGCATCCGTCCCGCTCAGCTCAGCGGCATCCGCCGGAACTTACGGGCGTTCGCCGCCTTCTCCTCGGCCTCCTCGGCCTTCACGACGGCCGCGTACTGGTCGACGTACTCCTGCTCCGAGAGGCTGAGAATGGCGTACATGATCTCGTCGGTGACCGCGCGCAGGATCGCCTTCTCGTTCTCCATCCCGGCGTAGCGGGAGAAGTCGAGGGGCTTGCCGAAGCGGATGACGACGGGATGGATGTTCGGGATGACCTTGCCGGGCGGCTGCGCCTCGAAGGTGCCGATCATCGCGCAGGGGATCACCGGGACCCGGGCCTTGAGGGCCATCACCGCGACGCCGACCTTGCCCTTGTAGAGACGGCCGTCGTGCGAACGGGTCCCTTCCGGGTAGATGCCCAGCAATTCGTCCTTGCGCAGTACGCCGAGGCCCTCGCGGATCGCCGCCTGTCCCGCCTCCTTGCCGGAGCGGTCCACGGGGATCTGCCCGGCGCTGCGGAAGAACGCGGCGGTGAGCCGGCCCTTGATGCCGGGACCCGTGAAGTACTCGGCCTTCGCGAGGAAGGTGATGCGCCGCTTCAGGATCGCGGGCATCAGGAAATGGTCCGAGAAGGACAGGTGGTTGCCGGCGACGATGGCCGCGCCCGACGACGGAATGTGCTCAAGGCCCTCGATCCGAGGCCGGAAGACCAACCTCAACAGCGGACCCAGAAGCACGTATTTGAGCACGTAATAAAACACTGGGGCACTCCTCGTTTCCCCCGGGGAGCGATCAGTGTAGGCGCGGCCGTCGCCGGGCGTAACCATTCCGGTGTCACTCTCTGTGGCCTCGTGGCCGGTATCAGACCCCTTGCGTCAGAACTTTCTCCAGGGCCCCGAGAGCCGACTGCAGTTCCTCGCCGGTGATGGTCAGCGGAGGGGCGAGACGGATCGTCGAACCGTGGGTGTCCTTGACGAGGATCCCCTCGCGCATCAGGCCCTCACTGATCTCGCGGCCCGTGCCGATGGCCGGGTCGATGTCGACCCCCGCCCACAGCCCGCGCGCCCGGAAGCCCTCGACGCCCTTGCCGACCAGTGCCGCGAGCCCGCCGCGCAGGATCACGCCCAGCTCCGCCGCCCGGCGCTGGTACTCCCCGTTCTCCAGAAGGCCGACGACGGCCGAGCCCACGGCCGCGGCGAGCGGATTGCCGCCGAACGTCGAGCCGTGTTCACCCGGGCGCAGCACCTCCAGCACGTCCCGGCGCCCCACCACCGCGGAGACCGGCACGATGCCGCCGCCGAGCGCCTTCCCGAGGAGCACCAGGTCCGGCACGACCTCCTCGTGCTCCACGGCGAGGGTGGTGCCCGTGCGGCCGAGACCCGACTGGATCTCGTCGGCGATGAACAGGCAGCCGGTCCTGCGGGTCAGCTCGCGTACCCCGGTCAGATAGCCGTGGTCCGGGATGACCACGCCGGCCTCGCCCTGGATGGGCTCGATCAGCACGGCCGCGGTGGTCTCGTCGACGGCCGCTTCGAGCGCGGCGAGGTCGTTGTACGGGACCACGCGGAAACCGGGGGTGAAGGGCCCGAAGCCGGTGCGGGCGGTCTCGTCCGTGGAGAAGCTGACGATCGTGGTCGTACGGCCGTGGAAGTTGTCGGCGGCCACGACGATCGTCGCCCGGTCCGGGGCCACGCCCTTGACCTCGTACGCCCATTTGCGGGCCACCTTGATGGCGCTCTCCACCGCTTCGGCGCCCGTGTTCATCGGCAGGACCATGTCCTGGCCCGTCAGCGTGGCCAGTGACTCGGCGAACCCGGCCAGCCGGTCGTTGTGGAAGGCGCGCGAGGTCAGGGTGAGCTGGTCCAGCTGACGGTGCGCCGCCTCGATGAGCACCGGGTTGCGGTGCCCGAAGTTGAGGGCCGAGTAGCCCGCCAGCATGTCCAGGTAGCGACGGCCCTCGACGTCCTCGACCCAGGTGCCCTCGGCGCGGGCGACGACGACGGGCAGCGGGTGGTAGTTGTGCGCGAGGACCGGAGCCTCCGCGCGGATCAGCTCGTCGGAGGTGCGCGTAGGGGCGGGGATGCGGGTGGGTGCCGTCATGAACGGATCTCCTGAGTGCAGCACTTGATGCCGCCGCCGGCCTTGTGGAACTCCGAGAGGTCGACGGGGACGGGGACGTAGCCGTGGCGGTCGAGCTGTTCGGCGAGGGACTCGGCGCGCGGCGCGATGAAGACGTGGCGGCCGTCGGAGACCGAGTTGAGGCCGAAGGCCATGGCGTCCTCCCGGGTGGCGAGCACCGCGTCCGGGTAGAGCCGGGCGAGCACCTCGCGGCTGCCGGGCGAGAACGCCTCCGGGTAGTACGCGATGTTGTCGTCGTCCAGGACGAACAGCGCCGTGTCCAGGTGGTAGAAGCGCGGGTCGACCAGGCGGAGGCCGATCACCGGGACGCCGAAGAACTCCTGCACCTCGCGGTGCGCCTCGGGGGTCGTACGGAATCCGGTGCCGGCCAGGACGTACCGGCCCGTCGGGACCAGGTCGCCCTCGCCCTCGCACACCGACTCGGGCCGGTAGACGTCGAAGCCGGCCGCCTTGAACCAGGTGTCGTAGGCGATGGACTCGGGACGGCGCTGCGGTGCGTGGAAGAGCGAGCCGAACACCCGGCCCGCCAGGACGAGCGCGCAGTTCGCCGCGAAGACCATGTCGGGAAGGCCGGCGACCGGTTCCACCGAGTCGACGGTGTGGCCGTGCGCGCGGTAGGCACGGATCAGCGCCTCCCACTGGCCGCGGGCGAGGTCGACGTCCACGGGCGTGTCGGGATGCATCCACGGGTTGATCGCGTACTGCACGGCGAAGTGTCTGGGTTCGCAGACCAGAAAGCGCCGGGGGCGCGGCACACGGCTGTCGGGCACAGAGAGGTACCTCCGCTTCCTGCGGTGTCGGCTGGGGGTTCCTCCACGGTAAGAAACGGGGGATACGGGCGACAAGCGAGGAGAGCTGCGTGATTGCGCAGCAATGATGCGTGATCGGAGGGCTCAGCGCACGTTTCCTGCGTCGTCCGGGACGGCGTGGGTCGCCCCGGCCTCAGGAGCCTCCGGCAGCAGGTGGGACAGCACCATGTAGCTGATCGTCTTCCGGATGAACGGCTCCGTACGGATCCGCTCCAGCACCTCCTCGAAGTGCTCCACATCGGTCGCCCGCACGTGCAGCAGCGCGTCCGCGCCCCCGGTCACGGTCATCGCGGCGGTGATCTCCGGATGGTTGCGCACCACCTCCGCGAGCCGCCGCGGCGGGGCCGCGCCCTCGCAGTACACCTCCACGTACGCCTCCGTGCGCCAGCCGAGCGCGGCAGGCTTCACCGTGGCCGTGAAACCGGTGATCACGCCCGTCTCACGCAACCGGTCGACGCGCCGCTTGACCGCGGTGGCGGACAGGCCGATCGCCGCGCCGATCTCCGCGAAGCTCGTCCTGGCATTGGCCATCAGGGCCGTGATGATCTTGCGGTCGAGTTCGTCGAACATCGCGGGCTTGCTGCTCATGACCGCACTGTATCCAGCGTCAACGCCCACGCAGCCGGCGAGAACGCGGACGCTCCGCGCATGTCCAGGCGGACCGATCGCTCTTACACTCCACTCTCATGCTGCGCGCGCTCGCCGTCGACGACGAACAACCGTCCCTCGAGGAACTCCTCTATCTGCTGAACGCCGATCCCCGCGTCAGCAGCGTCGAGGGCGCGAGCGACGCCACCGAGGCTCTGCGCCGGATCAACCGGGCCCTGGAGTCCGGACCCGCCGGCCCCGAGGCCATCGACGTCGTCTTCCTCGACATCCACATGCCCGGCCTGGACGGACTCGACCTGGCCCGGCTGCTCACCGGCTTCGCCAACCCTCCGCTCGTCGTCTTCGTGACCGCGCACGAGGGCTTCGCCGTGCAGGCCTTCGACCTGAAGGCCGTCGACTACCTGCTCAAGCCCGTACGCCGCGAGCGGCTCGCCGAGGCCGTCCGACGGGCCGCCCAGTTCAGGGACGCCGCACCCCTGATACCCGTGCACGAACCCGACCCCGACCACATATCCGTCGAACTCGGCGGAGTGACCCGCTTCGTGGCCGTCGAGGACATCACCCACGTCGAGGCCCACGGAGACTACGCCCGTCTGCACACGCCCCAGGGCAGTCATCTCGTCCGCATCCCCGTGTCCACCCTGGAGGAGCGCTGGCGCTCCCGCGGCTTCGTCCGCATCCACCGCCGTCACCTCGTCGCCCTGCGGCACATCGGCGAACTCCGGCTGGACGCGGGCACGGTGAGCGTCCTCGTCGGCCCCGTGGAACTCCAGGTCAGCCGCCGCCACGCGCGCGAACTGCGCGACCTGTTGCTGCGCCGGACCACGAGCTGAGGAGGGGCGCGTGCCACAGGACCCGACCGAACGCCGCGTGGTCGTCACCGGGGTGCCCCGGCACACCCGCAGAACGTCCGGCTACTACCGGCCCAGGACCGAGATCGACGAACAGACCACGCTCGGCCACACCTATGTCCGCTCCCTGATGCGCAGTCAGCTCCGCGTCGCCCTGCTGGTCTTCGCCGTACTCGTGCTGCTCGTCGGACCACTGCCACTGGTCTTCGCCGCGATGCCGGACGGCGCCGGTCTCGAATGGGGCGTGCTCGGCTTCGGCGTGTACCCGCCGCTGGTCCTGCTCGCCCGCTGGTACGTACGCCGTGCGGAGCGCAACGAGAAGGACTTCGTGCGACTCGTCGAGGACCGCTGACCCGTGAACCAGAACTACGCCGTCCCCGCGGTCGCCCTCGTGGTCGTGGCGACCGTCCTGGTCGGTGCGTTCGGCCTGCGCATCTCCCGGACCACCTCCGACTTCTACGTCGCCTCGCGCACCGTCGGCCCGCGGCTCAACGCCGCCGCGATCAGCGGCGAGTACCTCTCCGCCGCCTCCTTCCTCGGCATCGCCGGACTCGTCCTGGTGCAGGGCCCGGACATGCTCTGGTACCCGGTCGGCTACACGGCCGGCTACCTCGTCCTCCTGCTGTTCGTCGCGGCCCCGCTGCGTCGCTCCGGCGCCTACACGCTGCCCGACTTCGCAGAGGCGCGGCTCGGCTCCCAGGCGGTACGACGCCTCGCCGGAGCCTTCGTCGTCGGTGTCGGCTGGCTGTACCTGCTGCCCCAGCTCCAGGGCGCCGGCCTGACCCTGGCCGTGCTCACCGATGCCCCCGACCGGTTCGGCGGTGTACTCGTCGCCGTGGTCGTGGTCGCCACCGTCGCCGCGGGCGGCATGCGCAGCATCACCTTCGTGCAGGCCTTCCAGTACTGGCTCAAACTCACCGCCCTGCTGGTCCCCGCACTCTTCCTGGTCCTCGCCTGGCAGTCGCACGGCTCGCCCCGCGACGCCTTCGACGAACCGGCGACCTTCCGCGAACAGCGGGTCGTCCGCGTCGACGACACCCTCGACCTGAAACTCGCCCGGCCCCTGGACGTCACGGCGACCGGCACGGTCGACGCCCGGCCCCACACGGACGAGCGGATCCGACTCCCCGCGGGGGTCCACCGCATCGAGCGCGGCACCCGGCTCACCTTCACCGAGGGGGATCCGGTCCCGGTGGCCGAGCGCGGCAGCAACGGCGGCATGTCGACATCGCTGGCGGCGGGCCGGGAGGAACGCCCGCTGTACGCCACGTACGGACTGATCCTCGCCACCTTCCTCGGCACCATGGGCCTGCCGCACGTCGTCGTCCGCTTCTACACCAGCCCGCACGGCGTCGCCGCCCGCCGCACCACCGTCGCCGTCCTCGGCCTGATCGGCGCCTTCTACCTCCTCCCGCCCGTCTACGGCGCGCTGGGCAGGCTGTACGCCCCAGAACTCAGCATCACCGGGGACGCGGACGCCGCCGTGCTCCTGCTGCCCGACCGGATGATCGGCGGGCTCGGCGCCGACCTGCTGGGCGCGCTCGTCGCGGGCGGCGCCTTCGCGGCCTTCCTGTCCACCGCGTCCGGCCTGACCATGGCGGTCGCGGGCGTACTGACCCAGGACGTCCTCCCGACCCGCGGAGTACGGCACTTCAGGCTCGGCACGGTCCTCGCGATGGCGGTGCCGCTCGCCGCGAGCGTGCTGGCCGGCGGACTGCCCGTCGCCGACGCCGTGGGGCTCGCGTTCGCCGTCTCCGCGTCCTCGTTCTGCCCCTTGCTGGTGCTGGGCATCTGGTGGCGGCGCCTCACTCCGCCGGGTGCGGCGGCCGGCATGCTCGTCGGCGGCGGCGCGGCCTTCGTCGCGGTCGCCGCGACCATGGCCGGCTATCCGGGAACCGGCACCCTGCACGCGCTCCTCGCCTGGCCCGCGCTGTGGTCGGTACCGCTCGGATTCCTCACCATGGTCCTGGTCTCGCTGTCCACGCCGGGCCGGGTGCCCGCGGGGACCGCCGCGATCCTGGCCCGGTTCCATCTGCCCGAGGAGCTGACCAGCGGTCCACTGCCCGCCGGCCCGCCGCGGACGGGCGCCGAAGCGAAGGAGATCCAGGCATGAGGCGGTCCCGGCGAGAGGCGGCGGTGTGAGCGGATTCCTCGCCGGGCTGTGCGTCGCCGTCCTGCCGCTGCTGGCCGCGGGGTTCTGGATCGGCCGACGCACCGCGCGGCCCGAGAGCCTCGGCGGACTCGGCACCCCCGTCGAACACGCCACCTTCCAGACCCTGCACACCGCGTCGCTCGCCACACCCCCGCTGCGCGCCGGCCTCACCGAGGAGACGGCGGGCCGCTCCGCACGACGGCTGCGCAGCCTCCTCGGCACCGACGCGCTGTGCCTCACCGACCGGGAGACGGTCCTCGCCTGGGACGGCATCGGCGCACACCATCGCACCGAGATCATGGAACGGCTCGGCGGTCCGCTGGAAAGCGGCCGCGGCGAGGCCTTCCGGCTCGGCTGCGACGAGCCCGCCTGCCCGCTGCGCTGGGCCGTCGTCGCGCCGCTCACCGTCGACGAGCGGGTGCACGGAGCACTCGTCGCCTGCGCGCCCCGCGAGTCAGCCGTCCTCGTCCGTGCCGCGGGCGAGGTCGCCCGCTGGGTCTCCGTCCAGCTGGAACTGGCCGACCTCGACCGGTCGCGCACCCGCCTGATCGAGGCCGAGATCAAGGCACTGCGGGCGCAGATATCACCGCACTTCATCTTCAACTCGCTCGCGGTCATCGCCTCGTTCGTGCGGACGGACCCCGAGCGGGCCCGCGAACTGCTGCTGGAGTTCGCCGACTTCACCCGCTACTCGTTCCGCCGGCACGGCGACTTCACCACCCTCGCCGACGAACTCCACGCCATCGACCACTACTTGGCGCTCGTCAGGGCGCGCTTCGGGGAACGACTCTCCGTCACCCTGCAGATCGCGCCCGAGGTGCTGCCGGTCGCGCTGCCCTTCCTGTGTCTCCAGCCCCTGGTGGAGAACGCCGTCAAACACGGTCTGGAGGGCAAGACCGACAAGAGCCACATCAGCATCACGGCCCAGGACGCGGGCGCCGAGGCACTCGTCGTCATCGAGGACAACGGCGCCGGCATGGATCCGGAGCGGCTGCGCCGCATCCTGGCCGGGGAGGGAAGCCCCTCCGGGGGAATCGGACTCTCCAACGTCGACGAACGACTGCGTCAGGTCTACGGCGACGCCCACGGGCTCGTCATCGAGACCGCCGTGGGCGCGGGCATGAAGATCACCGCCAGGCTGCCCAAGTACCAGCCCGGCGTGCACTCGGCGGGGCGGCTGCCCAGGCAGTGAGGGGCACGCCCGGACACCGCGACGGCCCGCGGCCGACGCCGCTTCGAGGTTCACCTCGAAGGTGGTCGGCGCCGCTCACGGGCCGCACGGCTCGCTGATCGTGCCGTCACGTGCCCCGGGAGGCCACCATCGCCACGGTGATCAGCCCCAGGACGACCCAGCCGAACCACAGCCAGCCGTTGCTGCCGAGCGCCACCGTGTAGGCGGTCACCATGACGAGTCCGCCCACGGTGAGCACACCCATCGTCTTCGTCGTACCGGGCATCGCAGCACCCTCCTCCAGGCGGGGTCCGCGACGCGGCCCGTGGCCTTGGGGACATTTTCACCCGAAGGGAGGAGGTTCGCCAGGGCCGGTAGGGCAGCCGTCGCCCTCACCGTGTGCCGTCGAAGCGGCCCGCGACGGTGCAGACGACCAGGAACCGTCCATTGGGCCAAGGGCGTTCGTTGTGGAGGCCATGGTTCACCTCCCGTCCCGTTCCGTCGCCGAACAGCCCGGCCGCGGCGTCCTCCTCGCACCGCGCGTCCGCCGCCGCGTCGAGCCGCTTCGCGGCCACGGGACCGTCGAGGTGAGTCATCCCCACGACCTTCTCCTGGTGCTTCTTGTCGCAGGCGACCAGCTCGAAGTGGGTCGAGGTGCGCGCGTCCCCGGTGATGCGGCCGAGGCAGTCGCCCGTTTGGAACTGCCCCGCGTCGTTGATGGCCGACCCGTACGGCCGGTACGCGCCGAGCGGGCCCCCGACCGGGCCGTACTTCCCGACCAGCAGGCACGCGACGCGGCCGCCCGTCCGCGCGAAGCCCTCGCTCGTGGGGATGACGGGGACCGATGCGACGTTCCGTGCCAGCCCGGCCGCCGTGGCGTCGGTGGCCTCGGCACAGTGCCGAGGCCCGTCGGACCTCGCCGCCGCCAGGGAGGGAGCCCTGTACAGGGCCAGCACCTGTCCGTCGGTCCCCTGGCCGCAACCGGGGTCGACCTCCAGCCGCGAGGCGCCGGTGACCTGCCCGCCGGACCGCGCGGCCACCACGCAGTCGCGCAGTTCGAGCGGCTCGGCGAGCCCGACCCGCGTGCCGTACGGCCGGACCACCTTGTGCGCCATCGCGTACCAGACCCCGCCGGCCGTCAGCCCCAGCGCGAGCAGTGCCGCCGTCAGTGCCTGGAGGACGCGGGGACGCCTGCGCCGGTGCGGAGGGGGAGAGGCCGTCGGCTGCGCCGGCCCTCCGGAGCCGGGCGGGCCGAAGTCCTGCCCCGGTCCGGTCGGGCCCGGCGACCGCGACGGGAACTCCCGCGGTGACCGCGGGTCGTACGTGCCCGGCGGCGAGGCCGTCGGGGGGTAGGGGCCGGACGCCCGTGCGGAGGAGACGTACGGGCCGGGGGCCTGAGCCGTCGGTGAGTACGGGCCCGGCGCCGGGGCTGTGGGGGCGTACGGGCCCTGGGCCTGTGCCGTGGGTGGGTGGAGGACCGGTTCGTGGGGCGCGGGCGGTTCGTGGGCCGTGGGGGAGTAGGCCTGTGGTGCCGGGGACGTCGGGGCGTACCCGGAGGGTGCCGCCGGACCCCGGTCGGGGCCGGGGCCCGCGGCCGTCTGCGGGTACGCGGACGGCAGGGCGAAGCCCCGGTCGCCCGTCGGCGCCCCGGACTCAGGCCCGCGGACGGCACCGCCGGGCCCCGCCCACGGCGGCTGGGAGCCCGTGTCCAGCCGGGCCGGCGGATGCGGCTGGGGTGTGATGATCCGGGCCAGGGCGGCCGCCGTGTCCTCGGCGGAGATCCGTCGGGCGGGATCCTTCACCAGCAGGGCCTCGATGACCGGCCACAGCGCGCCGGCCCGTCGCGGCACGGGCGGTTCCTCCAGGACCACGGCGGTGATCGCGGCGAGATCGGTGTCGCGGTCGAAGGGGCCGTGCCCCTCCACGCCGAAGTACAGGGTGCAGCCCAGCGAGAACAGGTCGGCCGCGGCGGTCGGCGGCCCGCCCGTGGCGCGTTCCGGCGCAAGATATCCGGCCGTGCCCACCAGGACGGATGTCCTGGTCCAGCGGGTCTCCAGGGAGTCCGGCTGGACGGAGATGCCGTAGTCGGTCAGCAGGATCCGGGTGCCCGGTGCGCCCGTTCGGTCCGGAGCGAGCAGGATGTTGGCCGGCTTCACGTCCCGGTGCATGATCCCGCGCTCGTGCCCCGCGGTGAGTGCGTCGAGGACGGCGAGGCCCACGCGGGCGCAGGCGTCGGGGGCGAGCGGGCCGCGCCGGGCCGACAGCCCGCGCAGGTCCTCCGCGCCCGCCACGTACTCCATCACGATCCACGGCAGCCCCTCGTGCTCCAGGACGTCGTGCACCGTCACCACGTGCGGATGCCCGCGCAGCACCGCGGCGTGCCGTGCCTCGGCGCGGGCCCGCGCGATACGCGCCTCGTGCTCCTCGCTGCCCTCCGGCACATTGCGGAAGCGGATCTCCTTCAGTGCCACGTCGCAGTCGAGCCGCTGGTCGTGGGCCAGCCACACATGGCCCATGCCGCCCGAGCCGACCTGGTCCACGAGCAGATACCGGCCGGCGATGAGCCGGCCCACCCCTGACTGCGGTGATCCTGATGCCATCCGGTTGCCCCCGGGTTCTGCGCTGGTTCGTGGCCGGTCAGGACGTGTCCCCGGTGGTCCCACCGGAGTCGGTCGCGGATTCGCCGACACCTGGGTCGGCGGGCACGGAGTCCTCACCACCGGATCCCGACGGGACCGAGTCGCTCGGCCCCGGGTCCGCGGAGAGGGACCCCTCGGGGGTGCTGGGAGGCGGCGAGGACGACGTCGCCCCGCTCGGACCGGCGCTGGTGTAGCCCGTACCGCCGGCGGTGCCGGTGGGTGTTCCGCCGGTTCCGGTGGTGGCGCCCGCGGTGTCCGTGGGCGTGCCGCCGGTTCCGGAGGTGGTGCCCGCGGTGTCGGTCGGGGTTCCGCCGCTTCCTGTGGTCGTGCCCGCGGTGTCCGTGGGCGTGCCGCCGGTTCCGGTGGTGTCGGTCGGGGTTCCGCCGCTTCCGGTGGTCGTGCCGGCGGTGTCCGTGGGCGTGCCGCCGGTTCCGGTACCGGTACTGGTCCCGGTCGGGCCGGCGCCGGTTCCCGAATCGCTCGGATCCGGGCCGAGGCCGCCGGTGTCCGTGGGTGTGCTCCCGTCCTCGCCGTCGTCCCCGGCGACGGACAGGGTCACGGGCGCACCCCATTCCAGCGTGCTGCCCTCGACCGGCTGCGAGGCGGTGACCTGGGCGTCGTCGGGCGGGAGCGCGTCACCGTCGTACGCCATCGCCAGCCCCGCCCCGGCCAGTGCCTGCGTCGCCTCGGCGAACGACATGCCGGTGACGGTCGGAACGGTGTGTTCCGCGTGCGGGTCGAAGGCTTCGTCGTCACTGCCGTCGGTGCCGAGCCGGCGGGCGATGCCCCGGTCCGGGTCCTGCACGTCGATGAGCTGGAGCCGGTCGATCCGGTGGTCGCCGGGCGGCGGTTCGACGACGACGATGTGGTCCTGCCGGTACCCGGACCACTTCTTGTTGCCGTTCTCGAACCGCACGGACGCCTTTTTGACGTTCACCTTCGAAGGGCGCAGCGGATTGCCGCAGGAGCACTTCACGGCGGGCAGTCCCTGCCTGTCGACCAGAACGGCGATTCCGGCCTGGAGCAAGGCGTCGAAGGGGACGGCCTTGCCGTGCTTGTACTGGTGGTTCGTCACGAGCGTGTCGTGGCGCAGTACCACGGGTGTGAGGTGATCGATATAACCCGAGATCATATCCGGGCGGATATGCAGGGCGCGTGCCCATTCCTTCGCCTTGGCGGAGTTCTCGGGTGCGGTGAGGAATTGCTTCAGCTTCGCCACGGCACAGGTGCCGGGTTTCGTCGAACCGCCGAACTCACCGGTGGCCCCACCGGTCGAATCCTGCCCCGGTGAGCCGCCGTTCCGCCCTGCGGTGCTCCCGCCCGAGCCGTCCCCACCGGAACCGCTCCCGGAGCCGTCGCCGGTGCCGTCCCCGGAGGGACCGTCACCACCGGAGTCGTCCCCGCCCTGGTCACTGCCGTCGTCCGGGGTGCCGCCGTACAGCCCCGGACTGTTGCTGGCCTGCACCCCGCCGCTCGGCGGCGCCTCGGGAACCTTGGTGTCCTGCCCGAGCAGGCCGTCCTCCTCGAAGAAGGGATCGGCCTGTGAAATGCCCATGGCCACGGCGCGGACCGCGAACGCCTGATCGGATGTGCCGCAGCCGCCGATTGTCAGCACGAAAACCAGCAGTAGAGCGGCCCTGCGGACCGTGGATATCACGGCCCTGTGCATGGAAACGCGAATTGTCATGACCGCTCCCCCTGCGGTTTCCCCCGTGGACTCCGCGGCGCGGGCGTGCGACCGGACGCGGAACTTCGCTCCTCCATGCTACTGAATGGAAATGCCTTTCCCGCAAGGAGAAAAGGAAAGTTAATTCAGCGACCGCGCGCGTTCAGTGAGGCCAGATAGGCGTTGTACGCCTCGAGTTCCTTGTCGCCGTCCCGGTCCGCGGCCCGGTCCGTGCGCCTCGCCTGCCGTTGCTCCGACCGGTACCACTGGAAGAGCAGAGCGAGCAGCACGAGGACCGACGGAATCTCGCTGAACGCCCAGGCGATGCCGCCCGCCGCGCTCTGGTCGGCGAGCGCGTCGATGCCGAGCGACGCGGGCGGGTGCTTGTACGTCGAGACCATCGGCTCGGAGGCCATCATCAGGGCGATGCCGAAGAACGCGTGGAACGGCATGCCCGCGAACAGCTCCAGCATGCGCATCAGATGGCCGGGGCGATGCGGCCCCGGGTCCACGCCCATGATCGGCCAGAAGAAGACCAGACCGACGGCGAGGAAGTGGCACATCATCGCGATGTGCCCGGCCTTGGAACCCATGAGGAAGTCGAAGAGGGGCGAGAAGTACAGCGCGTACAGGCTCGCGATGAACAGCGGGATGGTGAACGCGGGATGGGTGACGATCCGCATGTACCGGCTGTGCAGGAACATCAGCAGCAGTTCACGGGGGCCCTTGCTGCCTCGCGTCGAGGCGACCGGCAGTGCGCGCAGCGCCAGGGTGATCGGCGCCCCGAGCAGGATCAGGATCGGTGACAGCATGCTGATCACCATGTGCTGCACCATGTGCACGCTGAACATGACCATGCCGTAGTCGTTCAGCCCGGTGCACATGACGAGCATCACGGTCAGCACACCGACGACGAACGCCACGGTCCGGCCGACCGGCCACTTGTCACCGCGCCGCGCGAGCCGTACGACCCCCCAGCCGTACAGGCCGAGCCCGACGAGGCACGCGACGAGGAAGAACGGGTCCGCGGACCATTCGAGCCCCCGCCCCAGCGTGAACGGCGGCAGATCCATGGTCATGCCGTGCCCGCTGTGATCCATCCGCCGGCTCCTGTTTCGTGGGGGGCCTCCCAGGCTTTTGGGCCACTGGGGGAGGTTGTGCGCTGTCTGTCCGCACCAGAGTAGAACCGCCCCCGGTCGCGGCTGCGACCGGGGGCGGTTCCTTCCACGTACGACGGCTGCGGGCGACGACCGGGTGGGGCGGCCCGCTCCGGAGGTGCTGTCAGAGCACGCACTCCGCCTCGGCGTACCGCTCGTCGGGCACCGTCTTGAGCGTCTCGACCGCCTCGGCGAGCGAGACCATCACGATGTCGGTGCCGCGCAGCGCGGTCATCCTGCCGAACTCGCCGCGGTGCACGGCCTCCACGGCGTGCCAGCCGAAGCGGGTCGCGAGGACACGGTCGTACGCGGTCGGGGTGCCGCCACGCTGCACGTGTCCGAGGATCACCGGGCGGGCCTCCTTGCCGAGGCGCTCCTCCAGTTCGAGGGAGAGCTGCCGGGCGATGCCCGCGAAGCGCTCGTGCCCGTAGATGTCCTTGCCGCCCTCGTCGAACTCCATCGTGCCGGCCCGCGGCTTGGCGCCCTCGGCGGCCACGACGATGGCGAACCGCTTGCCCGCCTCGAAGCGCTCGCCGACCCTGGCGGCCAATTCCTCGATGTCGAAGGGCCGTTCCGGTACGACGATGGCGTGGGCGCCCGCCGCCATGCCGGAGTGCAGCGCGATCCAGCCGGTGTGGCGGCCCATGACCTCCACCACCAGGACGCGCTGGTGGGACTCGGCGGTGGTCTTCAGCCGGTCGAGCGCCTCGGTGGCGACACCGACGGCCGTGTCGAAACCGAAGGTGACGTCCGTGACCGCGATGTCGTTGTCGATGGTCTTCGGCACGCCGACGATCGGCAGGCCGCCGTCCGAGAGCAGGCGGGCCGCCTTGAGCGTGCCCTCGCCCCCGATCGGGATGATCGCGTCGAGGCCGAGCTCCTCGACGTGCCCCTTCGCCCGCTCCACGCCGTCCCGCAGGTGGGAGGGCTGGACCCGGGAGGAGCCGAGCATCGTGCCGCCGCGAGCCAGGATGCCGCTCACCGCGTCGAGGTCGAGCTTGAGGTAGTCGCACTCCAGGAGGCCCTTCCAGCCGTCCCGGAAGCCGATGACCTCGTCGCCGTGGTCGACGACGGCACGGTGCACGACGGACCGGATGACGGCGTTCAGACCGGGGCAGTCGCCGCCGGACGTGAGGACACCAATGCGCATAGCCCGAAATACCTTCTCAACGTGGGCCGGGGACCGGACCACGTTGTCCGGCGGGATCACCGCCACCCTACCGGCGGGAGGGGGCCCTTCCGTAACCTGCGTCCGCCTGCTGGACGCGCCCGCACAGGTGAGCGGAGGCCTTGTCAGACGGGCCCCGGCGGAGCGGAACTCCAGCGGCGGGGGAGCGGACGCGAAGACCCCGGCGGGACCGTCGTGCGGGGTCCTCGCCGGGGTCTGCCGAACCGTTTCCGAGCCGGCTCAGGCAGGCTGCCGGGCGACGGCGTTCACGCGGGCTGCTGCGCGGCCGCGATGCGCTCGTTGCGCAGCGCCTCGTACCACCGGTCGTCGATCGGCGGCAGCGCGTTCACGTCCAGCGCCAGCTTCAGCAGCAGGTCCGCGATCTGCGGGTTGCGGGCGAGGACGGGCCCGTGCATGTACGTGCCGAACACCGTGTCGTTGTACGCGCCCTCGGTGCCGTCGCCCGTGCCGTTGCCCTTGCCGAGCCGCACGTTCGCGAACGGGCGCGCGGAGGGGCCGAGGTGGGTGACACCCTGGTGGTTCTCGAAGCCCGTCAGCTGGGGCAGCCCGAGGCGCGGGTCGATGTCCGCGAGGACGTCACCGACGCACCGTTCGCCCTCGCCGCGCACCGAGACCACGTCGAGCAGCCCGAGACCCGGCTCGCGCTGGCCGAGGTCGTTGATGAACTCGTGGCCGAGGATCTGGTAGCCGGCGCAGACCGAGAAGACGATCGCGCCGTTGGCGACCGCGCGGTGCAGGCCGCCGTCGCGGCGCAGACGCTCCGCGGCGAGCCGCTGCGGCCGGTCCTCGCCCCCACCGATCAGGTAGATGTCGCCCGAGGTCGGGATCGGCTGGTCGCTGCGCACGTCGAGGCGGGCCACGTCGAGACCGCGCTGGCGGGCCCGGCGCTCCACGACGAGGGCGTTGCCCTGGTCGCCGTAGGTGCTCAGCAGGTCAGGGTAGATCCACACCAGACGCAGGCTGTTGTCGCTCATTCTCTTCGTCCTCCGTGGCTCAGTTGCCGACACGACGCCTCAGGTCCTGGAATGCGGTGTAGTTGGCGATGACCTCGATGCGCCCGGGCGGCGCCATCTGTACGGCCTGTTCGAGGTTCTCGCAGACCTGGAAGTGCTGGTTCGCGACCTCGAGGCGCACGGCGAGGTCCAGCTTGCGGTCGCCGAGAACGAAGATGGGGTGCCCGGTCAGACGCGTGTAGTCGACGTCCCACAGCCAGGAGGTGTCGGTGCCGTCGGCGCCACGCGCGTTCACGGAGAGGATGACCGGCGTCGGCGGCGGGTCGATCAGCGAGAAGGTCTCCAGCCAGCCCGCGGGGTTCTTGGCGAGCAGCAGCCGCAGGTCGCGCTGCATGAACTGCACCACGTCGTACCGTCCGGCCACCGCCTGCACCTGGTACATGCGCTCCAGGGCGACCTGCGGCGGCACGCCGAAGACCGCGGCGACGGCGGCCGAGGACGCGGCGTTCGCCTTGTTGGCGCGGCCCGGCAGCTGGAGGTGGATCGGCCAGGCGGAGCCGTGCGGGTCGAGCACGTGGTCGCCGGACAGCGCCCAGGTGGGCGTGGGGCGGCGGAAGCCGCACTCGCCGCAGAACCAGTCGTCGCCGGGGCGCTGCATGACACCGCCGCAGGACGGGCAGGACCAGGCGTCGTCCTTCCACATCTGGCCGGCGGCGACCCACATCACGTTCGGTGAGGAGGAGGCGGCCCACACGACGAGCGGGTCGTCGGCGTTGGCGACCACGACGGCCTTGGAGCCGGCCAGCCCCTCGCGCCAGTGCTCGGCCATCATGCGGGTCTCGGCGGCCCGGTCGAGCTGGTCGCGGGAGAGGTTGAGCAGGGCGATGCACTTCGGGTCCGTGTCACGCGCGACACCGGAGAGGTACTTCTCGTCGACCTCGATCACCGCGAACTTGGCGTCCGAGCCGCCGGCGAGCGCCGAGGTGATGCCGGCCGGCATGTTCGCGCCCAGCGCGTTGGACACGACCGGGCCCGCGGCGCGCAGCGCCTCCGCGATCAGCCGGGTCGTCGTGGTCTTGCCGTTGGTGGCCGAGACCAGGATCACGTCCAGGTGGGTGGCCAGCCGTGCCAGCAGGTCTGGGTCGAGCTTGAGTGCCACCCGGCCGCCGATCACCGATCCGCTGCCGCGTCCGGCGGCACGCGAGACGGCCGCTGCCGCCTTGCCCGCCGTCACGGCCAGCTTGGCCCGCGGCGTCAGCGGGTCCGAGTTGCCTGACATCGTTTCTCGATCCTCCTTGCGTACGCGCCGCGCCTCTGCCCCCGGCACCGTGTGGGCCTCAGCCTATCGAGATCCACTCAGGTGCCCGAATCGCGGCACCACCACGGTGCCCGTGCAACGTTCGCGTTCCTTCCAGGACCGTACCCTTGCCGCCATGCGACAAGGCTCCATCCCGGGCACCCACGGGCGCGTCCGGCCCCTCACCCTGCTCGGCGCCCCCGTCCTGCACACGCCGTGCGAGGACGTCACCGACTTCGGTCCCGAACTCGCCCGGCTGGTCGAGGACATGTTCGCGACGATGTACGCGGCGGAGGGCGTCGGCCTGGCCGCGAACCAGGTCGGCGTACCGCTGCGGGTCTTCGTGTACGACTGCCCGGACGACGAGGACGTCCGCCATCGGGGACACGTGGTGAACCCGCGGCTCGTCGAGGCGGACGGTGTCGTGCTGCGCGGACCGGAGGGATGTCTGTCGCTGCCGGGGCTGGAGGCCGGCACCGAGCGCTACGACCACGCGGTCGTGGAGGGGTTCACGGCGGACGGCGAGCCGGTGCGGCTGCACGGCACCGGGTGGTTCGCCCGGTGCCTCCAGCACGAGTGCGACCACCTGGCCGGTGAGGTGTACGTGGACCGGCTGCGGGGGTGGCGTCGTCGCCGCGTGCTGCGGCAGGCTGCGCGGGCTTCCTGGGGTGGCTGAGGCCGGCCCTCGGCCACGGGTGCGGTGCCCCGTGGGCGGGTGGGCCGCAGCTCCGGCGCTCGGCCGCACCCTTTGCGGGGCCGCACCCCTTGCGGGGTGAGCCCCGTCGTTCGGCTGCGGGTTGGTTGTGGCTGGGTGCGCAGTTCCTCGCGCCCATTGTGGGGGTGGGCCCGGTTGTTCGGGCGCGGGTTCGTCGTGGCCGGGCGTGCCGTTCGTCGTGGCCCGTGTGGGGCGCGGAGGTCTCCGCGCCCCTTGCGAGGCGGGTCAGAAGCCGGGGCCGCCGACGCGGTCGCCGGCGGCGGCCAGGCGGCCCCACAGGAGATCGGCCAGGCTGCGGACCAACTCGGCTCGCGAGCAGGGGCGTTCGCCGAGCCACCAGTCTCCGGCGGCATGCATCATGCCGACGATCCCGTGTCCCCACACCCGTGCCAGCTGCTGGCTGCCCGGGCCCAGGTCGACGCGCTCCTCGATGACCTCGGCCAGCTCCTCGCCCATGCGGCGCAGCAGCGGGGCGGAGTGCTTGCCGACGTCGAAGCCCGCGTCGCCGGGCGGCTGGGCACCCTCCGCCGGATGCATCAGGAAGCGGTACACCTGCGGACGGGCCTCGATGGCCGCCAGATAGGTGTCGAGCGTCGACTCGACCCGCTCACGGCGTCCGGCCGGTGCGTCCAGAGCGGCCCGCAGCGCTCCGAGGAGGGCGTCCGTGTGCCGCTTGGCGAGCGCCGCGTACAGCCCGCCCTTGTCGCCGAAGTGGCGGTACAGGATCGGCTTCGTGATGCCCGCCTCGGCGGCGATGGCGTTCATCGAGGCCCCGGGGCCGTCGCGGAGCACCACCTTGTCGGCGGCCTCCAGCAGCTCACGCCGGCGGCGGTCGGCGGACCTCTGCTGATCGGTCCGCTGTGTGGTGTCCATGTGCTCTCCCCACCCGTGGTGTTTCGGTGACGCCTGCGCAAACTAACACTCATCGGCGGATGCGTATCGAACGGGCTGCCGAGCTCGATCCGGGAGTTGACTTTTCCTACTGGTCGGTAACACACTCCCGTTACCGCAAGTAACAGATTAGTGCAGTGCTGGAGGGGTCATGGCCGAGTTCACCATGGAGCTCAACGACGAACAGAAGGAGGTCCGGGACTGGCTGCACGGCTTCGCCGCCGATGTCATCCGCCCCGCGGCCGCCGAATGGGACGAGCGCGAAGAGACTCCCTGGCCGGTCATCCAGGAAGCCGCGAAGGTGGGAATCTACTCGCTCGACTTCTACGCCCAGCAGTACTTCGACTCCACCGGCCTCGGCATACCGATGGCGATGGAGGAGCTGTTCTGGGGTGACGCGGGCATCGCCCTCTCCATCGTCGGCACCGGCCTCGCCGCCGTGGGCGTCCTCGCCAACGGCACCGAGGAGCAGATCGGCACCTGGATCCCCCAGATGTACGGCGATGTCAACGATGTCAAGGTCGCGGCCTTCTGCTCATCGGAGCCCGACGCCGGGTCCGACGTCGCCTCCATGCGCACCCGTGCCGTGTACGACCAGGCCAAGGACGAGTGGGTCCTCAACGGCACCAAGACCTGGGCGACCAACGGCGGCATCGCCAACGTCCACGTGGTCGTCGCGGTCGTCGACCCCGAGCTCGGCTCCAAGGGCCACGCGTCCTTCATCGTCCCGCCGAACACCCCCGGTCTCTCCCAGGGCCAGAAGTTCAAGAAGCACGGCATCCGTGCCTCGCACACCGCCGAGGTCGTCCTGGAGGACGTCCGCGTCCCCGGGTCCTGCCTCCTCGGCGGCAAGGAGAAGCTCGACGAGCGCCTCGCCCGCGCCCGTGAGCGCGCGAGGACGGGCGGCGAGCGCGTGAAGAACGCCGCGATGGCGACCTTCGAGGCCTCCCGCCCGGCCGTCGGCGCCATGGCGGTCGGCACCGCGCGGGCCGCGTACGAGGTCGCCCTCCAGTACGCCACGACCCGTGAGCAGTTCGGCCGGCCGATCATCGACAACCAGGGTGTCGCCTTCCAGCTCGCCGACATGCGGACGTCGATCGACGCGGCCCGGCTGCTGGTCTGGCGCGCCTCATGGATGGCGGTCAACGGCAAGCCGTTCACGGCGGCCGAGGGCTCCATGTCGAAGCTGTTCGCCAGCGAGACCGCCAAGAAGGTCACCGCCCAGGCGATCCAGATCCTGGGCGGCAACGGTTACACCCGCGAGTACCCGGTCGAGCGCATGCACCGGGACGCCGCGATCTACACGATCTTCGAGGGGACGAGCGAGATCCAGCGACTGGTCATCGCCCGCACCCTCGCGGGAATGCCCATCCGCTAGCGGATCCGGAGCGGCGTGAGCTGCTCGATGTCGTAGCGGCCGCGCAGTTCCTCGATCGCCTCGTGGTCCGGCGGACCGCCCGAGTCGAGAATCTCCAGCAACTCCTCGAAGTACCGCTCGTGGTCGGGCGGCGGGGAGGCCTGGAAGAACATCTTGGCCTGGCGGTCCGTCGGGTTGGCGAATGCGTGCGGACACCCGGGCGGTACGACGATCACCGTGCCCGGTGTCGCGCGGACCACCCGGTTGCCCGAAGTGGACTCCCACTTCTGCCAGTTGTCGGGTGTCCGCACGCGGGGCTCGAAGGCGAGCACGTCCAGCTCGCCTTCGAGCACGTAGAACAACTCCTCGCTGCGTGTGTGCACATGGGCGCCGACGTCGAAGCCCGGGGGGACCTCCACCTCGAAGGTGGAGGCCGCCCGCGAGTGCGAGCCGGTCACCTTGAAGGTCACGTGCTGGGCCGGTGTACGCACCACCCGGCCGTGACCCGGTGGCACAAGCAGTCCTTCGGTCCTCGTCATGGGTCGCTCACCACATCACGGGCAGGGCTTCGGGACCACGGATCAGTGCGCCCTTCCGGAAGGAGACCCGATCGGGCGGCACGGCGAGCCGCAGGCCCGGGATCCGGTCCAGCAGCGCGTCGACGAGGAGCTCGGACTCCAGCCTGGCCAGCATCCCGCCGGGGCAGTAGTGCGGGCCGTGGCCGAACGCCACATGCGGATTGGGGCTGCGTGAGAAGTCGATCGTCTCCGGGTCGGGGAAGACGTCCGGGTCCCGGTTCGCGGCCAGGTACGACACATAGATCGCGTCGCCCGCCCGGATCCGTACACCCTTGATCTCCACGTCCTGGGTCGCGATCCGCGACAGCCCGACCGCGTTGCGGTGCGGGATGTAGCGCAGCAGCTCGTCGATCGCCTGGGGGCGGATCTCCGGCTCGGCCCGCAGTCGTGCCACCAGATCCGGGCGTGTCATCAGGATGTAGAAGAGCTGTCCGCTGTTGTTGGTGACCGCCTCGCCGCCGATCTGCAGAAGAACGGCGAGCCCGACGGCCTCCTCCAGCGTCACCTCTTCGCGTCCCACGGCGGCGCCGAGCAGCGAGGTGACGTCCTCGCCGGTGCTCCCGGCCCGGTCCGCGATCAGCTTCCCGAAGTACGCGCTCATCTCCTCCTTGGCCCGCTCGCTGACGTCGGCGCCGTGCGAGGAGGACAGGATCAGCTGGGTCCAGGCGTGCATTCGGTGCCGGTCGACGGTCGGGACCCCCATCAACTCGCAGATGACCGCGATGGGGAACGGGCTCAGGACCGTCGCCGTGAGGTCGGCGGGCGGACCGCCCTGGAGCAGATCGTCGACCAGCCCGTCCAGCACCTGCCGGGACTTCGCCCGCACCCGCTCGACGCCGCGCGCCGTGAAAGCGGCGGCCACCGAGCGGCGCAGCCGGGTGTGGTCGGGCGGGTCCAGGAAACCCACCGCGCCACGCGTCGGGATGAAGTGCGGGGCGAGCCTGGTGACCCGCTGGTCCATGACCGCCTCACGGCTGAACCGGGGATCGTTGGCGACCACGCGCACATCGTCGTGCCGGGTCACCAGCCAGGCCCAGCCCTCGCCGTTGGGCAGCTGGATCCTGGTGACCGGGCCCTCACGCATGAGATCCGTGAGGACCGGGTCGAAATCCACGCCCTTCAGGTCGAGGGCAGGCCAGTGCCGGACGGGAGGCAACGCCTCCGTGAGGATGTCCTCGGCCATGACCCTCACGCCGTCCTGTCGCCGGTGTTCCAGCGACCCAGGGACATCTCCGCGGTGATGCCGGGGCCGAAGCCCGCGAGCAGTCCGCGCGAGGCGTGCTCGGCGCCGCCCTCCTCGAAGAGCCGGCGCAGCGCGTCCAGCACCACGGCGCTGGCGATGTTGCCGTACTCGGTGAGGGTCGCCCGGCTGAACCGGAAGGCGTCCGGCGGGACTTCGAGGAACTTGCTGAGGTCGTCGAGGATCCTCGGACCGCCCGCGTGGATGATGTAGAAGTCCAGGTCGGAGGCGTCCCAGCCGTGCTGCCGCGCGAGCGAGTGCAGGGCGGGGGCGAGTGGTTCCATCGTGCCGGGCACCCGCTTGTCGAGCAGGAAGTGGAAGCCCGTCGCGCGGACGTCGTACATGATCCACTCTTCGGTCTTGGGGATCAGGTACGAGCCGTTGCGCTCCAGTTCGATGCCGGTTCCGCCGTTGCCGCGGACGGCCGCGGCGGCGATGCCGTCGCCGAACAGGCCGTTGGACAGCAGGGAACCGACGCCGAGGTCGGTCGGCTGGTAGCACAGCGAGCAGAACTCGCAGGCCACGATGAGTGCGTTGGCGTCGGGGTACGCCGTGCAGAAGTCGTGCGCCCGATTGATCGCGGCGCCTCCCGCGGCGCAGCCCAGCTGGGCTATGGGTATCTGCCGGGTGTCGCTGCTGAAGCCCATCGAGTTGATCAGCCACGCCGTGAGCGAGGGCATCATGAACCCGGTGCACGAGACGTAGATGATCACGTCGATGTCGGTGGTGAGCAGCTCGGCGTCGTCAAGTGCCCGCTGTACGACGGCGGGTACCCGCGCCTTGGCCTCACTCTCGTAGACCTTGTTGCGGTCTTCGAAACCCGGGTGCTTCAGCGTCTCCTCGATGGGCTGGACGATGTGCCGGGTCTTGACGCCTGTGTTCTCGATGAGCCTGAGTGCCAGCGGCAGTTGGGGGTGATCCTCGTGACGGGAGCGCGCCAGCTCCAGCGTCTCCTCCATCGTGATCACGTACTCCGGGACCGATACCGAGGGTCTGCACAAAGTCGCCATGGTGCGCGCCTTCTTTCGCCTTCCGGTGGGCGCTGCGCCCTCCGGGTGGTTCACCCACGATCACCCGTCCGAGCGGCGATATCTCGTCGGGTTACTCCATTGAGGGGATCTTTGTGTGGGCGTGGGACCCTGTTGGAAAGGGCCTCGGAGCAGTCGAAACCGAAGGGGTGCCCGATGATGCGGACGGCCAGGGAGCTGCTGGAGAGCACGACCGGGAAGCTCGCCCCGGACCCTCGTGCCAACCGTCTTCTGCCGCTGATCGCGCGAGGCGCCGCGCGGCGGACCACGCTGGCCGCGCTGGCCCTCGAACAGTCCCATGTGATCGCCGCGGACCGGCGCGCCTTCCTGCATCTGGCCGAACGGTCGGCGGGGGCGGCGACGTCCGCGGTGCCGGCGGGCGCGGCCCAGGAGGCGGCGGTGCGGGGGAAGTCGGGCGCTCCGGGCCCGGCCGCGGCGGGCGAGGGGGCGTCTCCGGCGGGCGCCGCGTACTTCACCCTGCTCGCCGAGGGTGAGGCCTTGGCCCAGGATCGGCTGGGTGCCTACGCCGCCGCGGTCGGGGCCGACGAGGAGCGGGCGGCGCACGAGTGGCTGCCGGACTGCCAGGCCTATCCGGCCTACGTCGCCTGGCTCGCCCTGAACGGCTCCCCGGCCGACGTGGTCCTGGCGCTCAACGCCAACTTCGCCGCATGGGGCGGCTATTGCGGCACGATCGCCGATGCGCTGCGCCGCCACTACGGACTGGACGACGTGGCCTGCGGCTTCTTCGACCTGTTCGCCGAGCCCGCTCCCGAGCTGGAGCGGCACGCGCTGGCCGCGGTGCAGGAGGGACTCGACGCCGGGCAGATCTCGGAGGAGGAGGTGCACCGCTTCGGCCGGCTGCTCCAGGCCTACGAGTCGAGGTTCTGGCACGCCCTGTGGGAGCTGGACCAGCGGGTCGCCTGAGCCGGGCCCGGCCCGCGCGGCCGGCCCGAGGGTGCGTCAGTCGCCCCTCGTGCCGCTGCTGTGCGCGATGCAGGCCACGTCGATGCGGTCGGCCAGCTTGGCCAGTTCGATCGTGAGCGCGGCCACGGTGTCCTCGTCGAGCCCGTCCTGGCCGGCCTCCACCAGATGCAGCCACCGGCCGCCCACCGTCCGCAGCAGCTTGCTGACGTCGGCGGCCGCCACCTGCAACGTTCCGCGGTCGTCGACGATCAGAGGCAGGGTCACTTCGCGGTTCACAGAGGGGATCGTAACTGCGGAACGCTCACGCTCCGTGCCATACCGTGGTGATGTTGCAGAACTCGCGGATTCCGTGCTCGGACAGCTCACGTCCGTAACCGGACCGTTTCACCCCGCCGAACGGGAACGCCGGGTGCGACGCCGTCATCCCGTTGACGTACACGCCGCCGGCCTCCAGGTCGCGGACGAACCGGTCCACCTCGCCCTCGTCACGCGTCCACACGTTCGAACTCAGCCCGAACGGCGTGTCGTTGGCGAGGGCCACCGCCTCGTCGAGGTCCGCCACGCGGTACAGCGTGGCGACCGGCCCGAAGGCCTCCTCCTGGTGGATGCGCATCTGCGGGGTGATGTCGGCGAGAATCGTCGGCGCGTAGTACCAGCCCCGGTCCCGGTATCCCTCGGGACGCTCGCCGCCGCACAGCACGTTCGCGCCGTTCTCCACGGCGTCGTCGACCAGTTCCTCCAGGTCGCTGCGGCCCTGCTCGGTGGAGAGCGGACCGACGTCCGTGTCCTCGTCCAGCGGGTCGCCGACCTTCAGCGCCGCCATGCCCGCCGTGAACCGCTCGGCGAAGGCGTCGAACACGTCCGCGTGCACGATGAACCGCTTGGCCGCGATGCACGACTGCCCGTTGTTCTGCACCCGGGCCGTCACCGCGATCCGCGCCGCCCGGTCGATGTCCGCCGACGGCATGACGACGTACGGGTCGCTGCCGCCCAGCTCCAGGACGGTCTTCTTCACCTCGTCCCCGGCCACCGACGCGACCGCCCGGCCCGCGGGCTCGCTCCCGGTCAGCGTGGCCGCCTTCACGCGCGGGTCGCGCAGGACGCCCTCGACGGCGCCCGAGCCGATCAGCAGCGTCTGGAAACAGCCCTCGGCGAAGCCCGCCCGGCGGAACAGTTCCTCCAGGTACAGGGCGGTCTGCGGCACGTTCGAGGCGTGCTTGAGCAGGCCCACGTTGCCCGCCATCAGCGCCGGCGCGGCGAACCGGACCACCTGCCACAGCGGGAAGTTCCACGGCATGACGGCCAGGACGGGGCCCAGCGGCCGGTACCGCACCAGGACCCGGGAGGCGCCGGAGTCCTTGGCGTCGGACGGGTCGGGCTCCTCGTCGGCCAGCAGACGCTCGGCGTGGTCCGCGTACCAGCGCATCGCCTTCGCGCACTTCGCGGCCTCCGCGCGGGCCTGCTTGACCGGCTTCCCCATCTCCGTGGTCATCACCCGGCCGATGGTCTGCAGATCCTCGTCGAGGAGGTCGGCGGCGCGGTGCAGCAGCCGGGCCCGCTCGGCGAAGGACGTGGTGCGGTGGGTGCGGAACGCGGACTCGGCGAGGGCGAGCCTGCGCTCGATCTCCTCCGCGCTCAGGGCGTCGAACGTCTTGAGCGTCTCGCCGTTCGCCGGGTTCACCGTCGCGATGGGCATGGCCGACCTCCTGGAGCGGGTTGTGTCTTCGACCCTCCCGCGCCGTACCCCACACCGCAACGCAGAGTGCGCCGCTCAGGACGAGTGTTCGGCGAGCCGGTCGAGAAACTCCCCCTGCGCCTTCACGATCAGCGTCCGCGCCCGGTCCAGACCGAGCCACTCCACCCGGTCCAGCTCGGGGAACTCCTGCCGGCGGCCGGACTTGGGCGGCCACTCCATCTCGAAGGTGCCGGGGACGACGGAGGCCGGGTCCAGGTCCGCCTCGATCGCCCAGGCCGTGACGACCTTGCCGTTGGTCTGGGTGACCTCGCCGAGCGGGAGCGCCTGCCCGTCGGGCGGCAACAGCCCCAGCTCCTCCTGGAACTCACGGCGCGCCGCGGCCCAGGGGGTCTCGTCGGCCTCGTACTCGCCCTTCGGGACGGTCCAGGCCCCGGCGTCGCGTCGCGCGAAGAACGGGCCGCCCATGTGGCCGAGCAGGACCTCCAGGCCGTCGTCGGTGCGCCGGAACAGCAGCAGCCCCGCGCTGTGCTTCCCCCTCATCGCGTGACCTCCCGATGCGCGGCCAGCAGCGTCGCGACCGTGTCGGCCTCGGCCGCGGCCTTGTCCTCGCGGTAGCGCACGACGCGCGCGAAACGCAGGGTGACACCGGCCGGGTAGCGGGTGGACCGCTGGAGACCGTCGTACGCGATCTCGACGACGAGTTCGGGCCGTACGGTCACCACGTGACCGTCGTCCTCGACGGCCAGCTCCCGGAGCCGCTCGGTCTGCCAGGCGAGCATCGCGTCGGTCATGCCCTTGAAGGTCTTGCCGAGCATCGCGAAGGACCCGTCCGCGTCCCGCGCGCCCAGGTGCAGGTTCGAGAGCTTGCCGGTGCGCCGTCCGTGGCCCCACTCGGCCGCCAGGACGACCAGGTCGAGGGTGTGCACGGGCTTGACCTTCAGCCAGGACGCACCGCGCCGGCCCGCGCTGTAGGGGGCGTCGAGCGCCTTGATCACGACCCCTTCGTGGCCGCGTTCCAGCGTGTCGGCGAGGAACCGTTCCGCCGCGGAGAGGTCCGCCGGGCCGTCGACGAGCGTGCGCCGCACCCGCATCGGCTCGGGCACCAGCCGCGCCAGCTCCGCGTGCCGTTCGGCGAACGGCAGGTCCAGCAGGTCCTGTCCGTCGACGGACAGCGCGTCGAAGAAGACGGGGGAGACGGGCACGGTCCGCGCGGCCGTGACCACGTCCACGCGGGAGCCCACGCGTCCGGCCGTCTCCTGGAAGGACCGCGGCCGCCCCGCCCCGTCCAGCGCGATCACCTCGCCGTCCAGGATGAACCGTTCGCCCTTCAGGTCCAGCGCGGCCCCGGTGAGCTCGGGCAGGCGGTCGGTGATGTCGTCCAGGGTCCGGGTGTACACGCGTACGTCGTCGCCGTCGCGGTGCAGCTGGACGCGGATGCCGTCGAGCTTCTCCTCGACGGCACACACGCCCAGCTTGTCCACGGCCTCGGAAACGGAGGCGGCGGTGTGCGCCAGCATCGGAAGCACCGGGCGGCCCACGGTCAGCCGGAACCCCTCCAGGGCCTCCGGCCCCCGTGCCAGCAGGGCCTGCGCCACCGTCTGCAGCGAACCGGCCAGCATCACCGCCCGCCTGACGTCGGCAGCGGGTGCCCCGGTCGCCCGGGCCAGCCCCTCCACGGCGACCGCGTCCAACGCGCCCTGCCGCACCTCACCGGTGATCAGCCCGAGCAGGAAGCGCTGCTCCTCGGCGGTGGCCGCCGCCATCAGTTCCCCCACCAGGCGGGCCCTGCGCTCCTGCGCGCCGGTGCCGGAGACCTCACCCAGCTCGGTGAGCAGCGCGTGCACCTCCCGCACGGTGAGTGCGGGCTCGGCGGCCGGGGCGACGGGCCGGCTCAGCACCTTCCAGCCGACGCCGAGCCGCCCCTGGGGCAGCCGGCCCGCGAGGTACGGGATCACGATCGGGACGTCGTCCGCGTCGGCGTCCCGGAACAGCTCGGCGAGCAGCCCGATCTTCCGGGACCGCGCCGAGGTGGCGGCGACCTCCTGCGAGACTTGGGCGAGCCGGCTCAGCAGCATGCAGCCATGGTGCATCGCACACGCCGCGCGCACACCCCTGCGGGGCACGCCGTGCGGGCACCTCCTGTCGGCGTCCGGCCGGACTCAGGCCCGTGCCACGGTGGGCGGGGCGGCCGGGCCGCTCCCCGGTTCAGCCCCGCGCCACGGCCGCGTCGAGGTCCGCGAAGAGCAGCTCGCCGTTGAGCGTCGCCGCCGCCCGGTAGCCGCCGCTCGCCGCGTTCACGACCTGTTCCGCGAAGCCGATCGCGTTGCCCGCGGCCCAGACGCCGGGCACGCTCGTCAGCCCCGTCTCGTCGACCACCGGATACGTTCCGAACGGGGTCTCGCGCAGTTCGGCGCCCAGACGTTCCAGCAGGCCGGTCCGCGGGACGGCGCGCGGCGCGACGAACAGCACCGAACGGGCGTGCGTCGTGCCGTCCGCGCGCCGTACCCCGGTGAGCCGGTCGTCCGCGACCACCAGCTCCGCGACCCCGCCCGGCACCACGGCGACGCCCGCGGCGGCCAGCCGGCGCAGATCGTCGTCCGTCAGCTCGTCCTCGCGGACGGTGTGCAGGAAGAGGGTCACGTCCTTCGACCACTGGCTCACCATCAGCGCCTGGTGCACGCTCATGGGCGTGGTGGCGAGCACGCCGAAGGCCTCGTCGCGCACCTCCCAGCCGTGGCAGTACGGGCAGTGCAGCACGTCCCGCCCGAACCGCTCGGCGACCCCCGGCACCGACGGCAGCTCGTCGGCCAGTCCGGTCGTGACGATCAGCCGGCGCGCGTGCACCGGCCGCCCGTCCGCGAGCGTGACGTCGAACTCGCCGGCGCCGTCCCGGGCCACGTCCACCACGCGGCCCCGGACCACTGCGACCCCGTACCCCTCGACCTCGCGCCGTCCCTCGGCGAGGAACTCGGCGGGCGGCATGCCGTCCCGCGACAGATAGCCCTGCATGTGCGCGGCGGGCGCGTTGCGGGGCTCGCCCGCGTCGACGACCAGCGTGCGGCGCCGGGCCCGGCCGAGGACCAGCGCCGCGGACAGTCCCGCCGTGCCGCCTCCCACGACGACGACTTCGTACCTCTCGGTCATGGTGACCACCTCCACCGAGAAGGTCCCGCGATCCCCGCAGAATTGACAAATGGCTTTGCCGATCCTGCAATACGAGCATGAGTGAGGACACGGAGACGGACGAGGTGCTGGCCGAGGTCGGGCCGCGGCTGCGGCGGATCCGCAAGGAGCGGGGCGCGACCCTCGCGGGACTGTCCGAGGCGACGGGCATCTCGGTGAGCACGCTCTCCCGCCTGGAGTCAGGACTGCGCAAACCCAGTCTGGAACTGCTGCTGCCGATCGCGCGGGCGCACCAGGTGCCGCTGGACGAGCTCGTCGGAGCGCCACCGGTGGGCGACCCGCGGGTACGGGCCGAGCCGATCGTGCGGTACGGGCGCACCCACTGGCCGCTGACCCGTCAGCCCGGCGGGCTCCAGGCCTACAAGGTGCTCGAACCGAAGCGGCGCATGGAGCCGGACCCGCGGGTCCACGAGGGCTACGAGTGGCTGTACGTGCTGTCGGGGCGGCTGCGGCTGGTGCTCGGCGAGCACGACGTGGTGCTCGGGCCGGGGGAGGCCGCGGAGTTCGACACCCGCGTACCGCACTGGTTCGGGTCCACGGGGGAGGGGCCGGTGGAGTTCCTGAGCCTGTTCGGCGCGCAGGGGGAGCGGATGCACGTCAGGGCGCGGCCCGCCCGGCGCGGGCGGGGCGACTGACGGGGCGTGTCGAAGACGACCGGCGCCGACTGTTCCCAGGCAGGCAAGCGACCGCTTAGTATGCGATCGACCGCGGTCCAGACGCCGGACACCGAGACGCAGCCCCTGGAGGCCCCGCATGCAGGCATGGCAAGTGCACCAGAACGGCGAGCCGAGCGAGGCGATGCGCCTCCAGGAGGTGCAGCGGCCCACGCCCGGTGACGGCCAGGTCCTGCTGAAGGTGCGCGCCGCGAACATCAACTTCCCGGACGCACTGCTCTGCCGCGGCCAGTACCAGGTCAGGCCGCCGCTGCCGTTCACCCCCGGCGTGGAGATCTGCGGCGAGACCGAGGACGGCCGCCGCGTGATCGCCAACCCGGCCCTGCCGCACGGCGGATTCGCCGAGTACGCGCTCGCGGACGCCGCCGCCCTGCTGCCCGCACCGGAGGCCCTCGACGACGCCGAGGCCGCCGCCCTGCACATCGGCTACCAGACGGGATGGTTCGGCCTGCACCGCCGCGCCCGCCTGGAGGCCGGCGAGACCCTGCTCGTCCACGCTGCCGCAGGAGGGGTCGGCAGCGCGGCCGTGCAGCTCGGCAAGGCGGCGGGCGCCACCGTCATCGGCGTCGTCGGCGGCGCCGACAAGGCCGCCGTGGCCCGCGAGCTGGGTTGCGACGTGGTGATCGACCGCCGCGCCGAGGACGTCGTCGCCGCGGTCAAGCAGGCCACCGGCGGCCGGGGTGCCGACGTCGTCTACGACCCTGTCGGCGGCGAGGCCTACACCCAGTCCACGAAGGTCGTCGCCTTCGAGGGCAGGATCGTCGTCGTGGGCTTCGCGAGCGGCACGATCCCCAGTCCCGCGCTGAACCACGCCCTCGTGAAGAACTACTCGATCCTCGGCCTGCACTGGGGCCTGTACAACACCAAGAACCCGAAGCTGGTCCAGCACTGCCACGAGCAGCTCACCGAGCTCGCCGCCCGGGGTGCCGTCAAGCCGCTGGTGAGCGAGCGCGTGCCGCTGAGCGGGGCGGCAGCCGCCGTGCAGCGCGTCGCCGACGGTGTCACCACCGGACGGATCGCCGTGCTCCCCGCACTGGAGAATGGAGCCGCAGCATGACCGACGCAGCCGAACTGCGCCGCCGCGCCCAGGAGTTGCTGGCCGCGCACCCGCCCGCCACGACCGACCGCACGGACTTCCTCCGGGCGCGCTTCGACGCCGGCCTGGCCTGGGTGCACTACCCGGAGGGCCTCGGCGGACTCGGTGCCCCGCGCACCCTTCAGGCCGTCGTGGACGCCGAACTGGAGGCCGCCCAAGCCCCCGACAACGACCCGCGGCGCATCGGCATCGGCCTCGGCATGGCGGCGCCCACGATCCTCGGCTTCGGCACCGAGGATCAGAAGCGACGCTTCCTCAGGCCGCTGTGGACCGGGGAGGAGGTCTGGTGCCAGCTCTTCAGCGAGCCCGGCGCCGGGTCCGACCTCGCCGCGCTCGGCACCCGGGCCGTCCGCGAGGGCGACACCTGGGTGGTCAACGGGCAGAAGGTGTGGACGTCCAGCGCCCATGTGGCCCGCTGGGCGATCCTCATCGCCCGCACCGACCCGGACGTGCCGAAGCACCGGGGCATCACCTACTTCGTCTGCGACATGACCGACCCGGGCGTCGAGGTCCGGCCGCTGCGCCAGATCACCGGCGAGGCCGAGTTCAACGAGGTCTTCCTCACCGACGTCCGTATCCCCGACTCCCGGCGCCTCGGCGACGTCGGCGACGGCTGGAAGGTCGCGCAGACCACGCTCATGAACGAGCGCGTGTCCATCGGCGGGATGCGCATCCCGCGCGAGGGCGGCATGATCGGGCCGGTCTCCAGGACCTGGCGCGAGCGCCCCGAACTGCGCACCCACGACCTGCATCAGCGGCTGCTGAAGCTGTGGGTGGAGGCAGAGGTCGCCCGTGTCACCGGCGAACGGCTGCGCCAGCAGCTCGTCGCGGGCCAGCCCGGCCCCGAGGGATCCGGCATGAAGCTGGGCTTCGCCCGGCTCAACCAGGAGATCTCCGGCCTGGAGGTCGAACTCCTCGGCGAGGAGGGCCTGCTGTACGACGACTGGACGATGCGACGGCCCGAGCTCGTCGACTTCACCGGCCGCGACGCCGGCTACCGCTATCTCCGCTCCAAGGGCAACAGCATCGAGGGCGGGACCAGCGAGGTCCTGCTCAACATCGTCGCCGAACGCGTCCTGGGACTGCCGTCCGAGCCGCGCACGGACAAGGACGTCGCGTGGAAGGACCTCGCCCGATGACAACGCAGAGCACCCAGCCCGATCTGCTCTACTCGGAGGAGGAAGAGGCGCTGCGCGCCGCCGTCCGCGACCTCCTCGCCGACCGTTGCGACGCGGCGGGCGTCATCGCCCGCACCGAGTCGCACACACCGCACGACCCCGAGCTCTGGAAGGCGCTGTCGGCCGGGATGGGGCTGGCGGGCCTCCTGGTGCCCGAGGCCGAGGCCGGGGGCGGCCAGGGCGCCACGCACCGTGAAGCCGCCGTCGTCCTGGAGGAGCTCGGGCGCGCCGTCGCCCCCGTGCCCTATCTGAGCAGCGCCGTGGTGGCCACCGAGGCCGTGCTGGCCTGCCAGGACGACGAACTGACGGGTCGGCTGGCCTCCGGACGGACCGTCGGAGTGCTCGCCGTGAGCCTCGGCACCGCGCCGGGCGCCGCCTTCAGCACCGTACGGCTGGAAGACGGGCTGCTGCACGGCGAGTTGACCGGCATCGCGGACGCCGTCGCCGCGGACGTGCTGCTGGTACCCGCACAGGACGGCGGCCTGTACGCCGTGGACGCGGAGTCCGTGACCGTCACCCCGCGGGTGTCCCTCGACCTGACGCGTCCCGTCGCCACCGTCGGCCTCGACGGGGTCCCGGGCCGCCGGCTGGGCGACGCGGAGCCGGCCGTGCGACGGGCCCTGCGCGCCGGTGCCGGACTGCTGGTCTCCGAGCAACTCGGTCTGGCCGAATGGTCGTTGACGGAGACGGTGCGCTACCTGAAGGAGCGCAAGCAGTTCAACCGTCCCGTCGGCGGCTTCCAGGCGCTCAAGCACCGGCTGGCGCAGGTGTGGCTGGAGGTCGTCAACCTGCGTGCCGCCGCCCGCAACGCAGCCGACGCGCTCGCCACCGGCAGCGCGGACGCCGACGTCGCGGTCGCGGTGGCCCAGGCCTACGCGGCTCCGGTCGCGGTGCACGCCGCCGAGGAGGCGCTCCAGCTGCACGCCGGCATCGGCATGACCTGGGAGCACCCGGTGCACCTGTACCTGAAGCGGGCCAAGGCCGACTCCCTGGCGTACGGCACGGCGGGCGCCCACCGCGAGGCGCTGGCCGAACTGGTCGACCTGCGCGCGCCCTGACCTGCCTCCGGCCCGTCCGGGAAAGCCCGCCCCACCTGGGGCGGGCTTTGTCGTGCGGGCCGCCCCGAGAAGTGAACAGAGGGCGGCAGTCCAGCCAACTCCCCGCACGGAGAGGCTCCTTGGGCCCGTACCGAACGCATACTCGCTTCGGTCCCACCCGGCCCTCAAAGGGAGGCAGAGCATGGCCCTCACCACCCGTCGCAGAGCCCTCACCACTTTCGGCGCCGCCCTCGCCGGCGCGGTCGCACTGCCGGCCACGCAGGCGTGGGCGGGCGGCGGCCACCACGGCCCCCGCCCGCTGCGGCGCGCACACGCCCACAACGACTACGAGCACCCACGCCCCCTGTACGACGCCCTCGACCACCGGTTCGGCAGCGTCGAGGCCGACATCTATCTCGTCGGCGACCAGCTCCTCGTCGCCCACGACCCCGTCGACCTCGACCCGACCCGCACCCTCGAATCCCTCTACCTCGAACCCCTCGCCGCCCGCGTCAGGGCCAACCGCGGCTCGGTGTACCGCGGTTACCGTGAGCCCTTGCAACTGCTGGTCGACATCAAGACCGAGGGCGCGTCGACGTATCTCGAACTCGACCGTCACCTGCGCCGCCACCGCCATCTGTTCACCACCTACGCGCACGGCCGGGTGCACCCCGGACCGGTCACGGCGGTGATCTCCGGCGACCGGGCAGCCCGGGCGCCGATGGAGGCCCAGACCGTGCGGCGCGCCTTCTACGACGGGCGGCTCAGCGACCTCGGCACCGCGGCCCCCGCCTCGTTCGTCCCGCTGATCAGCGACAACTGGACCCTGAACTTCAGCTGGCTGGGCGACGGCCCCTTCCCGGCGGCCGAACGCGAGAAGCTGCGCGGCATCATCGCGGCGGCGCACGGACGCCGGCAGAAGGTCCGCTTCTGGGCGACACCCGACCTGGCGGGTCCGGCCCGTGACGCGCTGTGGGGCGAACTGCTCGCCGCCGACGTCGACTACCTGAACACGGACGACCTGGCCGGCCTGGAGTCGTTCCTGGACGCCCACCGGGCGTAGTCACCGCCCGCGCACCCGGTCGCCCGCCGGCGGGCGACCGGGTGCGAGAACCACACGTTCGGAGGACAGGTCAGCCGCCCGGACGAACCCTTCGCTACGCCACACTTACGGCCGAACGCCGCGAAGCGGACGTGGTGGAGGAGGTTGACGATGGCGATTTCCATCTCTGTGGTGCTGCTGCTCCTGATCCTGGCGGTGGTCTTCCTGCGCAACGGCGCACTGAAGATCTCCCACGCCCTGGTCTGCGTGCTGCTCGGTTTCTATCTGGCCAGCACGAGCATGGCCCCGACCATCCTCAGCGGGCTCACGGCGACCGCGGACATCGTGGGCAGCCTGAAGCCCTGAGAGACTCCGGCGCCGGCCGGACCCGGGGGTCAGGGACGCGAGAACACGCCGATGCCGTTCGGCACGGGGCGTTCGGCGCCACCGCTCGGATGGTTGAGGACGCCGACCGCGTCCGCACCCGGCTGCCGGGCGACCATCGTGCTGGATCCCCCGCCGTCCAGGCTGAACGCGTCCTGCGAGCCCAACTGCCGCATCGTCTCCGTCACTTCCGCGATCGTGAGCCCGTTGCGGTACTCGGGCGCGCCGTCCAGGGCGAGGAGCAGCATGCGTCGGCCGTGGTCCGCGATGCCCACCGCGGTCCGTACCGCCGCGGTCGTGTCGTCCAGCCCCGGCAGCGGACGGCCGTCGACGAGCATCGGGTAGCCGCCCAGCGCCATGCCGTACGGGATGCGGGAGGCCTCCGCGACCAGACGGTGCCGCACCGTGACCCGCTCGCCCACGGACAGCTTCCGCAGCAGCTGGGCGCCCGCCTCCCGGCCCACCAGCACCGTGCTGCCCGACACGACGGGACCGGCACCAGGGGTGTCGGCCGCCGACACGACCCGTCCGCCCTCGACCGTCACCTCGTATGTGTCCGTGCTGCACGGCGCCGCCCGCTCGGTGTCCGTGCCGCAGGTGGCCCGCACCCGGGAGACGCTGCCCCAGTCCGACGTGAACGCGCCGATCGAACCCTCCGGCAGCGCGTACTGGTTGAGCCCGCCCAGCGGCCACCGTCCCTCATGGCTGCGCACGGAGCCGTCGAGCGTCAGACCGTCCAGCCGGGCCCTGCGGTCGACGCCCACACCGAACACGTCCTCGGTCGTCGTGCCGGGCGGCAGGGCGGGCCCGAAGCGCTGCCCGTTCGGCACGGCCGCCTTGAGCGCGTGCCCGCCCGCGATCGCCGGGCCCACGGTCGCGCCGGTCGCCTCCACGCCCGGATGCTGGGTCTCCGTGATGTTGAAGAAGTCGCCGTTGACTCCCGCGACGGCGCCCTGGTCGTCGGCGAGCCGGGAGACCGGCGCCCGGGACGCCACGGCACCCGGGTTCAGCAGTCCGACGCGCACACGGGGGTCGCGCAGATCGACGTCGAGCACATGCGCGTGCGCCACCCCCTTGGCCCCCTGGATGTCCAGCTGGGTGTACTCCACGCCCGGCGCGATCGCGGTGCCTTCCTCCGCGCCGCTGGCCGGTGCCGCCCCCACCAGGGCGGCACCGGCCAGCGCTCCGCATGCCGTGAAAACCGTCAGTACCGTTCTGAGCCGTCCGTCACGACGCGTCACAGTGCCCCCTGAGGTCTCGTCAACTTTCGCAGGACTCAGGGGAATTGCACCAGACGGCGGCGCCCGCTCCGATGGCTAGGCGCCGACGACCCGGGAACGGATCAGGAAACGCACTCCTTCGGGTGCCTCCAGCGAGAAGCCGCTGCCCCGGCCTGACACGACGTCCACGATGAGCCGCGTATGGCTCCACAGCTCGTACTGGCTCCTGGACATCCAGAAGGCCACCGGGTCGTCGAGGCCCTCGACCTCCAGATCGGCGAGCAGGACGTCGGAGCCGCCGGTACGGAACTCGCCGTTCGGATAGCACATGGGCGCACTGCCGTCGCAGCAGCCGCCCGACTGGTGGAACATCAACGGTCCGTGGAGGGCGCTCAGCCGCCGTACCAGCTCGGCTGCTGCGGGCGTCAGCTCCACGCGCGGGACGACATCCATCGGCTCTCCCCGTCGGGTCACGGATGCGGTGACCCCACCGACGGCGCACCACGGCCGGGCCATCGCTCAGCCGACCATCCCGGAGGTTGCGAGAGGGTTGCACAGGCGGCCGGTCCCACAAGAGGCCGGCCCCGGTGACGCCCGCCGTGCGCAGGAGACGTCACCGAGGCCGGCCTCGGGATCCGATGTGCGGTCGTCAGCAGATGCGGGGCAACTGCTCGCCGAGCGGCATGTCCACGACGCGGGTGCCGCCGAGCCCGGTGGCCGCGACGACCATGCCGGGATGATCGGGGACGCAGTGGCCGATCGCCACGGCCTCCTTGCCGAGCGGATGGGCCCGCATGGCCGCGAGCACGGCATCGGCGTGCTCGGGCGGCACGAACGCCACCAGCTTGCCCTCGTTGGCCACGTACAGCGGGTCCAGGCCCAGGAACGCACAGGCGTTGGCGACCGTGTCCGGCACGGGCAGCGAGCGCTCGTCGAGCCGGACGCCGACGTTCGCCGCGCCCGCGATCTCGTTCAGGGAGGTGGCCAGACCGCCGCGGGTCGGGTCGCGCAGCACATGGAGGTCCGGACAGACGGCCAGCATCTCCGCGACCAGACCGGCCAGCGACGCCGTGTCGCTCTCGATCTCGACGCCGAACTCCAGACCCTCCCGCACGCTCATGATGGCCACGCCGTGCACCCCGATGGGGCCGCTGACGAGCACCACGTCTCCGGGGGTCGCGCGCTGCGGACGGATGTCCACGCCCGCCGGGATCACACCGATCCCGGCGGTGTTGATGAAGATGCCGTCCCCGTGCCCCGCGTCGACCACCTTGGTGTCACCGGTCGCCACCGTCACCCCGGCGGTACGGGCCGCCTCGCCGAGAGCCTCGGCCACGCGTCCCACGACGGCCAGTTCGACGCCCTCCTCCAGGATGAACCCGCAGGAGAGGTAGGCGGGCACGGCCCCGGCCATCGCCAGGTCGTTGACCGTGCCGTTCACCGCGAGGTCCCCGATGCTGCCGCCCGGGAAGAAGAGCGGACGCACGACGAAGGAGTCGGTGGAGAACGCCAGGCGGGCGCCGTCCAGGTACAGCCGCGCGGAGTCGCCCAGTTCGGCGAGCACGTCGCTGCCGAAGGCCGGCGCGAACAGGTGCTCCACCAGCTCGGCGGAGAGCGTGCCGCCACCGCCGTGCCCCATCACGATCTTGTCGTGGTCGCGCAGCGGCGCCGGGCAGGTCCAGGACGAGAAGTCGACGGGTGCCGACGCGGAGTCAGACAACGCTGCTCGCCTCCTTGTTCGGGGCGTCCAGCCGCCGGTACAGGTAGTAGGCCGCGCACGCGCCCTCGCTGGAGACCATGGTCGCGCCCAGCGGATTGCGCGGTGTGCACTCCTTGCCGAACGCCGCGCACTCGTGCGGCTTGATGAGGCCCTGGAGGACCTCGCCGCTGCGGCACACCGTCGACTCCTCCGTCTCGATGCCGGTGACCGAGAAGCGGTGCTCGGCGTCGTAGTCGCGGTACTTGGGCGACAGCCGCCAGCCGCTCTGCGGGATCGTGCCGATGCCGCGCCACGCCCGGTCGGTCACCTCGAAGACGTCGGCCAGCATGGCGCGCGCCGCGGGGCTGCCGTCGGCCTGGACGGCCCGGGGGTAGGCGTTCTCCACAGTGTGCCGACCGGACTCCAGCTGCCGCACCGCCCGGCGGATGCCCTCCAGGATGTCGAGCGGCTCGAAGCCGGTCACCACGATGGGCACCCGGTGCCGTTCGGCCAGTTCCGGATACTCGGCGGTGCCCATGACCGTGCAGACGTGGCCCGCGGCGAGGAACGCCTGGACCCGGCAGTCCGGAGAATTCATGATCGCGTCGATGGCGGGCGGCACCCGGACGTGGGAGACCAGCAGGCTGAAGTTGGTGATGCCCAGCTTCTTGGCCTGGTGGACGGTCATCGCGTTGGGCGGGGCCGTGGTCTCGAAGCCGATGCCGAAGAAGACGACCTGACGGTCCGGGTTCTCCTGGGCGATCTTCAGCGCGTCCAGCGGGGAGTACACGACCCGGACGTCCGCGCCCTCGCTCTTGACCTTGAACAGGTCGCGTCCGCTGCCGGGCACCCGGAGCATGTCCCCGAAGGAGCAGAAGATCACGTCCGGACGGGAGGCGATCTCCAGCGCCTTGTCGATGATCTCCAGGGGCGTCACGCACACCGGACAGCCCGGCCCGTGGATCAGCTGGATCTCCTCGGGCAGCAACTGGTCGATGCCGTGACGGATGATCGAGTGCGTCTGCCCGCCGCAGACCTCCATGAGGGACCAGGGCCGTGTGGTGACCGCCCTGATGTCGTCGAAGAGCCGCTTGGCGAGGACCGGGTCGCTGAACTCGTCCAGGTACTTCATGACCGCGCCTCCTTGTCGGCACTGTCCTCGGCGGCGGGCCCGTCGTGACCGGGCCGGGCGCCGTTCGTGGGGGCGGGTCCGGTGTCCGGGAGTTCGGTACCGGCGGGGCGTTCGGCGCCCGCGTCCCTGGCGGCCTTGCCCCAGGCGTCGCCGAACTCCTCCTCCAGGACCCCGAGGTTCTCGAAGAGCTCCAGGGTCTGCTTCGCCGACTGCTCGTCCAGCCGTTGCAGGGCGAACCCGACATGGACGATGGCGTAGTCACCGACCTGCATGTCCGGCACGTACTCCAGACACACGTCCTTGACGACACCGCCGAAGTCCACCTTGGCCATCCGCGTCGCGTCACGTTCCTCGATCTTCAGCACTCGGCCGGGTACGGCCAGACACATGAGTCGCTCCTGCCTCGCTCGTGCAGTACTCCCGCGCTACCGCGTGGCGCGGGCGGCGACGATCAGCTGCCCGAGCGCAAGACCGCCGTCATTGGGGGGAACCCTGTGGTGCCGCAGGACGGCGAAGCCGTCCCGTTCCAGAACGGCGCAGCAGCCCTCGGTCAGCAGGGCGTTGCAGAACACGCCGCCGCTCAGGGCGACCGTGCCGATGCCGGTGCGTTCCCGTGCCACCGCGCACACCTCCTGGACGAGGGAGACCACCGCCGCGTGGAACCGACGCGCCACCGGACCGGCCGCGACCCCGGCGCGGACATCCGCGACGGCAGCGGCCAGCACCGGCGCCGGATCGGCGACCAACGGTGCCTCCGGGTCCTGACGGACCGGTCTCAGCATGAACCGGTACGCACCTTTTCGCCCGTCGTCGAGGAGGCCGGCGGGCGACCCGGAGGCGCCGTACAGGTCCTCCAGCGCCGCGTTCTCCAGCTCCATCGCCGCCTGCGCCTCGTACTCCACCCGGTGACAGACGCCCGCCAGAGAGGACACCGCGTCGAACAGTCGGCCCATGCTGGAGGTGGGCACGCAGTTGAGGTTCCGCTCCAGCTGCCGTCGCAGCAGCCGCCGTTCCTCCGCAGTGGCGGCCCCGACGCACGGCAGCTCCTCCGACCAGGGCAGACCCGCCGTGCGCAGGTGGGACAGCGCCATCCGGTAGGGGTTGCGCACGGCGGCGTCGCCACCCGGCAGGGCGGCATAGCCCAGATGGGCGAACCTGCGGTATCCGTCGTAGTCGGCGAGCAGCACCTCGCCGCCCCACACGGCACCGTCGTCGCCGTACCCCGTCCCGTCGAAGGCGATCCCGATGACCTGCTCGGAGCCGTCCAGGCCGTGCTCGGCCATGGCGGAGGCGACATGGGCGTGGTGGTGCTGCACCTGACGCAGCGGCAGGTCACGCGCCCGTGCCTCGCGGTGCGCCCACTGGGTGGAGCGATAACCGGGGTGCCGGTCGGCGACCAGCAGTCGCGGTGCGACGGAGGTGAGATCCGTCAGCTGCGCGGTGGCCCGCTCGAAGGCGTTCAGCGTCGCCAGGTCGTCCATGTCGCCGACGTGTGCGGACAACCAGGCGTAGCGGCCGTCACCCGCGCAGAAGGCGTTCTTGAGGTCGCCGCCGGTGGCCAGCGCCGGGACCACCGGCACCGGCAGGGCGATGGGGAACGGGGCGTACCCGCGTGAGCGGCGCACCGGCAGTTCGGCCCCGGCGCACACCCGCACCACGGAGTCGTCGCACGGCACGTGGATGGGGCGGTCGTGGGCGAGCCAGACGTCGGCCAGACCCTCCAGCCGGGCCAGCGCCTCCGCGTCGTCCGTGACGATCGGCTCGCCCGACCGGTTGCCGCTCGTCATGACCAGGACGGCCGGGCCGGGAGGATCTCCGGGCAGTCCGAGCAGCAGCCGGTGCAGCGGCGTGTACGGCAGCATGACCCCGAGGTCGGGGCTGCCGGGGGCGACCGCCGCGGCCACGTCGGGGCACGCGGACGTCCGGCGCCGCAGGAGGACGACCGGCTTGCGCGGCCCGAGCAGCAACTCGCGCTCGGCGTCGCCCACCAGAGCCAGCCGCTCCACGGTCTCCAGGGAGTCCGCCAGCACGGCGAACGGCTTGTCGCCCCGGTTCTTGCGCTTGCGCAGGGTGCGCACGGCCGAGGGGTCGCCCGCGTCGCACGCCAGGTGGTAGCCGCCGAGCCCCTTCACCGCGACCACGGCGCCCTCGGCCAGCATCCGGCGGGCCTCGGCCAGTGCCGCCGCGTCGCGCGGCCCGTCGGCGTCGTGGGGCCCGGTCCGCAGGGTGAGCCGCGGGCCGCAGGCCGGGCAGGCGATCGGCTGGGCGTGGAAGCGCCGGTCGGCCGGATCGGTGTACTCGCCCGCGCAGTCGGCGCACATCGGGAACCCGGCCATGGTGGTCCGGTCCCGGTCGTAGGGCAGCGAGGTGACGATGGTGAACCTCGGACCGCAGTGCGTGCAGGTGATGAACGGATGCCGGTGGCGCCGGTCGGCCGGGTCGGCGAGTTCGCTCAGACAGGCGTCGCAGGTGGCCGTGTCCGGGGAGACCAGTGTGCGGCCAGGGCCGCCGGCCGAGGGCCGGATGGTGAACACCGAGCCGTCGTTCTCCGGCGGCACGACACGTTGCTCGACCGACTCGACGACGGCGAGCGGCGGCGGCCGGGTCCCGACGCGCTCGCAGAACTCCGCGACGGCGGCGGCCGGCCCCTCCACCTCGGCCTCGACGCCCTGCGCGTTGTTGGTGACCCAGCCGGTCAGGCCGAGTTGCTCGGCGAGCGTGTACACGAACGGCCGGAAGCCGACTCCCTGGACGACGCCCCTGACGGTGACGTGCCGGCGCTCGCGCCCCGGGGACGGACTCACCTGGCGGGCTCCTGCTCGTGCGGGTGTCCCGGGCCGACGGGGTGGTCCGCGGTGTGCGGGTCTCCCGGGCCGGACGCGTGGTGATCCGCCGGGTGCGAGTGCCCGGGGCCGGACGGCCGCTGCCCCGCAGTCTGCGGGTGGTGTCCGTTCGCCTGTGCGGGTCCGGTCTCGTGCTCGTGGCTGTGCAGGTGCCGGGCGTGCTCCTGCGCGAGCACGGGCGTGTGCGGCGCGTCGCCGGCCGCGCAGCGCAGCACGTGGGCCAGCAGCGCGTCGACGCCCCGGCCCGTGCGCGCGGACGTCTCCAGGACGGGCACCCCGGGATTGACCTGCTCGACGCCGCGCAGGAACGCCTCGCGGTCGAAGCCCACGGCGTCCGCGATGTCGGTCTTGGTCACCACCACGAGATGCGCGAGCCCGAAGGCCGTCGGGTACTTGACGGGCTTGTCCTCGCCCTCGGTCACCGAGGCGAGCGCGATGCGCAGGGTCTCGCCGAGGTCGTAGGAGGCGGGGCAGACGAGATTGCCGACGTTCTCGACGAACAGGATCCGGGTGCCCTCGGGCAGCCAGCCGTCCAGCTGTCGCTGAAGCATGCCCGCCTCCAGATGACAGAGCCCGTCGGTGAGGATCTGCCGCACCGGGGCACCCGAACGGGCGAGCCGGGTCGCGTCGTTCTCGGTGGCCAGGTCCGCGGTGACCGCCGCGGCGGGAGTGCCCTCGGCCACGGCACGGGCCAACAGCCGCTCCAGCAGGGCCGTCTTGCCGCTGCCGGGACTGGACAGAAGGTTCACCGCGGTGGTGCCCCGGTCACCCAGATAGCCCCGCAGGGTCAGCGCGTTCTCGTCGTTCTTGGCGAGGACGGCCTGATGAAGGTCAACGGTGCGGCACATGGCTCGTCTCCTGGTCGTCCGTACGGCCCGTCGCCGGGGCGGCCCGCGGCCCGCGGTGCGTGGTTCCACCGTCCGGGCTCCCGTCGGCGACCACCACCCGGACGATCTCCAACTCCCGGCCGCCGAGCAGGGTCAGCGTGCTCCCGCAGTCGGCGCACCACAGCACGGGAGGCATCCCGGTGGGGGCCTCGCGGCCGCACCCGTCGCAGCGCGCCCGCGCCTCAACAGTCTCGATCAGCAGCCGTGCCCCCGCCAGCGCGGTTCCCTCCGTGGCGAGCCCGAACGAGAAGTCCAGGGCCTCGGGCACCACACCGGCGAGCTCGCCGATCCGCAGGGTCAGCGACTCGACCGCGGAGCCCTGTCCCCGTAGGGCCTCCTCGACCTGTTCGACGACCGCGACGGCTATGGAGAGCTCATGCACCGGCGTCACCCGCCCGGGTCCGTGCGCGGGGCGGCCGCGCGCTCTGCGAAATTGTGGGTCGCGCCCGGCTGGCTAGGCTGAGAGGACCATGACTGGGCATGACGTCGAACGGCGCGCTCTGCTCACCCCGGTGCTTCTCCTGCTCCTGGCCGAGCGTCAAGGCCACGGCTACGAGCTGGTGCAACGCCTGGGTGGATTCGGCTGCGCCGACACCGATCCGGCACACGTGTACCGGCTGCTGCGCGGCATGGAGAGCAGCGGCGAGGTCACCTCGCGCTGGCACGCCTCCGCGAGCGGTCCCGCCCGCCGTGTCTACGCGATCACCCAGCAGGGTGCGATGGACCTCGCGCTGTGGTTCGTGCGCCTGGGGGAGTTGCACAGCACCCTCCACCTCTTCCTCGAACGGTATGTGCAGCTTGAGGACGTCGGCGGCCGGGACGGGCGCGGTGGCACCCCCGGCCCCGCCGCGCGCCGGCCGTCCGCCGACGCGTCCGGGTCCGGTACCGGCCGGCGGGCGCCGGGTGCGGGCGGTCCCGGGGCGGCGGCCGACGGACGCGCGCGAGGCGCACGGGGCGCCGAGGGGCCCCGGCCCGCCGATGGTGCCCGGCCCGTCGACGGTGCGCGGCCCGCCGGGCCCCGGCCCGTCGACGGATCGCGACCCACCGACGGACAGTTGCGGGAGACCGAGGCGCTGATCCGGGATCACATGCGCCGTATGCGCAGGTAACGGCGCATGTCCGGCAGGTTCCTGGCGACTCCGTAGGCCAGCACGAGGCCCGCGGCGACGCCCACCCATGTCCATTCCATGGTTGCCTCCATCGTTCGTCAGCTTCTCTGGGGTACGGAGGTGTCGCGGCGCACCAGGTCGAGCACCAGGTCCGCGGCGGTCTCCACCGCCTCGGCCACCGGCGCGGTCAGACCCATGCCCTCGTCCGTGGCACGCGGTTCGCAGCCGATGACGTACACCGCCTCGGGGAGGGTGCCGCCCGCACCGGCGTGCAGGTCGTGCAGCAGCGCCAGGACACTCGCGGGGTCCATGGCGTGACTGTCCATCGGCGTGGACGGGGCGGCGGGCGGCTCGGGCCCGACGTCGACGGTGTACAGCGTGCCGGGCCGGCCGCCACGGCTGACGGCGTCCACGAGTACGAGGGTGTGATAGCCCTCCAGCAGGCGGTACGCGAGGTGCACGCCCCGGATACCGGCGTCCATGAGCTCGGTGCCGGGCGGCAGTTCACCGGCGCGGTCCGCGAGACGCCGGATCGTCTCCACGCCGAATCCGTCGTCCTGAAGGAACACGTTGCCGACTCCCGCCACCAGGATCCGGCGTGTCCTGTCCGGCTCGGTCATGGTGCCTCCTCCTCCAGCGGGGCCACCTCGTCGGGCCGGAAGTACAGGAAGCGGCCCTGCGCGCGGCGCAGATCGGTGCCCGGGTCGTCGTCCACGACCACCGCGAGATGCGTCTCGCCGTCGAGGTCTCCGACGACCGCCTCGACCGTGGCACGCCGGCCGAAGAGGAACTCGTCCTGGGCGTCCGAGCGCCGGGCGCCCGGTGTGAGCAGCACCCTGCTTCCGGGGCGCACGGTCCGGCCGTCGACGACGACGGCGGCCGGTGCCTCCTCCTCGGCGGCGGGGTCCTGCGCGGGGTCCCACCAAGGGTGTCCCGGGCCGTCCGGCAGGGTCGGGCCGGTCGCGGCGGGAGAGAACCCCGGTTCCGCCGGCGCCGGGTACGGATCGGCGGCCCCGGAGCTCGCACCGGCCGCCGCGAGGCCCGGCCCGGCCCGCGCGGGGACCGGTCCGGCCGGGGCGAATCCTTCGGGACCGGGTTCCCCCGTGACCTCGCGCAGACCGCGGATCGCCCCGTGCAGCCGCTCCTGTACCGCCTGCGGCATGCTGTCGACCAGGTCGACGACCTCGGCGGCACGCGCGTCCGTGCCCCGTGCCTCGCGCTTCTCCCGCTCGGTGAGCGCGGCCGTGCGCAGCGAGAGGATCTCGTCGATCTCGGTGGCGTCGTACAGCGGGCCCGGACTCTCGTCGGCGAGGGCCGGATGGTCCTCCAGGATGATCGGCGAGGAGAGCATGATCTCCTCCGCGCCGGGCGGCCCCGCCAGCACCGGCCAGGTGTGGTCGTTGTGGCACTCCGCGACGGCAGGGCGGGCCCACTCCGGCGGGTCCGTCATCGACAGGAACCGCCCGCCGGGCACGCCGAGCAGCAGATGGGTGCCGATCATGCTGTGGGCGAGTGCCTCCGTACGGTCGGCGACGTCGGCGTCCGTGGTGTTGTGCACGGCGACCGTGAGCCGCAACACCCGGTAGGGCCCCGGGAGTTCCTCGACGAGGGGGCGCAGCTCGCCGGACAGCCGCTCGCGGTGCCGGACGAGCCGGCCCACGGTCCGGCCCTCGGAGTCCGTGACGGGCTCGCGCTCGGTGGCGGGCGGCAGGTCGAACTTCACCACGCGCGCCGCCGCTTGAGGCTCCGTCAGCTCGTCGAACGGCGCGTGGATCAGGACGCGTTCCTCGTGGCCCTCGTCCCAGGGGACCAGCACCCGGTCGGGCAGCTCCAGTTCGGCCACCTCCGTGTAGCGGCCGTCGGACCCGAGCCGTTCGACCGTGCGCCGCCGCACGTGCAGGAAGCGCAGCTCGGCGTGGAGCCGGTCGCCGGCCCGGGGCTCCAGCAGGACCTCGGTGCGCTGGACGGCGTGCTCCCCGCCGGTGGCGGCCCAGGCGGGCGGCACCAGGACGCCGAACTGCCAGCGCAGTTGGTTCTTGGCGGACGAGGCGCGGTACGGGTACAGGACGTACCCCTCGAACAGGACGGCGTCGGCGACCGCGCGGGCCTGTCCGAAGCCGTCCTCCAGAGGATTGCGCATCTCAGTCGCCCCCCTTCGCGTCGGCGGTGGCGAGAAGTTCCTCGAAGACCTGCTCCCAGGACGGCAGAGCACGTGCCGAGCGGTAGCGCCGCAGGGCTTCCAGCACGTCCTGGCGGATCCGCAGCCAGCCCGTGTGCGGGAAGTACTGCTCGATCATGCTCCGCCACACGTCCACCGGCATCAGGAAGGACGTCTCCTTGTGCCAGGGGATGGGCTCGGCGCGGAAGCCGTCGCGGCCGGTGAAGACCGTGCCGGAGAAGAGCAGGAGCAGCGGGACCTCGCCCCGCGAGAGCGCCCGGAAGTACGACGCCGACGCGACCTCCGTGTCGTAGGTGCAGGGCACCGGGAGGTCGACGTGCGTCGTGCCCGTGAAGCCCGGCACCGTGATCGAGGCGTGGGCGAACTGGAGCGGTTTGAGGGTGCTGCTCCAGCGGTCGGGCTCACCGAACAGGTCGCCCAGCATGCCGACTTCCTCCGGTTCGTACTGGCGCCGGGCCGGCTCGATACGGATCTGGCAGCGCAGGGCGATGGCGTGCACCGGCTGGTGGTCGGCCTCCTCGATCCGCAGCCCGAACAGCAGGGTGGGCCCGGCGCCGAACGGCTCCGGCCGTACGCCGGTGCACTGGAACTGGAGGTCCGTCATGGTGCGCCCCCGGTCTCCGGGGGCGGGTCGCCGGGCTCCGAGGATGACGGGGCTTCGGGCTCCGGGGGTGACGGGGCGCCGGGGGAGCCGGTGTCCAGGGGCCTGGCCGCGGCCGCGATCCGGCCGAAGAACGCGTCGATGTCCGCGCGTGCCTCCGCGCCGCCGTCGAACCCCTTCCAGTGCAGCCGCATCCGGCCGACGAGCTCGTAACAGACGTCGACCGGCACGAGGGTGCAGGTCACCGGGCCGCCGCGCTCGTAGCGCAGCAGCAGCGCCTCCACGTCGGGTTCGAGCAGGGCGGTCAGAGGGGTGCGGCCGAGCACCGCGTCCCAGGTCTGCGGATCGAGTTCACTCTCGGTCGCGCCCGCGGGACTCGGATAGAAGGCCGCGAGCCGGTCGACGGCGGAGTTGCGGAAGAAGAAGGCGAGCCCCACGGGGATCTGGAGCCGGGTCCAGTCGCCCTCGTCGAGGGCGAAGTCCGGGTCGGTGAGGTACCGGTCGGGGACGGCGCGGAAGCGGCCGAGTCCCGCGCCGGGCCGGGTGAAGAGAAGATGGCACGGCGGGCAGGCGCACTTGAGGGACCGCCGGGTCGTGTCGACGATATGGCGGTGCTCGGCGGGCAGCGGCTCCCCGCACAGGTCGCACCGTTCCCCGGGGGGCGGCGGCCGGCGGGTGAACTGCCGCAGCACGTCGGCGGTCACGGCCCCGCCCCCAGCAGTTCACCGGGCAGCGCCACCCGCACCGATCCGCTCTCCTCCAGCAGCGGTACCGGCTCCAGGTGTCCCAGTGCGCCGCGGCCCGCCGTCCGGACGTCGAACTCCGCGGCGCACTGCGAGCAGCGCAGCCGTTCGCCGTCGAGGGCCGCGTCGGCGAGGCCCGTGCCGCAGGCCGGACAACGGTCGCGGTAGGCGTAGAGCTGTCCCGGCAGCCGCACCAGCAGCAGGGCCTGCCCGGCCACCCGCGTCGCACGGGTGGCCCGGTCGTGCGCGGGCAGGGCCTGCGGGCCCACGGTGTACCAGTGCGCCGGGCCGTCCGCGGCGGGGGAGAGGGGGCCGCCGGGAGCGTCGTCCGGGCGGTGCGGAAGGATCTGCAGCAGGGGCGCCTCGTGGGTGTCCTCGGTCATCCCTTCGACCTCGATGTGCGCGATCTCGGGGGCGGTCCGGGCGATCGCCTCCTCGATGGTCCAGCGCACGGTCTGGGTGGAGGACGGGCAGCCCTCGCAGCTGCCGCGCAGCCGGAGCCGCAGTGTCGGCCCGTCCGCCCCCTCCGGGTCGAGCCCCGCGACCTCTACGTCGCCGGCGTGCGAACCGAGGTAGGGCCGCACCTTGTCGAGCGCACGGCCCACCCGGGTGAGGGTGTCCTCCGGGTGCAGGTCGTGCAGGATCAGCAGGTCGCTGACGAGCTCGTCGGCGGTGAGGACGGCGAGGGGATCCGCGCCGTCCGGTGCGGAGCGCAGCAGCCGTACCGTCCGCGCGAGGCCCTCGCCGTAGAACTCCACGACGCAGCGCACGAGTTCGTCCGCGGTGTCACGCGCCTCGGGTCCCGCCTGCCGCGCCAGTTCGTCGAGGAGCGCGGCGATCCGCTCACCCGTTTCCTGTCCGGCCATCGGATCCCCTCTCCTCGGAAGGTCAGACGGCCAGGCCGCTCAGCCCCGTCGGCATGTGCGTCTGCTGGACGGTCCGGCCGCCGCCGACGTACATGTGCACGCCGCACGGCAGACACGGGTCGAAGCTGCGGACGGCCCGCATGATGTCGATGCCCTTGAAGTTCTCGGGCGGGTTCTCCTCGAAGATGGGCGTGTTCTGCACCGCGTCCTCGTACGGGCCCGGTGTGCCGTAGCTGTCGCGCACACTGGCGTTCCACGGAGTCGGCGGGTACGGGTGGTAGTTCGCGATCTTGCCGTCCCTGATCACCATGTGGTGGGAGAGCACTCCGCGGACCGCCTCGGTGAAGCCGCAGCCGATCGACTCGTCCGGCACGTCGAACTTCTCCCAGGTCTGGGTCCGTCCCGCGCGCACCTCCTCCAGCGCCTGCTCGGCGAAGTGGAGGGCCGCGGCGGCGGAGTACGCCTGGAAGTAGGTCCGGGCGCGGTTGCGTTCGATGGCGTTGCTCCACTGCGGGATCCGCCACTCCAGCGACATCTCCGGCTTGGTCATCGTCCGCGGCAGGTTGATCTGCACGCTGTGGCCGGTGGCCTTGATGTAGCCGATGTCGACGAGTCCGGACAGGGCCGTGGACCACAGCCGGGCGAGCGGGCCGCCGCCGGTGTCGAGGGCGAGGTAGTCGGTGCCGTCGAACCAGCGCGGCGACATGACCCAGCTGTACTTGTCATCGAAGTCGCGCTTCTGCGGCGCGGGCACGGTGTGCTGGTTCCACGGGTGCCGCTCGTCGATCGGGTTGCCCAGGGGGTCCTGCTCGACGAACTTCTCCATGCCCGCCCAGTCCTCGTAGTAGGAGCTGCCGAGCAGGATGCGGATGCCGAGGTTGATGTCGACGAGGCTGTTGGTGACCAGGTTGCCGTCCACGATGACGCCGGGGGTGACGAACATCCGCCGGCCCCAGTCCTCCATGCTCGCGTACCGGAAGTCGCAGTGCTCGGGGTCGTTCAGCGAGCCCCAGCAGCCCAGCAGCACACGGCGCTTGCCGACCTCCTCGTAACCGGGCAGTGCTTCGTAGAAGAAGTCGAAGAGGTCGTCGTGGAGCGGGACGACGCGCTTCATGAACTCCACGTAGCGGGTGAGCCGGGTGAGGTAGTCGGTGAACAACTGCACGGTGGCGACGGTGCCGACGCCTCCGGGATACAGGGTGGAGGGGTGCACGTGGCGGCCCTCCATCAGACAGAACATCTCGCGCGTGTAGCGGCTCACCTGGAGCGCCTCACGGTAGAACTCGCCCTCCAGCGGGTTGAGCGAGCGCATGATGTCGGCGATGGTGCGGTAGCCGTGATCGGCCGCGTGCGGGGCTTCGGTGCGCTCGGCGAGTTCGAGCACGCCGGGATTGGTCTCGCGGACCATCCGCTCGCAGTAGTCCACGCCGACCAGGTTCTCCTGGAAGATGTTGTGGTCGAACATGTACTCCGCGGCCTCGCCGAGATTGATGATCCACTCGCCGAGGTGCGGGGGCGCGACGCCGTAGGCCATGTTCTGGGTGTAGACGGAGCAGGTGGCGTGGTTGTCGCCGCAGATGCCGCAGATCCGGCTGGTGATGAAGTGCGCGTCCCGCGGGTCCTTGCCGCGCATGAACACGCTGTAGCCGCGGAAGACGGACGAGGTGCTGTAACACTCCGCGACGCGCTTCGCGGCGAAATCGATCTTCGTGTGGATGCCGAGACTGCCCACGATGCGGGTGATCGGGTCCCACGACATCTCCATCAGGCCGTCACCGGCCGGCTTGTTCGTCGCCGTCGCCATGGTGCCGTGCCGCCTTCCTGTCGGGTGTCTTCCTCAGCGGGGAACCGGTGTCACCACGGGGCCTTGTAGCCGGTCGTGAGCTTCTCGCCCTTGCCGCGCCACTTCGGTTCCTTCTCGACGGTCTTCTCCGTGATGTGCCTGAGCCGTCGGACGACCGAGCCGTAGATGCCGCTCGCCGTCGCCGACACATGGCCGCCCGGCGGCTCGTCCATGAAGGGCATGAACTTGTCGGGGAAGCCGGGCATGGTGCACGCGATGCAGATGCCGCCCACGTTCGGGCAGCCGCCCACGCCGTTGATCCAGCCGCGCTTGGGCACGTTGCACTTCACCACCGGGCCCCAGCAGCCGAGTTTGACCAGACACTCGGGAGAGCCGTACTCGGTGGCGAACTGGCCCTGCTCGTAGTAGCCGGCCCGGTCGCAGCCCTCGTGGACCGTGGCGCCGAACAGCCAGGACGGCCGCAGCTCCTCGTCCAGGGGGATCATGGGGGCCGCGCCCGCCGCCTGGTAGAGCAGGTAGAGCAGGGTCTCGGAGGCGTTGTCGGGGTGCACGGGGCAGCCCGGGACGCACACGATCGGGATGCCCGCCTTGGACTTCCACTCCCAGCCCAGGTAGTCCGGGACGCCCATCGCCCCGGTGGGGTTGCCCGCCATCGCGTGGATGCCGCCGTACGTCGCACAGGTGCCGATCGCCACGACGGCCAGCGCCTTGGGCGTCAGCCGGTCCAGCCACTCACTGGTGGTGATCGGCTGGCCCGTCTCCGGGTCGTCGCCGAAGCCGCACCAGTACCCCTCGGGCTTGACCCGCTCGTTGGGGATCGAGCCCTCGACGACGAGGACGAAGGGCTCCAGCTCACCGCGGTCGGCCTTGAAGAACCAGTCGACGAAGTTGTCGGCACCCTGCACCGGGCCGCACTCGAAGTCGATCAGGGGCCAGTGCACCGCGATCTTGGGCAGCCCGGGCAGGGCGCCCAGTGCCAGCTCCTCGATGCTCGGCTGGCTCGCGGCGGTCAGCGAGACGGAGTCCCCGTCGCAGCTCAGCCCCGCGTTGATCCAGAGGATGTGTACGGTCGGCTCTTCCTGTACGTCGTCCCGCGGGGCGGCGTCTGCCGTTGTGGCGGTCGGGGCGTCCATGAGCCCTCCTAAAGATCAACGCATTTCAGGCATCACTGGCCAAACTGCCTCTTCCATGGTGACGGCGTGGTCGCCTCGCCGGTAAGTGCGCGGCGGCCCTATCGGCCCGCCGCACATGCCCGGCTCGGGCCCCCGCAGCGGGGGCCCGAGCCGGGCATCAGGAATCCAGGTCGTCGGCGAAGTGCCGGAAACCGTGCCGCTCATGATGCAGACGCCACAGGGTGTCCGCGAGCACGGTCGGATCCTTGCGATGGTGCCCCGGGACGATCGCGCCCGGGATGATCAGCTGCGCCACGTGGATGCCCTCGGGCGCGAGCGTGTCGTGCAGCAGCCGCGCGTACGCGCCCTCGGCGGCGAACGCGATCGACGTGCCCGCCCGCTCGGCATGCGGGACCACGGCGGATCCGCCGTTGACGAACAGGACGGTCCCGCTCCCGAGCGCGCGCATGCCGGGAAGCACCTGCCGGACGGCGGTGACCGGTCCGTACAGCGAGAACTCGATCGGCCCGACGAGGTCCTCGGGCCCGGTGTCCAGCACCGGTCGCATGAAGTCGCGGTGCGGAACCGGGCTGTACTGGAGGATCTCGATCGGTCCCAGCATCGCGGTCGCCGCGTCCAGGGCGGCCGCCAGGGCCTTCGGATCGCGTACGTCGGCGGCGAAGCCGCGGGCACGCACGCCGTCGGCCGCGAGTCGGTCGGCCAGCGCGTCGAGTCGGCCCTGGTCGCGCGAGACGAGGGCGACGTCGTACCCCTCCCGGCCGAACCGCCGTGCGACGGCGACGCCGAGACCGGGGCCGGCTCCGATGATGGCGATGGTGGTCATGGTTCCCAGCGTTCCCTACGACGCGGACGAGGACCAGCGCGCCCGTCGCGGTGCCCGGCCACGGACGCGTCGGCGCCCCGGCGTGCCCACTGCCGGACGGCGTCCGGTGCCGGGCCGCTGCCGTGTGTGTCCGGCCGACCGCGCGGCGCGCGGGTGCGGCGGAAAGCTGGGATCCTGAGGGGGGTATCGCTGCCCATGCCCTGACGGACGGTGGTGGTGAGCGCCATGGCTGCGATCGACGAGGAGGGGGCGGGGTCCGGCATTCCGTGTGTCGATCCCCTGGGTGACCCGTTCCTTCGGACACGGTTCGCCCTCCCGGCGAGACCCGACACGTTCCTGCGGCGGCAGCGCCTCGTCAACCACCTCGACCAGGCCCTGCTGACCCCCCTGACGATGGTCAACGGAGCCGCGGGCTCGGGCAAGACCCTGCTGGTGGCCGACTGGGCCGCAGGCCTGGGCCAGCCGGTCGCCTGGCTCACCAACGACTCCGCGGACCAGCGGCGCGGCGTGTTCTGGGCCTACCTGCTCCAGGCCCTGCGCGTCTCGGGGGTTCCGGTGCCCGCGGAGGTCGGCTTCCCCGCCGACGCGAGCCGCGTGGACCACACCCTGCTGGCTCGCCTCGCCGCAGGTCTCAGCGGTCGCGACCGGCCCGCGATCGTCGTGCTCGACGAGTACGACCGCGTCACCGACCCGGAGATCGCGGACCAGCTGGAATTCGTCCTGCACCACGCCGGGCCCGGCATGCGTCTGCTCATCGTCACCCGCACCGAACCGCTGCTGCCGCTGCACCGCTACCGGGCGGCCGGCGACCTGACCGAGATCCGCGACGCGGAACTCGCCTTCACCCCCGAAGAGGCGTCCGAACTCCTCGAGGTGCACGGCCTGAGCCTGCCCGTGGACGCCGCGGCCTCCCTCGTGGACCGCACCCGGGGCTGGGCCGCAGGGTTGCGCCTGTGTGCCCTGGCCGCCCAGGAGAGCCCCGATCCGGTCGTCTACCTGAAGGAGTTCGAGGCCGGGCGCAGTACGGTCGCCGACTACCTGCTGGCCGAGGTGCTCAAGCGGCAGACGGAGGAGACCCAGGACCTCCTGCTGCGCGTCAGCGTCCTCAAACGCTTCTGCCCCGACCTGGCGAACGCGCTGACCGGGCGGACCGACGCCGAACCCATCCTGGCCGAACTGCACCGCGAGAACGCGTTCGTCGAGGACCTCGGGCACTCCTGGTACCGGCTCCACCCCCTGTTCGGGGAGATCCTCCGCGCCCATCTGCGGGTGCGCTCGCCCGGACTCGAACCCGAACTGCACCGGAGCGCCGCACAGTGGCTGCGCCACTCCGGGTCCCTCCAGGAGACCCTCGCGCACGGCGCCGCTGCGGGCGACTGGGAGTTCACCGCGCGGGCCCTCGTCGAGGACCTGGCGATCGGGCAGCTGTTCACCGGCCTGAGCTCCGACGGCCTGGACGAACTGTTCTCACGGATGGGACCGGAGGCCACCAGCGCGGCCACCGACCTCGTACGGGCGGCCCGTGACCTGTCCCAGTGCGACCTCGACCGAGGTCTGGTCCACCTGCATCACGCCGAGGAGGCCCTCGCCGCCGACATGCCCGATCTGGCGGCGGCCCAGCTGAGCCGAGCCCTGCTGGAAGCCCTGGTCGCCCGGCTGACCGGCTCGCCGGTACGTGCCGAGAAGGCGGCGGAGATCGCGGAGGAATGGCGGCACGAAGTCCCCGCCCACCTCGTGGACAAGCACCCCGAACTGGCCGCCCTGCTCCTCACCCACCTGGGCGCCACACGGTTGTGGGCCGGCCGCTTCGAGGACGCGCGGGCCGCCCTGACCACGGTGGCCGGGAGCACCGGCGGGGCGTCCACGGCCCTCCCCAGGGAGGAGTCCCTGTGCCACCTGGCACTGATCGACTACCTGGACGGCTGGATCGGCAGAGCGGAACGCAAGGCACTGGAGGCCGCGACGGACACCGAGCGGTTCGGGCTGTCCCGGCCGTCGGCGTCCGGCATGGGCCGGCTGGTCCTGGCCGCCGTGGCCGTCGACCGCAACGAACTCGCGCAGGCCCAGGCCCTTCTCGACGAGGCGGCCGAATCCCGTCCCCCGCGGGAGGACCCCGTGATGGCGGCGGGCCGGGCCATGGTCACGGCACGCCTGCTGCTGGCCCGCGGCAATCCGCGGGCCGCCCTGGAAGCGTCGGGACCGGCCGTCGCCGCCGACGTGCTGTCCCCGTGGGCCGAGGGCCACGCCGCGCTCGTCGCCTCCGCCGCGCACCTGGCCGAGGGCAGACCGGAGACCGCGGCGCGGGTGCTGCGGCAGGCGCCCGACGGCCAGCCCGCCTGCGCCGTGGAGGCGGCGCGGGTCCAGCTCGCCGTGGGTGACCCGGGCGCGGCGCTCGACATGCTCGACGGCCTGCACACGGAGGGCCGCACCGGTCCCGCGGTGACCGTCCGCGCCACTCTGGTGCGCGCACAGGCCGCCCAGGCGGCCGGAGACGTCGACACCGCCCGCAGACTGGTGGCCCAGGCGCTGTTCAAGGCCCGCCGCGAACGGCTGCGGCGCCCCTTCCTCGAAGCCGGACCCTGGGTACGGCGCCTGATGGAGTCCGCTCCGCTCCAGGAACTGTCGGCCGGCTGGCTCACGGCCGCCGCGTCGCGCCCCGGTGAGCCGCCGAGACCCGAACCCGCGCCCTCCTCGGTGGTCGTGGAGGAACTGAGCGCCCGTGAGCTAGATGTCCTCCGGCGGCTGGCACAGATGATGTCGACGGAGGAGATCGCCGCCGACCTGTTCGTGTCCGTCAACACGGTGAAGACCCACCTCAAGAGCGTCTACCGCAAGCTGGCCGTCAACCGGCGCGGCGAGGCCGTGCGCCGGGCCCGCGAACTGCGTCTGCTGTGAAGCGGGGGTCCGCCGCCGCGGACCTGGCGGCGGGGGCCGGGGTCGGTCTCGCGGTGGTGCGCGCCGGTGGGTGGCGGATGCCGGATCCGCCCTCGCGGTTCCGCCGCAGGTGGGCGACGACGAGCCGGGCGCCGCACCGTCGCCCGCGGCGGGTGAGGCGGCGGGCGCGTTCTTCCGGTGCGATGGGAGCGCGGCACGGTACGCACCGGCCGCCGCCCGGCCCGCTCTGCGGAGTCCCGGGCCGAGTCGGTGAGGTGGACACAGTGAGACGCTGGCGGGCGCTGATCGTGCTGGGGACGGCCCAGTTCCTCATGGTCCTGGACACCTCCGTCATGAACGTGTCCATCAGCCGGCTGGTCGAGGACTTCGACACCGAGGTCACCGCCATCCAGGCGGTGATCACCCTCTACGCGCTGGTCATGGCCGCCTTCATGATCATCGGCGGCAGGTTCGGCGACATCCTGGGCCGCCGCCGCGTCTTCGTCATCGGCATGGTCGTCTACGGGACGGGTTCGGCCCTGACCGCCCTGGCACCCACCCTGTGGGTCCTCGCGCTCGGCTGGTCGATCATCGAGGGCCTGGGCGCCGCCCTGGTGCTGCCCGCCATGGCGGCCCTCGTCGCGGCCTCCTACCGCGGCGCCGACCGCGCCGTCGCGTACGGGGTCATCGGAGGGCTCGCCGGGGCGGGCATCGCGATCGGCCCGCTCCTCGGCGGCTGGGTGACGACGTACCTCACCTGGCGCCTCGTCTTCGCCGGTGAGGTCGTGGTCGTCGCGGCCGTCCTGTGCACCTACCGGGTCATCACCGAGCCCGCCCCGAGCGGCCACCGGCCCCGGCTGGACGGCGTCGGCGCCGCGCTGTCGGCGGCCGGGCTTGCACTCGGCGTCCTGGGGGTGCTGCAGAGCAGTTCCTGGGGCTGGGTGCAGCCCCGCAACCCGCCCTTCACCGTCCTCGGATTCGCCCCGACGCTGTTCGTCGTCGGAGCAGGGGTGGCCGTCCTGGCGGTCTTCGTCCGCTGGGAGCGGCACCGGGACGCACTCGGACTCGACCCGCTCATGCACCTCGCGCTGCTGCGCCGCCCCGTGCTGCGCGCCGGTCTGCTCACGCTGCTGAGCCAGAACCTGATCCTCCTGGGACTCTTCTTCACCATCCCGCTCTACCTCCAGGTGGTGCAGGGTTTCGACGCCTTCGAGACCGGGCTGCGCCTGCTCCCGGTGTCCGTCACCATGCTGGTGGCCTCCCTGTGCGGCTCACCGCTGGCACGGGTGGCGGGACCGCGCATGGTGGTCCGGCTGGCGCTGACGACGTTGGCGGCTGCCATCGTCTGGCTGCTGGCCACCATCGACCCGGCCATCGACGACGCCCAGTTCGCCTGGGCCATGGCCGTGCTGGGTGTGGGGATGGGCCTGCTCGCGTCGCAACTCGGCAACGTCGTCCAGTCCAGCGCCGGAGAGGAGGAACGCAGCGAGGTCGGCGGACTCCAGTTCACCGCCCAGAACCTCGGGTCGGCGCTCGGCACCGCGCTCATCGGCTCGATCCTCATCGGTGCCCTGGCGCACGCCTTCACCACACAGGTGCAGGAGAATCCGCGGCTGTCCGACGAGGCCCGCCGGCAGACCGGCGTCGCTCTCGAAGCCGGGGTCAACTTCGTCTCCACCGCCCAGGCGCACGCGGCGGCCGAGGACGCCGGGCTGCCGCCCGGCCAGGTCGACGCGGTCACGGACTCGTACGCCTCGGCGCAGCTGGACGGCCTTCGGGCGGCGATCCTCGCCACCGGGGGCATCACGCTGGCCAGTTTCCTCGTCACCCCGCACCTGCCCGCCGGACGGTCCGGCAGCGCGCGGGACGCCGGTGCTTCCCGCCGTCCGCGGCAGCACGACGACGGCGCTCCGCCCGACGCCCCGAGCTGATGCCCACGGGAGACTTTGCATGCCAAGGACCCGCCACGCCTCCGCAGCCCGCCGCGCCCGCAGAGCCGAGCGCAGGGCCCACGCCAACTACACGGGCGCCGTCTACGGATCCATGCTCGCCGCGTCCGTGGTCATCGGAGCCGGCACCCTCGGAGACTTCCCCATCGTCGAGCTGGTGGTGCTGCTCCTGCTCACCGGTCTCGTGTTCTGGATCGCCCACGTGCACGCCCAGCTGTTCGGGGCGCGGATGGCACAGCGCAGCCTCGACGGCCGCGTCGTCCTGGAGGTGTGCCGCGAGGAGTGGCCGATCGTCCAGGCCGCCGTGCCACCGGCCGTCGCGGTCGCCGTCAGCCCGCTGCTGGGGCTGGGCGTCCAGGGCGCCATCTGGCTGTCCGTGGCCGTCGCCGTGGCCGGTCAGGTCGGCTGGTCGGCGACGGCGGCACGGCGCGCCGGCGCCTCGTGGAACCTCGTCGCCGTCACCGCCTCGGTCAATCTGGTGCTCGGCCTCGTGATCATCTCGCTCAAGCTGTTCCTCACCCACTGACGTGCGGCGCACGCAAGAGCCGGTCCTCGTATCACCTGCACCGGGTGAGGCCGGACCGGGCGCCGGGAAGGAGGATCGATGGAAGGGCGCCGTCCGCCTGCCCCAAGGCCGCATGCGGGAGAGCAGCTCATGCGCTACGAGATCCGCGTCGAAGGACACATGTCGGAGACGCTGACCAAAGCCTTCCCCGAGCTGGACCATGTGGTGATGTCCGGTCAGACCGTGCTGTTCGGCCCCGTCGTCGACGAGGCACATCTGTACGCGCTCCTGGCCCGCTGTCAGTCGCTGGGTCTGCGCGTCGTGGAGATGCGCCCGCTGCCGGAGACGGAGTGACCTGCCCGCAAGGCCCGTCCTCCACGTCCGGGAGCGGGCAGTGCCCCGCTTCGGTGCCGTCTCTTCGGTGTCGCTCACAGATCACCCGCCGAGGGTGATCCGGAATCCGGTGGCCCGCGGGACGCTGGCTCGGCGAGGTCTCCGCACACCGCCCCGTCGGCGGGTCCGGAACGACCCGTTCGATCGCGCGAGGAGGAGCCATGACCGTTTCGCGTGGCCCGGCACCGCAGACCGGACCGGAACACATGCCCGACGGGGCGGCGTCCGACTCGACCGCGGACGCGGCGGAACTGCTTGCGGGACTGGGCAGTTCGTGGACCTGGATCCTGGGCTCGGCGATCACCACGCTGGTGCCGGGCGTCCTGATCCTCGTCTGGCCCGAGGAGACCCTGCACATCCTGGCGGTGCTCCTCGGCCTCTACCTGCTCGTCACCGGAGGGTTCCGCTTCGTGTCGGCCTTCTCCCGGCACGAACACGGCGAACGGCTCCCGGGGCTGCTCCTGTCGGTGCTGTTCGTCCTCGCCGGAGTGCTCTGTCTGCGGAACCCGATGCAGACCATCGCCGCGCTCTCGCTGATCGTCGGGATCGTCTGGCTGGTGTCCGGCATGCTGACCGCGTACACGGCCATCGCCACCAAGGACCTGCCGCACCGCGGGTTCGTCATCGGCGCCGCGGTCCTCGGCATCGTCGCGGGCATCGTCGTACTGGCCCTGCCGACCGAGTCGGCCCGCGCCCTGACCCGGCTGCTCGGACTGTGGATGGTGCTGCTCGGTGTGGCCGAGCTGATCCTCGCCTTCGCCTGGCGGGCGGCGCTGCGCAAGACGCTCACCGACTACCCGACCGGCCCCACCGGTCCGACCGCGACGGTGTGAGACCCCGGAACGCCGCACCCTCGTCACCCGTCGTGGAACGCACGATCACCCGCCTGGGGTGAGGCCGCCCGGTCCTGCCCCCGGCACGCTGAGAACGGCACAGAACGCCTGCCGGGCGAACGCCCGGGACGGAGGAGAGACCATGACCGCCCAGACGTATCTCGCGTACGACTACCCTCTGCTGAGCGCCTTCTGGACCATGCTCTGGTTCTTCCTGTGGATCATGTGGTTCATCCTGCTCTTCAGGATCATCGGCGACATCTTCCGCGACGACACCCTGGGCGGCTGGGGCAAGGCCGGCTGGCTGGTGGGCGTCATCATCGTGCCGTTCCTGGGCGTGCTGGTCTATCTGATCGCCCGCGGCAAGAGCATGGGCCATCGGGAGCTGGAGTCGGCGAAGGCTCAGCAGGGCGCCTTCGACGCCTACATCCGTGAGACCGCCGCCGGCGGCACCAGCAGCGTCGACGAACTCGCCAAGCTGTCCGAGATCCGTGCCCGCGGCGACATCACGGACGAGGAGTTCCGCCGCGCCAAGGAACTGGTCCTCACCGGCCACGGCGCATCGGACGGCACGGGCTCCGCGACCCCCACCTCCACCTCCACCTCCGCCTCCGGCCGCTGAGCGGGCCGGACGAGACGAAACGAGGCAGCAGGATGACCGCCACACACACCGCACAGGTACACACGGCCAAGCATCAGTGGGCCACGGGGCTCGTGGTCTTCGGGGCCGTCCTGCTGGCGATCGCCGGGATCCTCGACATCCTCCGGGGCATCAGCGCGATCGCCGAGGACGACGTCTACCTCACCACGCGCAACTACGTGTTCCAGTTCGACCTGACCGGATGGGGCTGGATCCATGTCATCCTCGGAGCGATCGCCGTGATCGTCAGCATCGGACTCTTCCAGGACGCGATGTGGGGACGTGTGCTGGGCGTGGCCGTGGCCGGGCTGATCATCATCTCCAACTTCCTGTCCCTGCCGTACTTCCCGGTGTGGTCGATCGTGATGATCGCCTTCTCGGGGTTCATCATCTGGGCCCTGTGCGTGGCACGCCCCGACGAGAGCGCGAAGGTGTGAGGGACCGGAGTGCCGTCGGCGCGCCGCGGTGAGCGGAGCGGACGGACAGGTGCGACGACACCGAAGGAACGCGAGCGCGCCGGACGCGTGCTCCACCACGGCCGTCCGCAGAGGGCGTGCCGGGTGGGCGCGTCTGGCGCTGCTCGCTCTGACGGCGGGTGTGCTGATCCCGCTCGTCGCGGCGGGCCTGCGGAGCGTGTTCTGGGTCCTGATCGGCGTCGCCGGGCTGGCCCTCGCCGCCGTCGGTGTGTGGTGGACCCTCGCCCACACCGGCGTCGTGCGCGTCCTCGGAGTCGCCCTGTCCGTCCTCGCGCCGCTGACCGTCCTGGTGCTCTACGCCGTCTCCGGACTGCTGGCCCCGGCCTTCGTCGCCCTGGCCCTGTGGGTGCTGGCCGTCACCGCGGCCCGTACGGCCCTGGCGCCGCTGCACACCGCCCACGTCCGCGAACGCACCCGCGTCGAGCCGCCACGGCGCCCCTGGATCCTCATGAACCCCCGCTCCGGCGGTGGCAAGGTGGACCGGTTCCAGCTGGTGGAGAAGGCACGGGCGGCGGGCGCCCACGTCGTCCTGCTCGGCGGCGGACACGAGGACGTGAGCGAACTGGCCCGGCGGGCCGTGTCCGACGGAGCCGACCTCCTCGCCGTCGCGGGCGGCGACGGCACCCAGGCACTGGTGGCCGAGGTGGCGGCGCGGCACGGCCTGCCCTTCCTGGTGATCCCGGCCGGTACCCGCAACCACTTCGCCCTCGACCTCGGCCTCGACCGCGACGATCCCGCGGCTGCCCTGGACGCCCTGACCGACGGCGTCGAGGTCCGCGCCGACCTGGGGTTCGCCGCCGACCGCGTCTTCGTCAACAACGTGTCCTTCGGGACGTACGCGGCCGTCGTCGGCGACCCCGCCTACCGGGACGCGAAGGCGCAGACGATCCTGGAGTCGCTGCCGGGTCTCCTCACGGGCGACGACGCGCCCCGGCTACGGATGCGCGCCGGCGACACCCGGGCCGAGGGCCTCCAGGCGCTGCTTGTGAGCAACAACCCCTACCGGCGCGCCGTCGACGCGGCGCGTCCGGGGCGACGGGAGCGCCTGGACTCCGGACTGCTCGGTGTGCTGGGCGTGTGCGTCGAGAACTCCGCGCAGGCGGCACGGATGGTGAGCGGGGCGCGCTCGCCGGGCTTCCTGCGGCTGACGGCCCCGGAGGTCGTCGTCGAGGCCGACACCGACACCGTCCCGGCGGGCGTCGACGGCGAGCACGTCGTGCTGCCCGCACCCGTGCTGTGCCGGATCGCTCCGGGGGCACTGCGGGTCCGGGTGCCGCGCCACCGACCCGGCACGCCGGTGAACAGACCGGCGGTCGACTGGCCGCGGGTGGTCCGCATCGCCCTGCGCCCGCTGCTTCCCGGCTGACCGGGCCTGCTCCGCCCGCTCACCGGTCCCGGATCCGTCCGACGGAGGGGACAGAGGTCCACTCCACTCCACTCCGCGCCCGTCGTCCGGTGCGCCCGCGACGGTTCATCCTCCGCGGCACCGGCGCGGTCAGTCGGCGGTGATCGGCCGGACCGTGAGGATCTGCTGGGCGTGACCCACCGGCCCCCGCACGTCGTGCAGGACGGTGCTGGTGACCCCCTGGCCCGTCGGCCCGAAGGTGACGGTGGTGTCCAGACCGGTCCAGCCGCCCTCGGGACGGTGGTGGAGGTGGACGGTCAGGTCGACGTTGGGATACATCCAGGCCGTCGGCGGCTGCCGTACGGCGATGCCGTTGGCCGTGTCCACCAGCGCGAGGTAGGAGGCGAGCGGGCTGCTGGGCTCGCCGGCGACGAGGTCGAGGGGCGTGGAGACCCAGGCGGTCGCCCGGCCCGGCCGTGGCGTGGTGACCGCGCGCACGTCGAGGGAGGCGATGTAGCCGCCCGGCCACACGTCGGACAGCCGCCGCCGGGGGAGGCTCTCGGGCGGGGCGAGGCGCTCGTCGGCACCGCCCGCGACGTCGCCGGTGTCGAGGGCCGCGAGGAGCCAGGCGCGGGCACGGACCACCGGGCGGCCGGCGATCAGCACGACGGCTTCGAGCAGTTCGATGGTGCGGCCGGGCCGGACCGTCTCCACGCGGATCTCGCACTCGTCGAGAGCGAGCCGCCCGAGGATGTCGTAGCTGATGCGGGACAGCAGCAGTCCGGAGTCCGCACGCGAGGCCGTGTGGCGGTCCAGGGCGTGCGCGACGAGCCCGCCGAGCGGGCTGAAGTGCAGTTCGTCGGGGTCCCAGGCGCCGCCCGCGTGGGCGGTGGGCTTGTAGCGGTGCTCGTCGATGCGCTCGTAGTAGCTGTCGGGGGCCGGGATGCCGGTGGTCAACGGACGTCTCTCCTTGTACGGGTCACAGGGTGTTGAGCAGGACGACGTGGACGGGGGCGCCGGGGACGGTGCCATGCGCCCATGTCTACCGCTCGCCGACCGTCCGCCGCGGAGCCGTCTCGCGCTCGTGCAACGCGAAGTCGGTGCGGAGGACGGCGCCGGCGCCGAGCAGTTCCCGGTGGGCCACCGGCCTGCGGCCCGCCGAGGACGCGACGACGCTGAGGTATCCCTCGGGGAGCCCGGCCACGGCGTACTCGCCGTGCGCGTTCGTCGTCGTGGACACCAGCCTCCGGCCGCGGGCGTCCATGACGGTCACCACGGCACGGTGCACGGGCCGCTGCAGGGAGTCCAGGACGGTGCCCACCAGGACGGGCTCCGGATCGCCGAAGTGGTGGGCGTGCACGGGAAGCGCGGTGGGCAGCAGCACCTCCAGCGACGCGTCCTCGCGCGCCGGCTCCTCGACGTCCGCAGGCTCGCCGTCCGCGCCCCGTCGCGCCGCTCGGCGGTGCAGCCCGGCGTCGAGGCACAGCAGTGCGACGCCCGCCGCGGTCCACGCGCACAGCACCAGCACGGGTTTGAGTACGCCGGCCCCGTCGAAGTAGAGCGCTCCGCGCAGGGCGTCCACCGCGTTGGCGAGGGGCATGACGGCGTGCACGTACTGGAAGAACGTCGGCAGCAGCGGTGCCGGAGCCACGCCACCGCTGGTCGGGATGCTCAGCACGATGAACAGGCCCATGCCGACGGCGGGGAAGTACTGCCCGGCGAACGGCGCCAGTCCGGAGGCGAACGTGGCGACGGCAGCCGTGAGCAGGAACGCGATCGCCATGGTCGAGGGAGCGTGCGGGAGGTACCCGAGTCCCACCCCGACGGCGTAGCCGATCACGCTGAACAGCGCCGCGGTGCCCGCGATCGTCAACAGCTTCCTGCGCCGGTCGAAGGCCACCGCCCGCAGCAGGGTCGTCGAGAGGATGTAGCCCGGGATGCTCCAGGCGATGCCGAAGTAGACCAGTGTCGTGCCCATCAGGTCCTTGTGCGTGGTCGGAGCCACGTCCACGACCGTCAGCTTCTCCCCGTGCCCGTGCTTCGCCGCGACCGGGCCGAAGGCTCTGGTCAGCGCCTGTTCGAGGGACATGCCGTTGGCCTTGGCCACGTAGAGGACCGGCCGGTCGCCCTCCGCGTACCCGGCCACGGCCTGCCGGTCCAGCACGGCCTCGCGGGCCTTTCGCGCGTCGGTCACGGCGGTGACGTCGAACCCGCCGGGCTGCTGTCGCCGCAGCGCGGCGTCGACCCGGCTCTCCGTGGCCGCGCCCGCCACCACGACCTTCGCGTGGTGCGGCTGCGGCGCGTGCAGCGCCGGGGCGAAGCAGAACAGGAAGCCGAGGAAGAGGGCCGCCGGGAACCAGAGCGCTTCGGCGAGGGCGGTGGCGAGCGGTGCTCTGCGGGGGAGCGTCGTCGAGGCCGTCACCGGGCCGCCTCGGCGGAGGGGCGGACGGCTGACCGGCACATATGCATTAATGTACGATACATCTAATCCGTCCGTGGTCATACCCGACCCCGGTGCCCCGGTGCCGGCGCACGTCGGCAGGCCCGTCAGCGCGACCGGCGCCTCAGGGCGCCGACGACAACCACGGCGACGACCAGGGCCGCCGCGGGGACGGCGGCCTTCCGCAGCAGCGCCGGCAGGACGGCAGCGCCCAGGTCCACCGCGTCGCCCTCGGCAGAGGCCGGGAGCGACGTCGCGGAGATCCCGTCGGTCGGGGCCGAACGGTCCGGGGCGCGCAGCAGCTCCTCCAGCCGGGCGGCGAACTGCTGGACGATCCGGTCGCCGACCTCCGCCATGATGCCCCGGCCGAACTGCGCGGGCCTGCCGGTGATGTCGAGCTCCGTGCGGACCCGGACCAGGGTCCCGGCCGGATCGGTGGCGAGCCCGGCGACGACGCGGGCCGCCGCCGTGCCGGCGCCGCGCGTCTCGCTGCCGGTGAGGTCGAGGATCATGGATCGGTCCGCCTCGTCGCGCGTGACGGTGCCCTCGCCCCGGTAACTCATCTGCACAGCGCCGACCTTGACCTTCACCCGGCCGGTGAACGCGTCGCCGTCGAGGGTGTCGAGCGTCGCCCCCGGCATGCAGGGAGCGACGCGGCGCAGGTCCTGGAAGAGCTTCCAGGCCTCGTCGGGCGTGGCCGGGACGGTGAAGGAGTGATCGAGTCGCATGGCGGGTCCAATCGGCGGTGGGTGCGTGTGGGCGGGTGTGTCCGCCGGCGAGTGCGGCCGGCGGTGGGCGTGTGTGGGCGGGTGTGTCCGTCGGCGAGTGCGGCCGGCGGTGGGTGTGTGCCGGCAGGGCAGTCCGTGGGTGAGCGCCGGCGGAGTCCTCAGCCCTCGCCGTCGGGGGCTGAAGCGGCGCGGATCAGGTCACGGACCCGGCTCGGGGAGAGCGGGCCGCGACGGACGACCACGCCGAGGGGGCGCAGCGCGTCCTCCACGGCATTGGCGAGCACGGCCTGCGGTGCGATGGCGCCGCCCTCACCGAGGCCCTTGACGCCGAGATCGTTCATGGGGCTGGGAGTGAACAGCTCGTCCAGATCGAGGTCCGGGATCTCCGAGGACGTCGGCACGAGGTAGTCCATGTACGTGGTGGTGCGGGGCTGGCCGTCCGGGCCGTAGACCATCTCCTCGTAGAGGGCGCCCGCGATGCCTTGTGCGACACCGCCGGTCACCTGCCCCTCGGCGATCAGCGGGTTGACGATGACGCCCGCGTCATGGACGACCACGTACTTCAGGATCTCGACCTCCCCGGTGCGCTCGTCGACCTCGACGACGGCGGCGTGGGCGCCGCTCGCCACCGCGAAGCCCGGCGGGCGGAAATGCACCGTCTCGCTCAACTCGGTGCCGTGCCTGCCGTCGGTGGGTTCGGGCGTGCCCGGCAGCGGCGCCTGCCCGGCCAGCCGGGCGAGTGTGAGGGACGGCCCGTCACCCGACTTGGGGACGATGACACCGTCACGCAGGTCGAGGCCGTCCGTGGGGACGCCGAGTCGTCGGGCGGCGGCTTCCAGGGCCTTCTCCCGGACGAGGCGCCCGGCGCGGTGGGTGGCATTGCCGGCGTTGACCAGCGCCCGGCTCGCGATGGTGCCGACGCCGAAGGGCGTCGCCTCGGTGTCGCCGCCGGTCACGTCGATGACGTCGAGCGGGACGCCGAGGGCGTCGGCGGCGATCTGAGCCATGGAGGTGCGGTGTCCCTGGCCCTGCGAGGGCGCGCCGATGGCGAGCTTCACGCGCCCGTTGGGTGCGATGTCCATCCGCGCCGTCTCGAACGGGCCGAGACCGGTCGCCTCGATGTACATCGCGAAGCCGACCCCGACGCGCCTGCCGCCCTGCGGGCCGCACCGCTGCCGGGTCCGTACCGCCGGCAGATCGGCTTTCGCGACGGCCCGGCGCAGCAGTTCCGGGAAGTCCCCCGAGTCGTAGGACTGCGGCTTGCCGGAGCGGTCCACCAGACCCGTCGCATACGGCATCTCGTGCGGCTGCACGAGATTGCGGGCCCGCAACTCTGCCGGTTCCAGACCGAGTTCGGTGGCGAGCCGGTCCATGGCCCGTTCCATCGCGAACACCGCCTCGGGGCGCCCGGCTCCCCGGTAGGGCGTGGAGAACGTGGTGTTGGTCAGCACACCCACGACACCGATGTCCGCGTGGGGCACCCGGTAGGGGCCGAGCAGATGGCACAGCGAGTTGTACGGAACGACCAGCCCGGTCATGTTGTACGCGCCGAAGTTGACGGTGATCCGGTCGCGTACGGCGAGGAGCCGGCCGTCCGCGTCGGCGGCGAGCTCGATGCGATGGATCTGCTCCCGGGCGTGCGAGGACGCGGTGAGGTTCTCGTTGCGGTCCTCGCACCACTGCACGGCGCGCCCGAGTGCCCGCGCGGCGTACGGCACCAGCAGTTCCTCGACGTACAGGATGCCCTTCTGGCCGAAGCCGCCGCCGACGTCGGCCGCGACGACGCGGACGGTCTCGGACTCCTGGCCCAGCGTGTGGGCGATCGCCTCGCGCAGCCGGTGCGGGGTCTGCGTACCCGACCACACCGTCAACTGCCCGCTGAAAGGATCGACTTGGGCCGCGACGGCGCGGGTCTCGATCGGGGACGCGACATAGCGGTGCGCGAGGAACTCCCCGCTGACCACCGTGTGGGCGGTGGCGAAGGCCTCGTCCGGATCACCGACCTTGGTGGCCACCGTGACCGCCGTGTTGTCGTCCAGCTCCTCGTGGAGCCGCGGGGCGCCGGGGGAGAGCGCCTCCTGCGGGTCCACCACGGTGGGCAGTGCCGTGTAGCGGACGTCGACCAGTTCGAGCGCGTCCTCGGCGAGGTAGCGGTTCTCGGCGAGTACGACGGCGACGGGCTGGCCCACGTACAGGACCTTGTCCGCGGCGAGCAGCGGCATCGGCGTCATCCGGACCAGCGGGTCGAGGAGTTCGGCGAGACCGGGCGGCGTGCGCAGCTCCTCCTTGTTGAGCATGGGCGGCAGCGCCGCCACGTCGGCGCCGGTCCAGACGGCGACCACGCCCGGAGCGGCGAGCGCGGCCCGGACGTCCACCGACTCGATGCGGGCGTGGGCGTGCGGGCTGCGCAGGAAGGCGGCCTGGAGGGCGCCCGGAAGAGCGACGTCGTCGACGTAGCGGCCGCGGCCACGCAGCAGCCGTTCGTCCTCGACCCGGGGCACGGGACGGCCGATCCAGCCGCCCGTCGCGGGGGCGTGCGCGTGCTCGTGCTGGTGCTCGGTGGTGCGGGGCATACGGCTCACTTCCCGAATCGTTCGTCGAGTGCCTGGCAGACGGCGCGGCGGATGTTGCGGTAGCCGGTGCAGCGGCACAGATGCCCGCTCAGGGCGTCCGCCACCTCCGGCTCGGCGGGGCGTTCGGCGCTCTCGGCCAGCGCGGTCGTCGTCATCACGAACCCGGGTGTGCAGAAGCCGCACTGCATGCCGTGGCACTCGTGGAACGCGCGCTGCACCGGGGTCAGCGGGGCGTCGTCCGGCGCGAGGCCCTCGACCGTGCGCAGCGCGCGGCCCTCGCACTGCACGGCCAGCGTGAGGCAGGAGCGCACCGGGGAGCCGTCCATCAGTACGGTGCAGGCCCCGCAGACACCGTGTTCGCAGCCGACGTGGGTACCGGTGAGGCCGAGTCGGTCGCGCAGGAAGTCGCTCAGCAGCAGCCGGGACTCGACCTCGGCGATCACGGGGGCGCCGTTCACCGTCAGCCGCACCTCGTGCCAGCCGGACGGCTCGGACAGCGGGGGCGTTCCCGCCGGGCGGGCGTCCGCGCCGGGCACGGGGGCGGGCGCCTCGGCGGGCGTGGGGGAGGAGAGGGTCATGAGCAGCGCTCCCAGGCGGTGGTGCAGGCGCGGGCAAGGAGGTGGGCGGCGCCTTCGCGCCGGTAGCGGGCCGTGGCGTGGATGTCGTCGGCGGGCGCGAGCTGATCGCGGGCGGCGACGGCGGCCGCGGCGACCGCCCGCGCGTCGACGTCGGTGCCGATCAGCGCCTGCTCCGCGGCGGGCAGCCGGACGGGCACGGGGCCGGCGCCGCAGAAGACGACCCGGGCGTCACGGACGGTCCCCGAGGCGTCCGCGCGCTCCAGGAGAACGGCCACGCCGACGGTGGCGAAGTCTCCGTGTCGGCGGGTCAGTTCCTCGAATGCCCAGCCGCGGGCCGTCTGCGGGCCGAGCACGACCTCGGTGAGGAGCTCGTCCGGTTCCACGGCCGTCTGGAAGGTGGCGACGAAGAAGTCCTCGGCCGCGACAGTGCGGGGACCGCGCGGTCCGTCGACGACGAAGCGGGCGTCCAGAGCCAGCGCGGCCGTGGGCAGTTCGGCGGCCGGGTCGTGGTGGGCGAGACTGCCGCACACGGTGCCGCGGTGGCGAATCTGCGGATGCCCGATGTGCCCGATCGCGGCCGCCAGCAGGGGCCAGCCGTCGCGTACGGCGGGGTCGTCGGCGACCGTGCTCTGGCGGACGGCGGCTCCGATGTGCAGCGCACCCGCCGCATCCACGGCGAGCCGGTCGAGTCCCGGAACGCGCGTGATGTCGACGAGGACCTCGGGCCGGGCGAGCCGCATGCTGAGCATCGGGATCAGGGACTGGCCGCCCGCCACGATCTTCGCCTCGCGCTCCTCGTCGGCGAGGAGCGCGAGCACGTCGGCGACGCGGCGCGGAGCGATGTAGTCAAAGGGTGCTGGTTTCAACTGGTTCCCATCACTCTCGGTCGTCGCCGTCCGGCGAGGGGAGGCCGGCGGCGCGGGCAGGGGGACGGCATGGTCACGGGGGTCGCGGTTCGTACGGACGAACCGCACGAGCGGCGCGCAGGTGCGGACCGCACGGGCGAACGCACGGACGAACCGCACGGACGAACCGCACGGACGAACCGCACGGACGAACCGCACGGACACGTGGGTGCGCGGACCGTCGAGACCGGGATCCACATCTATCTAATGCCTGAAATGATTTACACTAAAGTTTCTTCTTGGCAAGAGGGTGACGCCGATTCGAGATGCTTCGAGGTGAGCGGCATGAGACATCTGCTGGACCAGGCGGCCGAGTGGCAGCGCATCGGGACCCGCTTCGCGATGGCCACCGTGATCCGTGCCCAGGGCTCGTCCCCGCACGGGGTGGGCGCCTCGATGCTGGTCTCCGAGGACGGCCGGGTGGTCGGGAGCGTGTCCGGCGGCTGTGTCGAGGCCGCCGTGTGCGCGGCGGCCGAGGGCGTGCTGGCCGGTGGCCCCCCGGTCGGCGAGCGTTACGGCGTCGACGACGGCGACGCCTTCGCCGTCGGGCTGACCTGCGGCGGCACCATCGACGTCTTCGTCAGGGAGGTGGGCCCCGAGATCCCCATGGCGCGCCTGGCCGCGAGCGTCGCCACGGGCGAGCCGGTCGCGTTGGCGACGATGGTGACCGCAGGCGCCACGGCCGGGACGGGCATCGTCGTCGGGCGCGACTGGACGGCGGGGGCACTCGGCGATGCCGTCCTCGACCGGGCGGTGCCTCACGCCGTGCGGTCGATGCTGGCCCGGGGGGTGAGCGGACCGGTGAGCCTCGGCGAAGGGGACGTCGGCGCGGACGGCCTCGGCCCCGGATGCGTGCCGCAATGCGAGCTCATGGTGCAGTCGTACGCGGATCCGCCACGTCTGCTGATCTTCGGCGCGGCCGAGTTCGCGCGCCCGCTCGCCCGCTTCGGGGCTCTGCTCGGCCACCGGGTCACCCTGTGCGACGCCCGGCCCGCTTTCGCCGATCCGGAGCGCTTCCCCGGCGCCCACGAGGTCGTCGTGGACCGGCCCGACCGGTGGCTCGCCGCACGGGCGGACCAGGTCGGCCCGACCACCGCGATCTGCGTGCTCACCCACGACGCCAAGTTCGACGTGCCGCTGCTCGAACTGGCGCTGCGCGGACCGGCCGGCTACATCGGTGCCATGGGGAGCAGGCGCACGCACGAGGACAGGCTGGAGCGGCTGCGCGAGGCGGGTCTGGGCGAGGCGGAGCTGGCCCGGCTGCGCTCCCCGATCGGCCTGGACCTGGGCGGATACGGGCCGGAGGAGACGGCCCTGTCCGTCGTCGCGGAGATCGTCGCGCTCCGTCGCGGCGGCAGCGGGCTCCCGCTCACGGACTGCAACGGTCCTGTGCACCGTGTGTAACGGCTTTTGAACGACTGTTTTCATGAACGCTCGTTTAATCTGAGCGACGTGGATTCCGAACCGGTGCGATCACGCCGCGGCCGTGCGCACGACCCCGAGGGCAACCGCAGAGCCGTCCTGGACGCCGCCCGTCGGCTGTTCTCCGCGCACGGCTACGCGGGTGCCGGGATCCGGGCCATCGCGGCCGAGGCGGGCGTGACCCCGGGCCTGGTCATGGCGTACTTCGGCACCAAGGACGGGCTGTTCCTGGAGGCGGTGGGGGCGGGCACGGGCGTCACCGGCGCCGTGCTCGATGCCGTCGCGAACGACCCGGACCAGCTGCCGCGGGCCCTCGCCCACGCCTACCTGGAGCGGTGGGACCGCCTGCCCGACCAGGATCCGTGGCCCGCGCTCATCCGCTCGGCGCTCTCCCATCCGCCCAGCGCCGAACTGTTCCGCGGCATCCTGGACCAGCAGGTGAGCGAACCGCTCGTCCGTCTGATCGGGGAGTCCGCCCGCTCCGACGTCCGGCTCGCGATGGTCCGCAGCATTCTCTTCGGCGTGATCATGGAGCGGTACATGTTCGCCCATGAGCCGGCCCGCTCGGTGCCGACGGAGCGGCTCGAAGCCGCGCTGGCGGATGTGCTCGCGACCGCCGTCGGGGCCCGGGGGGCCACATCTGAGGCCGGATCCGCCGGGTCGGCACGCGCCGATGCCGGTCCCGTGCGTGCGGACGCCGGGCCTGTGCGTGCGGACGCCGGGCCGACGGTCGGGGCTCCGGCTCCCGAGGAGCTCTTCGGACCGCTCCAGGCCTGTCTCCAGCGCTACCGGGCGCTGACCGGGGCCGTCGTGAAGGACTTCGGAATCGGCGTGGCCGCTTCCGAGGTGCTCGACGCGCTGCGGCGGGCGGGGGCGCCGTACCGGCGGACGATGGGGGAGGTAGCGGGTGTCGTCTCCCTGAGCCAGGGCGGACTGACGATGCAGGCGGACCGTCTGGCCGAGTCCGGGCTGATCGAGCGGGAGCGGGACGGCCGGGACCGGCGGATCGTCCGTCTGCGGCTCACGCCCGCCGGGCTGGACCTGGCCGCGCGGGTGGCCGACGCCCGCGCCGCGGGCGAACGGGAGATGCTGGCCGGGCTCGGCGCCGCCGAACAGGCTCGGCTGAGGGACCTGCTCGCCCTGCTGGGCCGCTCGCTGGACGAGGCGGGACCGGAGCATGCCGAGCAACGGACGAGGCCGACGGACGCGGCGCAGCCGGAGGGCGCGTAGCCCCGGAGGGGCCGGAGCCGCAGGGCCCGTGCTGCCGGGCTGGCCCGAGCCGTCGGGTGCACCGTTTCTCACGCGAGGGCCCTGGCACCGGAGGCCTTTCCCGGGCGGTCGGGAAGGCGCCTGGCATCGGAAGCCTCTTTCGGGCCGCGGGGAAGGCCCCTGGCACCAGAAGCCTTTCCTGGGCCGTGGAGAAGGCCCCTGGCACCGGAAAGGCCCCCCGGGCTTCGGGTCTCCGACGCCCGGGGCTCCCCGATCCGTGCGGTACGGAGCGGGGAGCCTCGGGCTGCGGCGCCGATGGGGACGCGCGGCTCAGGAGTTGAGCTCCTCCAGCGTCCGGCCCTTCGTCTCGACGGCGAACAGGGCGATGACCGCACCCGCCGCCGCGACGCAGGCGAGCTGGGTGAAGACCAGCGCCAGGCTGCCGCCCGCACCGAGGATCGCGCCGACGGTGATCGGTCCGAGGATGACGCCCGCGCGGTTCCACAGTCCGCCGAAGGCGGCGCCCTTGGCGCGGTTGCGAGTCGGGTACAGCTCGGGGGAGTACAGGTAGAGCCCCGCGTTGATCGCGTACACGAAGAACGTCGTGCAGGACGCGAACACCGCGACCTGACCGCCGGAGACGGCTCCGGTCACGGCGAGGGTGCCCAGTGACAGCGCGGTGCCGCCGAGCGCGGCCACCAGGGCCGGGCGCCGGCCGACGCGGTCGATGGCGAGCGCGACCACGAGCGTGCCGAGCAGGCCGGTGACGTTGCTGAGCAGGGTGTAGACGAGCGCGGTCGTCAGGTCCAGGCCGAAGTTCTTGGTGTAGAGGGACGGCAGCCAGGTGGAGATGCCGTGGTTGACGTAGTACGCGACGAACCACAGGCCCGAGACGACGGCCGTGCGGCGCAGATAGCGTCCCTTGAAGAGCTCCGACAGCCGTCCCCGGGAGGTCTCCTCCTCCGTGGCCGTACCGGCGGTCGGCTCCGGCAACGGCTCGCCCGTGGAATTTGACACCTCCGCCTCGATCCGCGCGAGGACCTCCTCGGCCTCCTGCGTGCGGCCGCGGGCCAGCAGCCAGCGCGGCGACTCGGCGACGTGCTTGGGGAGGGCGGCGGCGATCAGGACGGGCAGCGCACCGAGCACGAACATCGCCCGCCAGCCGAGATGGGGCACCACCCACACGGCGACCAGGGTCGCGGCGGCCAGACCGGCCGGGAAGATCATCTCGTAGAGCAGGACGAAACGGCCGCGGCGGTCCGAGCGCGCGATCTCGTTGATGTAGGTGGCGGCGACGGGGACGACGCCGCCGATGCCGAGGCCCTGGACGAACCGGAAGAGCGCGAACAGTTCGATGCCGTTCGAGAAGGCGACGGCGAGGCTGGCGACTGCGGTGACCGCGACCCCCAGCGCGACGGTGCGCACCCGGCCGATCCGGTCGCCCAGCGATCCGGCGCCCAGGGCGCCGAGCAGCATGCCGACCGAGCCGGCGGTCACGGCGAAGGTGGCCTGTCCTGTCGTCAGGTGCCAGTCCCGCATCAGAACGGGGAGTGCGGAGGCGGCGAGCAGCTGGTCGAACGCCTCGAAGAAGGTGACGGCGCCGATCAGGAAGCGGACCTTGACGTGCCAGCGGGAGTGCGGCAGTCGTTCGAGCCGTGCGGCTATTGATCCCGCTGTTCCCACGGCGGGCCGGCCGGCCACAGTCGTCATGGAGGTTCCTTCCGCGAACAGAGAAGTTGCGGAGACAGTAGGAGTAGTTACCTAAGTGGTCAATGGTTAAGAGCAAAGATACTTTTCGTCGCCGCAGGTCTTGCCAGCCAAATACTTAAGCCCTTAGATTTCAAGCGCTCAGAATCAACCCCACTTGCTCACCGGTCCGGGAGGTCCGCCGTGCCTCGTTTCTCCACCGACATCCTCATCGGAGGGCAGTGGCGCCCGGGTGCGGGCGCCACGGTCGAGACCGTGGACCCGGCCACCGGCCGGGTTCTCGCCACCGTTCGCACGGCCTCGGTGGACGAGGTGGACGAGGCGGCCCGGGCCGGCGCGCGAGCCGCCGCCGATCCGGCCTGGCGCGACCTGCCGCCCCACCGGCGCGCCCTGTTGCTGCACCGCGTCGCCGAGCTGATCGAGGCGGCCGCGGACGAGCTGTCCGCGGTGCAGACCGCCGACACCGGCAAGACCCTCGCCGAGACGAAGGCCCTCGCGCTGAGCGCGGCCGCGACCTTCCGCTACACCGCGGCCGCCCTGGAGACCGCCGAGGACGCCCTCACCCCGTCGCGCGGCGACTACGTCACGATGAGCGTGCACGAGCCGATCGGCGTCGTCGCGGCCATCAACCCGTGGAACTCGCCGGTCGCCAGCGATGCGCAGAAGATCGCCCCCGCGCTCGCCGCCGGCAACGCCGTCCTGCTCAAGCCCGCGGCCTGGACGCCGCTGGTGTCCCTCGTGCTCGGACGGATCGTCACCCGCGCGCTGGACGAATTCGGGCTGCCGACCGCGTTGTTGTCGGTGCTGCCGGGCAGCGGCCGGACGGTCGGCGACGCGATCGCCACCCACCCCCTGGTCGGCCGCATCGGCTTCACGGGCGGCACGGACACCGGCCGCGCCATCGCCGCGGTCGCCGCCGCCAAGCTGGTTCCCGCCTCGCTCGAACTGGGCGGCAAGTCACCGACCATCGTCCGGGCCGACGCCGACGTCCAACAGGCCCTGGCCGGCGTGATGTTCGGGATCTTCTCGTCCAGCGGCCAGTCCTGCATCGCCGGGTCGCGGCTGTTCGTCGCCCGAGAGATCTACGACGACTTCGTCGGCGAACTCGTCGAGCGGGTGCGCAAGTTGCGCGTCGGGCCCGGCACCGCACCCGGCACCCAGGTCGGCCCGCTGGTCCACCACCGTCACCGGGACGCCGTCGCCGCGTATGTGGACCTCGCACGCGAGGAGGGCGGCCGGATCCTGTGCGGCGGTGCCGCACCCGAGGGCGAGGAGTACCGGGACGGCGCGTACTACCTGCCGACGGTCATCGACGGCCTCCCCAACGACGCCCGGGTGTGCCAGGAGGAGATCTTCGGCCCGGTGCTGATCGCCCTGCCCTACGACGACGAGGACGACCTGGTCCGCCAGGCGAACGACTCCGTGTACGGACTGGCCTGCGGCATCTGGACCCGGGACCACCGGGCCGCCTGGCGCCTGGCGCGCCGTGTCGACGCGGGCACGGTCTGGATCAACACGTACAAGCAGTTCAGTATCTCCACCCCGTTCAGCGGGATGAAGGACAGCGGCCTCGGCACCGAGAAGGGCCGTGACGCGATCCGTGCCTACCAGCGGCAGAAGTCCCTGTACTGGGGCACCTCCGGCACACCGCTGCCGTGGGCCGGATGACGTCTGCCCCGCCGTGAGCCGGACGGCGCCCGCGCCCACCCCGCTCGTCCCGAACGACTCCATCCCCTCGCACCCCTGTCCCCGGAGACGGTCATGCCCCAACCCCCCGTTGCCCGACTGCGCGCGCTGCGCTCGGTCGAGCTGCTCACGCCCACGTTCGGTGAAGCCGCGGACTTCTACGCCGAGGCGTGGGGACTCGCGGTCGTCGAGTCCGAGCGCGACGCCGTATGGCTGCGCGGCACCGGCGAGGAACACCACGCCCTCCAGCTGACGCGCTCCCACCGCGTCGGCCTCGGGAGGATCTCGTTCGCGGTCGCCACCCCCGCCGAGGTGGACGAGGCGGCCCGCCGCCTGCTCGCCCGTGGCATCACCCCGGTGGCCGGACCCGGCCGTCTCGACCAGGTGGGCGGCGGCTACGGCCTGCGCTTCACCGACCCCGAGGGACGGCTGATCGAACTGACCGCCGAGACCTGGGCGGTCCGGCCCCGCGGCCGGGACGAGGCCGTACCGGTCGGCGTCACCCACGCCGTGCTCAACACCGCCGACATCGACGCGTCGGTCGCCTTCTACTGCGACGTCCTCGGGCTGCGCGTCTCCGACTGGTCCGAGCACCAGATGGCCTTCCTGCGCTGCAACGCGGACCACCACTGCATCGCCTTCAACCAGGCCGAATGGGCCTCGCTCAACCACGTGGCCTACGAGATGAGTTCCGTCGACCACTTCATGCGAGGGCTCGGCCGGCTGCGTCACCACGGCATCACCCCCCAGTGGGGACCCGGCCGGCACGGCCCCGGCGACAACACCTTCTCCTACTTCACCGACCCGACCGGCCTGGTCTGCGAGTACACCTCCGAGGTCGCGCAGGTCGTCGAGGACCGCTGGATCGCCAAGGTGTGGCGGCGCACCCCCGAACTGTCCGACCTGTGGGGCACCGCGGGTGCCCCCTCCCAGGAGATCCGCTGCCACATGGCGGGCACCCCCGACCCCGGCCCGCTCGCCGCACCCGCCCTCGCCGAGGAGGCCTCCGCATGACCACGAGCATCCCGAAGGTCCGCAGGGTCGGCGTGGTCGGCTGGGGCGCCATCGGCCGCGTCGTCGGCTCGGCCCTCGTCGAACAGACCATCCCCGGGGCCGAGTTGGAGTGCGTCGTCGACAACCGTCCCCTCGGGGACAGCGCACCCGCCCCGCAGGTCGCCTTCGAGGAGGCCCTCCAGCGCTGCGACCTCGTCGTCGAGGCCGCGGGCCAGGCGGTCGTCCGCGCATGGGGCGAACGCGTCCTGGAATCGGGCACCGACCTGCTGATCGCCTCCACCGGAGCGCTGACCGACGAGGAACTGGCCAAGCGGCTCCTCGCGGCGGGGCCCGGCCGGGTGTACTTCACCGGCGGCGCCGTCGGCGGCCTCGACCTCCTCCAGGCCGTACGCTCCCTCGGCCCGCTGCACGACGTGCGCCTCACCACCACCAAGCTGCCCAGCACGCTCGAACAGCCCTGGATGGACGAGGAGTTGCTGACGCGTATGCGGACGGCGACCGGCCCCGTCGAAGTCATGTCGGGCACCGCCCGGGACGTCCCGGCGAAGTTCCCCAAGTCGACGAACGTCGCCGCGTCGGTCGCACTGGCCGTCGGCGACCTGGACACTGTGCGGGTCCGGGTCGTCGCCGATCCCGGGGCGCACCACACCCGGCACGTCGTCGAGGCGTCCGGCGCCCACGGGACGTACCGCTTCGACGTGGCCCACCTGCCCGACCCCGGCAACCCCGCGACCAGCCAGGTCGTCCCGTACGCCGTGCTGCGCAGCCTGGCCGCCCTGGCCGGGCGGACGGGACAGATCCTGTGACGGCGGCTGCGCGCATCGCGGACACGGTGCACACCGAAGAGGCCGGCGAGCAGGGGCCGTTGCTGCTCTGCCTGCACGGCATCGGCTCCTCGTCGGCGGCGTTCGCCCCCCAGCTCGCCGAACTGGGGCGGTACGCGCGGGTCGTCGCCTGGGACGCTCCCGGATACGCCAAGTCCGCCGACCCCGAAGGCCCGTCGACCCTCGACGACTTCGCCGACACGGCGGCCGAGCTGATCCGCTCGCGCGGTGGGAGCGCCCACGTGCTGGGCGTGTCCTGGGGCGGAGTGATCGCGCTGCGCCTCGCCGTCCGCCACCCCGAGCTCGTCGCCTCCCTCGTCGTCGCCGACTCCAGCCCCGGGTCGGGGACCGACCCGAAGAAGGCGGCCGCCATGCGGGCACGGGCCGCCGAACTCGCGGAGAGCGGGCCCAGGGCCTTCGCCGAGCGTCGCGCACCCCGCCTGGTGTCCGAGCACGCGCCCGCCGAGCTCGTCCGGCGCGTGACCGACACCATGGCGGACGCGATCCGCCTCCCGGGATACGGCCACGCCGCCGAGTCGATGGCCGCCACCGATCTGCGCGCCGAACTGTCCCGCATCGCCGCGCCCACCCTCGTCCTGTGCGGCGACCAGGACCGGGTCACCGGCGTCGACGCCTCACAGGCCATCGCCGGCGCCATCCACAGGACCGCCTACGTGATCGTCAAGGACGCCGGTCACCTGGCCAATCAGGAGCAGCCCGAGCGCTTCAACGCCTGGGTGCTCTCCCACCTCCGCATCACCGCCCGTATCCCCGCATAGGAGCTCACCGTGCCTCTCACCACCACCACGTACGACAACGGCGGCGACCTCGCCTCGTACACCGACTCGCTCATCGCGACCAAGGACTCCCGCGAGCCCGACTGGAACACCCTCGCCTTCCAGGCGAAGGCCGGCGACCAGTACCGCCGCGCGCAGATCCGCTATGTCGGCTCCGGCGCCACCGGCAACCACGAGGGCGACAACCGGATCATCCCGTCCGGCGGCTTCACGTTCTCCAACATGCTGCTCCCGCCGGGCGCCGAGGGCCCCGAGCACACCCACCACGACGTCGAGGAGGCGTTCTTCGTCCTGGAGGGCCAGGTCCGCGTCGGCATCCACCGCGGCGAGGACGAGGTGGAGTACCGCACCCTCGGCTACCGCGACATGATCGTCGTCCCGGCGGGTGTGGCCCGCTCCCTGAAGAACGAGGGTCACACCGACGCGCTGTTCTGCGTCGTCATCGGCACCCAGAAGCCGCAGGTGCCGACCTACCCCGAGCACTCTCCGATGCACGGCGTCACCCGTGACTGAACAGCGGTCGACCGGCGGCCGGACCGTCGTCGTCACCGGGGCGGGCCGTGGCCTGGGACTGGCCATGGCCCGCCGGGCCGGCCAGGACGGCTTCCGGGTCGTCCTCGCCGAGGTGGACGAGGAGCGCGGCCGGGCCGCCGAGGCGCTGCTGCGCGCGGAGGGCCTCGACGCCCGCTTCGCGCACTGCGACGTCGCCGACCCGGCCTCGGTCGGTCGGCTCGCCGACCTCACCGCCCCGCTCGGCCCGCTGTACGGACTGGTCAACAACGCGGCGCTCGCCAACGGCGTGGGCGGCAAGGAGTTCCAGGACATCGACGTCGAGGCGTGGGACCGGCTGATGACCGTCAACGCTCGCGGCCCGTGGCTGGTGTCCAGGGCCCTGCTGCCGCAGCTCCTCGCCCACGGCGGCCCCGGCCGCATCGTCAACCTCGCCTCGGACGCGGCCCTGTACGGCTCACCGCGGCTCGCCCACTACGTCGCCTCCAAGGGCGCCGTGATCGCCCTGACCCGGGCCATGGCCCGCGAACTCGGCGACAAGGGCATCACCGTCAACGCGGTCGCCCCCGGACTCACCGAGTGCGAGGCCACCGAGACCGTGCCCGCCGAACGCCACGACCTGTACCGCGTGAACCGGGCCATCTCCCGCCCCCAGCAGCCCGACGACCTCACCGGCACGGTCGCCTTCCTGCTCGGCGAGGAGTCCCGCTATCTGACCGGACAGGTGATCGCCGTCAACGGCGGCTTCACCATGCACTGAGCAACAGGAGACAACTGCCATGGATCTGGGCCTCGCCGACCGCACCATCGTGGTCACCGGCGGCAGCTCGGGCGTCGGCCTGGCCACGGTCCGCGCCCTCCTCGACGAAGGCGCGAACGTCGCCACCTGCGGCCGCGACGCCGGGCGGCTCGCCCGGGCGGCGGCCGGACTCGACGGCGTACGGCTGCTGACGGGCGTCTGCGACGTACGGGACGCCGACGCCGTACGCGAGTTCACCGATCGCGTCGCCGACAGGTTCGGCGGCATCGACGGGCTCGTCAACAACGCCGGCCAGTCCCGGATGAAGGGCCTCGACGAGTCCACCGCCGCCGACTGGCGCGACGAGTTGGAGCTCAAGTTCAGCGGCGTCCTCAACCCGCTGCACGCCGCCCGCCCGCACCTGAGGGCCTCGCACGCGCCGAGCGTCGTCAACGTCAACGCGGTCCTCGCCAAACAGCCCGAGACCCGTCTGATCACGACGAGCGCAGCCCGCGCGGGCATCCTCAACCTCTCCAAGTCCCTGTCCGCCGAACTCGCCGCCGACGGCATCCGCGTCAACTCCGTTTGCCTGGGCCTGATCGACACCGGCCAGTGGACCCGCCGCCACGCCGCCGCGGACACCCGCGAGACCTACGAGGACTGGCAGGCGCACCTCGCCGCCGACCGCGGCATCGCGCTCGGCCGGCTCGGCCGCGCCGAGGAGGTCGCCTACGCGATCGTCGCGCTCCTGTCACCGCGCGCCTCGTACATCACCGGCACCAGCATCGACGTCTGCGGCGGCGTCGGCCGTTCCATCCTCTGAGGAGACCTCACATGCGTCACGACACCGGAGGCGATCTCCTCGTCGCCGTCCTGCGCCGACTCGGCATCGACACCGTCTTCGGCATCGTCAGCGTGCACAACCTGCCGCTCGTCGAAGCCGTCGACCGGGAACTGCGGTTCGTCCCCGTACGCCACGAGGCGTCCGCCGTGAACGCCGCCGACGCCTACGGGCGGGCCCGCGGAGGGATCGGCTGCGCCCTCACCTCCACCGGCACCGGCGCGGGCAACGCAGCCGGATCACTGATCGAGGCGCTCAGCGCGGGCACCTCCGTCCTGCACATCACCGGGCAGGTGGAGAGCCGGTTCCTGGGCAGCGGCCGCGGCTTCATCCACGAGACCAAGGACCAGCTGGGCATGCTGACGGCGGTGTCCAAGTACGCCGCCACCGTGACCTCCGCCGACGAAGCGGGCCGCATCCTGCGCGAGGCGGCCCGTGCCGCCCGCACCGCACCCGGCGGACCCGCGAGCGTCGAATGGCCCATCGACCTCCAGTACGCCGCCCAGACGGACACCGCACCGGAACCCGCCGACCCCGTTACGCCCGCCGCCGAACCGGGCGAACTGGCCGCCGCCGCGGCGCTGCTGGCCTCGGCGCGACGACCCCTCGTATGGGCGGGCGGCGGCGCGACCCGCGCCCGCACCGAACTCGCCGAGCTGCTGGCCGCCACCGGCGCCGGTCTGCTCACCTCGAACTCCGGGCGCGGCACCGTCCCCGAGGACCACCCTCAGGTCATCGGCAACTTCGCCACCGCGCCGGCCGCCCGCGCGCTGCTCGCCGACGCCGACGTCCTGCTGACGATCGGCACCCACTTCCGCTCGAACGAGACGGCCGACTACGGGCTCGAACTCCCCGCCGCACACGTCCAGATCGACGTCGACGGCGCCGCGCTGGGCCGCGTGTACCCGGCGCGGCACCCCCTGCACGGAGACGCGGCCGACGTCCTCTCCGCACTCCTGCCGCACGCCCGTACGGCCGAGGCGTCCTGGACGGAGCGGGTCACCGCGGTCCGCGGACAGGTGCGGGCCACGCTGCGCGACAACATCGGCCCGCAGGCGGCGATCTGCGACGCGATCCGTGCCGCGCTGCCCCGTGCGGCCGTCGTGGCCCGCGACGTCACCATCCCGTCCAGCAGCTGGGGAAACCGGCTGCTGGACATCCACGACCCGCGCGACAACGTCTTCCCGCGCGGCGGCGGCATCGGGCAGGGCCTCGGCATGGGCATCGGAGCGGCACTCGCCCGGCCCGAGACGCCCACGGTCGTGATCGCCGGGGACGGCGGCCTCGCCGTCCACCTGGGCGAACTGCTCACCCTCGCCCAGGAACGGCCCCGGCTCACCCTGCTCGTCTTCAACGACGGCGGTTACGGCGTCCTGCGCAACATGCAGGACACCTACGCCGAGCGCCGCTCCGGCGTCGACCTCACCACCCCCGACTTCGAGAAGCTGGCCGGCGCCTGCGGGCTGCCGTACCTGCGGATCGCCGCCGAGGAGCACGCCGGTCCGGTGCTGGAGCAGGCCGTCGCGTCGGACGGGCCCGTCCTCGTCGAGGTCGACCTGACGGCGCTGGGCCCGATGAAGAACCCGTTCACCCCGCCCGTACGGATTCCGGGCCAGTGAGATGCCGACCGAGACACCTGTGAGGAGCCGGCCCCGATGAGCGAGACGTCCCTGCACCTGACCGTGCACCGCATGACCTGGGAGGCCGAGGGGGTCCTCTCCGTGGAACTGGTCCACCCCGACGGCAAACCCCTCCCGGCCTGGACCCCCGGCGCCCACATCGACGTCGAGGTGGGCGGCCTGATCCGCCAGTACAGCCTCTGCGGAGACCCCCGGACGGCGACGGCGTACCGGATCGGCGTCCTCGACGCGCCCGCGTCACGCGGGGGCTCGCGCCATGTGCACACCCGGCTGCGCCCCGGCCGGACCGTCACGGTCTCCGAACCGCGCAACCACTTCGCCCTGGAGGACGCCCCGGGTTACGTCTTCGTGGCGGGCGGCATCGGCATCACCCCCCTGCTGGCCATGGCCCGCGAGGCCGGCCGGCGCGGTGCCGACTGGCGCATGGTGTACGGAGGCCGCAGCCGCGCCTCGATGGCCTTCACCGACGAACTGGCCGCGCTCGGCGGCGACGTGAGCGTCGTCCCGCAGGACGAGCACGGCCACATCGACCTGGACACCGCGCTCGCCGGACTGCCCGCCGGGACACTCGTCTACTGCTGCGGCCCGGAACCCCTGCTGACGGCCGTCGAGCAGAAGTGCCCCGCCGAACGTCTGCGCGTGGAGCGCTTCGCCGCGCCCACGGTGGAACGGGCAGGCGACGACGAGGCGTTCGAGGTCGAGTGCCGCGCCTCCGGCCGCACCCTCACCGTCGGCGCCGACACCTCGATCCTCCAGGCGGTGGAGGACGCCGGCATCGGCGTCGACAGTTCCTGTCGCGAAGGCATCTGCGGCTCCTGCGAGACGCGGGTGCTCGACGGCACGCCCGACCACCGTGACTTCCTGCTCAGCGAGGCCGAGCACACCGCGAACGCGACCATGATGATCTGCGTCTCCCGCTGTGCCTCCGGCCGCCTCGTCCTCGATCTGTGACCGACGACCGACCTGTGACCCGACGCCCCTTGCCCCGACCGCTGGAGGCCCCCATGACCACCGCCCCCTGGCCGTACCTGGACGCCCACCAGTCCCGTACGCATGAGCCCACCCCGTACGAGTACAAGCTGGCCGCCACCCTCGAAGAGGTCTTCACCAAGGACGGCCACGAACTCGCCGACGTGATCGTCGGACTGAACGCCCGTCAGGTGCACGCACCCGACGGCGCCCCGTGGACCGAGGAGTCCTTCCGCGCCGAGATGCACCGCCTGGGAGCCTGACCATGACGCTGTCCACCACCGCCACCGCCGACCACATCTACGCCACGGGCCTGCGCAACCAGTGGCACGCCGTCGTCCCCTCGCACTTCGTCGCGCCCGGCGCGATGCGCAGGGTGACCGCGCTCGGCGAACAGTGGCTGCTGTTCCGCCGGTCCGACGGCGTCCTGTCGATGCTCGCGGACCGCTGTCCCCACCGGGGCGCCCCGCTGTCGCTGGGCAGACACCTCGGCGACCGCGTCGCCTGCTGGTACCACGGCGTCGAGGTCGAGAGCGACGGCACCGTCTCGTCGGTGCCCGGACTGCCCGGCTGCAACCTCGAAGGCAAGAGGCTCGTCGCGTCGCTGCCGGTCCGCGAGGCAGCCGGCGCGATCCTCGCCTACTTCGGCGACGAACAGCACCCGGAGCCGGTCGAACTGACCCTGCCCGAGCCGCTCGACGACCCGGACGTCGAGCCGATCCTGTGCTACGCCGAGTGGGACGTCCCGTGGCGGTACGCCATGGAGAACCTCCTCGACCCCATGCACGGGGCGTTCCTGCACCACGAGTCCCACACCATGTACGACGGGGACACCACCGCCAAGTTCCGCATCCGCGAGACCGGCCGCGGCTACTTCTTCGAGAAGACCGACCAACGGGGCGTCAACTTCGACTGGGTCGAGCTGTGCCGCACCGGGATCGACTGGGTGGACCTCTCCATCCCGTACCCGCCCTCCGCCGGACCCGGCGGCGCCTTCGGCATCGTCGGCATGGCGTGCCCGGTGGACGCCGAACGCACCGGGGTCTTCTTCTGGCGCTACCGCCGTGTCCAGGACTGGCAGCGCGACACCTGGCGCTTCCTCTACAAGACGCTCATCGAGGAGCGTCACTGGGAGGTCCTGGAGCAGGACCGCGTCATGCTGGAGGCCATGCCCGCGGACGCCGACCAGCGCGAGAACCTCTATCAGCACGACCTGGGCGTGGTACGGCTCAGGCGCCTCTACCGGGCACAGGCGGAGCGGCAGGCCGCGGCAGCCGCCTCGGCCGGCTGAGCCCGAGGGCCCGCCTCAGCCGGGGAGGTCCCCGTCCGAGGCGATGATCGAGTGCTCCAGCTTGCGCAGCAGCCGGGCGAGCTGGCGGCACTCGGCCGGGGACATCTCGCCGAGCATGCGGCGTTCGTTGTCGAGGTGCTCGGCGAACACCTCGTCCACCTTGGCGAGCCCCTCGTCGGTGAGCCGCGAGTACACGACGCGCCGGTCCTCGGCGTCCCGCTCGCGCACGATCAGCCCGTCCTTCTCCAGCCGGTCGATCCGCAGCGTGACCCCCGCGGACGACACCAGGCCGGAGTCGGCGAGCTGGCCCGCGGTCAGCCGGTACGGCGCTCCCGACCTGCGCAGCGCGGTCAGCACGTCGAAACCGGCCACGGACAGTCCGTGCCGTTCGATGGACGTGGTCAGGCGGGTGCTGTAGCGCAGGAACGAGCGGTGCAGCCGGGCCAGGACCTCCAGGGGGGCGGTGTCCAGCTCGGGGCGCTCGCGTGCCCAGGCCTCGATGACCATCGCGACCGCGTCCCGATCCGCCGTCGCCCTGCGCTCCGCCATCCCGCCCCCTCACACGACCCGCAGGACCGCACAGCGCCGCCGCGGCTCATGCGGCACGCACATGTCCCTCACCCCTGAAAATCCTACCCCTGAGGAGACCGACTCCCGTCGGCGGTGGGACGAGCGAGAGGGGCCGCAGGCCCTGCCCGGGGCCGTCACCACGCGGTGTCGCCGGTCCGCTCGGCACGGCGCGGGCCGTGCACACGCTTGCCTGCGCCGGGGTCCCGGCGCACGCTGGTCTCATGGGTGCTCAGGACGGCCCCACGCTCATCGCCTCGGTGCAGCGGGCCTTCCGCCTGCTGGAAGCGGTGGGGGCGCACGAGAACGGCGCGCCCGCGAAGCAGCTGGCGCGTGAGACGGGACTGCCCCTGGCCACCGCCTATCACCTGCTCCGTACGCTGACCCACGACGGATACGTGCGCAAGCTCGCCGACGGAGGGTTCGTCCTCGGTGACAAGGTGCAGGCGCTGAACACCCGGGGCCGCGAACAGGCGCTCCTCAGCCGGGTCCGCCCCACGCTCGCCGCGCTGCGGGACGGGCTCGCGGCAGCCACCTACCTCACCTTCTACGAGGAGGGCGAGATCCGGGTCGCCGAGATCGTCGACGGCCCCCGCGCGCCGCGTGTCGACCTCTGGGTGGGGTTCGAGGACGCGGGACACGCCACCGCGCTCGGCAAGTCCGTCCTGCGCGAACTGGACGAGGAGTCCCGCAACGACTACCTCGCCCGGCACCACCTCGCCGACCTCACACCGCGGACCATCACCAGCACGACGGAACTCCTCCGGCAGATCGACTCCGCGCCGCTGGCCCCCGCCGTCACGGACCTGGAGGAGTACGCCCTCGGCACGGTCTGTGTCGCGGTGCCCGTCTACTGCGGCGAGATGCTCGGCTCGCTCGGTGTGTCGCTCCCGGCGGACCGGCTCGCCCGGCTCGCCGAGGCCCGGGAGCGGCTGATCCCGACCGCCGACCGCGTCACGAGGAGCCTGTCGCTCACTATCTGAAATCCGAGTCCTTGTGGCGCCCGGCTCGAACGTATTTCCTGGATGAAACGGACATCTCGGGAGCGTGCCCGCTTACGGAAGAGGACTGCGGACGGAATATGAAACCTTCCCGAGACCATGGCGGTGGCCACGGACCGGAGCGGCCGGACGGCAGTCCGGGGCCGTGGCTGCGAGCCACGTCCGGCAGGAGCGTCGCCCTGCAGGTGGCCGCCGGTACGCCGGTGCTGCCCCTGATGCTCGTGTGCGTCGTCGCGCTCGTGGACCTGCTCGGCGGAGCAGGTGTGATCTGGCTGCCGCTGCTCGCGGCGGGGCCCGCGCTGGCCGCGACGACGAACGGACCGCGCGGGGTCCTGTGCGTCGGTCTGGTCGCCGCGCTGGTGGGCGCGACGCTCGGCGTCCGGGACGGCGTTCCGGGACGTGAGCTGGCGGTCGTCCTGTCCGCGGTCGGCGCCGTCACCGTGGCGAACGGCCTCACGAGCGCCCTGCGCGGGCGTCGTGAACGGGTGCTCGCCGCCGTCCGCTCGGTCGCGGAGGCCGCGCAGCACGCGCTGCTCAAGCCCGTGCCGGAGACCGTCGGCCCCTTCCGGGTGGCGGTCCGCTACAGCGCGGCGGCCGCGGAGGCCCGTATCGGCGGGGACCTCTACGCCCTGGTGCCGACCCCGTACGGGATCCGGCTGATCGTCGGCGACGTGCGCGGCAAGGGTCTGCCGGCCGTGTCGACGGCCGCCCTGGTGCTCGGTGTCTTCCGTGAGGCCGCCTACGACGAGCCCGACCTCCTCGCCGTCGTCGGCAGGATCGAGCGGAGCCTGGCGCGCAACCTCGGCCACGACGACTTCGTCACCGCCGTCGTCGCCGGATACCCGCGGTCGGGTCATCTGGAGCTGGTCAACTGCGGCCACGCGCCCCCGCTGCTGGCACGCGAATCCGGTGATGTCGTGGCGGTGGAGCCCACGAACCCGGCGCCGCCCCTCGGGCTGCGCGCCTTCTCCGGAGAGGACCCCAGCCTCCAGGTGATGCCCTTCGCCGACGGGGACCAGCTGCTGCTCTACACCGATGGCGTCACCGAGGCGCGCAACCACAGCCGGGAGTTCTATCCGCTCGCCGAGGGGCTGGCCCGCCACCTGTCCGACGAGCCGGCGCGCACGCTGACCGCGCTCCACGACGAGCTGCTGGACCACGTGGGCGGCAGGCTGCACGACGACGCGGCGCTGCTGCTGCTGCGCAAGCCGGCCCTGTCCGAGCCGATGGCCGACGGTCCGGAGGCCCACGGGCCGGGGGAGTCGGTGTCGGGCGGTCCCGGATCCGGGCTGTCCCGAACGGTGGTCACGGAGGTGAATGCGTGATGGCCCGGTCCCGGGCGTGGGAGCGGTGGCCGTCAGGTGGCGCCGTGTCTCGTCACACGGAGACGAGCTCGGCCCAGCGGGTGATCCGGCCCTGATGGACGCGAATGCCGTGCCGGGCCGCCAGCGCGTGCACGATCTCCTCGCCGCGTCCGTGCTCGTCCGGGTCGGTTCCCGCCTGGCGCTGTCCCGGCGGACGCGCCGGTCCCGCGTCGCTGACCTCGATGTGCAGGGTGCCGAGACCGCGGTCCCGGCTCCAGGACAGCCGCAGCTCCGCCGGAGGCAGCGCGTGCATGATCGCGTTGGTGAGCAGTTCCGACACGACGAGGAGACAGTCGTCGACGATCGCCGTGCGTATGTTCCACTCGGCGAGCACCCCGCCCACCTGTCGACGCAGGGCGGGAACGGCCTCGGCGACGGGCGGCAGCGGACATACGTGTTCCAGAGCTTCCGGAAGCACCGTGTTGAGCTGTAGTGCCATCTGCTCTCCTCCCGCGGGCGCAGCCGGCCGGACGCCAGATCCCGGCGCGCGTTGCCGGGCCTGAAAGCAAGGTAAGGAGAGGGACAAAGCAGGTCAATGAACGCGGGTCGGCATTACCGAACGGGGACGTCCGGCGCATACCGGACCGGCGACCTGCACGAAAAGCGGACAGCCCGCAGCGGGACTACGCTCGATTCATGGCCGGCCCAGTCCAGTCGATCGAACGGGCGGCGGCGATCCTGCGTCTGCTCGCCGGCGGGCCCCGCCGACTCGGTCTGGGAGAGGTTGCTTCCTCACTGGGTTTGGCGAAGGGCACCGCCCACGGCATCCTGCGCACCCTTCAGCACGTGGATTTCGTCGAGCAGGACGAGGCGACCGGAAAGTACCAGCTCGGGGCCGCTCTGCTGCATCTCGGCACCAGCTATCTCGATGTCAACGATCTGCGGTCCCGTTCGATCAACTGGGCCGACGCCCTGGCCGCCCGCAGTGGTGAAGCGGTCCGCCTCGGCACGCCGCTGGAGGGCAGGGTTCTTGTCATCCACCATGTGTTCCGCCCGGACGACACCCTTCAGACCCTCGACGTGGGTTCGCTGCTGCCCCTGCACGCCTCCTCGCTCGGCAAGGTGCTGCTGGCCTACGGGACCGCGGCTCTGGAGCCGGTGCTGGAGTCCGGACTCGAGGCGTACACCCGGCACACCCTGGTCACCGCGGAACAGCTCACCCGCGCGCTCGGCGAGGTCCGGGAGCTCGGCTGGGCCGCGGAGGTCCAGGAGATGAGCATGGGCGAAGCCGGCGTGGCCGCGCCGATCCGGGGCCACGGCGGTCTCGTGGTGGGTGCCATCGGGCTCTCCGGACCCGTCGAGAGGATCTGCGACAGCCAGGGCCGCCCCCGGCCGAGCCTGATCACCCTGCTCCGCGAGGCCGCACGGGCGATCTCCAGAGACCTCGGCGCGACCCGCTGGTGAAACCGCCTCGGCACACTGGAAGGCAGACCCGATCATGACATCGGAAGGCAGACCCGATCATGGCTGAACGGTACGTAATGTCCATCGATCAGGGCACCAACTCCACCCGATGCATTCTGTTCGACAACCACGGACGGCTGGTGTCGGTCGTCCAGCGGGAGCACGAGCAGCACTTTCCCAAGCCGGGGTGGGTCGAGCACGATGCTGTCGAGATCTGGCGGAACCTTCAGCGGATCGTGCCCGAGGCCCTGTCCGACGTGGCGGTCGGAGCCGAGGACATCGCCGCGATCGGGCTCGCGAACCAGCGGGAGACGACGGTGCTCTGGGACCGCCGCACCGGTGAGCCCCTCGGCAGGGCGATCGTCTGGCAGGACACCCGTACGGCACCGCTCGTGGACGAGCTCAGCCAGCAGCCCGGCGACACCTTCTTTCTCGACCGGTGCGCCCTGCCGCCGTCGACCTACTTCTCCGCGCTGCGCATCCGCTGGCTGTTCGACCACGTCAGCGGGCTGGAACAGCGTGCCATCGACGGCGAGGTGCTGTTCGGCACGATCGAGACCTGGCTGATCTGGAACATGACGGGGGGAGTGGACGGCGGTCTGCACATCACCGACGCCACCAACGCCAGCCGCACCATGCTGATGAACATCCACACGCTGGCCTGGGACGACGAGCTGCTGTCGTTCTTCGGAGTGCCCCGAGTGATGCTTCCCGAGATCCGCTCCTCCGCCGAGGACTACGGCGAGGCGCGCGGCCTTCTGCCCGGCGTCCGCATCACGGCCGCCCTCGGCGACCAGCAGGCCGCCCTGTTCGGCCAGACCTGCTTCTCCCCGGGCGAGGCGAAGTGCACGTACGGGACGGGCAGCTTCCTCCTCCTCAACACCGGCAACGAGGTCGTGCGGTCACGGCACGGACTCCTCGCGACCGTGGCCTACAAGATCGGGGAGCAGCCCCCCGTCTACGCCCTGGAAGGGTCGATCGCCGTCACCGGCTCCCTGGTCCAGTGGTTCCGCGACCGGCTGGGTCTGATCAACAACGCTCCGGAGATCGAGACGCTGGCACGGACGGTGGAGGACAACGGCGGCTGCTACATCGTCCCCGCGTTCTCCGGTCTCTTCGCGCCCCGCTGGCGCAGCGACGCACGCGGCGTCATCGTCGGCCTCACCTCGTACATCACCAAGGGGCACCTGGCCCGCGCCGTCCTGGAAGCCACCGGATGGCAGACACGGGAGGTCGTCGACGCCATGAACGCCGACTTCCCGGTCCCCCTGAAGCAGCTGAAGGTGGACGGCGGCATGACGGCGGACAACCTGCTCATGCAGTTCGTCGCCGATGTGCTGGACGTGCCGGTGGTGCGGCCCATGGTCGCCGAGACGGTCTCCCTCGGCGCCGCCTACGCCGCCGGACTCGCCGCCGGCTACTGGTCGGACCTGGAAGTCCTGCGCCGTCACTGGCACCGGGCCGGCCAGTGGATGCCGGACATGGACCCCGAGCGCCGCGAGTCGGAGTACGACAACTGGCAGCGCGCGGTCGAACGTTCGCTCGGCTGGATCAGGCCGCCCGCGACCTCCTGACCGGGAATGCCACACCAGGCCGGTTGCCCGGAATGCGCCTAATGTTCTCGACGTGGCGGGCAGTCGGCAGCGGGAGGCACAGTGGCGGACGGGGGCGCATCGGCGGCGGGCCGCGGCCGAGGTCCACGGCCGCCCGGCGCCAGGTCCGGCAGCCGGCCGGCCCCGGCCGCGCGGCCCCCACGACGTTCCCGCGGCCGATACCCCGTCCCGGCCCACGAGCGGGTGGTGCCCTGGCTCCGTGTCGCCGCCGCCTACGCATGGCGTCTCATCCTGGTCGGCGTCGTCGTCTACGGCGTCTTCACCATCCTGGGCCGCTTCCAGCTCATCGCCGTGGCGCTCTTCCTCGCCCTGGTCATCACCACGGTCCTGCGTCCACTCGCCGATCTCCTCGGCCGGTGGCTGCCGAGGTCGGTGGCGGTCACCGTCTCCGTCATCGGCAGTGTGTTCGCGGTACTCGGTCTGCTGGCCCTCGTCGGCAGTGCCGTGGCGGGGGAGTCGGGGAAGCTGGCCGGCGAGTTCCGCGGCGGCGTCCACCGGATCGAACTCTGGCTCCAGCAACCTCCGTTCCGGCTGGGCCCGGGCGCGCTGTCCCGACTTCAGGAACAGATCGTCGCCTACTTCACCGCGCACCGCGCCAGCCTGCTCAGCAGCGCCCTCAGCGGCTTCGGCCGGTTCGTGGAGATCGTCACGGGGGCCGCGCTCGCGCTCTTCGCCTCCGTCTTCTTCATCCACTCCGGGGAACGCCTGTGGGCCTGGGCGCGTGACGACCTGTTGCCCAAGGGGGCCCGGCCGGCGTGGGACCGGGCGGGACACGCGGCATGGCGGACGTTCGCGGGCTACACGCGCGGCATCATCATCGTGGCCGCCACCAACGCCGTACTCGTCGGCATCGCCCTGTACGTGCTGAGGGTGCCGCTCGCGCTGCCGCTGACCCTGCTGGAGTTCTTCGCCGCGTTCGTGCCGCTGGTGGGATCGCCGGTGGCACTCGGTGTGGCGACCGTGGTCGCCCTGGCCGGTCGCGGGCCGCTGACGGCGGCGGCCGTCGTGGTCCTCATCGTCGTCATCGGCCAGCTCGAAGGCCACGTGCTGCACCCGCTCGTGATGAGCTGGGCGGTCCGGCTCCATCCGCTCGTCGTCGCCGTCTCCGTCATCGCGGGCAGCATCGTCGCGGGCGTGATCGGAGCCGTCGTGGCCGTCCCCTTCGTCTCGGTCGTCTGGGCGGTGCTCAACGTGCTGCGCCCCAGACCGCCGTAGCGGGCAAAGGCCCGCACACCACCGCCGCCCGGGTGAGCCGTGTCTCACCCGGGCGGCGGCGCTTGTCTATGCAACGAGTTGCATAGCAGGATCGCGGCATGGCGCTCGACCACGCGATCCTCGTCTCCCTGCTGGAGAAACCGGGCTCCGGCTATGAGCTGGCCCGCCGGTTCGAGCGGTCCATCGGCTACTTCTGGACCGCCACGCACCAGCAGATCTACCGCGTGCTCAAGCGCATGGAGGGCGAGGGCCTGCTCGCCGTGCGCGACGTGCCGCAGCAGGGTCGGCCGGACAAGAAGGAGTACTCCGTCGCCGCCCCCGGCCGCGCCGCCCTCTCCCTGTGGCTCCACGAGCCGATCGAACCGGAGAGCATGCGTCACGACCTCGCCGTGAAGATCCGCGGCGCGGCCTTCGACGACCCGGCCGCACTCGTCCGTGAGGTCGAACGCCACCACCAGGTGCACAGCGACAGGCTCGCGCACTACCTCGCCGGAGAACGGCGCGACTTCACCGGACCCGAAGCCCCCGCACCGCTCGACGCAGGCCAGGAACTTCAGCACGTCGTGCTGCGCGGCGGCATCGCGTACGAGCGCATGACCATCGCCTGGCTCGACGACGTCCTCGCCACGCTGCACCGCCTCGGCGCGACCCCGCCGTCCGCCTGAAGAACACCGCAACCCCTCTCGAAGCCCACCCCCCGCCCGGAAGGTGAACGCCATGGCCGACCCCCTGCTGTTCCACCCGCACTCCTACGACCCGGCGCACTTCGACCCGGAGACGCGCAGGCTGCTCCGCGCCACCGTCGACTGGTTCGAGGAGCGCGGCAAGCGGCGCCTGATCGAGGACTACCGCTCCCGCGCGTGGCTCGGGGACTTCCTGGAGTTCGCCGCCGAGGAGCGCCTGTTCGCCACCTTCCTCACTCCGGCGTCCGCCGCCGGGCAGGAGGACCAGCGCTGGGACACCGCCCGCATCGCCGCCCTCAACGAGATATTCGGGTTCTACGGGCTCGACTACTGGTACGCCTGGCAGGTCACCATCCTCGGCCTCGGCCCGGTCTGGCAGAGCGACAACGCCGCCGCCCGCGGCCGCGCGGCGGAACTCCTCTCCCAGGGAGAGGTCTTCGCCTTCGGCCTGTCCGAGAAGACCCACGGCGCCGACATCTACTCCACGGACATGCTGCTGGAGCCCGACGGTGACGGCGGCTTCCGGGCCACCGGCTCCAAGTACTACATCGGCAACGGCAACGCCGCCGGACTCGTCTCGGTCTTCGGCCGCCGCACCGACGTCGAGGGCCCCGACGGGTACGTCTTCTTCGCGGCCGACAGCCGCCACCCCTCGTACCACCTCGTGAAGAACGTGGTCGACTCCTCCAAGTACGTCAGCGAGTTCCGCCTGGAGGACTACCCGGTCGCCCCCGACGACGTCCTGCACACCGGCCGCGCCGCCTTCGACGCGGCCCTCAACACCGTCAACGTCGGCAAGTTCAACCTCTGCACCGCCTCCATCGGCATCTGCGAGCACGCGATGTACGAGGCCGTCACCCATGCGCACGGCCGCATCCTGTACGGCCGCCCCGTCACCGCCTTCCCGCACGTGCGCCGGGAACTGGCCGACGCGTACGTCCGCCTGGTCGGCATGAAGCTGTTCAGCGACCGCGCCGTCGACTACTTCCGTTCGGCCGGTCCCGAGGACCGCCGCTACCTGCTCTTCAACCCGATGACGAAGATGAAGGTGACCACCGAGGGCGAGAAGGTCATCGACCTCATGTGGGACGTCATCGCCGCCAAGGGCTTCGAGAAGGACAACTACTTCTCCCAGGCCGCCGTCGAGATCCGCGGACTGCCCAAGCTGGAGGGCACGGTCCACGTCAACCTCGCGCTGATCCTCAAGTTCATGCGCAACCACCTGCTGGAGCCGGTGGAGCACCCCGCCGTGCCGACCCGCCTCGACGCGGCCGACGACACCTTCCTGTTCCGGCAGGGACCCGCCCGCGGTCTGGGTTCCGTACGCTTCCACGACTGGCGCGCCGCCTACGACGCGTACGCCGAGCTGCCGAACGTCGCCCGCTTCCGCGAGCAGGCCGACGCCCTGTGCGAGTTCGTGGCCACCGTCGCCCCCGACGAGAAGCAGAGCCGCGACCTCGACTTCCTCCTCTCCGTCGGCCAGTTGTTCGCCCTGGTGGTGCACGGACAGCTGATCCTGGAGCAGGCCCGCCTGACGGACCTGGACGAGTCCGTGCTGGACGAGCTGTTCTCCGTGCTCGTCCGCGACTTCTCCGGACACGCCGTCGAACTGCACGGCAAGGACTCCGCCACCGAGGAGCAGCAGCGCTGGGCGCTGGGCGCGGTCCGGCGTCCCGTGGTCGACGAAGGACGCTCGGCACGTGTCTGGGAACGCGTCGAGGCGCTGGCCGGGGCCTACGAGATGAAGCCCTGATCCAAGGCCTGAACGGGACCACCTCGGCGACTCCGCCGTCCGGCCCATCAAGGGGACCGGCCATGAGGCCGAAAAGGATCGAGCGGAGTCGTGCCCGGCCCCGGCCGGACGGCTCCGCGCCCCACGCAGCCCCGATGCCGCGGGTGCCGTGCCCCGGGCGCCGCGGCGCAGAGGAGATCCTCGATGCGCGTCCGCCTGCACCTGACCGCCGCCACCGCCGCCGCGTTCCTGCTCACGGCGGGTGCCGGGGCCCTTCCCGCGACGGCCGACCGGAATTCCGACGGCCGGCCGCTGCGCAAGGTGTCCTTCGGGGACCCGTACGCCGACTGCACCATCGGCGCACGGTCCCCGGACAGCGTGGTGTACCCGGGTACGGAGGTCGAGCCCTACCTGTCCGTCGACCCGCGTGACCCGAAGCGCGTCGTCACCGTGTTCCAGCAGGACCGCTGGTCGGACGGTGCCGCGCGAGGGCTGGTGGCCGGCTGGACCAAGGACGGCCAGACCTTCCAGGAGAGCACGCTTCCCTTCAGTGCCTGCGCGCCTGGCGGCGCGGACTTCGAGCGGGCTTCCGACCCCTGGGTGAGCACCGGACCGGACGGCACCGTCTACGCGAGCGGGGAGGGCGTCGACTTCACCAGGAGCACCCGCAGCGCCCTGCTCGCCGCCACCTCCCGGGACGGCGGCCGTACCTGGCGGAACCTCACCACCACCCACGTCGACGAGCAGCCGTTCTTCAACGACAAGCCCTCGCTCACCGCCGACCCGACCCGCAAGGGCACCGCCTATCAGGTCTGGGACCGTCTGGACAACAACCCGCACGGCCCGTCCTCCCTCGACGGCCCCGGCTACATCTCCCTCACCCGCGACGGGGGACGCACCTGGAGCGAGGCCCGGCGGTTCGTCGCCACCGACGACGTGCCGAACTCGCAGACCATCGGACACGTCATCGTCGTCGACCCGCGCAACGGCACCCTCTACGACTTCTTCGACCGGATCACCTACTCCGACGACCTGAGCACCGTCGTCGACGCCCACTTCGACGTGGTGACGTCGACCGACGCCGGCGAGACGTGGAGCGCCGCGACCACCGTGGCCCGGGACACCTCCGTACTCGAGGTCGACCCGAACGACCCCGCCAAGCTGCTCCGCGCCGCGGCCACCCTGCCCAGCCCGGCCATCGACCCGAAGAGCGGCACCCTCTACATGGCCTACCAGGGCTCGGACTTCTCCGAAGGCGCACACAACTCCGTCCAGCTGGTGCGCTCCGGCGACGGTGGACGCACCTGGAGCAGGCCGACGCTCATCAGCCCGAAGGGCGTCCCCGCCTTCTCCCCGTCCATCGCCGTCGACAAGCGGGGCACGGTCGCGCTCACCTACTACGACCTGCGCTTCCTCCGTCCGGGTGACACCACCACGCTGCCCACCGCCTACCAACTGGCCACCCTGCCGCACGGCGATCCGCGACACCTGGCCGAGCGGCGGATCTCCAGGGTCTTCGACTGGCTGAAGGCGCCATACGCCGGGGGCTACTTCCTCGGCGACTACCAGGGCCTGGTCACCGACGGCCAGGGGGTGCGACCGGTGCTCACCGAAGCCGGCTCCGGCGCGCGCCGGAGCCTTACGGACGTGTACACCGGTGTCTTCCGTATCCCGGTTAACGGCCCGGGCCGCCCGGGGCCCGACGGCCGCCGTGAGCCGAAGGCCTCGAAGAGCCGGCAGGGACACCCGCACTCCGTGAGGGTGCCGCAGCGTTTCCTCGACATGAACGCGCAGACGACCGGCCGCTGAGAACGGCTCCGGTGCGGTGGCGGGAGATTTGCCTGCCGGAACCTCTTCCCGGAGGACCGGAACGAATGCTATGGCGATTTCCCGCGTCAGGACGCGATGCGCGGCCGAGAGACCAACAACCTTGACGGGCTTCCTAGTTGACGGCCGTTCATTTCACAGGATCAGTGGCTCAGTCACTGACCCACCTCTTGTACTGGCCGGTCGGTGTGCCCCATCCTCGGTATGCCGATCGCCCAGCGCGCCGCGGCGGCCGGCCCTGCGTGACATTCACCCTGCTCCGTTTACGGGAGGTCCCGTGTTTCCCTTGCGCCTTCGTGTCTCGGCAGCCGGCTGCGCGCTGGTTCTGGGAGCGTCCGCGGCGCTGCTCGCGAGCAGCGCCGCCGCCGTCGCAGCACCGTCGAAGCCGGTCGTCCGCGAGAACCCGGCCCGGCAGCCGACCCGCTCCGCAGAGCTCGCCGACACGTCCGTGGATCCGTTCACGGAACCGGGGTTCGCCGCCGGCTGCACCTGGCACGAGTTCGGGGAGGGGGAGCAGCCGCCGTGGTGGCTGACGTTCGCCGACCCGCTGTGCGTGGAGTACAGCAAGCGGGACATCACCATCGACGACGGAGGGGCCCTGCGGTTCCTGGTGGCCGAACCCTCCCGGTTCGCCATCGCCATGGTGACCTGCCACTACTACCAGAAGGACCACTGGAGCGTGCAGTCCACTCACGGAGCGACGCCGTGGGTGGCGTGGGACGGTCAGTACTGGTGGGACAAGGCCGCGAGACGGGCCGGAGCCCGCCTGACCAATTTCCGCATCGACGGACACACCGTGGGCATCGGAGACGCGGTCACCGCCCTCGAACCGGACTTCCCCGACATCGCCCGCGCGCTGAGCGACTACGGTCAGGCCGCGGGTGAGACCGGACTGACCGTGTCATTGCCCTACGACCTGCGCTGCGCACTGGCCGGGTGATCACCATGACCGGGTCCGATCGGAGAACCATCCTCAAGGCACTGGTCGCCACGCTCGCGGGACTGTCCGTCGGCGGTTTGGACACACCTGCGGCCGCCGCGGCCGACACCTCCGAGAGCTGGACGACACAGACGCTCGAGGCGTTCGCCGACACCCTGATACCGGGCCAGCGTCGCTTTCCCGGCGACGTGGTGGTCGCCGGTGCGGTCACCGGCCCCGGTGCGGTACAGGCCGGTACCGTCAGCCTCCTCCACTCGCCCGAACTGCCGGTGGCGCCGCTGTTGCCGGCGATCGCGGCGCTGCTGGACGCCCGCGCCGTCGCCTATGCCGCCCTCCGGCTGATCTGGCTGCCACCGACCCTCCCGCCTTTCGTGGGCCTGTCCTTCTCCGACCGCACCGCCCTGGTCGGCGGCCTGTTCGACCCCGACGACCTGGACCGGCCGATCTGGCAGGTGATGAGCCTGCTGGTGGGGCTGGCGTTCGACACCGCGGGACAGCAGGACACCGGGGAGGCCCTCGGCCAGGGCCATCCAGGACTGGTGTGGCTGCGCTTCCCCGAGCCGGACCCGGACGGCCTCTGGCGCTTCCCCGATTTCTCCTACGGCCGCCCGCTCGCGGCACTTCATCCGAACACGACCGCTTCAGGGAGTCCGGCATGACGGGGCAGACCACGGACGTCCTGGTGATCGGCAGCGGCTTCGGCGGCGCGATCCCGGCCTACTACCTCGCGGCGGGCGGAGCCCGCGTCACTGTTCTGGAGCGCGGCCCCCGTGCGGCCGCCGCCGACTTCACCCACTCGATGCGCCTGGGCACATACAACAAGATCGTGGACGTGGTCCGCGGCGACGGAGTCGCGGTGGTCGCCGGCAACTGCGTCGGCGGCGGGAGCGTCGTCTACTTCGCCGCCTCGCTACGCGCACCGTCCTTCGTCTTCGAGCGCCACGGCAGCCTCGGCCGCAGGCTGTGGCCGGCCACCCTGACCCGGGCCGCCCTCGACCCCTGGTACGACCGGGTCGAGGAGGCGCTGCCCGTCACCCGGACCGACTGGCCCGACGTGTCCTACGCGGGCGGGGTCCTGGCCGCCGCCTGCCGACGGGCCGGACACACCTGCAATCCCGTGCCGGTGGCGGTCGACACCGACGCCTGCACCAACTGCAACTGGATGCTCTCCGGCTGCCGCTTCGACGCCAAACGCTCCCTGCTGCTCAACTACCTGCCGGCGGCGGAGGCCCACGGCGCGGACATCCGCCCGCTGCACGAGGTGCAGACCGTCACCCCGTCGCCGCTGTCCGGCTATCGCTACGCCGTCGGCTACACCGTCCTGGACCCCGACGACTACAGCTGCACCGCCCAGGCCGGCGTCATCCACGCCAAGGTCGTCGTACTCGCCGCCGGCGCCGTGGGCACGCCCGTGATCCTCCAGCGCTCCGCTCCCCTCCTCGGGGACGTCCCGGCCGCTGTCGGGCGCTACTTCTCCGGCAACGGCGACCGCGTCAGTGTCGCCGACATCGTCGAGGACAAGGCGCGCTCACTGCTGGGTCTTTCACGTCCCGACGGTTCCGCCTACCAGGGGCTGCCCGTGGGCCGGCCCATCACCGCCGCCACCTACGACCACCTGGACCCGACCGCCCCGGAGTACAGCCGCTTCACCCTCCAGCAGATCTACTTCCCCCCGCTGACCAACGTGCTGGCCCAGGCCGCCAGGTCACCCGCCTGGTTCGGCATCGAGAAGCGGAACATGCGGGCCCGGTGGCGCTCCTGGCTCACCCTGCTGGCCATGACCGAGGACGACAACGAAGGCACCTTCGGGACCGTCCCGCTCACCGGCAGCTTCACCCGGCTGGCGCCAGGGCTCGGACTGGGCACCATGACCTACCGCCCCACCTCCCGTACCCGCCAGGCATGGGACCGGGCCGACGCCGCACTGCGGGAAATCCTGGAGAAGGACGGCCTCTCCCGGGTCCGCCCGTGGAGCGAGGACGTCGCCGGCACCGTCACGGCCCATCCGCTCGGCTCGGCGCGGATGGGCGACGATCCCGCCACCAGCGCGCTCACCGACGGCCATGAGCTACGGGGCCACAGCGGACTGTTCGTCACCGACGGTGCCGCCGTCCCCACCTCTCTCACCGTCAACCCCTCACTGACCATCGCGGCCCTCGCCGAACGCGCCGTCGCCACGATCGTCACCCGTGCCGCCGAAGCCGGGGTCGCGCTCCGCCGCGACGTTCCGCTGCCCGGCCGCTGATGGGCCCGTGGAACGAGGCGGAACGGAATGGAACACCGGAAGAGGAGACGAGTCCGACCTTTCCTGGGAGACATGGCGTGGGTATCTCGCGAAGAAGGTTACTGACGACGACCGGAGTGGGTGTGGTGGCGGCAGCCATCGACGCGGGCGGTTTCCGCGCCGCCGCCGAAGCCGCGACGCCGACGGGCGTCGGCAGGACGGCCGCTGTGAGGACCGCCTCCACATCGGACGTGCCGGTGGTCACCACGTGGGACCAGACGGTGCAGCGGGCGAGCTATGCCCAGGGCGCGGGCTACCAGCGGCTCGTCGCCGGGCCGGGGGAGCCGCACGCCATCCGCACCGACCTCTGGTCCCGCTTCGGCCCTCCGACGATGGCGCTGGCGGCGTTTGCGCAGATGACCGACCTGCACATCGTGGACGACCAGTCGCCGGCCCGCCTCGAGTTCATGGACCGCTACGCCGACGCCGGTGCCCCGCACTACGCCTCGTACCCCACCGATTCGGCCTACCGGGGCCACGAGTTCCTGTCGACGCAGGTCGTCGACGCGATGTGCCAGGCCGTCGCCGGCGTCGGCAAGGGTCCGCGAAGCAAGAAGCCGCTGCAGTTCACCATCGTCACCGGCGACGCGATCGACAACTGTCAGCACAACGAGAACCGCTGGTACATCGACCTGCTCGACGGCGGCCAGACCATCGTGCCGGACTCCGGCCACATCGGCCTCGACCAGAGTTTCGCCGGCGGTGCCCTGACCAACGGCGGCACCGGGGACAACCACTACTACTACCCGTCCGTACCTCCGCAGCAGGTGCCGGGCAACCAGTACACCGGCACCTCCGGCCTCGGATTCCCCTACGTCCCGGGACTGCTGGACGCGAGCGGCGCGGTCGGAGCGGCCCGCCGGCCGTTCGTCTCCCACGGCCTCGGCATGCCCTGGTACGCGGCGTACGGCAACCACGACGGCCTGTGGCAGGGCAACGAGCCCATCGACAACAACCTGGTCGACGTGCAGGGTATGACGGTCGGCTCGTCCAAGACCTCCGGCACCTCCGCGGACCTGCCGGACGACTACAGCGACCTCGGCACCTTCGGCAAGCTGATGGTCGCCTGGGAGCTGGAGGGGACCCGGGTCGTCGCGGACCCCAACCGGCGGCTGCTGTCGCGCAAGGCCTTCATCCAGGACCACTTCAACACCGCAGGCCTGCCGGTCGGTCACGGATTCCAGGGCGTCGGCATCGACAAGGCCTACTACGCGATCCCGTCCGGCTCCGGCGACCTGATCCGCTACATCACCCTCGACTCGACCAACACCAACACCGACGGGTTCGGTTCCGGCGCCGCGGGCGGCTCGATCGACACCGACCAGCTCAACTGGCTGGAACAGCAGCTGCGGGCCAACAGCTCGCGCTACATCGACACCAGGAACCGCATCGTCACGCAGAGCGGTGTGCAGGACAAGATGTACGTCCTGTTCTGCCACCACACGCTGAACACCATGGACAACCTCGACGACGGCATCTTCGGCGGCATCTTCGGGGACCGGCACACCGGCGACGAACTGAAGGCGCTGCTGCTGCGCTACCCGAACGTCATCGCCATGGTCAACGGACACACCCACGCCAACAAGATCGTCCCCCATCCGACGCCGGCCTCCAGCCCGATCTCCGGTGGCTTCTGGGAGATCTCCACGGCCTCGCACATCGACTGGCCGATCCAGAGCCGCATCATCGAGATCATGGCGAGCCCCGACGCGCAGAACGCAGGGGAGTTCGGCTCGGCCGCCGGGCCCGCCACCCTCTCGATCTTCACGACCATGGTCGACCCCGCCGCACCCCTCTCCTTCGGGGGCGACACCAGCACGCCCGCACAACTGGCGTCCCTGGCCAGGGAACTGGCCACCAACGACCCGCAGGAGGTGAGCCGCGGCATCACCAGACGCATGGGCGTCAGCCAGGACCGCAACACGCAACTGCTCCTGCCGGCCCCCTTCCCGCTGCACGCCCCGCACCCGCTCGGCTCCCCGATCGCCGCGGCCCGCAACAAGGACGGGTGCCTCGAGCTGTTCGGCACGGACGCGCAGGGCAATCTGTGGAACACCGGCCAACAGACCGCCGGCGGCAGCCTACGGCCCTGGACGAAGCTCGCGAGTGGGCCGGGGTGGCAGTCCGTCACCGCCAGCAGCCACCAGGACGGCCGGGTCGAGGTGTTCGCCATCGATCAGAACGGCTACGTGACCCGTCGCGCGCAGACCAGCGCGGGTAGCAGCACCTACACGGCGCCCCAGCAGTTCGACTCCGGCTTCACCTCGGTGACCGCGGTCCAGGACCAGTGGGGCGGCATGCAGGTCTACGCGACCCGCGGCGACAACACCATCCGCCACCGCTGGCAGGACTTCCTGAACGACGACACCGCTTCGAACGGCTGGTTCACCCCCTGGACCCAGCTCGGCGGCACCGCGATCCAACTCGCCGTCGAGACCGGCTCCGACGGGCGCGCCATGCTGGTCGCCATCAAGGAGGACGGCCTCCTCATCCAGCGCAGGATGAACGTCGCCAACGCGCAGACGGAGAGCGAGTGGGGCGGCGTGCTGCCGCTCGACGGCATCCTGGACTCCATCGACATGGCCCGCAATCTCGACGGACGCCTGGCGATCTTCGGCACCAATCCCGACGGCCAGCTCTTCCGCCGCTTCGAGACCGCCCCGGCCGGCGGCACGTGGCAGTCCTGGGTCCAGATGTCGACGCAGCACGGTTCCACCACGCTGCGGATGCGCCACGTCTCCGCCGAGCGGAACGGGGCCGGCAAGATCGAACTGTTCGCCGTCGACGACACCGGCACGCTGTACCACTGCACGCAGACCGACCCCAGCAGCACCACCTGGTCGGCCTGGGAGTCCTACCAGTTCCAACTGCGCGCCACGCACACCTTTGCCGGTCTGTGACAGGCCCGGCGACACCTGATCCGTCCCGTCCTCCCGCCTGAACGCGGGTTCCGGCCGCGTCGCTCAGCGGCGGGGCCGGAACCCGCGCGGGCTTCCGCCACCCCCGCATCCGTCCCGTCACGGCTTCTCGGGACTCCACTGCGGTCAACGCGGGTGCAGGACGGGCGAACGACGACCTCGCAGCATGTCACGCCCCCACACCGAAGGAATCGACATGGCAATCTCCCGTCGCAGGATCCTGACAGCTGCCGGAGTGGCTGTGGTGGCCGCGGCCATCGATGTCGGAAGTCTGCGCGCCGTCGCAAGTGCCGCATCGCCGCCTCTCGGCACCGGTGCCGCATTCGGGCGCACCACTCTGGACCAGACGGTGCAGATCGGCCCCGACCTGGGCATGGGATATCACGGTGTGGCCGCCGGCCCCGGCGAACCGCACATCACCCGCAACGACTTCACCCTCGCCACCTCGCCGCAGATCACCCGATCGCTGATCGCCTTCGCCCAGATGTCCGACCTGCACATCGTCGACGACCAGTCCCCGCTGCGCGTCGAGTGCCTCGACCGGCTCGCGGACTACGGACCTCCGCACTACAACTCGTACCCGACCGAATCGGCGTACCGCGCGCACGAATTCCTTTCGACACAGACGACCGACGCGATGTGCCGAGCCGTCCGGCAGGTCCTTCGAAGCCCGCGGACGAGCACACCGCTGGCCTTCACCGTCGTCACGGGCGACGCGGTCGACAACTGCCAGTACAACGAGTCGCGGTGGTACATCGACCTGCTCGACGGCAACACGGTGCGCCCGGACTCCGGTGACCTCACCAAGGACGAGAGCGTGGCAAGCGGCCAGTTCGGGACGGAAACCCACTACTGGCATCCGGAAGCACGGCAGACTCCGCCCGACAACAACACCCTCCACGGCTTTCCGGTCGTGAGCGGGCTGCTGAAGGGCGCCCGAAAACCGTTCACGGCGACCGGGCTGGGCATGCCCTGGTACGCCGCCTACGGCAATCACGACGCGCTCGTCCAGGGCAACGTCCCCATCGACATCCTCCCCTTCGACCCGCTCAAGAGCATCGCCACCGGATCCACCAAGCTGACGGAGGTCGAGGGAGTCCCGGACGTCTTCGACAACACGGCGTCGTACTACGTGGAGCTGCTGAAGGACATACTGACGGGTGCTTTCACCCTCCAGACCGCCCATGTGACGGGGGACCCGTCCCGGCGGCTGCTCGCGCGCAGCGAATTCATCGGCGAGCACTTCAACACCACCGGAACCCCTCGCGGGCACGGCTTCACGTCCGGCGGCGACCAGGCCTACTATGCGATTCCCTCGGGACCGAACGACATATTCCAGTTCCTGGTGCTGGACACGACCAACATCAGCGGCGGTGCCGACGGCGCCATCGGCCAGGACCAGTGGAACTGGCTGAACGCCCAGCTCAAGGCCAACAGCTCACGCTACGAACTCGACGACTCCGACGGCACCCGGGCCCGCACGATCGTCAACCAGCCCGGCGTGACCGACAAACTCATCGTCATCTGCTGCCATCACACGCTCGACTCGATGGACAACACGGACAGCGAGTCCCCGTACGGCGGCACGGAACTGCGGAACCTGCTGCTGCGCTTCCCGAACGTGATCCTGATGGTCGACGGCCACACGCACACCAACAACATCTGGGCCCACAAGACTTCTTGGCCGTCCGTCATCGGCAACGGCTTCTGGGAGGTGAACACCGCCTCGCACATCGACTGGCCCATCCAGAGCCGGATCCTCGAGATCGCCGAAGGCGGGGGCATCCTGTCGATCTTCACGACCATGGTCGACTCCGACGCACCGCTGTCGTGCAACGGGGACACCAGCACCCCTGTCGCACTCGCCTCGTTGGGACGTGAGCTGGCGGCCAACGACCTTCAGGCGGTGGCGGCCGGCATCGGCAAGCGCCGTGGAACAGCCGACGCCCGCAACACCCAGCTGCTCCTTCCCGTTCCCTTCTCGCTGCCCGCCGGACGCGGCACGCCGCTGCCGAGCGCCGGCTGGCCGGTGGTTCAGCAGGGGGCGAGCGGTGAGCGGGTCAGGACCGCTCAGTACCTGCTCAACGACCGGGGAGTCACGCTGAGTGTGGACGGCTCCTTCGGTCCGTCCACCACTGGCGCGGTGCGGTTCTTCCAGTCCAGCCGCGGTCTGTCCGCCGACGGGATCGTCGGACCCGCGACCTGGCGGGCCCTCGCCGTTGTGGTGCAGCAGGGCAGCAGCGGGCCCGCGGTGACGGCGTTGCAGCGCCAGCTCAACGCCCACGGGACCGCGCTGAGCGTGGACGGTTCGTTCGGTTCGGCCACCGGCAGCGCGGTGCGGTCCTTCCAGTCCGCGCACAGCCTGCCGGCCGACGGAGTCGTCGCGTCCACGACCTGGCAGACGCTGACCGCCCTGTGAGGGGACCGCCCACCGGACCGCCGACCACGCGTGGCACGACGAGCGGTACGGACCGCGCTCACCGAACCCCACCGTGCGGCCGCGACGATCCAGAGCCGGGACACCGGCCCGGAAACCGCCGCGGCGCACGATCCGGCCGCCGCACCTGAAGCGCCCGGCTCGACTTCGCAGGCCCTGCCGGCGCCGCGGCGGGGTGGCGGCAGGGCGGCCCTTCGATCCGGGCGGAAGCGCGGCCTCACACGCGTCAGGCGGGCCAGTACGAGCACCGCACCCCGGTGTGCACCGCGTGCCGCAGGTGTTCACCGATCACCGGCTCGGCTGCCGCGATCCGGTCCAGCGCCCGGCGGATGGCCTTGCTCACCGCGACCCGGGAGCGTTCCTCGCCCTCGGGGAAGCGGCGGGCGCGTCCGCTCAGGCCGGTGGCACCCGCCAGCTGGCTCATCAGCCAGTCGTGTTCGACCTGGGCCACGGCGGCGCGCTCATGGTCGTCGGCCGCCCGGAACTCGTCCAGTTCGGTGCGCAGCCGGGCCAGACGATTGCGGTACTCCTGCGCCGCCACCCGGTCCAGTACCGGCTGCCCGGACAGGGCCGTGTGCTCGGCGGCCTCGTTGAGCGCGGTCAGCCCCGCCACGAGGTCGACGGCCCGGATCTCCTGGCGCGGGTTGGCGATCAGTACCACCAGATGCAGCATCCCCACGCTGTGCTCCACCAGGACGCTGCGCCCGCCGAACCCGATCCGCCACTTACGGCCCAGCCGGGTACAGAACGCCGCGGGCTGCCCCTGCCCGTCCCCGCCCTGCGGATCCGCGCCGCCATGTCCGTCCTTCTGCGGCGCCGCCGCGGCCTCCTCGGCGGCCGCGGCCATCTCCCGCCGGACGGCGTCGGCCTCCGCCTGTCGGCCTGCCCGTACGAGCGCCACCGCGAGCCGGTCCCAGGAGGCCGTGACCGCGGGCCAGTGCGCGAGGGCGAGGTTTTGCTGTACCGCGTCCCGCAGATGGGTCACGGCCCGGTCGACGTCTCCCATGGTCAATGCGGCGACCCCCAGCGCGTGGTGGGCCGAGCCGAAGCAGGCGACGGCGAGACTGCCCACTATCGGCAGGTGACCGTACGGACTCAGCAGCTCGTAGACCCGCGCCGCCGTGGCGGTGTCGTCAAGGAGATAGGCGGCCTCCGCGACACCGTGCATCGTCACCATCCAACTGCTCGACCGAGGCAGGTCACCGAGGTCGCGGCCGCACAGCGTGGCCAGGGCGCTGACGGCCTTCCGCCGGTCCCCGGCCGTCACCGTGGCCACCGCCAGCGCGGCCAGGGCGTGATCGTCCACAGCGCTCAGCGTCGGGGAGTTGACCACTTCGCTGAGCAGCGGCACGAGCTCGACCACCCGGCCCTGGTACCAGCGGATGGTCACCAGTTGTGCGGCCTGCCACACCGTGGCGTTGACGTCACCGGCGGCGATCCCGCGCTCGGTACAGGCCCTGGCCAGCGTCTCTGCCTCGTCGAGGCGGCCCGCGCGGACGGCGAGCATGACCTCCATCGCGCTCACGACGAAGCCCACCGCGAGATGGTCCTGCTCGGCCAGCAGGCCGCGCAATTCCGCCAGGCAGCGTTCCGCGTGCGGGTCGCCGTCCAGGAACATGTCGACCGTCTGCCACAGCAGGCCCATCAGCAGATCGCTGCGGCGGGAGGTACGGAAGCTCTCCGCGACCAGCTCGGCGGCCAGTTCCCGACGCAGTGCGCCGTGCTCCGGGCCGATCAGGCAGTGATGGGCCAGGCTCAAAGCCTCCGCACGCGCCATCGGATTCTGTCGTGCTCTCGCCTGCTTGAGCAGCGCCAGTATCGCCGTGTTGTCGCTGTTGCGGTAGTCGCTCTCCCCGGCCAGCCGGATCCGCAGCCGCAGCGCCATCGAGGACTCGGGGTCCACTAACTCCAGCGCCCGGCGGATCTGCGACTCCAGGAGTACCGAGCCGGCGACCGTGCGGTGCTCGTGCACCCACAGGCCACCGAAGCCGAGGGCGGCCGCCGCCATCGACCGTTCCTCGCCCACCGACTCGGCGATCCGGTAGGCGCGTTCGAAGCGGTCCCGGCCGGTGCGCAGATCGCCGTCGTCGACGACGGCACGGGTGCCCTCGTCGAGCAGGGTCTGAAGTTCACCGGGCCGCCGGGCGTCCGGCCCGGACGCGTCCCGAACGGGCGCATCGGCATTGTTCACGGCTGATTTCTCTCCTGGGTGTACTCGACAACGCCAGGTGAAGCCGGCCGGACCGCCGTGTGGGTCGTGATCGGTGGCCTAGCCACAGGCGGGGGACGACGAGTGAGCCTATCGCAGAGGCCGCAACGGGGGGAACAGCCTCAAGTTGTAGGGCAGGTGGACACCGCATGAGGCCCGGAGTCCGGGACCCGCGGCGGACGACGGGGGAACGCGATGGCACGGGAGGGCACGGGAGGGCACGGAGTGGAACGCTCACCTCGCAGTGACACATTCAATCGTCCACTCTTTCGAAGGGGACTCAGTCGTGGGCTTTTTCGGGCATCGACGCTCGGCCCTGAGCGGCGCCGTGGCGTTCGCCTTCGGGTTGCTGCTCAGTGGAGGTCCGGCGGCGTCCGCCGCCCCCGCCGCGGGGCCGGTCTTCTCCATCACCTCCAACAGCCAGCAGGACCTGTTCGTGCAGGCGATCGACACCCCGGACGCGGTGGTGCGCATCGCCGGGAACGTGGATCTGGACCTGACCGGACGGGAGTATCTGCCGGTCGCCCCGGGCGTCCAGATCCTGGGTGACCGGACGCAGCGCCCGCAGGGCCCGCGGCTGTTCACGACGTCGTTCCCGCGCATCCTCTTCAGGGTCGGGAACGACGGGGACGGCACGCACAGCGACAACGTGCGGTTCAGCGGAATCCGGTTGCAGGGCGCGGAGAGTGACGACCCCTATTCGGCGGTCGACACCAGCGACTCCGACGGAATCCGGGTGGACTCGAGCGTGAACGTGGAGATCGACCACAGCGAGATCGATCACTGGCGCGGCTCGGCGGTGAACATCCAGGACGGCCAGAGCCGGATCGGCCTGTGGAACGCCCAGACCGTGTGGGTGCACGACAACTACATCCACCACAACCAGCACCCCACCGGCATCATCTGCTGCGGTCACGGCGCGGGCTACGGTGTGGTGATGGGCCACGGCGCCTATGCGCTGGTCGAGCGGAACGTGTTCGACTACAACCGGCACGCGATCACCGGCGACGGTTCGGCCGGAGACGGCTATCTGGCGTACCGCAACCTGATCTGGGGCGGCGGCGGAGACAACTCCCATGTCTGGCACACCCATGAGATCGACATGCACGGCAACGACTCGTCCTGCAGCTACGAGTGCGGCTCCGCGGGCGAGTACATGGACGTGGAGTACAACACGGTCTGGTACACCAACGGCACGGGTGTCAAGCTGCGAGGGACGCCCAGTGTCGGCATGACCGTGTCGCACAACGTTTTCCGGCATTCGAGCCTGTGGGTGGGTTCGATCCTGCCCATCCACGCCGCACTGGACCAGACCGAGACCGGGCTGCACCAGTCCGCCAACACCCTCGACTCGTACACCGGCGGCCAGCGCAAGTACTGCGACTTCGACGGCGACGGCGTCAACGACGCCTTCATCGCCACCGGCATCACCTGGTGGTACCAGTCCAGTTCGCTCGGCGGGCGCTGGAGCTACCTCAACCAGTCGACCACGCGGCTCGCCGACGTGACGCTCGGCGACGTCGACGGTGATGGTCTGTGCGATGTCAGCCACCCCGGCGGGGTGTTCGTCAACCCGGGCCAGGACGCCTCCTCGACCACGGCGGTCAGCAACGGCTTCAACGGCGACGGCCGCACCCACATGGCGCTCAGCGGCACGGACACGCGGTAGGGCCTGCCCGTGATTTCCTCCCAGGGCGACGGCCGCTTCTCCCAGGACGTCGCCGTGGCCAGGGACTTCCCCCAGGCCGGCCGCCACCGATGTCGTGGTGTTTCGGGCTGTGGGCTTGACGCCCAGCAGGCCCTGCGGTGCCTCGTCGAAGGCGGCGGGCGGGACCGTGCGCGGAGGACGCCGTTTGGCCCGCGGCCGGCCCGGGACGCGTTCACCTGGAACCCGGGAACCCGTGCAGTGGCGTTGGGCGCTGTGTCGATCGTGGAGCGTAGCTCCGAAGCCGGTTGCCTGGAGCGCAACGAAGCCTCCAGGCAACCGACTTCGGGCTCTAGAAGAAGCCGAGCTTCTTCGGGGAGTAGGACACCAGCAGGTTCTTCGTCTGCTGGTAGTGCTCCAGCATCATCTTGTGCGTCTCGCGGCCGATGCCGGACTGCTTGTAGCCGCCGAACGCCGCGTGCGCCGGGTAGGCGTGGTAGCAGTTGGTCCAGACGCGGCCCGCCTGGATCGAGCGGCCCGCGCGGTACGCGGTGTTGATGTCCCGAGTCCAGACACCGGCGCCCAGCCCGTACAGCGTGTCGTTCGCGATCTTGATGGCGTCGTCGAAGTCGTCGAACGACGTGACCGAGACGACCGGCCCGAAGATCTCCTCCTGGAAGATCCGCATCCGGTTGTCGCCCTCGAAGATCGTCGGCTGGACGTAATACCCGCCCTTCAACTCGCCGTCGTGCTCGATCCGTTCACCACCGGTGAGGATCTTGGCACCCTCCTGCCGGCCGATGTCCAGGTAGGAGAGGATCTTCTCCAGCTGGTCGTTGGAGGCCTGGGCGCCGATCATCGTGTCGGTGTCCAGCGGGTGACCCGGCTTGATGAGCTCGGTGCGGGCGACGGCCGCCGCCATGAAGTCGCCGTACTGGCCGCGCTGGACGAGCGCCCGCGACGGGCAGGTGCAGACCTCGCCCTGGTTGAGCGCGAACATGGTGAAGCCTTCGAGCGCCTTGTCCCGGAAGTCGTCGTCGGCGGCCCACACGTCGTCGAAGAAGATGTTCGGCGACTTGCCGCCCAGCTCCAGCGTGACCGGCTTGATGTTCTCCGAGGCGTACTGCATGATCAGCCGCCCCGTCGTGGTCTCACCGGTGAAGGCGACCTTCGCCACCCGGGGGCTGGACGCGAGCGGCTTGCCCGCCTCCACCCCGAAGCCGTTGACGATGTTCACCACACCCGGGGGCAGCAGATCCGCGATCAGGCTCATCCAGTAGTGGATGGACGCCGGGGTCTGCTCCGCGGGCTTGATGACGACCGCGTTGCCCGCCGCCAGCGCGGGGGCGAGCTTCCACACCGCCATCAGGATGGGGAAGTTCCACGGGATGATCTGCGCGACCACACCGAGCGGTTCGTGGAAGTGGTACGCCACGGTGTCGTCGTCCACCTCGCCGAGCGAGCCCTCCTGAGCGCGGATCGCCCCGGCGAAGTAGCGGAAGTGGTCGATCGCGAGCGGGATGTCGGCCGCCAGGGTCTCCCGCACCGGCTTGCCGTTCTCCCAGCTCTCGGCGACCGCCAGCTTCTCCAGGTTCGCCTCCATCCGGTCCGCGATCTTGAGCAGGATGTCGGCGCGCGCTGTCACGGAGGTGCGTCCCCACGCGGGAGCTGCCGCGTGCGCCGCGTCCAGCGCGCGCTCCACGTCCTCGGCGGTGCCCCGCGCCACCTCCGTGAACGGCTGCCCGTTCACCGGACTCGGGTTCTCGAAGTACTGCCCGCGAGCCGGCGGCACGTACTCCCCGCCGATGAAGTGGTCGTAACGCGCCTGGTAGGAGACGATCGCGCCCTCGGTGCCGGGCGCCGCGTAACGGGTCATGCTGGTCTGCCTCCCGGAGAAGCGCCGCCCGCCGTTGGGCAGCTCTCGCCGCGAGGCTAGGAGCGCGGACGTTGCGAGGACGTTGCACCGCCCGGCGCCCACCCCCGAGGCCATGCCGCCGACAGTTCACGCTCCAACGCATCGAGCCGGGACCGGACGGCCGCCGTCGGGCGTACCGAAGCCAGCGCTCGCCACACGTCCAGATCGTCCTCGCCCCAGGGTGCGCGCGCCCAGTCCGCCAGCAGATCCGGATCTCGGCGGGCGACGAGCGCCGTTCGCAGCCCGTCCGCGAGCCTGCGCCGCAGCCGGACCACCGCGGGCGCCCCCGAACTCGGCAGCAGCGGGCCCGCGTACGCCGCCATGGCCGCCGTCACCGATCCGGTCCCGAGCCGCCGCTCCACGACCGCGACATCGGACTCGACCGGCACCGTGAGGCGATAGGGGCGCGACTCCAGCAGACCCGGTCCGAGCAGTCGGCGCAGCCTGGCCAGTTCGGCCCGCAGCGTCACCGGCGTCACCGACTCGTCCTCGTACAGCGCGCACAGCAACTCGTCACCCGTCAGGCCCTCCGGATGGCGGGCCAGCAGCACCAGGATCTCGCTGTGCCGGCGACTGAGCCTGATCTTGCGGCCCCTCGCCAGCAGCTGGGCCTCGTCACGGCCCAGCGCGGTCAGCTCCAGGCCGTCGGTCCTGGTCTCGGGCGGTGCGAGCAAGGCCAGATGGGACTCGGCCGCCCGGGCCACCGCCTGCACGAAACCGAGACTGTGCGGATGCGCGAGCCCGTCCCCGCCGGTGATGTCCACCGCGCCGAGCACCCGCCCGGTGCGCGGGTCGTGCACCGGCGCCGCCGCACATGTCCATGGCTGGACGCGCCGGCTGAAGTGCTCTGCCGCGAACACCTGTACCGGCCGGTCGACGGCGACCGACGTGCCGGGCGCGTTCGTCCCCACGGCGGTCTCCGACCAGCGCGCTCCCGGCACGAAGTTCATCCGGTCAGCCTGCCGCCGCGTCACCGGATGGCCCTCCACCCACAGCAGCCGGCCCTGCGCGTCGCACACCGCCAGCAGATGCTCCCCGTCCGCCGCGAACGTCCCCATCAGTTCCCGGAACAGCGGCATCACCCTGGCCAGCGGATGCTCCGCCCGGTAGGAGCCGAGGTCCCCGTCGGTGAGCTCGACGCTCGCCGTACCGTCGGGGGCCACCCCGGCCCGCGCCGAACGCCGCCACGAGTCGGCCACGACGGACCGCACCGGCCGTGTCACCGTGCCCGCCTCGGTGAACGACTGATGGGCACGACGCAGGACCCGCATGCGCTGGACGGGGTCGGCTCCTGGCTCCAGGGCCACCCAGGGATCGGTCAACTCGGCCTCCCGGAAGGCGATGCGGCTGGGACCATCGTCACTCCCGGTGCGCGCCCGGACAAGCTGTGTGCCCGTCCTTGCACCGAATCCAACCGTGCGAGCGGCTGCTGCACGCGCCGCGTCCGTCCTGCCGGACCAGCCCGGAGCAGGTGCACACTCACCGTGCCGGACCGGTCGGTGTCGGCTGACATCCGCCTGCCGATCCGGTCGCGGTACCGGCGTCGCCCTGCCGGCCTCGGTACCCCTGAAGGCCCGGGAGCCGTCGTGTCAGGCGAAGTTGACCAGTCTTATGTAGCGCGTCCAGTCCCAGTTCGGTCCGGGGTCGGTGTGGTCGGTGCCCGGCACCTCGTAGTGCCCGATGATGTGGGCGCGGTCCTTCGGAATGCCGTACTTCGTGCAGATCGAGGCGGTGAGCTTGGCGGACTCCTCGTAGAGGGCGTTGGTGAAGTAGGCAGGTCGGTCCACCCAGCCCTCGTGCTCGATACCGATGCTGCGGGTGTTGTAGTCCCAGTTGCCCGCGTGCCAGGCGACGTCTCGCTCCCTGACGCACTGCGCGACATGGCCGTCGGCCGATCGCACCACGTAGTGGGCCGACACCTGCTTCTGCGGGTTCCCGAAGATGGACAGCGTGTCGCTGTACGTCTCCTGCGTGACATGGATGATCACGTAGTTCAACCGATACGTCGTCGGCCGATCGGACGCCGTGTAGTTGGACTTGCTCGCCGCGGTCCACTCGGCGCTCGGATAGTCGACGGCCGTCTGTGCCGTGGCGCGTGTACCGGGGACCAACGCGTACGGGAGGGCTGCCAGGGCCGCGCCCTTGAGCAGTCGCCGCCGACTGGGTGACGATCTCGCTCGCTCCATGGCGTGTACGCCTTTCACGTGTGGGGGTGCCTGTGGGGGATGGTCTCGATCGTGGTGGGCGTCCGGCCTGCGCTCGCGTGTCTCACCGCCGGAGCGTGGCGGCCTGCTCGCGCAGTTGCCGGTGCAGTCCGCGGTGAGTCTCTCGCGCCGGCAGCCACTCCTTGCGGAGCTTGGCCACGCACGTGTAGTTGGTGTCGCAGACATTGGCGAGCGGCGATTCGACGGCCTGCGTCGCGAACTGGTAGGCGTCCAGCTCGCTGAAGCCGTAGTCACGCACCAGCCACTGCACCAGGTCGAGCTGCGATATCCGGAACGCGTCCTCCAGAGGTCGCGCCGAACCCGTCGAGACGATGTGCGTGTCCGACTCGATGCGCGGCCACGGCGTGGCCACCTGCTTGAGGAGTTCGACGATCACCACCGTGTTCATCGCGCACTCGACGGCCACCCCGCAGGTCTCTCCCTCGCCCTGCCGGGCGTGCCCGTCGCCGAGGCTCAGCAGGGCGCCCTCGACGTTCACGCCGAGATAGCAGGTCACGCCCGCCCGCATCTCCGGTGTGTCCATGTTCCCGCCGTGAGCGTCCGGCACCAGCGCCGAACGCACCTCCAGATTCGCCGGTGCCACCCCGACGGTGCCGTGCATCGGATCCATCGGGAGCTCGACCTCGATGTCGCTGTCACGCGCACTGAACAGGGCGGTGCGGCGCTCCCGGTCGAGCTGCCAGATCCACACGGTCTCCGGCAGCGGCGGCTGCAAGGTGGCCGTGGTGTGCGTGGAAGTCAGCGCCCCGAAGAGCGGAACCGTCGTCGATGCCGCCCAGTCACGAGCCGGCTCGATGGACACGAAATGCACCGCGACCGTGTCACCGGGCTCCGCACCCACCACGTGGAAGGGGCCGGTCTGCGGATTGAGATAGGGGAACTCGCAGACCTCGGACACCAGGTCCTTCTCGGACCGCACCCGACCCGCGAAGCAGTCTTCCGTGTAGAGGTCGAGGACCGTGCCCGGCTCGATGCGCGCCACGGGCGGCGCACCGCCGAACGTCCACGCGTACTCGCCCGGCGCGGGCCGCACGGTCAGGATCCGGGGGTCGCTCATGACTGCACGGCTCCGCTCTGCCGGGGTTCGGCGGTGGGGGTCTCGTCGAGATGGACACGCGCGGTCTCGGCTATGCGCCCCGGATGGCGGCGCAGCAGCACGATCAGTACGGCGACACCGGCGAGCATCCACACGCCGACCACCGGTCCGGCGTACGACACGGGAGCCGTCAACTCGGAGACGAAGTCGAAGACCGGCAGCCCCGCCGCGGTCAGCAGCGCCGGAACGAACGCGGCGATCCCGAGCACGGGGAACAGCAGATGCCGCACCGGCCGGAGCAACTCCCGCCTGCGCCGCAGGAAGTAGCCCGCGCATGCCAGGTTCACCACGATGTACACGCCGATGACCACGGTGACGATCACCGTCGCCAGCAGGAGGAACGCCGTCACGGGGTCATAGGCGAAACCGAGTCCCAGCATGGCCGCGAGCGCCACTGCACCCTGCACGACGACGCCGGCGACGGGGGAGCGGTGCCGGGGGTGCAGGCTCGCGAAGAGCCCGGGGAACACCCGGATCCGGGCCAGGGCGAAAGCGGTTCGCGTGGAGACGTTGGAACAGGCGTTGGCATTGGCGATCGTCGAATTCACCACCGCCAGGAACACGAGCACCCAGAACAGGCCGAACGAGGCCCGTGCCACGCCCTCCCACGAGGCGGCCCCCGAGGCGCCGAAGCCAGTGAAGCGGTCCGGGCCGAAGTAGACGGACATGGCGTACGTCGTCACGACGTACACGAGGCCGATCGCGAGTGCCGCGCCGAGGACGGCCCGGTGCATCGTGCGGCGCGGGTCCTTGGTTTCCTCCGCGAGCGGGGCGGCCGCCTCGAAACCTGCGAAGGCGAGCACGGTGTACACCGATCCCGCGAACACGCCGCTGATGCCTTCGTATCCGTCGGCCGTGTGGGACGTGCCGAACACCGACAGGGTGTTGTCGCCGCCGGCCTCGGCGATCAGCCATACCGCGAACACCAGGAAGACCAGTACCTCGAAGACGCCGAGGACGGTGCCGAAGCGGGCCGAGGCGCGCACTCCGAAATAGCCCGCGACGGCGATGATCGCGGCTCCCGCGAGCGACCAGGGCCACCACAGGTCGTCCGGATACGACGACCACTCCTGGTGCAGTGTGCCCGCCGTGGTGAACCCGAGCTGCAGGAGCAGCAGCGGCGGCACGAGTGCTTCGACGAACACATAGCCCCAGCCCACGAGGAAGCCGACAGCCGGGTGCAGGCCCTGAGCCGCGTAGGTGGCCACGGAACCGGCCGACGGCAGCTCCCTGGCCAGCTCTGCCACGCACGAGGCGGTGAACAGACAGGCCACGAGCGCGATGAGCACGGACAGCGGCAGACTGCCGCCCGCGAAAGCCGCGCCCGACGGGATGGACGCGGCGACCGCTGCCGCCGGCGCCATGGCCGTGATGCTCTGGAACAGGACCTCGCGCAGCCCGATCGCCTCACGCCGCAGTCCTGGAACCGTCTCCCCCGACACGTGACCCCCCCGATCCGCCCGGCGCGCAGCCACCCGCCGGGCGGCTGCGCCTCGCGTGAATTACGGTACGGCGCTTGCCGGTTGGGCCGGAAGAGCGAGGCGTCAGTCCGTGGACAAATCCGTGACTGTGGACAACTCGGCCACCCGAAAGGGGGAGTCCCACCTGTGCGCCGACGCCCGCCCACCGGCGGATCGGGCCGTGCCTGCTTCGCGCGCCTTCGCCACCGCTGCCGGATCGGACCGGGCGCGCTCTCCCACCACCGCGTGCTCGGATCGGGCGTGCTCCGTCACCATCCCGTGCTCGGATCGGGCGTGCTCCGTCACCACCGCGTGCTCGGGCCGGGCGTGCTCCGTCACCACCGCGTGCTCGGACCGGACGTGCTCCGTCACCACCGCGTGCTCGGGCCGGGCGAGCCCCGCCACCACCGCGTGCTCGGGCTACGCCCGCTCCGCCACCGCCGCCGGGTCGTCCAGCACACTTCGCACCACTGAATGCGCGGCGCCCAGCAAGGGCCCCTCGGGCCCGAGCCGGGAAACCGACACGGCGCAGGCGGGACCCGCGGTGCGGCGGGCCAGCTCCTCCTCCAGCGACGGCAGGAGCCAGGGTGCGAGACCGGACAGCGCGCCTCCGAGCACGACCGTCTCGGGGTCCAGCAGGTTGACCGCCCCCGTCAGCGCGATGCCGAGTGCGGTGCCCGCATCGCGCAGGGCACGCCGTACGTGCGGGTCGCCCTGCGCGGCGCGCTCGGACAGCAGTCCCACCCGGTCCTCGCCCGGCTCCAGACCGGCGGCACGCAGGACGGCCTCTTCTCCCGCGTACTGTTCGAGGCAGCCGTGGCCACCGCACGGGCACTCCGGCCCGTCCGGATGCACCGGCACGTGCCCCAACTCGCCGGCGAAGCCACGGGTTCCGCGCAGCAGGTGCCCGTCGACGAGGACCGCGGCACCGATACCGATCTCCGCGGACACGTGCAGGAAGTCGCGCGGGGTCGCCTCGCCGAGCCACAGTTCGGCGAGGCCGCCGAAATTGGCTTCGTTGTCCACGGTGAGCGGCAGATCCGCGGGAAGCAGTGTGCTCAGGTCCGTGTCCTGCCAGTGGAGGTTCGGGGCGCGGACCACGGTCCGGGCGTCGCGCGCCACCAGACCGGGCACGGCCACCGCGAGGCCCGCAGGCCACAGCCCCTCGCGCTCCGCCTCGGCGACGACCTGCCGCACCATCGCCGACAGCTCCTCGACGACGGGTTCCGGCGACCGGCCTCGGTTCGTGCCGTGACGCACCGCACGGGCCCGTATACCGCCGCGCAGGTCGACGGCGCACACCGCGAGGTGGTCGACGCCGACCTCGGCACCGATCCCGGCGGGACCGCGCCCGCTGACGGCCAGCGCCGAGCCCGGCCGCCCCACTCGGCCGGGCCTTTCGGGGCCCAGTTCTTCGAGGAGTCCCGAGCGGATCAATTCGTCGACGAGCGTCGACACGGCCGCCCGTGTCAGGCCGATCCGCGAGGCGACGGCGGCGCGCGACAACGGCCCCTCGGCACTGACGGTGTGCATGACCCTGGACAGATTGCGGCGACGCATGCCCTGCTGAGTGTCGGGCAGGCGGCGGCCGGATCCGGCCGGGTGGGTCTCGTGCAGCGGTGCGGTCATGCCTCCGTCAATCCTCGTTCCTGTCGTCCTCGTGGGACGACCACGCTCCTGCCGCCGCCCGCACGGGTCGGCCCGACTACGGCCGCTCCAGCAGCGGAGCCGCGTCGGAGAGTACCCCGGCGATCCTGGCGAGCGTCTCGTCGTCCCGCTCCACGGCGTCGAGCACCGGCCCCCGAGCGGTGTTCCAGCGCCGTGCGACGGCGGCCGGGTCCTCGCCGGTGAGCAGGCCCGCGGCCTGGGCGGCCGCCCCGAGCGCCACGAGTTCCTTGGCCTCGGGCACCTGCACCGGCCGCCCCGACAGCCGCCGCACGGTCTGCTGCCAGGCGGTACCCCGGGCACCGCCGCCGATCAGCAGCAGGGGCGCGGTGCGGTCGGCGTCCGCGTCGAGGACGAGATCGAGGGCGCCGAGCAGCGAGTGCACGGCACCGTCGTACGCCGCCTGGAGAAGCTGCCCGCCGGTCGTGTCGTGACGCAGACCGGTCAGCAGTCCGGCCGAGTGCGGCAGGTCCGGGGTGCGCTCACCGTCCAGGTAGGGCAGCAGCGTCACTCCGGACCCGGGTTCCACGGCCTCCCGGTCGAGGCCCAGGAGCGCGGCGATACGGTCGACGGCCAGGGTGCAGTTCAGGGTGCAGGCCAGCGGAAGCCAGTCGCCGCGCGCGTCGGCGAAGCCCGCCACCGTGCCGGTCGCGTCGGCGGGGCGCCGCGTCGACACGGCGTACACCGTGCCGGACGTCCCGAGGCTCAGTACCGCGGTGCCGGGGCGCAGGCCGAGGCCGAGCGCGGCGGCCGCGTTGTCGCCGGTGCCCGCCGCGACCAGGGTGCCCCTGGAGAACGGCAGGCCGCCCTGCGCGTGCACCGTTCCGGCCACCTCGCCGGGACGGACCACGCGGGGGAGCAGCGCCGGGTCGAGCCCGACGTGGGCGAGGACCTCGTCGTCGTAGGCCTCCGTCCCGGACGCCCACCAGCCCGTGCCCGAGGCGTCCCCGCGGTCGGTGGTGCCCTGCCCGGTGAGTCGTCCGGTGAGGTAGTCGTGCGGCAGCCGGACGGCCGCCGTCGCCCGGACGGCGTCCGGCTCGTTCTCGGCGAGCCAGGCCCATTTCGTGACGGTGAAGGACGGTCCGGGCACGCTGCCGGTGCGTTCCGCCCAGGCCTTCGGGCCGCCCAGTTCCTCGACCAGCCGGCGGGCCTGCGGCGCGGACCGCACGTCGTTCCACAGCAGGGCGGGGCGCACGGGCTCGCCCTGGGCGTCGAGGGTGACGAGGCCGTGCTGCTGGCCGCCGATCGAGACCGCGGCAGCCTCGTGGGCGGCGTCGCCGCACTGGTGCAGCGCCTCGCGAAGCGCGTCCCACCACTGCCGGGGGTCGCTCTCGCGGCCCGCACCCGTGGAGACGGTGTGCGGTGCCTGTCCACTGGCCACCACCTGTCCGGTGGATGCGTCGACGACCAGGGCCTTGGTGGACTGGGTGGACGTGTCCACTCCGACGACGAGCGGACCCTCGGCTGCTGACATCGGGCTCTCCCTCTTCCGCGGCTCCGCGGGATCTGTCCTGGTTGTGGGGCTGTCCGGACCGGCTCGGCCCGGGTTTCGCACTTCGTCTCTTCCCAGAGATGCATCCGCATACTAATTTGTTAACCGCCATGACGAAATAGTCGGAGCAAGTAAGCCGGAGCGAGCAAGGAGCCGCGACATGAACTACCAGCCCACCCCCGAGGACAGGTTCACCTTCGGCCTGTGGACCGTCGGCTGGCAGGGAAGGGACCCGTTCGGTGAAGCCACCCGGGGAGCCCTGGACCCGGTCGAGACGGTGCAGCGTCTGGCCGAGCTCGGTGCCTACGGAGTGACGTTCCACGACGACGACCTGATCCCCTTCGGGTCCTCGGACAGCGAGCGCGAGTCGCACATCAAGCGGTTCCGGCAGGCCCTGGACGCCACGGGGCTGAAGGTGCCGATGGCCACGACCAACCTGTTCACGCACCCCGTCTTCAAGGACGGCGCGTTCACCGCGAACGACCGCGACGTGCGGCGCTACGCCCTGCGCAAGACGATCCGGAACATCGACCTGGCGGTCGAACTCGGCGCCCAGACGTATGTCGCGTGGGGCGGCCGGGAGGGCGCCGAGTCCGGTGCGGCCAAGGACGTCCGGGTCGCGCTCGACCGCATGAAGGAGGCCTTCGACCTCCTCGGCGAGTACGTGACCTCCCAGGGCTACGACCTGAAGTTCGCCATCGAGCCGAAGCCGAACGAGCCGCGCGGCGACATCCTGCTGCCCACGGTGGGCCACGCCCTCGCCTTCATCGAGCGCCTGGAGCGCCCGGAGCTGTACGGCGTGAACCCCGAGGTGGGCCACGAGCAGATGGCCGGGCTGAACTTCCCGCACGGCATCGCGCAGGCCCTGTGGGCGGGGAAACTCTTCCACATCGACCTCAACGGCCAGTCGGGCATCAAGTACGACCAGGACCTGCGCTTCGGGGCGGGCGACCTGCGTGCCGCGTTCTGGCTCGTCGACCTCCTGGAGAGCGCCGGTTACGCCGGGCCGAAGCACTTCGACTTCAAGCCGCCGCGCACCGAGGACTTCGACGGTGTCTGGGCGTCAGCCGCCGGCTGCATGCGCAACTACCTGATCCTGCGGGAGCGCTCCGCGGCCTTCCGTGCCGACCCCGAGGTCCAGGAGGCCCTGCGTGCCTCGCGCCTGGACGAGCTGGCGCAGCCCACGGCGGCCGACGGCCTGAAGGGGCTGCTCGGTGACCGGACGGCCTTCGAGGACTTCGACGTGGACGCGGCGGCCGCGCGCGGCATGGCCTTCGAGCGTCTGGACCAGCTGGCGATGGACCACCTGCTGGGTGCGCGGGGCTGACCGGTCCCACGCGGCGTGGGCCCGCCCTCGGGCGGGCCTGCCCCAGCGGGACGGGATCTCGTGGCCGGGCCTCGGGCTGGGGCGCGTTCCGACCCCCACCTCGTGGCCGCCTCCGGTGGGATCGGTGGGTTCTGAGGGGGCAGCGGGTTCGGTGGGTTCGGAACGTTCCCTGAGTGAATGATGCGGAATCGTGCGATCCACGCCATGAGTCCGTATCAACTTCCGCGCAGGGCTCGCGTGATGACCGGTTCGGTACGACTCTTGACGGTATGGCCATGCCGCCCGTACCGCCTCGACCGCCGGGAGACACGCCGCCCCCAGGTGACGGTGGCTTCGGCCCACCACCGGGAGGCTACGACCCATCGTCCGGTGGCTATGGGCCGCCGACAGGCGGCCAGGGAACGCAGTCCGGTGGCTACGGTCCCCCTCCAGGTGGCTACGGCCCGCCTCCCGGCGGCTTCGGGCCGCCGTCGCAGGGAGGCGGGGGATGGCAGCCACCGCCACCTCCCGGACCGCCGGGCGGCGGACCCGCCGGCCACCGGGGAGGACGGCGCAGGAACACGCTCCTCGTGGTGCTCGCCGTGATCGTGGCCGTGGGCGTCGTGGTGGCCGTGATCGCGGTGGCGACGGGAGGCGGTGGGGGCGGGAAGGACGACAAGTCGCCGGAGGCCAGCGGAAGTACGCGGCGGACGCCCGGTCCCTCGTCGAGCGTCCCGTCCGAACTGCCCAGTGCCGTGCCGACGCTCCCCTCGGACCTGCCCACCGACGTCGTCCCGAGCGATCTCCGCTCGCTCTTCCCGACGCCCGCCGGCAACGAATTGCCGTACTACATGCTGACCACTGGGGACTGCTTCGACGCGGACGGCAGCCGACCCGGACAGGCCACCAAGCGCTCGTGCAGCAAGCCGCACGACGCCCAGGTGGTGAAGGTGGCCGAGCTCGAAGGCACCTACGGCACCGACGCCGCCCTCAAGAAGGCGGCGTCGGCCCTCTGCCGAGTGCCTCTGGAGCGCAAGGCGGCCAAGCAGTCCGCGGGCACCGTACGCGGCACGCTCGTGCAGTACCCGGATTCCAGCGGCTACCGGATCGGCATCGACAAGGTGGCGTGCAGTCTCGCGGCGGACGTCGGCAACGGCACCCACAAACTCACCAAGCCACTGGACTGAGCGGCGCGCCGTGGCGGGCGCAGACGTCAGATCCCGTGCGGCAGCCGCACGTACGTCACCGTCGTCTCGATGCCGCTGTCGATCAGCCGGCCCTGTGCGTCGAACGCGCCCGACCCGTCGGTCATCCCGAAGTCGTTGTCGTTGATGAGGGCCAGCGTGTCGTGATCCACGCGCGCGACGCCCTCGATCTTTCCGGGCACCCCCGCGACGGTGCCCAGGTCCACGACCAGGTGCTTGTCCAGCACCGGGACACCGGCGGCAGCGGGGTCGTCGAGCTGCTCCAGGGAGGGCGACGTCGTGTCGTCGTCCCACGGGCCGCCGAGGATGTCCGCGTGCCGCGACAGCTTCACCAGGTGCAGACGCGCAGCCTTGTCGGTGCGCTCCTCGACGAGCAGCCGATCGCTTCCGACGGCCACCACGGAGGAGATCTTGAGCTCCGAGGTGTCGTCTTCGCTCGGGTCGACCACGTTCACGGGGTCGAAGCGGTACGCGTACTCGGCGGTGACGGCACGCTTCTTGGGGGAGAAGCGCACCAGCCGGGTGGTGCGCGAGGCGTCCCCCGCGGCGCCGTCCGGCAGGGAGAGCGGGCTTTGCAGCGCCATCACCAGGTCGCCGCAGGGCAACAGGGCAAGCCCCTCGAAGCCACGGTTGGTCTTCCGGTGCAGCAGGACCGACGGCAGCGCCTCCACCACCGGATAGTCCGCGCCGGTCAGGTTCAGCCCCTTGGGCACGTAGCGTGTGAGCACCTTCCCGCGCGCGGAGACGTGGATCAGCGACGGCCCGTACTCGTCGACGAGCCAGAAGGTGTTGTCCGCGGCGCGCACTATCCCCTCGGTGTCCACACCGTTCGGGTCGAACGTGAGTGGGGTCAGCGCGTCGTAGGAGTACGGTGCCTCGTCGCGTCCCGACTGGTTGGACAGACCGGTGACGGGCTTCCCGGAAGACGTGGTGATCGGGATCGCGTCGATCACCTTCACGCCGTCACCGGTCACGCGGATCTTCACGATGGCCGGGTCGAACCCCGGCACGGGGAAGGTCCGGCGCTTCTTGCCGTCCACCTTGATCTGGCCGTTGGGACCGCGGTCGGTGACCGTCCAGAACTCGCCCTTGCGTCCCGCCGGGTAGATGTCGCTGCCGATGCCGCCCAGGTCCACACCCCGGTCGTCGTCCACCGTGCCCGGCAGCAGCGAGTTGCTGAACGCGCCGAGCGGGACGTCGCCGAGCGTGGCGGTGCGCGTCACCTGCGGCTGCGCCGGGCTGCCGGCCGCGCTCGCGGAGCCGGCCACCGCGAGGGCGGCCAGCACGGCGAGCGGCAGACCCGCTGCGACGGAACGGTTGACGCGGCGCCGGCCGACGGCGTGCGGGGACATCAGGCCTCCTGGGGCACAAGTTCAGTGTCAGCGGCCAGAGTTGGCCCCGACCCCCAACGCCGGGCGACCTTGAGATGAACGCCGTGCGTCAACCATTCATCGGGTCTCCTCCGGCCGCGGCGAGGGCCGTCGCCGGGTCCCGTACCGCCGGCCCGGCGGGGGCCCATCGGCCCCGCTCCTCGCGGTACGGCCACCACCTGCCGTCCCGGCCCAGGCGCAACTGGATGCCACTGCCGCCGATACCGACGACCGTCCAGCGGTTGTCGGCCGAGACCAGCCGCGGCCGCTCGTCCTCGTCCCAGGCCGACTCCAGGGCGTCACGCGCGCGTGCCAGCGATTCGCCGTGCACGGCCCACGCGTCCTCAAGGACCGACAGCGCCGCCGTACCCCCGAGACGCCAAGCACGTACGGCGAGTCGCAGAGCCTCGGCGTCGCGCCCCGAACCCTCGGCCAGCCGCTGCAGGACAGCCGGGCCCGGGTCCGCGGCGGCCAGCCGCACCGCGTCCTGGGCGAGCGACAGCCCCTGCCCGACCGCCTGCTGCCCCTGCCCGTCCGCGAGCGCCGCCTCGCGGAGAAGCCGGTACGCCTCGCCCGCCGCGGCGGCCGCGAGGAACTCGAGGGCGGCCGGGTCGAGTCCGGGCGCGGGGGCGGTCTCTGCGTCCAAGGCGGGAGGCGGCCCGGCCTCGCCCGGCAGGTCGGCGACGGACGGCAGCGACGGCAGGATGTCCCCGGCGGCGTACGCCTCGGCCGCGTCCACGCCCTCCACGCGCGCGTGGTCTGCGTCCGACGGCTCCCGCTGCCGCGCGCTGCCGCGCTCCTGGAGCTCGCCCAGCAGGACGTGCTCGGAACGCCCGCGCATCAGCAGCAGGACGAAGGGGTCCTGGTCGAGCAGCCTGGCCATCTGGTAGCAGAGTGCGGCCGTGTGCCCGCAGTGGTCCCAGGCGTCGCAGTCGCACGCGGCCTCGAGGTCGCCGAGCGCCGGCAGGAGTTCGATCCCGGCCGTCGCCGCGTCCTCGACGAGATGCGGCGGCATGTCGCGGTCGAGCAGCGCGGCGACGTGCCCGGCCCGCTCCACGGCCATGTCCAGGAGGCGGTCCCACTGTTCGTCGGACAGTTCCTGGAGCAGCACGTCCGCGCGATGGGCGGTGCGGTCGCGGTCCTGGACCACGGCCGTGATGCGCCCGGGGCGGACCGACACGGCACCCACGGCGCCCGCACGTGCCAGCCTGCGGCCCGTCTTCAGCTGCCCCGCGTCCAACGCCGTGTCCTCCAGGGACTTGAGCCATGCCAGGCCCCACCACGTCTGCGCGAAGCCCCGCCCGCGCGCGGGTGGCAGCGCGGCGAACGTGCGTTCCTCGTCACGGTCCTTCATCGCGCGCCCCCTCGCAGTTCCACCAGGTCGGCCAGTTCCGCGTCCGTCAGTTCCGTGAGCGTGGCCTCACCGGAGCCCAGGACGGCGTCGGCCAGTTGCTGTTTGTGCCGCAGCATGTCGGCGATCCGGTCCTCCACTGTCCCCTCGGCGATGAGCCGGTGCACCTGGACGGGGCGGCTCTGCCCGATGCGGTACGCGCGGTCGGTGGCCTGGGCTTCCACGGCCGGGTTCCACCAGCGGTCGTAGTGCACGACGTGCTCGGCCCGTGTGAGGTTCAGCCCTGTGCCGGCGGCCTTCAACGACAGCAGGAAGACGGGGATCTCACCTTCCTGGAAGCGCTCCACCATCGCTTCGCGCTCGGTCACGGGTGTTCCTCCGTGCAGGAACAGCGTCGGCACACCGCGCGTCGCCAGATGACGCTCGATCAGGCGGGCCATCTGCACGTACTGGGTGAAGACCAGGACACTCGCATCCTCGGAGAGGATCGTGTCGAGCAGTTCGTCCAGCAACTCCAGCTTCCCCGACCTGCCGGGAATCCTGGGCTGCGCCTCCTTGAGGAACTGCGCCGGATGGTTGCAGATCTGCTTCAGCCCGGTCAGCAGCTTCATGACCAGACCGCGCCGTGCGACGCCGTCCGCCTCCGAGATCTCCGCGAGGGTCTCGCGCACCACGGCCTCGTACAGGCCCGCCTGTTCCGTGGTCAGGGCCACGGCGCGGTCCGTCTCCGTCTTCGGCGGCAGCTCGGGAGCGATGCCCGGGTCCGACTTGCGGCGACGCAGAAGGAAGGGCCCCACGAGGCGGGCGAGCCGCTCGGCCGCCGCGGGGTCCAGACCGCCCTCGACCGCCTGCGCGTACCGTGTGCGGAAGGCGCCCAGCGGCCCGAGCAGGCCGGGTGTCGTCCAGTCGAGGATCGCCCACAGTTCCGAGAGGTTGTTCTCCACCGGGGTGCCGGTGAGCGCCACGCGCGCGCGGGCGCCGATCGTGCGCAGCGCCCGCGCCGTGGCCGAGTAGGGGTTCTTCACGTGCTGGGCCTCGTCCGCGACCACCATCCCCCACGGCACCTCGGCCATACGCAGTGCGTCGAGCCGCATCGTGCCGTAGGTCGTGAGGACGAACTCGCCGTCGGACAGGCCTTCCAGGGAGCGCCTGGAACCGTGGAAGCGGCGTACGGGGGTGCCAGGGGCGAACTTCTCGATCTCGCGCTGCCAGTTGCCCATCAAGGAGGCCGGGCAGACCACCAGTGAGGGTCCCGCGGTGGACTCGGCCGTCTGCCGGTGAAGGTGCAGGGCGATCAGCGTGATGGTCTTGCCCAGGCCCATGTCGTCGGCGAGACAGCCGCCCAGGCCCAGGGAGGTCATCCGCGCGAGCCAGTTGAGCCCCCGTGCCTGATAGTCGCGCAGCGTCGCGTCCAGCGCGGCGGGCTGCCCGACCGGCTCCTGGCCCTCGGGGTCCGCCAGCCGCTCCCGCAGGGCCGCCAGCCATCCCGTCGGGCGTACGTCGACCCTGCGCCCGTCCACCTCCGTGGAGCCCGTCAGTGCCGCGCTCAGCGCGTCGATGGGCGTGACCTTCCGGTCCTGCCGGGCCCGGGCGCGTCGCACCTCCTGGGGGTCCACGAGGACCCACTGGTCGCGCAGTCGCACGACGGGCCGGTTCGCCTCGGCCAGCTGGTCCAGTTCCGCGCGGGTGAGCTGCTGATCGCCCAGCGCGAACCACCAGTCGAAGGCGAGCATGGCGTTGGCGGACAGGAACGAGGGAGTGTCCGACCCGGCCTTCCCCGGGCCGCCGCCCGCTTTCCCGGCGGTGTCGTCGGCGCCGTCCGTGTCGGCCGGCGGGCCGATGACCGCGCCGGTCGTCAGCTTTCGTGACAGTCCCTTCGGCCAGTGCACGTCGACACCCGCGGACGCCAGGCTGCGGGCGCCTTCGCCGAGGAGCTCGGTGATCTCGTCATCGGCGAGTTCCACGGCGTCCGGCACGGCCGCCGAGAGCAGCGGAGCCAGCGGCGTCCAGACGCGGGCGGCGCGACGCAGCGCGAGCAGGGCGTCCATCCGCGCGCGCGGGCCGAATCCGGTGGACCCCGACCACGCGTCGGCGGCGTCCGCGACGAGAGCCGGATCGCTCACGCCGTGCAACTGCAGGACGGCACGGAACACCATCCGCGCGTCCTCGGGCGCGTCCGGCTCCAGTCCCGGCACCTCGACGCGCAGAGAGATGCGTACGTCCGAGTCGTGCACGGCGGCGACGTCGTCGAGCCAGGCACGGTGCTGGGGCACGCGCCGCGGCTCCGGCGCCGCGAAGACCGGTCCGCCCGCGGCGAGCGGCGCCGCCGGTGAGCGGGGCAGCCCATCGGCGACCGCGTCCAGGAACGCGCGCAACAGCCGTTCCGGATCGGGCAGCCGCAACGGTTCGACGTCGTCCAGGGGAGTCGCGTGCGCCTCGGGCGGCATGGCGGCGGCAAGCTCGCGGACGCGCTCCATGTCCTGGGCGCGCAGCGGACCCGCGCGCCACGCGTCGTGGTCGCCGGGGGTCAGGCCGGGCAGCAGCAGCCCGCGTGCGGCGAACTGGAGGGCGAGCACGGCCGCGGCGCTCCAGAAAGAGGCGGACCGGTGCGCCCCGGCGACGGCACGCGCGCGCGTGAGCACCGGCAGTGCGGCCCGCACCGGCAGCAGCACGGCGGGCACGGCCACACGCTCGACGCCCTCCTCGCCGGGCAGCACGACCGTCAGGTCCTCGGCGGAGCCGGACGCCACGGCGGGAGGGGAATCGCCCTCCGGGCACCAGAACGCGACGCGGCTGGTCCGGGGCGGATCGGCCGGCACGAAGACGGCACAGCAGCGGGCCAGTTCGGCGATCTCGACGGGAGTCGCGGCGGGAATCCTGTGCTCGACGATGACGCATTCCTCAAATTTGACTACCGGGTCGGGTCGCCGAGGGTACAGCACTCCGGCGGGCGGCGGGCGGCGGGCGGCGGGCGGCGAGTGGCGAGTGGCGGGTGGCCGGCGCGGTCATGACGTCGACCACGGGGCTCGGGGGTGTTGCCAGCCCCCCTGAGGCGGCAGGGAGGACCCCCGTACGCACTCGGGTGGTGGCGTCATGGCCGCCGAAGGTCACCGATTCGTACGTTTCTTCAGGTCAGCCCGCTTCAGGTCAGCCCAATTCACAAGACTCCGGAGACCGCCATGCCCCAGACCGCCACAGCCCTCGCCGACCACTCCACGGTCGCGGACGGTGGTCCTCCAGGAAGCGAGTTCGCTCCGCTCCTGCGCACAGTGAAGGGTCGAGGGCTCCTCAAGCGGCGCCGTGGCTGGTACGCGCGCGAGATCTGCGTGAACGCGCTGGTCCTGTCCGGTGCCGTGACCGGCATCGTCCTGACCGGCGGCTCCTGGGCAGTCCTGCTCCTCGCACCCGTGCTGGCCGTCCTCTCCGCCCGAACGGCGTTCATAGGCCACGACGCGGGCCACTCGCAGATCGCGGACGGCAAGGCGGCCGGCCGTCTCATCGGACTCGTCCACGGCAATCTGCTCCTGGGCATGAGCTACTCCTGGTGGAACCACCAACGCCCTGTCAGATGTAGCTTTTTCTCATGGACGATGACGTACAGCGAGCGCACTGGGGGAACTTAGAGGGGCAGAACTGGGCCGGGCTGGCCCGCCTCTCCACTGAGGAGATAGAGGGAGACGACTTAACGGATGAGCCGTCGGACGGGCACCGCTTCGTGCCGATGACCGGACGGGACATCAAGAGCACGGAAGAGCAGGAGAAGGACGGACGGCGGTTCGTCGAAAGCAGGGGAGGCCGGTACGTCTTCACGTACATGGAGCCCGACACCTCCGCGTGGAAGCGCAAGCGAGTCCGCCTTCCAGACGGCCGTACGGCGTACCGGGTGATCCGGCCTGTGTTCGAAGGCGCGTTGGAGGACCTCAAACGCGGTATCGCGCCGAATGGCGAGCGGGTCGACGGGCTGATCGTCTACGACATCGACCGGCTCACGCGCGACCCCCGCCATCTTGAGGATGCCATTGAGGTGGTTGAGCACCATCACCGGCCGATCATCGACATCACCGGCACTCTTGATCTCCTCACCGACAACGGCCGAGCCATGGCACGCGTACTGGTGACCATGGCCAACAAGCAGTCTGCCGACACGGCGCGCAGGGTCCGGCGCAAGCACGAGGCACTGCGGGTGCAGGGCATTCCCGTAGGGGGTTCGCGTCCGTTCGGATGGCAGGAGGACAAACGTACGCTGCACCCAACGGAAGCGCAGCTCTTGCGAGATGCTGCCCACCGCCTGATCAACGGGGCCACCTGGCACGGGATCATCGCCGAGTGGAACCGCGAGGGGATCACGACACCCCGAGGCAATCGCTGGGCACGTGACGTGCTCAAGGAAGTGATGCGGAACCCGCGACTCTGCGGCTACCGCTCATACACGATTTGCGACATCGACCCGGAGACTGGGCGAGAGACACGGACGCTCGCCGTTGCACGGGACGACAAGGGCAAGCCAGTCATCGGACAGTGGATGCCCATCCTCACGGTGCGCCAGTGGCGAGCGGTCGTCGCGGTCATCGGAGAGGGACCGATTCGAGGCAGCGGGCACAACACCCGAACGTACTTGGGAACTGGAACCTTGCGATGCGGGAAAGAGGGCTGTGGAGCGCCATTGCGTGCGCTGAAGGCGGCACGTAGCCAGGGCAAGCCAGAGGGGTACTTCTACTACGGATGCCACGGCAAGTCGACAGGCCGTGGCTGCGGCGGCATCAAGATTGGCGGACCGGAGACTGACGAGCTGATGGGCAAGCTCGTGATTGCCGCGTACGAGGAGGAGGCCGCCGCGCGCGAGGCCACTATGGCCCCACAGGCATGGCCGAAAGAGGCGGACTTGGCCAACGTCCGCGAAGACATCGCTGACCTGAAGCAGGCTCGCCGGAACCGACAGATCAGCGCGGAGAGGTACTACGCGGATCTGAATGAGTATGAGACCGATGAGCGGCGGCTGGTCAAGGAGCGGAACGCTTGGAAGCGGAAGACCCTAGCCGCCCATGGAAAGCCCGTTGATATGGTCAAAGAGTGGCACCGTAACGGGATCACCTTGGCTGAGCGTCGCGTCTACGTCGAGCGCGTCCTGTCAGCCGTAGTCGTTCTCCCCGTGGGCAAGGGCCGCAAGATGCCGCTGAGGGATCGGCTAGTCCCGATCTTTGCTGAGGAGTAGCCACAAGATCAGCTCCCGTGCAGGCCGGTTGATACGGATCGTTGGAAGCCAGCTCTGCCCGGGCTCCATGAATCTCGTGCATTCGACGGTGAGGGACTCGCACTTCCCTGCCAAAGGGATGTGCGCGATTCTCCCTACATGGGGGAGAGGCGCACCACTGGGTGGATGGTGGCGGTGGCCGTTCTGGCAGGCGCCTGCCTGGTCGCTGCCGGAGCGCTGTTCGCGGCCGGACACGTTCCTGGACCTGCGTGGGGAACAGCTGTCGTGGGCACCTTGATCGCTGTGTTGGCTGCACCAGGCAAGCGGGCCGTGGAGGCTCTGGGGGCTCGATGGGCCGAGCCCGTGGAGCAAATGAGCAGGCGCTCCGCTGCGCGCAGCGCGCTGCTGGGCCGGGCTCAGCGGGTCGTTGATTCCCAACAGCGAATGGCTCTGAGCATCCATGCGGCGATTCCGCTGCCGAGGGATGCCGACTCGACCCTGTCGGGCAGCCTTCCCGAGTACATCCCACGCGGGATCGACGCCGACATCCGCGCTTGGATCAAGGGGCATACGAAAACCGGTGGCCTCATCGTGCTGGTCGGCGACGCTGCCGCAGGTAAGACCCGCTGCCTGTATGAGGCGTTGCGCGCTGAGGTACCGGACTGGCGGATGCCCGAGGTGGAAACGGGCAGCCAACTCAATGCACTGGTCCATGAGGGTGTGGACCTGTCTCGCTCGGTCGTGTGGCTCGACGAGTTGCAGAATTTCTTCGCCGATGAGGTTGTGACAGCCGCCTCTGTACGGCAGTTGGTCCTCGGCCGGCATGGGCCCGTTCTGCTAGCCGCGACCATCCGAGCACAGGAGTTGGATCGTCTGCTCCTGGTCGCTTCCCCGGCCGACAGCGCTGTGAGCTCCGGTGGTCCGGAGACCATTGGGCATCATCACGCACGCCAAGTCATGAAGATGCTGGCACGCTGGTCACCACGAGGTGGAGTCGCGGAGCGTGCGATCCGTTTTCACCTCGACAGCCGTTTGGGTGCTGACGAGTTGGCACGAGCCCGTGCAATCTCCGAAATTGATCCACGCATTGAGATCGCCCTGCACGGCGCAGAAGACGGCCGGGTCATTGCAACCTTGGCAGGCGCGCCGGAATTGATCGACCGTTGGACGCTGGATACAGCGGGAGATCCACGCGGCCAGGCCGTGATCACCGCGGCCGTGGTTGCCCGGCGCTGTGGCCACCCAGAACCGATTCCGTCGAGTGTGCTGGAGCCAATCGCGGTGCTCCACCTAAGCGGGTGCAGTGAAGCGCCGCTGCCTGCCGACTGGCTGCTGACCGCCCTTGCGTGGGCAGAGAGCCCGATCACAGGCAGGATCAGGGCCCTGCGCAGGTCAGCGGCAGGCTCGGGAGAGGTGGACGGCTTCAGAGTTTCCGACGTCCTGCTCCAGCACTCCTACGGGCTCGCTAGGGGCCTCGTCGACCCACTGGTTCTACGAGATGACACATGGGCCGCGCTGCTGGAGCACGCGGAACCGTCTGCACTGAGCGACATCGGATCCGCTGCGGATGCCGTAGGGAAAGTCGAGCAGGCGCTCCGTGCCTGGCAGAGTGCTGCCGCGGCCAACGACTTGCGGGCTATGTTCCGACTCGGGTGGTTTTACGCCAAGCGTGGAGAATATCGAAACGGGACGGTGTGGTTCCAGCAAGCTGCCGAGCGGCAATTGAGCCCTGCGATGGTGGGACTTGCCTTCTGCCTGAGGGAGTTGGACGAACCAGCCCAGGAGGAGAGGTGGCTGCGCCGAGCCGTCGAGCTGAACTCCCCGGGGGCCATGGTGAACCTCGGTCTGACGCTGTTCGCACGGGGGGACACAGCCGAAGGAGAGGCGATGTACCGACGCGCGGCCGATCTCGGGGAGGCTGTGGCGATGGCGAACCTGGGGTACCGGCTCCGAGAACGCGGGGACCTCGGCGAAGCTGAGGAGTGGAACCGTCGCGGAGCGGTACTTGGACACCCAGGCGCCATGGAAAACCTGGCTAGCATCCTCTGGGAACGTGGGGATGTTGCGCAGGCCCTGGAGTGGTACCGGCGAGGAGCTGAACGGGCCCTGACGTTTATGGAGGAGTCGCCAACATTCTTCCGACCTTGGCCGGGAGAATCGCGGGACCAGGGAGTCTCCGACACCATTCTTGGCCTTGCCCAAATGCTCCTCGAACAGGCCGGGATGGACCAGATTGAAGAGGCGGAGCGGTGGTTCAGGGTGATCGCTGAACGAGGCGACCCCCGAGCTGCGGCAGCACTCGCTAACGTCCATGCGGGAAGAGGTGACATGGACGGCGTTCGTATCTGGCGACGTGCAGCCGCTGAGGCCGCGGAGGGCCATCTCACCCGCAACCGAGCGTCAATGCTCACATCGTATGGCGAGGCTGGCGTGCAGCGTCATGTTGACATCATGCTGGACCATGCAGCTGGCCTGGCTGACGATGGAGATTCATCGGGAGCTGAGGAGTGGCGCACGAAGGCCGCGCGCCACAGTGTCCGGTCCTCCCAGCATCCGTGAAGCGGCACGCAAGAGCTGATCGGGCTCCCTGGCGGTAACGTGCGCAGGTTCGCCCACTGATCCGGGGATTGTCGAAATCCGAGCAGAGTAAATTCCCAGAATCGCCGTTGCCGTCACGTCGTACCTTTGCGCGGACGGCTCCCATCGCGCGTGGCCACCTCCAACCCCATAGCGGCGTTCATCCGGCGCCACTTGGCATCCGACCAGCGCGGAGCCCTGCGAGCGTGAGCCCGCGCCCAGGACAAGTCCTGGTCTTCCGTACTGTCAGCCGGACCCGGCACTCAGCTTCCTCCCTTCGGCAGCCAGTGCTCCTCGGGCGATGTCCCGGCCGGCAGCGAGATCAGCAGCGACCCCAGCAGCGATGAGCGCGGCGCCCGGAGTGTGGCCGGAGCCGACGTAGCGCCAGCGCGCGTCTGTGACTGTCCCGAGCGCAGTGTCGTGGCTCACGTGTTCGGCCCGGTCGGCGCGGAGAGCCGCGTATGTCGTTGAGTAGGCACGAGACTTGGTCAGGATGTGGCCCCGGTAGCCGAGGGTATGGGTCCAGGCCCGGAGGCGCAGGGGCGCGAACTCGGGGAGGCCGCCGAGGCGCCAGCACGCGCGCATAAGCGATCGGACATGGTCGGAGACACACGCCGCCTGGATATCGTCCCAGGTCGTGAGCCGGTAGTCGGTGCCGGCTCCTGTCTCGCCTGCTCCCTTGGTGACGTACTTGGCAACGTACGAGGCTACGGCGTCGTCGTCCGGTCCGTCGCCATCGCTGCGCAGTGGCCGGGCATCGACCTGGACGCCCCAGCGGAGGGCAAGTTCGCCGACGGCGAGGCTGTGGGGGGTGCGGATCACGACCCGACGCGCGGAGGCGCGCACCGCGTCGGTCAGTCGGTCGGTTGTGCCCCAGTGCGGGGGTTCGTCGGTCGGTCCGTCCGGGCCGTCGAGGCGGACGACAGCGTGTATGTGGGCGGCGGCGCGCTTCTGATATTCGGCGACGCGGGCGAAGGACAGCCGCGCATGGTCCGGGAAGCGGGATTGTGCGATGCCGGCCGCGGAGGCGAGGTGACGCCGGACACCGATGACGAAGCGGTCCCAGAGCGGGCCCGCGTGCGCGTGCCACAGCACGTGTCCGGCGTAGTCGTAGCAGTCAGGACACAGGGGGCGGCCGATAAGGGGGTCGGTCACTTCGTGGAAGGCGCCGCAGCCCAGGAATCGACCGTGCTCGCACTCACAACGGTCGCGGCGAGGTCGACAGCGTTCCCCGCCGCGATGTACGGGCCCGAAGGACGGTGCGGTCAGTGTGACGAAGAGCCGGGGGCGTTGGCGGACGGTGGAGGGGACGTTCTTGCCGCCGAGGAGGCCCGCGCGGACGAGGTGGAAGGTGTCTCCCGCGTGGAGTCGGGAGCAGGGGACGCAGACGGTTGAGCGTCTGTTGCGGCAACGGAGGAGGAGCCGTTCGCTGGGTTCGTCATGGGTGCCGTAGTGGCTGAGGATCTCGCCGGTTTCTGCGTCCAGGGTGGTGGTCGAGCCGGAGAGGTGGATGGGGTGGGAGCAGCCGCCGGTTGCGGTGACCTGCTCCAGCCAGCGCGGAAACTGCGGGTCCTGCGCGATGCGGATGGCATCGCGATCTGTTTCGGAGAGCTGACGCAGGCGCGCCGCACGGTCGAGGACGGCGCGCCTGTCAGCCGAGGTGTACTCGGACTGCGTGGTGATGGTGGTGACCTTCCGGAGTGGGCCGCCGAAACGGCACGGATCGGGTGTGGTGGCGCGCTGTCGTCCATGAGTCGATCTCCTTGTTGGTAGGGATGGTTGGTTGTTGTTCAGCGGATGGTTCCGGTACCTCGGCAGACGCGGCAGCGGCGGTGCCGGCCGGTCCAGGTCTTGCGGGCTCCGTCACCCTTGCAATGGGGGCACCTGACGCGGGGCATGGGCATGGGGGTGTCCTTCCTGCTCAGAAGTGGGTGAAGCCGCTTAAGACCCAGGTCACGAAGCCGTTGACGGTGAGGCTGACGGGGGTCTGTCCGAGGTACATGCCGAACAAGGCGATGCAGATGGCTTCCCAGGTGCGTACGTCGCGGGAGCGGACGAGAAGGACCGTGATGATTCCGAAGACCACGACGAGGGAGACGGCAGTACCGGAGGAGATCATTCGGTGTCTCCTTCCGGGGCGTTGAGCGCTCCGGTGAGAGTGGGCAGTTCTGGAGTCGTGGCGACGTGCCGTGCAGTGGTGGCGACTGCTTCTTCGGTGGAGGTCAGGTGGGAGCGGGCGCGACTCCAGCCGCCGTCCGGCCCAGTGCACACGGCCACGCCGCGTTCTTCGGCGGTGATTGACTGGGCCACGACCACGGCGTCCTTGTTGAGGTCGCCGAGGGCCATCTCAGCGGTGCCGGGATCGTTGACGCGGTGGCATATCCGGCCGCCGAGCTGGGCTCGGAGGGCGGTGACGCCGGTGCCGAGGTCGGAGCCGACGCGTTGCCCGGCGACGACCAAGTGCATGCCGAGCGCTGCACCGAGCTGGGCGAGACGCAGCAGGAGCGTGGAGCACTGCTCCGCTTCCGCTTTGCCTTCCCGCGTTCCGTCGGACAGATACAGTTCGGCGATCTCGTCGACCAGGACGACGACGGGCACCGGGCGAAGCTTGTCGGGCAGTTCCCATATCGAGCGCACCCCTGCCGAACGGCAGGCACTCATTCGCTCTTGCATGTCGACCACGAGGGCGGTGAGTACGGCAACGGCTTCTCGCCTGCACGTGGCAAGCGCGCTGAGGCGTCCGGTGAACAGTCCCAGTTCCATGCCGCCCTTGCAGTCGATGCCGACCAGGGCAACCGGCTGTGGGGCGAGTTCCGTGATCAGACGAGCTAACAGGGTGGACTTGCCCGAGCGGGTGGCGCCCGCGATGAGCCAGTGCGGCACGAGACGCAGGTTCATCACCCAGGCGCCGCCGTTCTCCATCACGCCGATCAGCGCTGACAGCAGTTCCGCCGGGGCGGTGGCCAGGCCGGGTCGCTGAAGCGGATCGGTGGCCGTAGCGGTCAGTAGCACGAGGCCGCGTTCGGGAGAGGTGACGCGGACGGCGTGGACCTTCCACGCGTGCGTCAACGCATCGGCTGACTTCATGAAGGTCGCCGGCGTCTGCCCCGCGTGCAGCCGCACGGTCATGGTCAGCCCGAGCCGGTTGGCACGTGGGAAGGAGATCCGTGGAGCCACCGGGCGCAGCGGATCGCCTTTGACGACCAGGTCCCCGAGCAGCCCGCGCGGAGGGCGCCGTGAGACGGCGAGGTCGTTGAGCACAGTCACCTTGCGCCAGGTGAGAACCACCCGGCAGGCGGTGGCGGGGTAGCCGATCAGGTACCAGTGCCAGGTGGGGCGGTGCCTGCGCACCAGGTCGCCGACGACGAGTAACCAGGCGACAGCCGCGAGCACGAACGCGAACACGACCGGGCCCATCACCTCTCACCGCCCTTGCCCTGTGCCGCCGTTCCGTGCACGGGGGTGATGGCATCCGCGCGGAAGCTGACGCCGTGCCGGTCTCCCATCGACCACGCGAACGCGGTCAGACCAGTCACCTTGACGATCTGCCCTTCCTCGATGCCCTTGGGCTGGCCAGTGACGGCGATCTCGATAACGGAGATCCGCCGTCCGTCCTGGCGCACCGTGACCGCCACGGTCCACACCGGGTTGCCGTCCCGGTCGCGCTTCACCTCCTGCGTGTCGGGGTTGGTGATCTTCGCTTCCGGCGCGATTGCGCACCGCAGTACGCCAAGTCGCGTCGTGTCCACGGGAATGGACTGCATTTCGTTGGCCTCCCAGGCCTCTCAGAACGCCAGTCTGATACTGACGTCACTTGTCCTAACGAGTGATGACTATGAAGTGCTGTACGAGTGATGCGCAACTACTTATGCTGACGAGTGATGTCGCGCGTGCGACATGTCGACGACCTCACGTCCTCAAGCCCTCGGAGATGCCCTGATGTCGGAGATCCAGCGCCCCGGCGCCCTCTACCAGCAGGTGGCTGCCGCGATCCGCGAAGCGATCCTGTCCGGCGAGTTCCCGCCCGGCTCCCTACTGCCGTCCGAGGCCCAACTCATGGCCCGCTACGAGGTCTCACGGCCCACCGTGCGCAATGCCGTCGCAGCACTGCGCGCGGAAGGTCTCATCGACGTGCGCCACGGCAAGGGCAGCTTCGTGCGCGCCGGCGAAACACCCGTCCTCACCGTCGAGCGGCGCATCAGCCGCACCACCGAGGGCAAGTTCGTCATGCCCAACGGCGACGCATGGCAGGAGGCGGAAGAGCCGAGCACCTACCGCACCCGCACCACCAAAGACACCGGACGCCTCCTCCAACTCAACGAAGAGGAAGCGCTGTTCGGTTGCGATCGGCTCCTCGTCGACCCGAGCACCGGAACCCGTGCCATGCACCGCACGCTGATTCCCTTCGAGGTCGCTGAAACCGTCCCCCTGCTCGCCGAACAGCCCTGCAAGCGACCGGGAGCCATCTACTGGCTGCTCGCCCAGGATGGGCACAAGCTGACATGGACCGAGACCGTACGCGCCCGCATGCCGCTGCCCGACGAACGGACCACACTCCGCCTGCCCGACGCCACACCGGTCCTGCACGTAGCCCGCACCGCGCACGGCACCGATGGACGCCCACTGCTCCTCGAAGAACTGCGCATCGGAGCGGACCGCGCCGAACTCGCCTACACGATGACCGCCGACAAGCAGCCCACGCGGCGCTCCCGGACTTGACCGGCAAACCGCATCGGTCGAAACCACCTTCACTTCCTCAAGGGCGCGCCTGCGGCGCGCCGGGCCGCCCGGCCGCTCCGGCCGGGCGTGCGGCGTGAACGCCGGTCCCGGCCGGGCGCCCGGCGCCCCACACGGCACACCTGGAGAACTGACGCGGCGACGAGCCGTCGCGGACCGGGGCGGGGTGGGCTGGGGATCGCCGGCCTCCGAGACTTTAGGCAGCCACCATGGGGCGAGCCTCGAAGAACAGGGGGCCCATCGGGCACCAACGCGGGCAGGACCAGTACCTGCCCGATTCGCCGGACCAGCGTAGAGCCCCCTGTTCACTCGCCCCATGGCAGCTCCCGCCCAAAGTCTCTGCGGCCGGCGACGTGCCCACGCGCACCACCCATCAGCGACAAGGCCGCTCACGCTGCACCGCCGTCGCCGTCCGCGCACGCCTCCAAGAACCGAGCGAGCCGGTCAACCGTGTCAGGCCACCCCGCGAGCCGGACGACTCCACGCCCTTCCTCGTTCGTCGCAGCAACAGCCCGCACTGCCGACAGCTCGAAGCCCACGCACAAAAGTGCTCGGTTCAGCCGGTCAGCAGTCTCGCGAGCTTCGCGCCAGCCCGCCATGTAGTCCTCACCGCGAACCCACAGGCCGCCGTCCACGCCCGCCACGTCGAGACCGTCATTGGGCCACTCCGCTCCAGCGCTAGTCACCGCGTCACTCCCATTCTGGTAACGGATCGTCAACTGTCTTTGGGACGCGGTGAATACGCAGCACAGCGACCCCGGTACCATCAGGCACCGGGGATCGCTGTATCCCCTCCCGGACCACCCCGGTTGCTGCCAGGCGCGGGGGTGGTCCGGTCTCGGTATGAGTTTGTGAAGCGCGGCTCCTGGGAGCCGGGTGGGGATCCCGGCGGACAGGTCCAGGAGCCGCGCCCTCAGCACCGGAGTGTCGCTCTCCGGCCCGGACTGCCGTTCGCGCCCAAAACGCAGAGCACAGGCGACAGCCCGGAGATCACTAGGACAGGCTGTCGCCCGTCTCGCCTTCAAGGTCGAAGCGGCACCAAACGGTTTTGCCGCCCTTGTCTTCCGGCGTCCACCAGACGGCCGCTGCGAGCTGCTGGACGATCAGCAGCCCTCGACCACTGTTGGGCACGACCACTTCGGACAGCTCACCGATCAATGTTGGAGCGAAGGTCTCTCCGAGCGGCAGCGACGGGGGCGTTGAGTCCTCGTCTGTGACCCCGATGAACAGCCATTTCGGCCAGACCTTGAAGGTCAGATCGACGCGCCGGCTAGCACCGGGTTGGGCCAGGTGACGCTCTGGCACCACGTGGTTCACCACGTTCCCAACCAGCTCGGACACGGCCAGCCGGGCATCGTCGATGACGTCATGCGCGCCCGCGCCCAGCAGAAACCGGGCGGTCATGTCCCGCGCAACCTGCGCCGTGTCCTGGAACTCCGCGAACAGCGTCAAAGCCAGGTAGCGCCCGCCCACGGACGGATCCGGGGAGGCAAACCAGTGAGCGAACGCATCTAACTCGCTCATCACGTGTTCATGCCGCCGCGATTCTCTCGCGTTCATGACACGGACCACCGTCTCTGGTCACGTCTGTCGGGGCCCTCCCGGCAGGGTGCCCCAGACTGCATCCCACAACTCAGTTGCCGCTCCCCCCTCTTGGGGACCCCCCTCTTGGGGACCCCCTGGGTACACTCGCGAACGGACAGGGCACGAGGATCGGAAGAGACTTCTGATAACTGAGACGTCAGGTCAATCACGATGGGGAAGTGAGATGGCCGAGGCTGCACCCACGCCAGCAGCTCTGCCGCCGCACGTGCTGGAACGCGCAGACGTACGGTCGGCGATCGCCAACCATGATTTCGGCGAAGTCTTCAGACTCGCCAAACTCCACGGCAATGTCAGCTTCGCCAAGATCGCCGAGGCTGTCGGCTACAAGCGCGAACACATCGGCAAGATGGCTCGCCCCGACACCGACGGCAAAGGCGTCCGACCGCGGATTACCCAGTTCCACAAGATCCTCGAAGTCGTGGACGGGCTACGGATCCCTGGTCACCTCGCAGGACTTGCCCCGCGCCCTTGGGAGATGGAACGGCAGACAGCCCCATCCCACACTGATGACCCGAGCGCGCTGATCGCTCGGGGCGGCGCCGGACTCTGGGACGTTGCGGAGATGCTGCGTCGGACGGAGATGTCCAGCATCAACAGTGCTGCCTTGGAGTCGATCGAGCAGGGCATCGACCAGCTCGCCCGTGCATACCCGTACGCCGACGCCGACTACCTGCACGAGCGCACCCGGAACGGGCTGCACTACGTCACCAAACAACTCGAAGGCCGGACCACCCTCCGCCAGCATCGGGAACTACTCGTCGACGCCGGGTGGCTCTTCCTGCTGAATGCGTGCGTCCAATACGACCGCGGCCAACGCGAGGCCGCCAACCTCAGCAAAGCCGCCGCACTCCGCATAGGAGAAGAGGCCGGGCACGGCGAAATCATGGCTTGGGCCTGGGAGATCGAAGCCTGGTTCGCCCTCACCCAGAGCCGATGGCAAGACATGCTCAACGCCGTCGAAGCAGGGCACACCGCCGACCAGACCCACTCAGTCGGCGTCCAGCTCTATGCACACAAGGCCCGCGCCGCTGCACGCATGGGAGACGCCCGCCTGGTCCGCGACTCCCTGGACGCCGGGCGCGCCCGCCTGGATCGACTCCCGCGCCCAGACCACCCGGAACACCACTTCATCATTGACCCCGACAAGTGGGACTTCTACGAGATGGACGCCTACCGTCTCCTCGGAGACGACGAGCGCGCCGCCGCCCACGCACGCTCAGTAATCCGCATCAGCACCGGCCCAGACGGCACCGAGGTCTCGCCCATGCGGGCCGCAGAAGCCCGTCTGACACTCGGAGTCGCTGCTGCCCGCACGGGCGAGATCGAGGAAGCCATCGACATGGGCACAACGGCCCTCGAAGCCGACCGAAAGTCCCTCCCGTCACTACTTTTAGTCGCTGACGAGTTGGACAAAGAACTGCGTGCCCGCTACCCACGCGAAGCCGCAACATGCGACTTCCACGAACGGATCACGGTCATTAAGCGAGGCGCGGCCGGGCAAGAACTCCCGTTCTGAGTCAGGCTGCGATGCAGGCGGTGGCCCCCTCAACGCGAAGGACCACAGCCCCGAGGTCAGGCAGCGGGCACGTAGGACCCCGGTCACTACACCAAGGTCGACTGCTGGGCCGACTCGATGACGCTTTGACCCGTATGAGGTCTCGTGGCGTCACACACATCCGGCTATATTCAAACGTATGACCGAATGGCGCGATGTGGAAGAGGCTGCCCTCCCTGTGTCGGACGAGGTGCCGGACTGGCGGGACGTCGAACATGCCCGCACGGGGCTTGCGCTTACGCTCCGCAGGGCCGGCCGACGTGACGAAAGCCAGGTCGGCGGCGGTGAGGTTGCCCGAGGTGGCGCTTGACCAGTGACCAGCTGCCCTAACTGAGACGGCCTGGGCCGAGGCACCGTTGCTCAATCTACGAGAAGGCGTCGTCGCAGTACTCGGCGAGCAGAGCGATGGTGCCAGTGCTCGCTGGGGTGGCGACCGCGTCCAACTGCTCTTTGAACGTCGCTATGTCATCGGTCAGAGCCAGCTCCGTCGCATCCGCTGCGCTCTCCGCTTCCGTCTGCGCTCTCAGGCCGCCTTCGCGGTCCAACTCCTTGGCCGCCCGGCACGCGGTTTCTCTGTTCGGCTTGCCGCCTCTGCTGGTCTCAAGCCCGCATACCGCTTCGGAGACGCTCTTTAGACCTTGAGCCTGCTTTACGATCTTTGCCGTTGCAGTCAGGGTTTCGTCGCTCAAAGACACCGCGGTCACCAAGAGCTCACCAGACTTGGACAATGCTTCGTCGGCCTGGTCAGATGCCTTGCACGATGGGGCGGTGGGGGATGGGTACGCGGAACTGCTGACCGGCGCCAGAGTGGTCTCGGCAGATGATGTGTGGGATGACGGCGCAGGTGAGCAGCCTGCAGTGCAGATGCCGACCAGCAGCACGACTATGACGCAGCAATGCACGGCTCACTCCCCGGAGCAGGTGTGGAAGTCGGCTGAGCATAAGGCCTCATGCAAGACCTACTTGTCAGCGAGAACGTCTAGCCCTGAGCTTGGGAAGCTGCGGTCGCTCGGGGCGTGATCGGTCGCTGACTGGGTGAAAGGTTGGGCTGCGGCCCCTTGAGCTGTGCCTGCTCGTACCATGGTTTCGCGCTGATCCCCCTTCGAACTGGTGCGGTTGTGGTGCAGTGCTTACATGCTGCCGATGACCGTCGATCACCGCAGGCCCGTTGCCAGTAGAGCCGACAGTTCCAGTCTCCAGGGCGGTGTTCGCGATTCCCCTTGCAGAGACGGGTCATGGGACGGATCATTACGAGCACGGTGTGTGTCGGTGTGGCAACGCGGGGTGGGGGATCTTGATGAAACCGTCCGTAGGCGAGTCAGCTTCCGAGGCCATGGCGCGACACAAAGAGGCGATGGCTAAGCAGCAGGCCGCACTTGAACTTATGGCCCGTCAGGCCGCCAAGAGAGCCCAAGCGGATCGCGACAGAGAGCTAGGCCGTCGCCGGAAGCAAAAGAAGCAGGCTCGCGCCACGAAGCAACCCTTGCGTGTAGTGAGTGTAAGCAGCAGTGTGCGGACGGTATCTGGTGGGCTGCCGTCCTTAGGGAAGCATCGCTGACATATCCGCGTGGCAGCGCCACGGCTAACGGTCTGGTCTGTAGCCGGCCAAGTCGTGTGCTACACGTCTTCGCCTTCGAGTTCAGTTGGGAAGCTTGGGTCGCCAATGGCCGGCTGCCGGGCTGGCCTGTGGCGGAGCGCTTACGGGGCCTGAGTGGCTGGCGGCCTGGTCCCCGTCTTCCGTGTGGCTCCCCGCAGGATCTGGCACAACCTCGTCATCCCTTTAGTAGGCGAACCATCCGCTCTCGGATGGCTCGGCCATTCCGAGGACCTCGAGTTCGTAGCGGTTGTCGAGTTCGAGGCCGCAGGTGTAGCAGTCGAAGTAGTCGGGGAACTCTCTGCTCTGGCGGGCCTTTCTCCCCTTCTTGAGCCGCTTAGGCTGGTTGCTCAGGGATGCTTGGACATCACCGTCTGCACCGCATACCGGGCATTTCACCGACCGATAAAGGCACTCGCCGTACTCGCTTCTGTCGGCCTCGGGCTCCACCATGGCGGCCCTTGCAATCTCTTCCGGCGTCTTCCCGTAGTAGAGGACCCGATACAGCTTCTTGGCGAACCTGACTTTCACGGCCACTGCTATCTGGGCTGCTTGGAAGCTCTTACTGCGGAATTCTTCGTCCATGGGTTCCAAGAGCCCGTCTTCCCACTCCTCCATCCGTGGCTCATCGGCAGCGTCGACGCCCACTCCTTTGAGAGCCTGCTGTGCTGCGATTTGGGCGTCTCTCTGCATCCGTTCGAGGTCCAGACGGGTGTCTGCCCACTGCCCCCAGAAGGTTGGGATGTCTTCCTGGAGGTCTGTTAAGACAGCGTCCGCCACGGTGACAGCGATGGCTAGGGCGTCATGGGTGCCGGCGTCGTCATGAGCGCCGAGGTGTGCCACTCCATTTCGGGCCGTCAGGAGCGGGTCGAGGTCACGTTCCTTGACCGGCATCGTGATGAGAGCGGCGGCGCGCTTGAAGGCATCAAGGGCTCCAATGGTTTTGACTTTAGTTTTGGGAGAGGCGGCGTAGATGCTCTGACCGGTGGCGTGGAGGAGGCTATTGAAGTCGCGGCCGTCGACGAGAAGGGATGGATGGCGTGCGGCGAGGAGTGCCTTGAGTAGGTGTTCCGTGCCAATGCCTCCATGGAGTACGGCCATGTCGTTATCGCTCGTGCACCATGCGCTCATGGCCCGGATCAGCTGTCGTTGCGCGGAAGCGAGGAGGCCGGTCGTGTCCATGCCTGTAGTCCCATTCAGATGGCTGGGCTACCACTCGACAGTGAGCCCGGTTCGCAGCCCCAAGCGGCAAGAATGTCACGCCACGATCGATGACGCGGCTGTTCCGGTTGGTGCAGTCGGCGGCTTGGTGACCAGGGACGTAGGAGGTCGATCGCTCCTCGGCAGTGCCGAGGAGCCACCCGACCGCCCTGGCCGGGCCGGGCAGTACCGTACCGATCTGGATGAGCGATGCCCAGCCGCCGGTTATCCCTCATATCTGGTTGCCCGCTCCATGTACGCCGCTTCCAATTCTTCTTCGGCGTCCAGTACCAGACAGCAAACTGGACATGTAAAAGTTTGTGCGTGAGCTACCGTCGGCGGCCCCTCGTCGTGTTCGCCGCAGTAGGAGCCACCCGCGCGGCATTCCTCGTCGACACACACGTCGTGCTCCAGGTGACCGTAGAGATCTCCCCAAGCCGGGCAAGCCGGGCACGGCTCCCAGCGCCACAGGTAAGTGCCATACCTTGCAGACTCGTAGGACTGTGGACGCCACACCACGTCACTCGATGGCTCTGACAGAGCGAACTTCAGATCAGAAGGAAGAGCGACACGGAACGCACTTTCTACATACCGGGCCACCAAACATTTCACTGCCACCGCATCGCTGGCTGCCACTTGACCATTTGAGTCTCCGGGGACGTAGCCGTACGAGCTGAGCAGGGCTGCTGCGACACGCTGACCCCGCATGGCAGTGGTATGTAAAGCGGCCGATACCGCCGAGCGACGCGCGATGCTCAGTGCATGACGTACCACAATGTCATTGCCCCCGAGTGCGTCGTCCCAAAGGGGGATTCTGGCGAGCGCATCAGTCGCCGTTTTGGCAGTGCCCTTGGCAGCGTCCGCAGCGGCGCGCGCAGCCTCGACTGCCTCGGCCTGGGCGAGGTCTTCGGCAGCTTGCTCCAGACCGATCTTCAGGATCGCGGGCATGGCAGCGACCTTCTTGAGGTCGTGGAAAGCGTGTGCGTAGCCCTTCCAAAAGTCCGCATCTGACGCACTGAGCTCCTTCCGAATGGCCTCAGCTAGCCGAAGGGCCGTGGACACCACTTGCTCGGCGGTAGCTGGGTTGTGGTGAGCCAGATGAGCGATGCCGTTGCGAGCCTCCATCACAGGCCTGAACACCTCGAAGGTGACGGGCATACGGCCTTGCATCACGATCTCCGCGTCCTTGAACGCCTCCGCCATGCCGATCGTCCGAGCTTGCTCCAGAGGCTTGACGCCCTTCTCTCCGCCAAAGCCAAGGGTGTGGAAACGTAACGCCTGGTCCCCGTGAGCAGCGATCAACAGCGGGTCGTGGTGGCACAGGACCGCTTTTAGGCAGAACTCGGATCCCATGCCGGCGTGAAGGACAGCAAAGAGCCGGTTCCCGCCACGCCATGAGTCGAGTGCGGACCGCATCATCTGTGAGGCCAAGTCAGTGAATCGCTCGGTGTTCAACTGGTCTCGCTCCCCCTTGGATTGAGTACTTGCCACTACCTACCCGCTGATGCTGCCAAAGGCACCGCATGAGGGCTGAGCGGAGACGAGAGCCAGATTCATGATCAACGATGGATCCGGATGCAGAACCAGTGTTGTTGATCAGTATCCGGCTCTCCTCAGTTCTTCCGAGCAGGGAAGCCGAGGCTCATGACCCACGCGTCAGGGAACGCCAACAAGCCCCCTCCCGGTCAATAGGGGGGGCAGATGGTCTCGGTTCCGCTTGGCAGCGCCGAACTGCCCTTAGAGCACCCCACCTCGGAGACGATCCCGCAGTGGCTGGACGGCCCGGCAACGAGGTCCGGGAGGACACCACCGGCGTAGAGGGGCGAGGGCCCGATGCGCTAACGCAGCCAGCACAGTGCGACCTCGCCCTCGCTCGCCCCGTCAAGGCATCCACCGCCCGAACGAGCGTCTCATCCAGATCAGTGACTATGACCGCTCGGCGTCGGCGCACGTTCGGGTCTGGGCCGAGGCCGACAACGCCGTATTCCTGGAGCCGCAGAAGGACGTCACTTGCCGGGTCGAGGAAGTAGCCGCTGTCGACGTCCGCCCAGGTGACGTCGCCGATGCTGTCGCAGAAGGTGACCAGGTCAGCTGGTGTAGGGGTGACGTGGCCAAGCGTGCGAGCCGCGACTTGATCGTCGTGGTCGGCCGGCCGGACCTCGTTGGTCCCAGGGGGAAGCCGTGCCGATGCTCGAACTCGGACGCTGCTTGTCTTCGTTGATCTGGTTGTAACGAGCCTATCTCGATCACCGCAAGTCTCGGAGATGAACTCGGGAAGAGTTCAGAATTTGAGCATGCTACTCAATCTGCTTCCCGGAGTTCGAGAAATGCGGACCCCTATCGCATTGGGTTTCATTTACCTATTTATTGGATGGATGGCGGTCGTAGCGCGAATTGAACAGTGGGGGGAGACTGGATTAGGAAAATCTGTAGTCGCTTTGCAGGAATTCCTTGGAAAGCCTGCAGTCTTGGCTGCTCTGGTATTCATTGCCTATCTGGTGGGATGTCTGGCCCTAAGTATTCTGGAGCCAGCTGCAACTACCCTCTTGATAGTGGTTGACATGATTAGGCGGCGCTCACATCTAGTGGAGTACTTTTGGAAATACATGACCTTTTCCTTTATGCCTCCGTCAGCCCAGAGAGACCTGGAGGCACTGCTAATCTCCAAGCTCTCCCGCAAAGGGTTTCCCGAAGTTGCTTATCGACGTGAGGCGTGGGCCTATGAGTCCAGTGATCGACTGTTGAGTAGTGTGACATTTCATCAGTTGATCGAAGAAGCTCAACGCGAAGCAGGAGTAACTGATGAGCTAGAGGAGCCGCTCAGTGAGGCGTTGCGAATCATCTTGGACGACGCATGGAGGTCCCTTCATCAGGAGCGGCCCTATTTGAAGACGAAGCTTATGGTTGAGAATTTTGAGCTCTTCGGGCAGTACGACCGAGCGATGGCCGAGTCCACCTTCAGGGTAAACGTAGGGTTCGCTCTAGGCGTGCTCTCTGTCTTTCTTTCGTTTACAGTGGGCCCTTGGTGGCTGGTCGGGCTAGTTGCCGTTAGCGTACTGATGCAATCTGGGGCTAACAGGCGTTCCGAATCGAATGGTGTTCTTGTGCATGCTTTGGTTAATGAAAATCTAGGCTCTTCGGCTTTGGAGTTTATTGGCGCCAGGTGGCAGGAGGAGATCAGGGCTGTGATCCAGTCCGGACAAGAACCGGCACGGTCGCAGCAAAGGGAGGGGCTGGATGGCGCCGCGGGCTCTCGCTCTATTGATGAATCCCCTTGACGGCTTGGATGCCCAAAGCGGCATGGGTGGACGCTGGGCGTGGACTTTGGTATTAGGAAAACACCCAACCGGTAAGGATATCGCGATTGCTCAGATTCCCTCCGAGGAGATGACCTGAGGTTGCCCGTCCAATCCCATCGAGGCCCGGAAATAGAGAACTTGCCGAGATCCCCATACGTGAGAGCGCCGTCAGGACTTGGCCTCGCCACGATCCGGGGAGGCGAATCTTGGCAACGAGGTCTGAGGGGTCATTGAGGGGCCAAACCATGCTGTCGCTTCCCGCGATGAGCCCGCCGGGCTTAGGCGTGGGAAATTCCCATTTCTCTTTTTCGAACCACACATCAACTTCAGTGTCGACATCCCCCATCAAGGTAAAAATCGTCTGCTGCGCACCCATGCGATCGTCCTGGTCGAACGGGATAGTGGGAAGCGGGCACTTTGATTTGCTCTCGATCGCCCACCGCAATATTTCATTCTCATGATTCCTGCGATATTTTTCACGAGCAAGGTAAGTTTCGACGGCATTACCCTCTGCGTCCGTTCGAGACGCCTTCATAATCCCGAGATGGTCCCAAGCCGCAGGGAGTAGGGCGCCGGCATTAGTGCGCCTGGCTAGGTAGGAGTTGAGCGCGTATAGAGCGGCATCAGATTCGCTCGGCTGCTCGTAGGCAAAATAGAGCGCGACATAGGGGGAGAGGGACCAGTCTAGCAAGCGTGTTGGCGCGCCGTAATGCTGCATGAAGGCGAGCCAGCCCAATAGGTCATGTTCGTCCGGAGTCTTCACGAGAAGGCTGCCGGCTCGATCCATGAAGTACCCTATGGCAGAATTCTCTAGTTGTAGCCAATCTTTCGTTCGATCTTCGTCTACTACGCGAAGGTCGCGCCCGAGCTTTGTTAGCAAGTTCCAGGAGTATTCGCGCTGTCCTCGGAAAACCCAAGCGCTGGAGAAGCGCTGGAGGGCTGCGAGGAGCACCTCCCAGGACCCGAACTCAACATAAGGAGATGCAGGCTGATCGTTCATCGAGTTCCTTAGGGTCGGCTTGCTCCACAGCAGCCATCGCGCGGCGTCATATGGCTAGGCGAGGTGCAAAGCACAGCATATTGAGCCAGGCACCAGCAGGCGGGTCTTTCGAGCAGTCGGCCCTTCAGGTTCTGGGGTGCCGCCCGCCACGTGGCGTCAAGGGTCTGGGTCATCGAGGAGTTGACCGCGCCATGCTCGGCATCGCCAGCCTGCACAACCGCATCCTCGCCGGATAGGTGACGTAGCAGCCGGTCTAGCTAGCTTCCCTGACTTCAAGATCGTTATGGAGCATGGGGCGAACCTCAGTCGCCTTCGAGGTGGAGTTCTAGGCTCGCGGCTTCCGCACAACGCTCGGCCAGCTCGCGGATCTTCTGCAGAATGTCCCGCTCCCGCTGCCCCTTCACCAGATCACGCGTGGCGTCGACCTCGGAGATGAACTGAGGCATGTCCACCGACGTAAGGATCTGGGTGCGATACGGGTCCACCCGGTTGAGCATCGGCAGACGGCTGTTCACGCACAGACCGGAGAACAGGTCCGCCCCGTCCTGTACGAATGCCACCGTGGTCAGCCGACGCTTCTTGGAGCTCGTCCCCCGATGCGTCACCTGCATCAGCACTACGTCAACACCCATTCCTCATGTTCCTTCCAGGATCCAGGACACTTGCCCAGGGCTCAGGAGTGGGCACCAGGGTTCCACCCCCGAGCAGTACGGGTCCGCCTTGGTTACAGCAAGATCGCCTCACTCGCGACCAGTGGTTGCGGGACAACGGGGAACTGAGAACTACATTCATCAATGTGTTGCCACCGTAGACGTCGCCACCAACCTCGCTGCCTTCCTTGCAGCTGCGGGCTGGCTGATATGTGTGAAGGCCAGCGCGGAGGACTGACGTTGGCGCTCCGATCTTCGGCGGTCACCGCCATGCAGCTTCTGCAGCAGCACCAGGTGCAGTTCATCCCGCACATCGGCTTCGTTCCAGGCAGCCAGGCGCCGCCAGCACGTCCCACTCGTCCGGGCCGCAGGTCTGTTCCTGGCTGACACCCTGCACACGCTGCAGCCGCTACTGGACTTCGACACCGCCGCCATGGACGGCTATGAGGTCAGCGCTGGACCCGGCCCCTGGCGAGCACACCCCAAGATCAATTGCGGGGCACCCCGTTCACACCTCCGACCCGCTCGCCCTCTGAGTGCATGACCCAGGGCTCTGCGGGGCTTGGCAGAGGTGTAAAATCGTGGGTTCAAAGCCCACAGTCTCCGATTGCCGAGGAGTGAGCATGGCCCCCGACCTGGACGTCTGGTCGGGGGCCATGCCGCTATCCGGCTATCGCGACTGCCCGGTGTTTCCCGCGGCTTCCCGCACTGCCGGGCACGGGTGGGGCACGCGGGATGGTGGGACTAGAAGACGGCGATTCCGACCGGGCCGTTGCCGACGCCGATGGTCCTGATCACCCGGTTGTTCCTGGTGTTGATCACCGTCACGGTGTCGTCGGGGAATCTGGTCACGTAGGCGCGGTCGCGGGCCGGGTCCACCGCCACCTCACTCGGGTTGCTGACGGGAATGGTCGCGACCACCGTGTTCGTGACGGTGTTGATCACCGACACCGTGTCGCCGGCGAAGTTGGTGACGTAGGCGCGGGGGTTGCGCGGGTCCACCCCTACGCCGAACGGACCGTCACCGACGGGGATGGGGGATCCGATCGTCTGGTCGCTGGTGGTGTCGATCACCGACACGTTGTCGTCGTCGGTGTTGGCCACGTAGGCGCGGGCACGCGGCACGTCCACCGCGATCCCTTCAGGGTCTGCGCCGACGGGGATGGTCGCGACCACCGTGTTCGTGTCGGTGTCGATCGCCGACACGGTGTTGTTTCCTTCGTTGGTCACGTAGGCGCGGGCGTGGGCCGGGTCCACGGCCACTTCGAGCGGGACGTTGAAACCGGGGATGGTCGCGACCACTGTGTTCGTGTTGGTGTTGATCACCGACACGTTGTCGTTGGCGTTGGTCACGTAGGCGCGGGCACGGGGCAGGTCCACCGCCACCTCGTACGGGTTGTCGCCGACGCCGATGGTCCCGACCACCCGGTTGTTCTGGGTGTTGATCACCGACGGCGGCAGACCTCGACCTCGGTCGCTCCGAGGTCGTCCTGTGAGCCCTACCCGGGCGGCGCGCACCTCCGAGGACTGGATACCCAGGGCTACATTCGCTCAGGTGTTGCCAGCAGCGCATAGAGAATGCCAGTTGCGTTGTCACCTGCCCTCGGAGCGGAGCCTCGCAGGGACAGCTGTGATGCCTCAACCTGAACGGCGGCCCCCCGGACCTGCGAAGATGGTTATGGGGCATGCCCATCGGGGTCCGAATCGCCCGCAAGGGCATCGAGTCCAGTGAACGATTGGGTCGCCGAAGGCGGGTGATCGCGAAGACGATGTCGTGGCTGACAGGCTGCCGCAGACTGAGTCCCCGATGCGAGCACAATCCCCGCAACTACCTGGCGTTTTTCGGTCTCGTCGCTGTTCTGTGCTGCTACAAGAGGCTCGTCCGCCTGACGTAGGACGCGGTCTTAATCAGCACTTGAGTGCACAACCGATTTACTCAGACTGGTGCATCACGCTGAACTCTTCGGCAGACTAGGACGTGCACGAGAGCCATAGGTCGAACCGCTCCGGAGGGACCACCAACCCTCCGTTTCTAGAGCACTTCCATGGCGTCCGCCAGGGCAGCGCCTCGCTGTCCCGTGCTCTTTGGCAGGTGTCTTCAGCGTCGACGCCTGCGACGAGGCCTCCAGCCCTCGTCAGCCGACGCGGGCTTCAGCCGACGGACCCCAATGGGCGTCCGGAGAGGAACACCCAGGTGATCACTATCCATCCCGTGGCGGCAGGGATTATCAGTCTCGGTTGCCTAACGACATACGTGCTGTATCGACGCCATCAGCAGGGGCTTGTCGAGTCACTCATGGTCGGCCTGACACTCATTGGGACCCTCACCGCTGTGTGGATGGCCACCCAATAGTCGCAGGGGCGGCACTGGCCCTGAAAGCAATCCTCGGCCCCTGAGAACCAGTCTCCCGAGTCGTCGGGACCGTGTCCGGTGCGCTGGCCGGTCCCGGCGGCTACACGCAGCCAGCAGCGAGTGAAACGAGCCCCCTGTCACCCAATTGCGACTGCCGCGACTGGGCATCCAACGTCTAGCGCTCAAGCATGTCGGTCGCATCGGGCCAGTACACCCGCATCGGCGAGGCCTACCGGCCAGGCGAAGGCACGAATAGGCTCACCGCCATGGTGGAACAGGGGCGGATGGTGCGCTGCAATCGGTGCGGGGCCGAGGGAAAGGTATGGGGGCCCGGCCCTAGATTCTGTGGTAGGTGCGGGCTCATGGTTGGCCTCGGGGGTCAGCCACCGCAGCGCCCCAGCAAGCAGTCAGACGTGCAGGTTCTCGCTGTGATTGCCGTCTGCTTACTCGTCGTGATTCTGTTTGCCGCCTTCCGCAGCGCGCTCGAGGGCTGAAGGGCCTTACCACTCAGGAAACTCGGCACAAACCGCGCGCCGTGCTCTCTCTGACGCCTGCTCGCGCCTTGCGCGCTCTTGGAGTTGAACAGCCGCCGCTCTTCTCCATCGCCGCTCTGGTGCCCGAGCCGTTCTTGGAGCCGGCACGGAGACCACGTTCTGATCGGACACGGGCGGAAGTGACGCTCCGACACAACCAATTGCGGGCAGAGACGTCAGTCCTCCGTGCGGGTCTTATGGGGCCTTCGTCAGTCCAGGTGCCCGCGTGACTACTCGCGGCCGGGAACCGTAGGTGCCGGTTCGGTATGCTCCAGCAGTTCGCGAACGAGGGCGACGAGGGCCTGAGGTGTTCTCGCCAAGGCCTGCGGCAGAGAACGAGCCCCGGGTGGGACGATGTCCGAGCCATCAAGGTTGATGATCCAGAGTTGAAGTTCGCCAACGTCGTGCCGCCGTAGTGCCAACTCAATCTCGTCGTAGCAGAATCTGCTCAGTGCGTACGACCTGCTCCAGAGGACGACGAACAGGTCCGCGGACAGGACAGCGTCCTCGATTGTGGGGTTAACCATGCGGTCCGGCCGCAGTTCCCTCTCGCCGAACACCGCAGTGATACCCGCACTGGAGAGGTAGGCCTCAAGAGCCTGCGCGAATTGAGCATCGGGTCTCGCCCGGCTGATGAAGACACGGCGCGGCGGCCATCTGTAGCTGTGAGGTGCGCGCAGCCGCGCGGTCACCAAGTGATCCGCGATCTCCATGGCATGGGGCACCGCATCTCTGTCCATGAGCCGACGGTGGTCAAGCGCCGGGTAGAGGCGGGCCCAGTCCCGCCGTTGGTACGCGCGCCGGGACGCACCACCGAGAAAGGCGAACGGAACAATCGGCTTCCTACGTGCCTCCGCCAGGTGGAGCACCGTGCTTGCGGTTTTCGAGACGCGACCTCCGATTGCAATCACCGCGTCTGCTTCTTCGAGAGCCTGGATCTGGCACAGCAGCCACGCCTGTGCCTTGGAGTCCTCGTCTTCAGGTCCCGGGTAGTACCAGTTCCTAATCTCCGTGTTGTGACCGGTCCCTAGCATCTCAAGCATCTTCGCCTGCTTCTCGGCGACCTCGGGATGCCGAGGACTGTGAAGGTGGACGATGCGGCCCACGCCAGACTGGACATAACCGATCACTGTGTGGAGGTCGGCAGAGTCGGGAAAGGGGCTGCACACGACGAGCTCGGCACCGGACTCCGCCACGGCCCGCCCAAGTTGCTCGCAGATGTGCGCGAGCTGGGACTTCTCGAAGTCGGGGTAGGTTGTTTCACCCGTGACGCCACCGACGACGTAAACGGACCTGATCCTTGACGTGGCACCGGTCTGCCCAGGTCTGTGCGGCGAGGCCAGGCGTTTGCTGAGCAACTTGAAGAGAACCTCTGCGGAGGAGCGCGCCGCGAATTCCTTGTATCGGTCATCCTTGCGCGGATCGGCGTGGTCCATAACCCCTTTGGCCACCACCCAGTCGGACAGACCCAGACGATGTGCGACCTGCGCGATGACGGCGGACTCCATCTCCAGGCCGGCGACTGACCGCACTCCCCACCGTTTCAGCCGATCCCAGGTGAGCCCGTCCTTTACCACGACGTTGCCGCTGGCCATGGGCCCGACAATGACGGCGAACGGCAACTCCCGGGGCCCATCCAAGTCGTCGTAGACGAGCTGTTCGATGTATGCGGACCCCGCGGTCGTCAGCGAGAGGGCAGCACCTTCTCGAATTACCAGGCCCTCCGCTTGCAGGCTCTGGATTTGCTCGGTCCACGATGCCTGAGACAGAAAGCGTGTTCGTGCCGGATGCCGTCTGGGGTCCTCACCTGCATAGAGCCGTTCCATCAGCCAAATCCGCGCCTCATACGAAGAGGCCTCGCCGAAACTGGGCAGATCTGTCGTCTCCATGTCCTGCGCGACGCGCACCCACCCGTCGGGGGCGGGGATCTGTCGATGATCTCCCTCGAAACCGTCTTGCGTACGCTTCCCCTCGTCGTAGGCGTATGCCAACTCGGCGACCACCACGTCACCGAGGGCCGCATCAGCCGGGTTGCCCGCACACACTCCGCACATGGCGAGGCAACGAGGCCGCAAGCGTTCCACGAGCGTCGACACCACTGGCGCGGTCGCGGTGGCGCCCATCCTCGTGGGCCGTGCCAGAGCCAGGGTCATGCGCGAACCGTCGGCCAGGACGTACGTTCCGACGAGAAAGGGAGTCAAGGAATCCGGCTCCCGCTCTTCCCATGTCGCGACACCGGGGTGCCCCGCATACCCGGCTAGACCGGCAGAGCGGGCGGCCTCGTACTCCTCCTTCAGCGCTGTGATGATCAGCGCATCGACCGCGTCCACCCCAACGTCAACCGCCATGCCCCCACCAGCTCCCCGAGTCGCGCGCGATCAACCGACGCCCACCCGGGGTGACCAACCCCCGACGCGTGCCGGACACGGCTTCGACCGTACCCACTGAGACGGACGACAGACGAGGCAGAGTGCCGCAGATTCCTCACATGAATGCCGGAGTGAAACGCTCGTGCCGCCCAAAGCTGATCGCGAGGCACGAGTGCCGGCTACTGAACTCTCGCGAGGGCTGGGGGCAGCTACATCCGTCAAGGTGTTGCCACCGTAGTCGTCGCCACCAACCTCGTTGCTTTCCTTGCGGCTGTGGGCTGGCTGATATGTGTGAAGACCAGCGCGGAGGAGTGACGTTGGCGCTCCGATCTTCGGCGGCCACCGCCATGCAGTTTCTGCAACAGCACCAGGTGCAGTGCTTCCCACACATCGGCTTCGTTCCAGGCAGCCAGGCGCCGCCAGCACGTCATCTTGGGCCCGAAGCCCAACGCATGAGGCAGGTACTCCTACTCGATCCCGGCATGCAGGACGAAGAGGATCCCGCACAAGGCCTGCCGATCCGAAACCCGCGGCCGACCCTCCACCAGTTTCGGCACCACTCGTGCCGTCTCCCGAGGGCGAGCAGGTACTGATCAAAGCCGGATTTCTCGGGCCCCGATGGACGGTCGGGTGTCAGCGGCGCAAGCCCAGCGACTCCCGGCCCCCGTAGCGTGCCTGAGCGTCCAATTCCTCCTCGATGCGGAGGAGTTGGTTGTACTTGGCGGTGCGGTCGGTCCTGGGGAGGGAGCCGGTCTTGATCTGGCCGCAGCCGGTGGCGACGGCGAGGTCGGCGATGGTGGTGTCCTCGGTCTCGCCGGAACTGTGGGACATCACGACGGTGTAGCCGGCACGGTGCGCGGTGGCCACCGTGGCGAGTGTCTCCGCGGTGCCGCGCACGTGAGCGCCTCGCTGACCACCTGTTGCATAGCTGCGGACTGGAGCAAAGCCGACTTGACGGTTGAGGCCCGCGCACCTCCGGGAGAACTGGGGACTGAGGGCTACGTTCATGATGGTGTTGGCATCGCAGCCCTGGCGATTCGGCAAAGCCCTGTGCGGTGGCACACGCCAGCGGTAATCTCAGACGATCCTCGAGGTGTCGCGGGATTTCGGGGCACGTGTTGGCGTGGAGGCGGCGTGAAAAAGTGGTTACCGTGGTCGGCTGGTCACTCGGTTGCGAGCGGTAATTGGGATGATTCTATAGATGAAAATTTTCCCAGACAGGCGGCAATCGTTCGCAGGTATCTTTGTCAGTATCGCGATGAATGTCGCGCCCTCGCCAATGTTAATAGGATTCTCTATCGGTATTCAGGTATCTTGTCTATCTGCCTAGGGGTTACCCTCCCGTTCTTGAGTGCCAGTGAATTTGAAGGTAGCTCTACCCTTCTTGCGGTAGCCAGCCTTCTCTTAGCTACGCTTACGGGACTCGGCAGGTTTTATAACTGGGAGCAGAGGTGGCGAATATATCGCACCACGGACTACTCCTTGACCCTACTTATCGCGGAGTGGGAGTTGAGAATGCTGGACGTGATTGTTAGTGGAGTTCCCAGTCCTGAAGCTGAGATCGAGGCGGAAAAGGCGACTCGCCTTACTTATGTTTCCGCGCGGTCGCTCGGCGAGGCCGAAATAACCGCCTTTTTTAGTACCCTCAACTGGTCGGAGTCGGATAACTCCAATGCTGGAGCGGGTAAGAATGGTAATCAGTAGTATCGAATCGAGGAAACGCCTGCTTCAAGCAGAGTGTGCGGCCCTTGGTCCGCCCAAAGCCGCTACACCAACCGTGTGGGGCAGCAGATCCGCAGTTGCGACCGTCGACCCGAGCCTGCCCTGCAACAGTACTGGGCGCGGAGCGGACGAGCCGATCGCCGGGGGCGCCAGGTAGGCGCGTTCGTCGCCGCGTTCAGCGAGCCCTTCTACTACTGGGTGTGGCTCGGCGTCTCAACAGATCAAGAGCGCGACGCTTGCCGGCAAGACGTAACCATTGACGGCCGAGTTCGCAGGGTCGCCGCCGAGTACAGAATGACTGAGCTCTATCACGGGTTCACGATCGAGTCACAGGAGACCGTCGACCGTGACTATGAGGGTAGATGGTTCCACCGTCTGCGGTGACGGCGATTGCGGTCCGCCGTGCGCTCTCTTAGCTCGATCATCGTGCCCGCTGCGTGCTCCGCCCCGAGGAAACGCAGCGGGGCACCACGGGGAACGACGGGGCCACCGGCGCTCTGTCCCAGGTCCGAGTCACTGCAGGGGAGCTGCTTCGGCGCAAGGGGCCACGGCCCCCACTTCGCGCATTACCGGGCAGGTCAAGAGACTGCCCGACGCGCCTTCAGGAAATGCCAACACCCCCCTCCTGGTCAGAAACAGGGCTCAAATGGTCTCGGTTCCGCGTCAGTGACTGTGACCGCTCGGCGCCGGCGCAGCGTTCTTGACCGCCAGAGGCAGCCGATTCTTCCCGGGCCGATCTGTAGGGCCGTGTCTATTTTCGGGCAGACGCTGCAGTCAATGCACGAGGTCCAGCGGCAGTCGCCGACCTCGGTCTCGTCGTGGGTGACCTTCCAGCCTTACCCGCACCGCCCGCACCTCCGAGAACTGGGGACTGGGGGCTACATTCATCAAGGTGTTGCCACTGGATCCTTGAGATCCACCTCAGTCACTGGGAGAGGGAGTTCGGCAGGTTCTACGAGGAACTGCTCACTCTCTGGCAGCACGTCGAGGCAAGGTCGAGCTGACTTCGGCCGGCCAACTCCACAGGGACGGCTGGCAGCACCTGGAGGACGAGCACGGCGGCCTGGCAGACTGGGCGAGCGCCCCTGAAGAGGACCCGTTGGAGGCCACTTCGGCCGAAAAGTTCCAGCGGGTATGGAACCTGTGAGTGGGGTGGACATCCGCCCGTTGCCTGTGGCGCATCACCCGCGGGGACGCCGCTGAGCGTACTCGCTTCGACGAGGTGCGAGATCCATATCTGCAACGCCAGGCGCGGTTTTTCGAATCAGCGCGTGTCGCAATGGAGGCATCCTGATCGGCAGCCGCTGATCCCCAACGCCTCAAAACCCAACTTCGCTGAACCTCGTACGGGAGACCCACAACCGCTGCCTTGTAAGGGCGGACGTAATCGGGAGGGTGGACACACAGGTCAATACCACTGTGACGCCAGCCCAGCTCATTGGCGCATCTCGACTGCGGCGAGCCCTCGTTGACCGTGGCTGACCGCACGATGTGGCATGACTGTGGCACGTCTTCTGCGCCAGTTGCGCTTGCGTGGTGAAAATGCGCCATCTTGCCTGACAGCCTGCCCGCGACGGAAACCCGTATGGCCCAAGACCTGACCTGGGGGTTCGCGGCTCGCGACGGGAGGGTCTCGGTCCGAAAACACTCGATCGAGTGCACACGCAGCGCGATGACGTAAAGTACGCTACATCGGTCATGTACAGGTCATTCACTGCTTGGGGGAAACGTGACGTTCAAGATGCGCGCTGCATCACTGCTATCAGCTGGCGCGCTCCTAGGGATGTGCCTAGTGAGCGTTAGTGCAACTAGCGCCAGCGCTCAGCCATGGCATTGCTACGTCCCCGCCAACAATAATTCCAGCGGGGTCATGCGTCTTGAGAAAACCCTTGCCTTCAAGAATGGGCCCTACTCGGAATGCGATGACGGCAAGTTCGGACTCAAGGGGAATAAGTTCTACATCTGGTGCTTTATCGAAAACTCGCATGGAAACGCCTGGTACTTCGGGCGCGAGGACGGCACCGAAGATAAGGGCTGGGTGTACTCAGGAAATCTCACCTATCTCTCTGGATCATTGAGAGAATGCTACACCTGAGCTGTCTAGTCTATTTAAACTAGACGCAATTCTGTGACGGCCTGCCTGAATCTCTGGCAGGCCGTCTTCTTCGTCTGAACTGGTGATGCGCCACTCGCATCCACCGTGACCGCGTTCCCAGGATTTAGCAGAAGTAATCACAGAGGAAGGTTGGTCGGTCGGAGGTCAGGGCGCGAGCAGCGGATGACATGTAAACCCATTCGGGTGATGTAATTTTGCGCCACTTCTGGATCGCAATAGTGATACGCCTCGTCTTTAATGCCATCTGACGCATTTAAACAGAGGTCGGAGGAAGGGCTTTGGGCGGGAGCTGCACGTGAGGGCCGTTGCCATCCAGGGCATCGAGGAGCCGGCTCGCGAAGACTTCGGCCATGCGCTCGCTGACCTCCTCGGGCCTCGCCGACGCGGTTCCGCCGCACTGCCGGGCCTGGTGCTCCTGGCCGCGTTCGCCGCGCTCCGCTTCGGTGAGTTGGCCGGGCGCGATGTGCTGACCGAAGCCGACGCGGAAGCCACCTCGTCCTCGCTCGCCCGGCCAAAGCCTCCGGCACCCGATCGAGTGCCTCGCTCAGCTCAGCACGTGCGACTACCCGAAGCGGGCGTCGGGCCGGCGTTCTTGACCGTCGGGGGCAGGAGCTTCTTGCCGGTCGGGCCGATTTGTATCGCCGTGTCCATCTGCGGACGGACGTCGCAGTCGAAGCACGGGGTCCAGCGGCACACCTCGACGTCGTTCCGTTCGAGGGTGCCCTTCCAGCCCTACCCGTACCGCGCGCACCCCGAGAATTGGGGACCAAAGGTTACATTCATCAAGGTGTTGCCACAAGCACAACCGCCACCATGCCAACCCCAACCACATCGACAAGGACCCGGACGTCGCCGCCGACGTGCTGGTCTTCACAAGCGGTCAGGCGAAGGGCCGGGCCGGGTTCAGGCGCTGGCTCACCCGCAACCAGGCCTGGCTCTTCTTCCCGCTCACCCTTCTCGAAGGCGTCGCCCTGAAGGTGCACGGGTTCCGGGACCTGCGTCGCCAGCCGCCGGGCGAGCGGGCCGTGGAGGCCCTGCTTCTTGCCGCCCACGTCGTCGCCTATGCCACCTTGCTGCTGACCTCCATGTCCCCGGGCAAAGCTCTCGCCTTCGCCGCCGTCCACCAGGCACTGTTCGGCCTCCACCTGGGCATGTCCTTCGCGCCCAACCACAAGGGCATGGAGATGCCCGACCCCGACGGTGAACGCTGGGGGCATCTGCGTCGCCAGGTACTGACCTCGCGCAATGTCCGGGGCGGCGCCCTGACGGACTGGTTCCTCGGCGGCCTGAACTACCAGATCGAGCACCACCTGTTCCCCAGCATGCCGCGCCCCCATCTCCGACTCGTCCAGCCCCTGGTGCGCGCGCACTGCGGGGAGTTGGGTATCCCCTACGCGGAGACCGGGCTGGTCGACTCCTACCGGCAGGCCCTGCGTCACATGCACGAGGTGGGTGAGCCCCTCAGGGTCGAGTAAGGGGCACACCTCAGGGACGGATCAGGGTCGCGGTCCGGAACCGTCGGACACGGGGACCCGTTCTCAGAACAGAGAGCGGCAGCAGCCGCGGAGGAGGCGACACACATGTCGAAGAACGCGAAGATCGCCGCAGGAGGCGTGGCGGTCGGCCTGATCCTGCTGATCTGGGTGCCCTGGTGGGTCGCCTTCCTGATCGTGCTGGGCGTCCCCGCCGCCGCGTACCTTGCGCTGGACCCCTCGCAGCGGCGCAGGCTGCGCCGCGTCACGCGCAAGGAGCTCGGCCGCTGAGGCGTCACCGACGCCGTGCGTCGCCCTCCAGCGCGCAGGAGCCGACCACGTCCCCGCCCGCGGGCCTGCCGACGGTACGGTCCGCGGGCGGCCGGACGCCCCGCTCCACCCAGACGGTCAGTGCGTCGAACGCGGACCGGTAGCAGGGCAGGATCGGCCGCAGCCGGTCCGGATAGGTGTCGTACAACCCGTCGACATGCGTGCCGCCCTCGATCACGTAGTAGCGGTGCAGCCTTCCCCGGCCCTGTTCGTCGATCATCCGCGCGTACACGTCGGAGTCGGCCGCCTCGGGCAGCAGCGCGTCCAGGTCGCCGTGCAGCGTGATCATGGGCTTGCCGATCCGTCCGGACAGGGCGACCCGGGCCACGGCGTGGTGGACGGACGCCGGCCGTGCGGCGTAGTCGTACGCGGCGTCGGAGGCGCACGGCGCCAGGATCTGTTCGGCGGAGGACCCGGCCGAGACGCCCGGGCATTCGACGTCGTACGAAGGGTCGAACTCGGCCCGGTAGATCTTCTGTGTCACCCCCCAGTAGGCCTTCTCGTGGTACGGCCACAGGAACTCGGAGCCGTGGGCGAATCCCGCGTCGTACAGGGCCTCGTCGCCCGCCGAGCCGAGCGTCCGCGCCACGGCGGTCGGCAGCGAGGTGAGCAGGTTCGGCCCGTGCGCGGTCCACAGCGCGCCCTCCCAGTCGACCCCGCCGTCGTACAGCTCCGGGTGGTTCTCGAGCTGCCACCGGGTGAGGTAGCCGCCGTTGGAGATGCCCGTCATGTACGTGCGTCGGGGTGCGTGGCCGTAGCGCTTGGCGACGACCTTTTGGGCGGCGCGGGTGAGCTGTGTCGTCCGCGCGTTCCATTCGGCGACGGCGTCACCGGGGCGCTTCCCGTCGCGGTAGAAGTCGGCTCCGTTGTTGCCCTTGTCGGTGGCGGCGTACGCGTATCCCTGGGCGAGCACCTGGTCGGATATGGCCGTGTCGGTCGCGTACTGCTTGCGTGTGCCGGGTGCGCCGGTGACCACCAGACCGCCGTTCCATCGGTCGGGCAGCCGGATCACGAACTGCGCGTCGTGCTGCCAGCCGTGCGTGGAGTTGAAGTGTGAACCGTCGGGGAAGTACCCGTCGATCTGCACGCCGGGCACCCCGGACGGATTGCGCGTGCCCTTGGCCGTCAGTCCCGCCTGATCGGCCATGTCCGTGTACGGGGTCCCGGCGAGCCCCGAGGTGGTCAGGTCGGCCAGGCACACACTCTGCTGATGGGCCGCACCGGGCACCGTGGCCCTCTCCTGCCGCGCACAGTGCCCCGCGTGGCCGTCGGCCGAGGCGGGACCCGGCACGCTCAACACCATCAGAGCTGCGGCGAACAGGGGGACACCACGAGACACACGCATGACCGGCCTCCGAGACAGGGCGCGAGAGCTGAAGGGGAGCGAAGCGCTGCCTCATGGTGTGGAACAGTCCCCGGCTCGACCATGGGGTCGGACCACATGGAACTGACGCCGCATATGGAGAAACAGGCCGGTGCGAAAGCCCGTTGGGCTACCGGCCGGGAGCGCGGAAGGGCACCTGCCGGCGGGCGGCCTCGTCGATCTCGTCCAGCGTGAGGAGGGGAGTGGCCCGGGTGTGGAGGGCGCCGCTGGCCTTGACGGCGAGGCTCGCGGCGGCCATGGAGACCGGGTCGGGCAAGTCGACGATGATCACGATGTCGTCCTGCCCGAAGGCGAAGTACATGGCCTCGACCGTCCCGCCGAGACCGGTCACCACCTGGTCCACGGCGGCGCGGCGGCCACTCGCGCCTTCGTCGAGCAGTCCCTTCGTGCCCTCGGGCGTGTAGGAGGCCTGAATGAGGAACTTCGGCATGGGGACGCTCCCTGTCCGTCGACGGTCCGATACGCAGAGTGGGCTTCCCGCTGGGACAGGAGCGCCACGTGCCGAGCGGCCGGATTCACCCGTTGGACGCGCAACCTGTTGCCGCTGATGAAGTGTCACCAAGGGGCGCTGCGAGGGCTCCTGTGGGCTCGAGCCGAGGGATGTACCCGCACGTGGGCCGAGGCGTGTGAAGCGGCGAAGTGCCCGCACCGGACAGCGTTCCTCCGACAGGGCCGTCGACGCCCCCTCGCGTCCGGGCCGCCCTTCGGCTGGATTCGTGGCCCGGCTGCACCGGGCGTAACGTGGAGTTGTACGAGCGCAGGCGCAGGGCACCTGGTGGGGCCGCCGGTGGCCACGGTTCTCCGGTCGGTCGTATGCCGTGCTCGCGTCCACCCCGCGCTCCCTCGGCCGGGCCGAACCGGCCGGCGCCGCACGCAGCCGGCCGCAGAGTGTGGGCATGCAGGACTGCGGTCCCGCGCCGCATGCGGGCCCCCGAGGGAATCACCCTTCCGACCGAAGGCCATACCCATGCGCACACGAATACGCCGTCTCTGCGCCGCCACCTGCGCGGCACCCCTTCTGGTGCTCGCCGGTGCAGCCGGTGCCGGTGCCGCCACGGTCACCGTGCCGGCGACCACACCGAACGTCCTCCAGGCCACGCCCAGCGAGATCCTCAGTCTGGTCAACGCCGAGCGCGAGAAGGCCAACTGCCCCGCCCTCAAGGAGAACGGCGACCTCACCAAGGCCGCCCAGGTCTTCGCGGACGACGCGGCGAAGAACAACCTGACGAACCACACCGGTTCCGACGGCTCCAGCGCCTCGCAGCGGGTCAAGGACACGGGCTACAACGCGAACCAGTCCATCGGTGTCGGCGAGAACATGGCGTGGGGCAGCTCCACCGACGCCAAGACCGTCGTCGACGGCTGGATCAAGAGTCCCGGCCACCACGGCAACATGGTCAATTGCAGCTACGTCGACACGGGCGTCGCCGTCAGCGGCAAGTACGCGGTGCAGGTCTTCGCATCGCCCGCGTGACACCGCTTCCCTGACGGACAGTGATCCGTGCGACGGACAGTGATCCGTGCGACGGGCAGAGCCGGGCTCCGACCGGGTGGGCGGAGCCCGGCAACCGCCGCGCCCCGGGAAGCCGGTGCGCCGCCAAGTAGGCGTGGCCGTCGGCACACCGGCGCCGAAACGCCGCTGTCGACCGGGAGCCGACAGCGGCTCGGGCATGGCCCATGCGGTCAGCGACGCGCATCACCTCGGGACCAGGGCGCAGATCCACGAAAATCCCTTGCGCCCTTGATCACTCGTCCCCGACGATGACCGGCATGAAGCATGGAAAGGAGGCCCAGCGGCTCCACGGTGAGCGCTGATGGCCGAACACGAGGCGTCGCAGACGCCGCAGTCCCCGTCCCACATGCCCCACACGCCGCCGGTGCCGCTGACGCCCGCCTGGCTGAGGGCCCACTTCGACCCCCTGCCCTTCCCGGCACGTATGAGCGCCCTCGCGCGCTACGCCCGTACGCTGACTCCGCACGCGTACGCATCGCTCCAGCAGGCTCTCGACGCCGGAGACCCCGGCGAACGGCACACCGGTCTCTTCCTCGCCGTCGCACGTCGCGACCTCGACCGGGTGAGCGAAGCCCTCATGGATCCGCTGCTGGGACGCCGTGCACGCTCGGCCGCGCTCCGGCTGCCCGTTCCCGAACACACCCTGGAACGTCTCGCCCTGAGTGACATCAGGGCGATCCGCCACGACACCTACCGGCTCCTGAGGCTCAGCCGCCGACATTCGCTCGCCGCGCGGATGCTGCCCCGGGTGCACGAGCGCCACGGTGACCCGGAGGCGGCCCTCCTGCTGTCCGCCTGTCCGCCCGCAACCGTGCTCGCGTGGCTGCCCCGGCTCGACCCACCGATCGGGGCTCTCAACTCACTGGCCCGCACGGCGCCCGGCGCCGTGGCGGAACACCTCGCCGGACGCTGGGAACACGGAACACCCCACGAAGCCGCGACCATGGTGCGCCGGCACCGGGCGGTGGCCTCCGTCGCCGCCGGACGAGACCCGTCCGCGGCCCTGACCCTCCTGGAGCGGGCACCCGACCTCCTCACCCCACCGGCCGTCGTCTCGGCCCTCCTCCGCCCCGCCGACGTGCTCGCGGTGCTGCGCGCGGCCCGGCCACGGACCGACGGACAGCCCCGGGAACACCCGATTCCCGCCGGGCCGCTGCCGCCGTCCCAACGCAGGGCCCTGAAGGACCTGGCCGTCGACGACCTCATCACGCTCGCCGAACACCTTCCGGCCACCGGCGGTCGTGAACGAGCGCCGGGCCGCCGCGAGGTGGCGGCCGATGGGCTGCTGCAACTCCTGCCGCCCGCTGAGCGGTTGCGCATCGTGGAGAGCCGCACGGTGGCGCGCGGCCGATTGCGCGGGGCGGCGCTCACGACGCTGGCGGCCCTCGCCCCCGGCGACCGCGCGGACCTGCTCACCCCCTGGCTGCGGCGTCAGCGGAGATCTCACTGGTCGGCAGCTCGCCTGACCGCCGCCCTGCCCCTCGCGCAGGGCGAACCGCTGCTGCGCGAGCTCGCCGCCGACCACCTGGTCCACCATCGTGCCCTGGCCTGGCCGGCCCTGCTGGCCTGTGCCGAACTCGAAGGCGACGCCGACCGGTTCGCGCGGATCGCGCGTGACTGCGAACGGGCCTGGCACGACCAGGACGAGGTTCGCCGCGCGGCCCTCCAGCAACTCGCCGGAGCAGCACCCCACCTGCTCACCGCCCTGCCCGAACAGGTCCTGCGCGACGCCGTCCTCACCACGGTGCAGTCCCGTGACTCCACGAGCGCCTCACTGTCCGCGGCCGCACGGCTGGCGCGCCGCGTCGCCGAGCGCGCCGCCGCCACCGGCCGTCACGAACGGGCCGCCTACGCGGTCGAACTGCTCGGCCAGGTCGTCTCCGCGGACCGATACACGGGACCTGTGACGCCCCTCCACATCGACGAAAAGGTCGCCCGGACTCTGTGGTCCGCCATGTCTTCGACCGCTGCGCACCGTGCCGAACTGAGCACCACGCTGGCGGAACTCCTCGGACACCACCTCGCGGCACTGCCCGGCCTCGAAGCACAGGTGCACCGGACCGCGCTCGAAACGGACGATCCGGCACTCGCGACCCGCGCCGCTGCCGCCTGGGTGCGTTCACCACGCACGAGGGAGCAGCGGTGCGGCGAACTGATCGCGGCGGACGCGACGTTCGCGACCGTTCCGGTCGTCCTGCGCACGGTCGCGGCACGCCGCACCGATCTGCTCGATCCCGTCCTCACGGCCGCTCTCGGACGGTTCTCCGGCCGGGCGCGCCCCCGTGCCACGGCCTGGGCGCCCGGTCTGCCCGCCGGTGTCGTCGGCCGGTGGCTCCCCCGCCAGCGGGAACAGTGGGAAGAGCACCACGCGCGCGTGGCCGCGGACGAGGCCGCGCCGCTGCGCTCCAGGACCGACGCGGCAGCCCTGCTCCGTGACCAGGGACGGCTGATGGCGCTGGCCGAGAGCGCCCCGCAACCGGTGGCGGCCGCCGCCCTCGCGGCGCTGGCCGAGGGACCCGGCAACGAGTCGAGCGAGGACCTCCGCGACGTCCTTCTGCGGCACGCGGCGGCCGGCGGTGTCCGAGGACGGGCAGCAATGGCCTCGCTCCGGCGGCTCCTGGGACGGCTTCCCGACCGCGAGACCGTGCCCCTGCTCGCACCGGTGGCGGCCGCGACCGGTGCCCCGGTAGGGACCCGCAAGGAGGCCGCCCGGGTGCTGGGCACTCTCCCCGGGGAGGACGCTTTCGAAGCGCTGGTGGCGGCATGGGACGTGCCGGGCCAGCATCCCGACGTCCGCGCCGTGCTGGCCCGCGGCCTCCTCACGAGGGTCGACCGGCCCGATGTGGCACGGCGCCTCGTCGAGGCGGTGGGAGAGGCTGCCGTGCGGGACGCCGTCGTGCACGCGCGCGTGGGCGTCGTGCGCTTCGCCGGCCGTGAGGCGTACGCGGCCCTTCTGGCGCAGCTCGTCGAGACGGGTGACGAAGAGACGGTCGTCGCCGCGTGCCGTGCGCTGCCCGTGTGGCTGCCACCAGGTGCCCGCGACGCCATGAAAGTGCTCCTCAACGCCTTCACCGGCCCGGAAAGGCCCCGCAGGGTGTGGCAAGCAGCCGGTCGGCAGTTGGCGTTGCTCACCCCGGGGCCGACGGTCGACGGCCTGCTGTGCGACGCCTTCGACGTCCTGAGGGAGCGCGCCCGGTCCCTGGATCCTGGGGTCCGTGCCGATGCTCTGAGACGGTTGCACGAGTGCTCCGACGTCCTTCAGCCGGGTCGCGGCCCGGCGCAGACCTTCTCCGTCGCGGACACGCTCGCGGACATCCTCGAAGCCGTGGGGCTCCACGCGGATGCCGCGCGCCTCAGCTGGCACGCGGCCATGGCCTGCTTGCAACAGGGCGACTACGAGGAACACCGGTGGGAACGCCTGCTGCGGCTGTACGAGGAACGGCCCGAGCGCCTGCGGTCCATGGAGCACCTGTCCATGGACGTCGGCCGTCCTCGTGTGAACGCCGCGCTGCTCGCGGCGGTGCGGACCGTCCGAGCCCGCCGGACGCCGTCGTGCGGACCGCTCGCGCTCGCGCTGGTCGGCATGGGAGGCCGGGGATCTCGCTGGAGCGAACCCTGGCGAGCCGAGCTCGACGCGCTGCGCGCCCACGAGGACCGCGAGACGGCCGTGAGTGCCCTCCTCGTGGACCCGGACGAGTACCGCTGAGGACAGCGACGCCGCCGCGCAGCGCCGCCGGGCGAGGCCGCGCGTCACGGGGTGGCCAGGCGCGCGGCAACCCGGCCGCGTCGCCGGGCGACTCCGCCGAGTCGCCCGGAGTACTGCGACTCCGCCGGGTCGCCCGGGGCATGGCTGCTCAGCTGGGGCGTACGGCCATCTTGTCGAGGGCCTCCAGGAGGCCGGGCAGTTCCGGACCGCGACCGACGGGCAGGACCTCGCCCGGCTCCTCGTCGAGGAGGACGAACGCGATGTCGTCGGTCCTGGCGACCAGCGACCAGCCGGGGCCGTCGGCTCGCAGGGTGCGGGCGTCCCCCGTGGCGAAGGACGAGCGGACCCGGCCGAGCGGCGGCGGTGTGTCCACGTAGGCGCGGGCCTCGGCGAGGACCCGCCGGACTCCGCTGCGCGGCTCTCCGGCACCGGCGCCGTCCTCCTTCGAGGCGGACCCGGCCGCGCCCTCGGAGGTCTCGCCCTCGGAGGTCTGGCCTTCCGACGTCTCGGCGTCGGAGGCCTCCGAGGGGGCTCCTTCGCTCTTCGACGCCTCGTCTCCCGGCTGCACGAAGTCGCCGTCGTCGATCTGCTCGCGCCAGGTCGCCCACTGGAGGGCGATCTCGTCGGCACCGAGACGCCGCTGCGCCGGCCCCCACGTCGCCGTGTCCGGCGGAGCGAGGGGAGGCAGGTCCGTGAGCTCGGGCGACGGATCGTGCGGAGCGGGCACCCCGGGGGCCGCCACCGCCACGTCGAGCGGCCAGCCCGGCAGGGCGGCGACGACCGTGCGTTCGTCGGGGGAGAGTTCCTGCTCCATGCCGCAGTCCCAGGCGGCGATGGCGACGGCGACCAGCGACACGTCGTCGACGACGACCGTCCACCTGGCGCCCTCACCGTCCTGGCCGAGCACCAGACCGTATCCGTCGGCGAGCGGCGCGAGGTCGAGCGCGGCGCAGGCCTCCGGGTAGTCGTCGCCCAGCACGCTGGGGAACTTCGCCGGTGTCAGCAACACCGCCGTCAGCACATACAGTGCGTCGTCGTCCCCGGTGGCGACGGCTTCGTCGTCCGTCCCGGCCATCCCAGCCTCCCGATCGCTACGTCCGTCGGCGCACCCTAATGCGACCGGAACCCGCTTGTCACGGGTCCCCGACACACGCGGAGCTGCAGTTTTCCGGCTGGACAGGGGCGAAACGGCCGTCCGGGTAACCGCGGGTCACACCGCGGGCAGCCCGAGGAGCGTACGGGCGACCGTCCGCGGCGATTCGTCGCGCTCCCGAGCCAAGGCGATCACGGCACGGCACGCCAATTCGTTCACCCCGAACGACAGCGCCTCCGGAGACACCCATCCCGCCGCCTCGTCGATCCGGTCCTGGTCGTCCTCCGCGCACGCCGACACGTACGCCGCGGCCGCTTCGAAGAGATTGTGCGCGCGCCTCTCGGTGGCGGGCGGTGCGGGCCTGCGCTCCTCGTTCCGCTCGGCCGCCTTCTTGCCCCAGGTCTTGCGGAGTCTGCCGAACATGCCGGACATCGGGCCACCTTCCCCCAGTGCGGTTGCCATCGTCGACTGCTCATCTGCTGCTGTTCAACGTAGAGTTGAAGTCCCGGCGGCAGAAGGGGGAACGGCCGTGACGTTGCGCCGATCACCTGCTAGCCGGCGTCGAGTGAGGCGACGGTCTCCCGCAGCCAAGCCAACTCGGCCTCACTCGTGGCGCGGGCGATCGTGAGGATGCCGCGCCGGAAGGGGTCGTCGAACTCCTCCGCACGCAGCGGCCGGTCACCGTCGTAGAAGAAGCTCGCCGGCTCCTCCAGGAAGGCGAGCCGACGGCGCAGCACGGTGGCCTGCGCACCGGGGTCCTCCAGGTGCCGGAGGAAGGCGAGCACGGTGAACCAGCGGTTCTCGTCGGTGATGTCGCCCCGTGACGGTTCCGCGAGCCGTCGTCGCAGTTCGCGACGGCCCTCCTCGGTGAGGGTCAGTTCATGGCGCGGAGCGGCGACCGATCCGGGGCGGGTCGCCCGCTCCAGCAGCTCCGCCTTCTCCAGCCGCTTGATGGCCGGATACAGCGTGCTCTCGGCCACGGGTTTCACATGCCCGGTCAGCGCGGTGATGCGCTTGCGCAGCTCATAGCCGTGCAGCGGGGCGTCGTACAGAAAACCGAGGATGGCCAGCTCCAGCATGGCCTCATTGTGCCGCATTCCCGCTGTACATCGATCTCTGAATACTACGGATCAGTTATACCTCGATTCCGATGTATCCTCTTGGAAGACGCGAGGAACCATGACGGCAGGGGAGACCGAGATGAAGCAGGCCGAGTTCGACGACAAGGGAAGCTGTGTCCGCTGGACCGAGGCTGCGGGCACGGACCCGGCGCGGGTGTACGTGCACGGTCTGGGAGCGGCCTCGACCGTCTATCACGCGCACATCGCCGCCCGCCCCGAACTGGCGGGCCGCCGCACCCTGTTCGTCGACCTGCCCGGCCACGGCATCAGCGACCGGCCCGCGGACTTCGGGTACACCCTGGAGGACCACGCGGACGCGCTGGCGGCCGCTCTGGACGCCGCCGGGGTCTCCGGGGCGGAACTCGTCGCCCACAGCATGGGCGGTGCGGTCGCCATCGTGCTCGCCCACCGACGGCCCGATCTCGCCTCACGGCTGGTCCTGGTGGAGGCCAACCTCGATCCGTATCCTCCGGGCAGCACGGGCAGCACGGGCAGCACGGGCAGCACGGGCAGCACGGGCAGCAGCGGCATCGCCTCCTACGAGGAGGCCGACTTCGTCGAGAACGGCGGCCACGCGCGCGTGCTGGAGAAGGTCGGCCCCCTGTGGGCGGCCACCATGCGACTCGCGGACCCCCGCGCCCTGCACCGCACGGCGACCGGTCTGAAGCACGGCACGAACCCCACGATGCGCCGCCTGCTCGAGGCCCTGACGGTGGAGCGCGTCTACCTCCAGGGCGAGTCCAGCGGTGAACTGCCCGGCAGGGAAGCCCTGGAGGACGCCGGAGTGCGCGTCGTGACCGTGCCGGGCGCCGGGCACAACATCATGTTCGACGATCCCGACGCCTTCGCGGCTGTGGTGGCGGGCACTCTCTGAGGCGTCGGTCGCGCCGCACCGGCGGCGCAGACGTTCGTGCCGCGGGGTACGTCCGCCAGGGACGGGTCAGCCGCGTCGCGCGGCCAGTGCGAGGAAGCGGGTGTCCTCATCGACGTACGACGTCATCTCCCACCCGGCGTCCGCCAGCAAGGGACGTAGATTGGCCTCCGCGCGCAGGTCGTCCGGGGTGATCTGCCTGCCCTGCCGGGCCGCGAGCGCGGCCCGGCCGACCGGATGGAACAGCGCCAGCGTCCCGCCCGGCCGTACCACCCGGGCCAACTCCCGCAGATTCTCGGCCGGCTCGGGCAGATGGGATACGAGACCCGCTCCGAACACCGCGTCCAGCGACTCCGTGCGCAGGGGCAGTGCGGCGACGTCGGTCAGCAGCAACTGCCCGTCACGGTCGCGTCCTGCCCGCACGGCGGCCTCCAGCATGGCCGGGGTCAGATCGGCCCCGATGACCGCTCCCGAGGCCCCCACGGCCGCACGCAGGGGCGGCAGGGCCCTCCCGGTGCCGCAGCCCGCGTCGAGCACGCGGTCGCCCTCACGCAGGCCCATGGCGGCGACCGCGGCCGCGTAGGCCGGCCCGTCGTCGGGAAAGCGCGCGTCCCAGGCGGCCGCGCGAGCCGCGAAGAACTCCTGGACATGTGTGTGGTCGTCGCTCATGTTCCGCATGATCCCTCACCGACACGATGGACGTCGTGGTGCACACGTTCGGGCGTGACGCGATCGTCCAAGTACACCTCTTCGTCATATTCCAACAGCTTTCGAAATGCGCCCCTGTTGTGCGCCCCTGCCGGGACTAGCGTCCCTGGGCCATGGGACACCTGGACCACGCCGCATTCGGCTGGCTGACCCCCGTACTGTCGTACGTGATGGCCTGCACAGGCGCCGCCCTCGGGCTGCGCTGCACCGTCCGCGCGCTCGCCGCGACCGGACGCTCCCGCCGCAACTGGCTGCTCACCGCGGCCTCCGCGATCGGCACCGGCATCTGGACCATGCACTTCGTCGCGATGCTCGGCTTCAGCGTCAGCGGCACCGAGATGCGCTACGACGTGCCGCTGACCGTGCTCAGCCTGATCGTGGCCATGGTCGTCGTCGGTGCCGGCGTCTTCGCCGTCGGATACGGCCGTGACCGGGGCCGCGCGCTCGTCCTGGGCGGCCTCACCACCGGGCTCGGCGTCGCGAGCATGCACTACCTGGGCATGGCCGCGCTGAGGCTGCACGGCCAAGTGCACTACGACCCGACGCTCGTCGCCCTCTCCGTCGCGATCGCCGTCGTCGCGGCGACCGCGGCTCTCTGGGCGGCGCTCAACATCAAGTCACCGGTGGCGGTCGCCCTCGCGTCCCTCGTCATGGGTGGGGCGGTGAGCAGCATGCACTACACAGGAATGATGGCGGTGGGCGTGCGGGTCAGCCCCTCCGCCGGGACGCTCCCCGGGGCCACGGCGATGCAGTTCATCTTCCCCCTCGCCGTCGGCCTCGGGTCCTACCTCTTCCTGACGTCGGCCTTCGTCGCCCTGTCCCCGACGTCCGAAGAGCGTGAAGCGTCCGCGTCGGCCCAGCGGCCGGTCGAGAGCGTCGCCCGCTGACGGCGCGGGCCCGGAGCCACGACGGCCGGGAGCGCGCCCCGAACCTCTCCGAGCGAGGAGGCCATGCGTACACCCCGTAGGACCCCGACGTCCGGCGCCGAGCCGCCGCCCCAGCCACCCGCACGCGGCCGCCGCGCGCACGCCGGACCGCCGGCCGACGAGCGTGCGGACGCCGACGACACCCTCGCAGCACCACCGCAGGCGGCGACCACGCGCGCGGGGCGGTGGCACATCCGCCCGCGCACCGTACGAGCCAAGATCGTCTGCCTCCTGATGGTGCCGGTCATGTCGCTGCTCGCCCTGTGGGCCTACGCCACGGTGAGCACCGCCCAGGACGTCGCCCGGCTGCGGCAGTTGCAGCGTGTGGACTCCACGGTCCGGAGCCCGGTCGCCGACGCCGTCGCGGCCCTCCAGGCCGAGCGCACCGCCGCCGTGCGCTATGCGACCGACCCCGCCGTCGAACGGCCCGGCGATCTCAAGGAGTCGGCACGGCGCACCGACCGAGCGGTGGCGAAGCTCCGGATGGGCGATCACAACACCGTCGCGGACGGCGCGGACCTTCCCGCGAGTGTGGCCGGACGCCTGGACGCGTTCGTCACCGCCGCAGACGGGCTCGCGTCCCTGCGCACCGCCGTACTGGAGCGACGCGCCGACTGGAACGAGGCGTACCGGCGGTACACCCGGACGATCTCGACAGCCTTCGGTGTGGGCGGCGCGCTCACCGGCATCCCGGACGACGACCTCGGCTCCGACGCGCGCGTGCTGCTCGAATTCTCCCGCGCGGGTGAAGCACTCGCCCAGGAGGACGCGGTGCTGGCCGGCGCCCGGCTCGCCGGGCGCCTCGACGGCGAGCGGCTACGGCTGTTCACCGGTGCCGTGGCCACCCGCCGGACTCTGACGGACTCCGCGGTCGGGGACCTGCGCGGAACCGAACGAGCCGCCTGGCAGGACCTCGTGGAGGGGAGCGCGTACACCGACGTGCGCGCCGTCGAGGACAAGGTGCTCGTCTCCCCGCCGGGAGCCAAGGCGCTCGGCGCCGCACCGCAGGCCGACTGGGACGCGGCTCACGCGCGCGTGCAGCACGGCATGGGCACCATCGAGGCGAACGCGGGCCGGGACGTCGCGGACCGCGCCGACCCCGTCACCCGCGGTCTGCTCACTCCCGCCGGTGCCGCCGTCCTCTTCGGACTCGCCGCCGTCGTGGCGTCGCTCGTCATCTCCGTGCGCATCGGACGGGCCCTAGTCGTCGAATTGGTGAGCCTGCGCAACACCGCCCTGGAGATCGCACGGCGCAAGCTCCCGCACGCGATGAGCAGACTGCGAGCGGGGGAGGAGATCGACGTGCGGGCCGAGGCTCCGCCCGGACCGTCCGCCGATGACGAGACGGGACAGGTCGCGGAGGCCCTCGGCACCGTGCACCGGGCCGCCCTGCGCGCCGCCGTCGAACGCGCGGAACTCGCCAGCGGAATCTCCGGCGTCTTCGTCAACCTCGCCCGCCGCAGCCAGGTGCTCGTGCACCGCCAACTCAACCTGCTGGACAGCATGGAGCGCAGGTCCGAGGACCCGAACGAACTGAGCGACCTGTTCCGCCTCGACCACCTCACCACACGCATGCGACGCCACGCGGAGAGCTTGATCATCCTGTCCGGGGCCGCACCGGGCCGCGCCTGGCGCATGCCGGTCTCCCTGACCAACGTGGTCCGCGCGGCCGTCTCCGAGGTCGAGGACTACGCGCGCGTGGAGGTACGGCAACTCCCCGAGGCGTCCGTCGTCGGCTCCGCGGTGGCCGACCTCACGCACCTCCTGGCGGAGATCGTCGAGAACGCCGCACAGTTCTCACCGCCGCACACCAGGGTGCGGATCACCGGCGAGCCGGTCGGCAACGGCTATGTGATCGAGGTCGAGGACCGGGGGCTGGGCATGGGCAAGGAGCGGCTCGCCGATGCCAACCGGCGCATCGAGCAGTCCGAGGCCCTCGACCTGTTCGACAGCGACCGGCTCGGCCTCTTCGTGGTGAGCAGGCTCGCGGCCCGGCACGACATCAAAGTGCACCTGCGGACCTCGCCCTACGGCGGCACCACGGCGGTCGTCCTGCTGCCCACGACCTTGCTCCAAAGCGGTCCGGCGGAACGTTCCACCCGCCGGACGGACACCGAGAAACCCGAAGTACGCGAGTACGCAAGGGTGTCCGCGGTGACCGAACAGGAATCCGTGCCGGCCATCACCGAGAGGCCCGCGCTGGTGCCGCCGGTACAGACCGGCCCGGAAGCCCCTGAGCCCGGCCCGCCGGACAACCCGACACCCCGGGTCGGCACCCTCCGGCTGCACCGTCCGCCGGACGACTCAGACAGCTCCGACGACCTCCCCAAGCGGGTGCGGCAGGCGAACCTGGCCCCCCAACTGCGCGCTCAGCGTTCCGAGGAGTCGACGGAAAGAGCAGCTGATTCCCACCATGACGGTGAGCGCACACCCGAACTCGTACGTGACCGCATGGCGGCCTACCGCGACGGCTGGGTGCGCGGCGGCGGCAGAGCGCCCGGCCGCGGAGCCACCTCCGGCCCGGCAGCGGGCAGCGACAGCAGGGAAGGAGACCCCGCATGATCCAGGACCCGAGTACGAGGGGCCAGCGGTCCGGTGAACTCGACTGGCTGCTGGACGACTTGGTGCTGCGCGTGGCCGCCGTACGGCACGCCGTGGTGCTGTCGAACGACGGCCTCGCGGTCGGCGCGTCGAACGGCCTGCGCCGCGAGGACGCCGAGCATCTCGCGGCGGTCGCCTCCGGATTCCACAGCCTGGCCAAGGGCGCGGGACGCCACTTCGGTGCCGGCGGCGTGCGCCAGACGATGGTGGAGATGGACGACGGATTCCTGTTCGTCGCCGCCGCGGGAGACGGTTCCTGTCTCGCCGTGCTGACGGCCGTCACGGCCGACATCGGTCTGGTCGCCTACGAGATGGCGCTGCTGGTCAAGCGCGTGGGCGAACACCTCTACACGCCGCCTCGCGTCGGCGCACAGCCGCCCGCGGCCAGGTGACCGGGGACGGGCGGCGCACATGACCGAGGACATGCCGGGCAGCCAGTGGTTCGACAACGAGGCCGGACCGCTCGTCCGTCCCTACGCCATGACGGGCGGCCGCACGAAGCCGGGCCCCACCGGCGTGCGGTTCGACCTGATAGCCCTGGTCACCCTCGACACCGGCGCACCCGGCGCGGACGACGACACCTCGCTCGGTCCGGAACACCGGGCGCTGATCGAACTGTGCCGCGTCGAGACGCAGTCGGTCGCCGAACTCTCCGCGGACGCGGACCTCCCGGTCGGAGTGGTCCGGGTACTCCTCGGCGACCTCCTGGAGCTCGGCTGCGTCACGGTCAGCCGCCCGGTGCCGCCCGCCCAACTACCCGACGAGCGCATTCTCCGCGAGGTGATCGACGGTCTGAGGGCGCTCTAGATGAACAGCATCGGCATTCCCTGCGCGCTTCTTGCGCTTCCGATCCGACACCGAACGGACGTGAGCCGGTCACAACGGTCAGCTTGCGGTCCTGTCCCTCCAAGCAGGAACGCAGTTGTCATGATGCTGAATTCGCTGATCCCGCGCCCTCTCGCACCAGTCCCCACGGACACCCCGCACCGCCGTACCGACGTCGACCCTTGTCGGCACTCCCGAGAGAAGTGATCGATGGTCTCCGAGAACCCCGACGCCCCGAGTGGCGAGACGGCCGCCGCTCTGGCCCTGAAGATTCTGGTCGCCGGCGGATTCGGCGTCGGCAAGACGACCCTGGTGGGCGCGGTCAGTGAGATCAGGCCGCTGCGGACCGAGGAACTGCTGAGTGAGGCAGGTCAGTCGGTGGACGACACGGACGGCGTCGACCAGAAGGTCACCACCACCGTCGCCATGGACTTCGGGCGGATCACCATCAGGTCCGGCCTCTCGCTCTACCTCTTCGGAACCCCGGGACAGGACCGCTTCTGGTTCCTGTGGGACGAGCTGTCACAGGGGGCGCTCGGCGCGGTCGTCCTCGCCGACACCCGGCGGCTCGAAGACTGCTTCCCCGCCGTGGACTACTTCGAGCACCGGCACATCCCGTTCGTCGTGGCCGTCAACTGCTTCGCGGGTGCCCGCACCTACGGTGCGCAGGACGTCTCCCGCGCCCTCGACCTCGACCGCGGCACACCGGTGGTGCTCTGCGACGCGCGCGACCGCGACTCCGGGAAGGAGGTGCTGATTCGTCTCGTCGAGTACGCCGGGCGGGTGCACACCGCCCGGCTGCTCGACTCGGTCGGCTGACACGGCGAACGGCCGCTCGGCAAAGGGCGGCCGTTCGCGCACGGACCGAGCGGCTCAGGCGGCCACCGAGGCGTAGGCCACGACCTTCTCGATCCTCACCCGGACGAGGAGTTCACCCGGAACACCGTTGCGCTTGCCGAACTCCTCGGCGCGCTCCTCGCCCATGTAGCGGGCGGCGATCCTGGTCGCCCAGTGGAGCAGTTCGCCGGACTCCTCCGAGAGCGTCGCCCGCCCCTCCAGCACGACGAAGTCGAAAGGCGGCCGGTCGTCGTCCACGCACAGGGCGACCCGGCCGTCCCGTGCGAGGTTTCTTCCCTTGACCGTCTCCTTCCCGGTGTTGAAGACCAGCTCGTCGCCGTCCAGCACGAACCAGATCGGCGCGACATGCGGGCCTCCGTCGGCCCGGACGGTGGAGAGTTTTCCGGTGCGCGTGCCCTGTGAAACGAACGCGCGCCATTGCTCGTCGGTCATCTTCTCTGCCATGCCGTCCATCCTCCTTGCTCGGACGACGGGTGTGGGGAAGGCTGGCTGGTCAGATCCTCCGGCCAGGGGGAAGGACTTCAGGGGGAAGACCGGATCATGGCGCAGAACACGGGACTCGGCTGGCTGCTGGACGACCTCACGCAGCGCGTCGAACACGTACGGCACGCCTTGGTGCTGTCCAACGACGGACTGGTGACGGGGGCGAGCACAGGGCTGAGGCGGGAGGACGCCGAGCATCTCGCGGCCGTCTCCTCGGGCCTGCACAGTCTGGCCAAGGGCTCAGGCCGTCACTTCGGCGCCGGACACGTGCGCCAGACGATGGTGGAGTTCGACGACGCGGTGCTCTTCGTCACCGCCGCCGGGGACGGCAGCTGTCTGTGCGTCCTCAGCGCCGCGGAGGCCGACATCGGCCAGGTCGCCTACGAGATGACGCTGCTCGTGAACCGCGTCGGCGAGCACCTCTCCGTGGACGCGCGACAACGTGAAGGATCGCCCATCGCAGATCTCTGACCTGCGTAAATGTAGTTACGGTCGAGGTTATCCACAGGCTCCCCGCGATGTCCGCCGAGCCGGATACGGTTTTTCCCGAAGCGAGCGCACATCGGCGCGAGCAACCGACTCCACGGGGGAGACCGTCATGTCCGGCCGCACCATCGCGCAGTCCACCACCTCGTCGTTCAGCCGTGCCGCACGAGAGCTGGAGCTCAGGCGTGGCGAGTTCGACCTGGCCCTGCACCTCGGCTGCATCCGCTCCGTCCCGGACGAGGGCGGCGGGGGACGTCGTGTCACTCGCGGCGAGATCGACCGCCTGCGCACCGCGGACGGATTTCCCGAAGCACTGCGCGAGCGGGTCAAAGCCGTCGGCACGACGGAGGGTGCTGCTCTCATGGGCGTGACCACCGCCCGGTTCACCCGCCTGGCCCGCCTGGGCCTGATCGTCCCGGTCAGGTTTTATTTGAACCGCTATCGGGCCGTGGTCTGGCTGTATCTCGCCGAGGAACTGCACCAGTTCGCGACCGACGCGCAGAACGCGCCGCTGCTCAGCGGCCGTACGCCCGAGAGGCTCCGTGACCAGCTCGACGAAGGAGTCGACCTGCGGCCCCGTAACTGGCGAGGACGTCACATGGGCTTCCTGCTGCGGCAGACCGAGGATCCCTGGGCGCGGGCCGCGGTCGTGGCGTCGCTGCTCGACCCCACGCATGTGGCGGAGGTCGTCGCCGACCCGTACGAGCGGGCCCATCTGAACCGGCTCAGGCCCGAGCATCCCTCCCAGGGCGCACCGGACTCTCCCGCCGCGGTCGTCGCCGCCCGCATCACGAGGGCCGACGAGCCCGACGAGATCGGCTGGCTCAAGGCCGACCTGTGCCAGGCGATCGTCGAGGCCAGGGCACAGCGCCCCGCACCGCACCCACTACCGATCGAGGGGGCCGAGGGAATGGAAGATCAGCCCGGGAGCGAAGGCACGGAAGACCACTTCGAGAGCGAACTCAAGGAGACGGAAGACCGAGCCGGCAGCGAGGGGCCCGAGCGGCCACGCGGACTGCTCGGGTGGCTGCGTCGCAGAAACCCCTGACGGGCGCCTCTCTCCCCGATGCCGGACGCGCCCTTCACGGACGGTCGGGCACAGGGGCACACCCTCACAGCGCCCGGAAGAGTCCCTCCTGCACCACCGAGACGAGCAGGCGTCCGTGAAGGTCGTAGATGCGTCCGCGCGCCAGACCACGCCCGCCCGTCGCGATCGGGGATTCCTGGTCGTACAGGAACCACTCGTCCGCGCGGAACGGGCGGTGGAACCACATGGCGTGGTCCAACGAGGCCATGTCGAAGCCTCGCTTGCCCCACAGCGGTTCCACCGGGATGCGGACGGCGTCGAGCAGCGTCATGTCGCTGGCGTACGTGAGGGCACAGGTGTGCACGAGCGGATCGTCGCCCAGCGGCCCGACCGCCCGCATCCACACCGCGCTGCGTGGCTCGGCGTCCTTGATCTCCTCCGGGGTCCAGCGAAGCCGGTCCGCGTAACGGATGTCGAACGGCTGGCGCCGCGCCATGCGCTCCAATGCCTCGGGGAGCGCGCCCAGATGCTCCTCGATCTCCTGCGTCACCGTCGGAAGCGACTCCGGGTCCGGAACCTCGCGGGCCGGCGGCAGCTGGTGCTCGAAGCTCCCTTCCTCAGGCTGGTGAAAGGAGGCGGTCAGATTGAAGATCGTGCGTCCCTGCTGGACGGCGGTGACACGACGGGTGGTGAACGACCGTCCGTCCCGGACCCGTTCGACCTGGTACACGATGGGCACGCCCGGCCGGCCCGGCCGCAGGAAGTACGCGTGCAGCGAGTGCACGGGCCGATCGCGCTCGGTGGTGCGGCCCGCGGCGACCAGCGCCTGGCCGGCCACCTGGCCGCCGAAGACCCGCTGCAGGGACTCCTGCGGGCTGCGGCCACGGAAGATGTTGACCTCGATCTGCTCCAGGTCGAGCAGGTCGACGAGCCTCTCGGCCGGGTTCGTCATGTGTGGGATTCTCCTGAGCTCACAGCTGGCCGACATCGGTGACGCGGACGATGGCACGTCCTTCCGCGTCGGAGGCCGTCAGGTCCACCTCCGCACTGATGCCCCAGTCGTGATCACCATTCGGGTCGGCGAAGGTCTGACGCACCCGCCACAGACCGTTCTCCGGCTCCTCCTCGATGAGGAGCAGCTTGGGCCCACGGGCGTCCGGCCCGGTGCCGAGGTCCTCGTACTCGTCCCAGTACTTGTCCATCGCCTCGCCCCAGGCATCGGCGTCCCAGCCGGAGTCGCCGTCCATCTCGCCCAGTTCGTCGACGTTGTCGAGAGCGGCGAGCTCGACACGGCGGAACATGGCGTTGCGGACGAGGACACGGAAGGCGCGGGCGTTCGAGGTGACCGGCTTGACCTGGTCGGCCTTCTCCTGGGCCTCCTCGGCCGTCATCTCCTCCGGGTTGGCGAGCTGCTCCCACTCGTCGAGGAGGCTGGAGTCGACCTGGCGCACCATCTCGCCCAGCCAGGCGATCAGATCCTCCAGGTCCTCGGACTTCAGATCGTCCGGGACGGTGTGCTCAAGAGCCTTGTAGGCACTGGCCAGGTAGCGCAGGACGATGCCCTCGGTGCGGGCGAGCTCGTAGAAGGAGACGAACTCCGTGAAGGACAGCGCCCGTTCGTACATGTCGCGGATGACGGACTTCGGGGACAGTGGATGGTCGCCGACCCACGGGTGGCTCTTGCGGTACGTGTTGTACGCGTGGAAGAGGATCTCCTCCATCGGCTTGGGGTACGACACGTCCTGGAGCCGCTCCATGCGCTCCTCGTACTCGACGCCGTCCGCCTTCATCGCGGCGACGGCCTCACCGCGCGCCTTGTTCTGCTGCGCCGCGAGGATCTGTCGTGGATCGTCCAGCGTCGACTCGACGACGGACACCATGTCCAGGGCGTACGAGGGGGATTCGGGGTCCAGCAGGTCGAACGCGGCGAGCGCGAAGGTCGACAGCGGCTGGTTGAGCGCGAAGTCCTGCTGGAGATCGACGGTGAGCCGCACGATGCGCCCGGTCGCGTCGGGCTCGTCGAGCTTCTCGACGATGCCGCCGTCGAGGAGCGAGCGGTAGATGGCGATCGCCCGCCGGATGTGCCGCAGCTGCTGCTTGCGCGGCTCGTGGTTGTCCTCCAGCAGATGCCGCATCGCCTCGAAGGCGTTGCCCGGCCGGGCGATCACCGACAGCAGCATGGTGTGCGTCACGCGGAAGCGCGAGGTAAGCGGCTCGGGCTCGGAGGCGATGAGCTTTTCGAAGGTGTTCTCCGTCCAGCCGACGAAGCCCTCGGGAGCCTTCTTCCGCACCACCTTGCGGCGCTTCTTCGGGTCGTCGCCGGCCTTGGCGAGGGCCTTCTCGTTCTCGATGACGTGCTCGGGCGCCTGAGCCACCACGAAACCCGCCGTGTCGAAGCCCGCACGACCGGCGCGGCCCGCGATCTGGTGGAACTCTCGGGCGCGCAGCGTGCGGACGCGGTTGCCGTCGTACTTGGTGAGCGCCGTGAACAGCACGGTCCGGATGGGGACGTTGACCCCGACGCCGAGGGTGTCCGTGCCGCAGATGACCTTCAGCAGGCCGGCCTGGGCCAGTTTCTCCACCAGGCGCCGGTACTTGGGCAGCATGCCCGCGTGATGCACACCGATCCCGTGACGCACGTAGCGGGAGAGGTTGCGGCCGAACTTGGTGGTGAAGCGGAAGTTGCCGATCAGCTCGGCGATCTGGTCCTTCTCCTCACGCGTGCACATGTTGATGCTCATCAGCGCCTGCGCCCGCTCCACGGCCTGGGCCTGCGTGAAGTGCACGATGTAGACCGGCGCCTGCTTGGTGGCGAGCAGCTCGGTGAGCGTCTCCGTGAGCGGAGTGAGCATGTACTCGTAGGACAGCGGGACGGGACGGGTCGCCGAGCGGACGACCGCCGTGGGCCGTCCGGTGCGCCGGGTGAGGTCCTTCTCGAACATCGAGACGTCACCGAGCGTCGCCGACATGAGGATGAACTGCGCCTGGGGCAGCTCCAGGATCGGGATCTGCCACGCCCAGCCGCGGTCGGCCTCCGCGTAGAAGTGGAACTCGTCCATCACGACCTGGCCCACGTCGGCGTGCTTGCCGTCCCGCAGCGCGATGGAGGCCAGCACCTCGGCCGTGCAGCAGATCACCGGGGCGTCGGCGTTCACCGAGGCATCGCCGGTGAGCATGCCGACGTTCTCGGTGCCGAAGATCTTGCACAGCTCGAAGAACTTCTCCGAGACGAGGGCCTTGATCGGCGCCGTGTAGAAGGTGACCTCGTCACGGGCGAGCGCCGCGAAGTGGGCGCCGGCGGCGATCATGCTCTTGCCGGAGCCCGTGGGCGTCGAAACGATCACGTTCGCACCCGAGACCACCTCGATCAGCGCCTCCTCCTGGTGGGGATAGAGGGTGAGACCGCGTTCCCCGGCCCACGACTCGAAGGCTTCGTAGAGGGCGTCGGGATCTGCGGTCTGCGGGAGCTGATCGATGAGGGTCACGCCCCCATCTTGCCTGTCGACCCGCCCGATGGGGGAATCGGATGCTGGTCCGAAGATCACGAACGCTACGCTGTGGCGCCGACGGAGCATCAGTGCGCACGGGCAACTGGACAGCGGCACAAGAGGAATGGGGCGGGGAGCGGCCATGATGGGACCAGCACACTCACTGTCGGGAGCCGCTGCCTGGCTCGGGGTCGGAGCGGCAGCCGCCGCCGCGGGACATGCCATGCCGTGGCCGGTCCTCCTGGTCGGCGCCCTGATCTGCGCCGGTGCCGCGCTCGCCCCCGACCTGGACCACAAGGCGGCCACGATCTCACGAGCCTTCGGACCGCTGTCTCGGGGCCTGTGCGAGATCGTCGACAAGCTCTCGTACGCCGTCTACAAGGGGACGAAGAAGCAGGGCGACCCGCGGCGGTCGGGAGGTCACCGCACGTTGACGCACACGTGGCTGTGGGCGGTGCTGATCGGCGCGGGCACGTCGGTCCTGGCCATCACGGGAGGCCGCTGGGCGGTCCTGGCCATCCTGTTCGTGCACATGGTGCTCGCCATCGAAGGGCTGCTGTGGCGAGCCGCCCGGGGTTCGAGCAGCGACGTGCTGGTGTGGCTGCTGGCGGCGACGAGTGCCTGGATCCTCGCCGGGGTCCTGGACAAGCCGGGCAACGGTTCGGACTGGCTGTTCACCGCGCCGGGCCAGGAGTACCTGTGGCTCGGACTGCCGATCGTTCTCGGGGCCCTGGTCCACGACATCGGGGACGCCCTGACGGTGTCCGGCTGCCCGATCCTGTGGCCGATCCCGGTCGGCCGCAAGCGCTGGTACCCGATCGGTCCGCCCAAGGCGATGCGCTTCAGGGCCGGCAGCTGGGTCGAGCTCAAGGTGCTGATGCCGGTGTTCATGCTGCTCGGCGGGGTGGGCTGCGCCGCGGCGCTCAACGTCATCTGAGGCTGTCGTCGCCGGGCGGGGCCGGTCCCCGGACCTCGCCGGCGACGTTGCGATCAGGCGGCGCCGTCGCCCCCGGAGCCCTGCGCGCCGTAGCGGCGCTCGAACTGCGCGATGCGTCCCTCCGAGTCCACGGTCCGGGCCTTGCCGGTGTAGAAGGGGTGGCTCTCCGACGAGATCTCCACGTCCACGACCGGGTAGGTCTCGCCGTCGTCCCACTCGATGGTCCGGTCGCTCGTCGCCGTGGAGCGGGTGAGGAAGGCGTAGCCGGCGGACCGGTCGCGGAAGACGACCGGGTGGTAGTCGGGCTGCTTGTCCTGCTGCATGGATGCTCCTCGAGGGGATGGTCAGCCGGACAGGAAGTCCTCGTCGACGATGTGCATCGCCGCCTCCTCGGCCGAGGCCGCGGCACCGTCGATGCCCACGTCGGTGGCGATGAGCCCGCTCTCCTCGTCCTCGTGCGCGCCCTCGTCGGGGGCGACGAGACGGCCGGAGCGCAGATCGCCCACCTCGTTGTCGAGGAGCTCGCCGTCCGTGCCCTGGACGTCGCCGATGCCGTCTCCGGCGACTTCCGCGATGTCCGGCAGCTCCTCGGCGAGGCGCTGCTCCAGGCTCTCGCCCTCGTGGCCCTCCGCGGCGGTCACCCCGGCGTGCTCCACGGCCCAGGGCCGCTCCGGAGGGGACCAGCCACGGTCCAGGGGGTCGCCGACGCCGTCGGCGAGCAGAGTGTCCTCGGCGTCGAGCAGTCCCGCGTCGTCCTGTACCTCGGATCCGTCGGGCTGGTAGACGTCGTCCCCCCATCCGTCGGCGCTGTCCACGGGAACCTCCAGAGGGTGCGGGCGGGGCTCGGTGCCGCCGCACTCGACGGTCGGCGCTCGGGCCGCTGGACACAGGCGCCGCCCCACGCGAACCGGGTGGTTCCGGGGGAGTACCCCGAGCCGGTGCCCACATCCAGCCTTCCACCCCCCTTCGGCACCGCGCAACGGCACGTGCTCCGGCCATGGAACCGGAGCACGTGCGAAACGGCCCTCCGGAGGCGGCCGCACCCCTGCCGACGGGCCGTGACACCGGCGCGACGGCAGGGGCCGGGATCATCCGTGCCAGGACCGCCACAGCGCCGCGTAGGCGCCGTCGGCCGCGACGAGCTGGTCGTGGCTGCCGAGTTCGCTGATGCGGCCGTTCTCGACGACGGCGATGACGTCGGCGTCGTGCGCGGTGTGCAGGCGGTGTGCGATGGCCACCACGGTGCGGCCGTCGAGGACGCGTGCGAGCGAACGTTCGAGGTGGCGGGCCGCACGCGGGTCGAGGAGCGAGGTCGCCTCGTCCAGGACCAGCGTGTGCGGGTCGGCCAGGACCAGACGGGCCAACGCGATCTGCTGGGCCTGGGCCGGGGTGAGCGCGAGTCCGCCCGAGCCGACCTCGGTGTCCAGGCCGTCGTCGAGCGCCCGTGCCCAGCCGTCGGCGTCGACGGCGCCGAGCGCGGCCCACAGCTCGGCGTCGACCGCGCCGGTCCTGGCGAGCAGCAGATTGTCGCGCAGGGATCCCACGAAGACGTGGTGCTCCTGGTTGACCAGGGCCACGTGCGAGCGGACCTCCTCCGCGGGCATCCGGGACAGTTCGGCGCCGCCGAGCGTGATCCGGCCGTCCCGGGGCGCGTAGATGCCGGCGAGCAGCCTGCCCAGCGTGGACTTGCCCGCGCCGGACGGGCCGACGAGGGCCAGCCGGGTGCCGGGGGCGACCTCCAGGGACACCTTGCGCAGCACGTCCACGCCGGCGCGGTAGCCGAAGCGGACCTGGTCCGCGTGGACGTCCCGTCCGTCCGGCGCCACCGACGGGTCGCCCGCGTCCGGCTCGATGTCCCGGACGCCGACGAGGCGGGCCAGGGAGACCTGGGCGACCTGGAGCTCGTCGTACCAGCGGAGGATCAGGCCCACCGGGTCGACGAGCATCTGGGCGATGAGCGCGCCCGTCGTCAGCTGCCCCACGCTGATCCACCCGTGCAGGACGAAGGTCCCGCCGATCATGAGGACCGAGCAGAGCACCGTCACGTGGGTGAGGCTGACGACGGGGAAGAGGACCGACCGCAGCCAGAGCGTGTACCGCTCCCACGCGGTCCACTCCTCGACCCGGCGGTCGGACAGTTCGATGCGGCGCGCGCCCAGGCGGTGGGCCTCCACGGTGCGACCGGCGTCGACCGTCTCGGCGAGGACGGCGGCGACCGCCGCGTAACCGGCGGCCTCCGAGCGGTACGCGGACGGCGCGCGCTTGAAGTACCAGCGGCAGCCGACCACCAGCAGCGGTACCGCGACGAGGACGGCGGGGGCGAGCGCCGGCGCGGTCACGGCGAGGCCGCCGAGCAGCAGCGCGGCCCACACCACCCCGATGGCCAGCTGGGGCACGGCCTCGCGCATGGCGTTGGCCAGCCGGTCGATGTCCGTGGTGATGCGCGAGAGCAGGTCGCCCGTGCCGGCCCGCTCGAGGACACCGGGCGGCAGGCCCACCGACCGCACGAGGAAGTCCTCACGCAGGTCGGCGAGCATGCGCTCGCCGAGGACGGCACCGCGCAGCCGCACCTGGTGCACGAAGACGGCCTGGACGAGGAGCGCGGCGACGAACAGTCCGGCGGTGAGCTCCAGGTGGAGATCCCGTGTGCGGTCGGAGACCCGCTCGACGACCGAGCCGAGCAGATAGGGCCCGGCCATCGAGGCCACGACGGCGACCGTGTTGACGGCGATCAGGAGGAGGAAGGCGGTGCGGTGCCTCCGGAAGAGCTCGGTGACGTAGGTGCGTACGGTCTCGGGGGCGCCGACGGGCAGGGTGCTCGCCGTCGTCGGGGCGGCCGGGTCGTACGCCGGGGGCGCCACGCCGATCATGCGGTTTCCTCGATTTCTTCCAGGACGCCGCCCAGAGGGGCCGCGTCGTCCTCCAGGACGCCGTTCAGGACGGCTTCATCGTCTTCGAGAGCGCTGCCGGGAGCGGCCTCGCCCGTCGGGTGTCCGCCGCTCGGCGCGGTGGTGGCCTCGTCCTCGGTCTCCCGGGTCACCACGGCCCGGTACCGCGGTTCGCTGTGTACCAGCTCGCGGTGGACGCCGACGGCGACCACGTCGCCCTCGTGGACCAGCAGGACCCGGTCCGCGTGGTCGAGCAGCAGCGGTGAGGAGGTGAAGACCACGGTCGTCCGCCCGGCACGCAGGGAGCGCACGCCGTCGGCGATCCGGGCCTCCGTGTGCGAGTCGACGGCGGACGTCGGCTCGTCCAGGACGAGCACCTCGGGGTCCGTGATCAGGGACCGGGCCAGCGCGAGCCGCTGGCGCTGGCCGCCCGACAGGGACCGTCCGCGCTCGGTGATGTGGGCGTCCATCGGGTCCTGGGCGTCCAGGGAGCCCTGGGTGAGCGCCTCCAGGACGTCGCCGCACTGCGCGGCCGCCAGCGCCCGGGCCGCGCTCACCTTGCCGGAGGAGGGCACGTCGAGCAGTTCGCTCAGCGAGCCCGACAGCAGCACCGGATCCTTGTCCTGGACGAGGACGGCGGTGCGAGCGGTGTCGAGCGGGAGTTCGTCCAGCGGTACGCCGCCGAGGAGCACCGAGGTGCCTTCCTCGGAGGGGTGTCCGCCCAGCCGTTCGGCGAGGAGACCGGCCGCGTCCGGGTCTCCGCACACCACGGCGGTGAGGCGTCCCGCGGGCGCGAGCAGCCCGGTCGCGGGATCGTACAGATCCCCGCCCGGTGTCCGCTCCGTCAGCGTCCCGCCGCTGTCCACGGCGCGCTGGAGGGACAGCACGCGGGCGGCGCGTCGGGCGGAGGGCCTGGAGAAGGAGTAGGCCATCGCGATCTCTTCGAAGTGCCTGAGCGGGTAGGTCAGCAGCATGACCGCGCTGTACACGGTGACCAGTTCGCCCACGGTGATGCTGCCGTCGCGGGCCAGCCCGACGCCGTGCCAGACGACCGCGATCATCAGCAGACCCGGCAGGAGCACCTGGATCGCCGAGATCAGCGACCACATGCGGGCGCTGTGCACGGCGGCCCGGCGGACCTCCTGGGATGCGCTGCGGTAGCGGTCGAGGAAGAGTTCCTCGCCGCCGATGCCGCGCAGCACCCGCAGACCGGCCACGGTGTCCGAGGCCAGTTCGGTGGCGCGCCCGGCCTTCTCCCGCTGGAAGTCGGCACGCCGTGTCGCGCGGGGCAGCAGCGGCAGCACGGCGAGCGCGAGGACGGGCACGCCCACCGCGACGATGACGCCGAGCGCGGGCTGGTAGAGGACCAGGCCGACACAGACCAGCACCACGGTGAGGGCGGCCGCCGCGAAGCGCGACACCGCCTCCACGAACCAGCCGATCTTCTCGACGTCGCCGGTGGAGACGGCGACGACCTCGCCGGCCGCGACGCGCCGGGTCAGCGCGGAGCCGAGCTCGGCGGTCCTGCGGGCGAGCAGCTGCTGGACGCGCGCGGCCGCGGTGATCCAGTTGGTGACGGCGGCGCGATGCAGCATGGCGTCGCCCAGCGCGATACCCACGCCGCACAGCGCGATCAGCCCGCCCGCCAGGGCGAGCCGGGCGCCGGAGGAGTCCACGACGGCCTGGACGGCGAGGCCGACGCAGAACGGCAGCCCGGAGACGGCCACGAAGTGCAGCAGACCCCAGGCGAGGGCCTTGAACTGCCCGCCGAGCTGATTCCGGCCGAGCCACCACAGGAATCGGGGACCTGAGCGTGCGTCCGGCACACCCGGGTCGGGATACGGAAGGTCTTGAATCTGCATGACGTCCCAGTGGCTCGTGTCAGGGGTGGAGGGAGGCGCGTTCTCGGCAGCCGGCCGGCCCTGAAGACCGGCAACAAACCGTGAAAGGTTCGCGTCGCAGCGTGGTCGGAAGCAAACGATTTATCGCCCCGCGGCACGGATTCGGCCCGCGGCTCGTGACGCGCGGCAGGGCCGGCGGCGTCGAGCGTCACGCCGGAGGAGTACGTACGAAATGGCCCTAAAGGGTTGGAAGGTGAGGGAAGGGGCGTTACCGTGACCGGCTGCGTTCCGCGTCTCGCCGGGGTGTCACCATGGTCGGCATGCGATCGGTCGGAGTCAGGAGTGCGGGAGTCGTCGCGGTGGCCTGTGGGCTGCTCGCCGTCTCCCTGTCGGCGTGCGGCGGCTCGGACACCGGTCGCCGGGCCGAGGGCGACGGCGGACCGGCAGCGTCGGACGCCCCGAGTCACAGCGCGGACCTGAAACGCATCCCCGGCATCGGTGACGCGATGAGGGCCCGTATCCCGTCGGACGCGCGCCAGGTGGTGGCGGTCCACGGCGAAGGCGTGGACTCCGCGGACTCCACGGTCACGCTGTACACGAAGTCGGGCTCGACGTGGGAGAAGACCCGCAGCTGGCCCGCGCACAACGGCAAGAAGGGCTGGACCGTCGACCACCACGAGGGCGACAACCGCAGCCCCGTCGGTGTGTTCACGCTCAGCGACGCGGGGGGTGTGCTCGCAGATCCCGGCGCCCGGCTGCCGTACACCCGGTCCCCGTCGTTCGCCGCCCCGCGCTACTGGGCGAAGTCCCACTGGCACGACTTCGACTACGTCATCGCCATCGACTACAACCGCGTCAAGGGCACGGCACCGAACGACCCGACCCGCCCCGAGGGCCAGTCCAAGGGGGGCGGCATCTGGCTGCACATGGACCACGGCAGCGGTACGTCGGCATGCGTGAGCGTGTCCCGGCCGGCCATGGAGTACCTGCTGCGCACACTCGATCCGCATCGGCATCCTGTCGTGGTGATGGGGGACGAGGCCGACTTGAAGGCCTAGTCGTCCTGGTGGGGTGGGCAGCCCCACGCGGAGAGGGGCGTGTTCGTCGGTGCGCGCGGTGCGTGGGCCCCATTGCGGGTGGCCCGACCGCCCCGTAGAACACCGCACATGAGAAGACGGATGGTCATGTCCATGCTCGCGGGAGCGATCCTCGTGGCGAGCACGCTGTTCGGGGCGGCTCCGGCGTCGGCCGCCTCGTCACCGGAACCACCGGCCGAGTTCGGGACGGACTGGCACGACCCCCTGACGGCGGCCCCGCCGGTCGGCAGGCCCGCCGGCCGGTCCTGTGAAGTGACGCTGGCCGAGGCGCAGTTCCGCGACTTCACGCCGTATCGCGGCACGTATGCGCCGCCGACCGGGTGCGGAGACCGCTGGAGCAAGGTCGTGCTGAGACTCGACGGCAAGGTCAAGGGGCGGCAGTTCGACCGGCTCGGCTACGTGCACGTCGGCGGGGTGGAGGTCCTTCGCACGTCGACGCCCGAACCGTCGCCCGACGGCATCGCATGGTCCGTCGAGAAGGACGTCACGCGCTACAGCGACACCCTCCGACGCAGCCAGGACGTCGAGATGCTCATCGGGAACGTCGTCGACGACACGTACACGGGCGTCATCGACGTCAAGGTCACGCTGACGTTCTTCGGGGGCAGGCCGGCAGTCGCACCCGACCGCGTGCTGACCCTCCGGGACGGCACGCTGACCACACCGCGCAACAGCGAGCGCGTCGTCGCCGAGGTCTATGCGACCGGGTCCGGCGGCGGCTGCGAGGAGTACTGGTACCTCACCGTGCCGGACCCCGCGCCGTACTCCTGTCGTGCGGACGACGGGCCCTACCGCGAGGTGCAGATCAGGGTCGACGGCCGGCTCGCGGGCATCGCCGAGCCGTTCCCGACCGTGTGGACCGGCGGCTGGTCCAACCCCTTCCTCTGGTATGTGATTCCGGGCCCGCGCGCCTTCGACGTCAAGCCCGTCGAGTACGACCTGACCCCCTTCGCGGGGCTCCTGAACGACGGGCGGGCACATCGGGTGGACGTGTCGGTCGTCGGCGTCCCCGAGGGACAGACCGGCTGGAGCACGCCGGTCAACGTCCTCGTCTGGCAGGACGCCGGACGAGAGCGGGTGAGCGGGGCGCTGACCGAGACCTCGGACGACGGCCTCGCCGACTCCTCGACGTACACGCCCGGGGCGGAGCACCGGCTCGACACCCGGGGAAGCCACCGGCTGACCGCCTCCGGGTACCTGGACACCTCGCACGGCCGGGTGCGCACCACCGTCACCCGCTCGCTCGCGAACACCTCCGTGCACCGCTGGACGGACGGCGAGAACACCGACGCGCTGGAAGCGACGTGGACCGATGACGAGACGGTCACCGTGGACGGGCGCGGACCGGCGAGGGCCACGCAGAACCGGCGCACGTACACGATGGACGGCACGACGACGCTCGGCGCGGACGAACGGCTGCGAACGGTCCTGACGCTCGGAGACCGGGCGGCCGTCGGTGAGACGCGGGCGGGACAGCGCACCGCGTGGTCCCGGCTGGACGACACGTACACGGGCGACGCGACGTACACGGCGAACGTGCCGCGCGATCAGCGTCATGCGGTCGGCACGACACGCGAGCGCTACCGGCTGCTGGGTTCGGCCGGGTGCTACGACCGCGACCTGGTGACGGTGCAGGGAGTGCTCACGCAGGACCGCAGACGCTGCTGATCCTCGGGGGCGCTCCGGCGCGGCCGTTACGTGGGGTCCGCCCGTACCCGGAGCCCGCCGTTTCGTGGCGTCCGCCACCACGTGGGCCCGCCGTTTAGTGGCGTCCGCCAACACGTCGGTGGCCGACTCCTGGCGTCCGCCAACACGTGGGCGGCTGACTCGTGGCCGGCCGACTCGTGGGGCCCGTCGACCCGTGGGTCCTCCCGCGAATCCGCCGTTCCCCGGGGCCCGTTGATCAACGGG